>CAZYWJ010000042.1:28853-30626 GCA_964651785.1 uncultured Cryomorphaceae bacterium
TCTTCGAGGTAAGAGGCTAATTCTAATGTCCAGTACATAATGAAGTCGTTTTGACGGTGTTTTCAATTTTTGCAAAAGTACTTTTTTTACTTTCACAATCAAGTCTTTTTTGATCTTTATAAAAATCTGAAATTCAGTATTTAATGCTTAACGTGTTTTCCATGGAATCTCCGTAGCTCCCAGATCTTGCGTTAGCTTTCTACTTAATACGAAGAAAAAATCAGATAACCTATTTAAATAGATAGGAATTTCGGCAGGCACATCACTTTCATCTTTCAGGTGAAGCACTATTCTTTCCGCTCTACGGCAAATGCATCGCGCTACGTGAGCCTGAGCTACTGCAGGATGTCCGCCCGGCAGCACAAAGTTTCTCATCTCGGGAAGGTGATCATCCATTTCGTCAATCTTCTTTTCGAGGTAAACGGTGTCCTCTTGTTGAAGTTTCGGAATTTTGATTTTGCGTTCGCCCGGCTCTGAGGCCAGTTGGGCACCTATCGTGAAGAGTTTGTTTTGAATCTCGATCAAAGTCTCTATGGTTGCTTCGGGTATTTCAAGTGATCGAAGCATGCCCACCGCAGCATTCAATTCATCGACGGTGCCATATGCTTCGATTCTTAAATGATATTTGGCAACTCTCGAACCGCCGAGCAGAGAAGTTTTTCCCTGATCACCGGTCTTGGTGTAAATTTTCATGGAAATATTGGTTTAGGGCTTAACGGTAAAATCGCCCGGTTGTTCTCAAAGGCTTTTTCAAAAAGTCATTTCAGACTACGGCCGCTTTCGTATCGCTTTCGATTACGCCATCTCTCAGTCTTACGATTCTCTTGGCGTGCTCTGCAATGTCTTCCTCGTGAGTGACCAGGATGATTGTATTGCCCGCTTGATGAATCTCGTCAATCAAAGCCATTATTTCATAAGAGGTTTTGGTATCGAGGTTTCCCGTTGGCTCATCGGCCAAAATGATCGAAGGGTTATTTACCAAAGCTCTCGCCACAGCTACCCGCTGACGCTGACCACCCGAAAGTTCATTCGGTTTGTGATCCATCCTGTCTTGCAAACCGACTTGACGAAGAACTTCTTCAGCGCGCTCCGTTCGCTTCTCTTTTCCGACACCCTTATAAATCAATGGCAGAGCTACATTTTCTAAAGCCGAATAGCGGGGTAGAAGGTTGAAGGTTTGGAAGACGAACCCGATTTCGCGATTTCGAATATCTGCCAATTCGTCATCATCCATGTGGCTCACATCGTTCTGGTTTAGCAAATACTTGCCGCGACTCGGCGTATCCAAACATCCGAGAATATTCATCAAAGTGGACTTGCCGCTTCCCGAGGGTCCCATCAATGCTACAAATTCGCTCTTGTCGATTTCCAAATCCACCGTCTTCAAGGCATGTACTTCTTGCGAACCTACCTGATAAATTTTCGCCAGGTCTTCTACTTTTATAATGGGTGAGCTCATAGTCTGATTGTAAAATGTTCTTTTTCTGCGCGACCTTTTCGGAAAAATACCAATCCCAAATCGAATAAGTCGATGGTAAGGGTTACGCGATCATGTTCCTTTATTTTTTGCCAGGCCTCTTCCATCTCCGTTGACCAGTGAATGTCGCCCAAAGCCAAAACAGAATTGTCGGTCGTCTTATTCAAGAGTTTTTGAAAGTAAGTCAAGGTCGGCGCTTTTCGATGGTTACCGTCAATGTATGCAAAATCAACTCGCGGCATTCGAGCCAAGGTCAAATCTAAGGTATCTTCAAACTTTCCTTCAACAACTTCGGC
>CAZYWJ010000043.1:0-30215 GCA_964651785.1 uncultured Cryomorphaceae bacterium
TTGTAATCCCATTGTTTCTAAATTTTATGGGTTAACAATTGCTTTTTCGATTGATTTGAAAAAGCGGGTTGCACTTTGCGAACCCGGATTCAAAACGAGGTCTTATTGCACCATATTTCGACCTCCGGACGGATTGACCGCATGTGCACACATCGGCTTTATTCCGAGATTTCGAACGCATTGAGGCAGTCTGACCGTTTTCCAATGAATCGGCTGAAATCGGTCAGAATAGCCGAGTTGGCTCGAAGTGACTGCTATTTGGACATGAAGGCTAGTTGCCCCTTAGTTGGGGTGGAGTTGGAGGGGAGTTGGTAGGCTTGAGGAGGGGAGATGGTACCCGCCTTCGCTGAAGCTACGGCGGATGAGCTTCTAGCCTTTAGCTGTTAGCCGTTAGCTGTTTTTTGGTGTTTGGGCATTTTTTACATTCGATTTGGAATTGGCGGGTTGGAAATGTTCTTTCGTACAGAATCAATCAGGGTAGAAGGGCTGTTAGCTCTTAGCTGTTGGCTTTTAGCCGTTTTTCTTGGAGGATACTTTGTGCATGCGATTGGGAGATGGTGATGAGATGAAAGAGAAGGCTTCCAGCTTCCGGCTATCGGCTGATTTTCTTATTGGTCCATCCGGGGGTTGAGGGCTTTTAGCTTTTAGCTGTTAGCTGTTTTTCGGTTTGAGGATACTTATTGCTTGTGATTGAGAGATTAAGGTTCAGGCTTCGGTGGGCTTCCAGCTTCAGGCTTTCGGCTATCGGCTGATTTTCTTGCTGGAGCAACCAGGGTTGAGGGCTGTTAGCTTTTGGCTTTTAGCCGTTGGCAGTTTTTAGTTTGAGGGTACTGATTGCTTGTGATTGAGAGATGAAGGTTCAGGCTGCAGGCTTTCTGCGAAGGGTTGAAGAATTAAGAGTTCGATTTAATTGATAGTGTCGTCCTCAAAATATTCGATTAACAATAAGTTAACTCGAAAGTCCGTTTTAAATCAGACCAAACCATGAAACATTGTACTATCGAGCGGTCATATTTACTTCGGACGTCGCACTTATTTGTGGGATAAGTGATAGTTCTGCAAGACGGATTCTCCGACGTGTTAGAAAAGAGTTTGATAAGAAACCAAATCATTTTGTAACGGTGGAAGAGTTTTGTTTTTCCACGGGAATCGCTAAGGAGGTGGTTTATGAGCACTTTGATGCGCTGGGAGATAATAGGGACTTAGGCTAAAATGGGTTATTCTCAGAAGAAACGCATTTTCATTTGGGACGATCAGGACGGTCCGTTTAGGGTAAATCGCCGAATCATTTATGCGGAGGACGGTAGGGCAGTCTTGAGATTGGATTTCTTTAAAGTATCAGAGCTTTTGACCGGAAATCATATTTTGATTGATCCTTCACCTTTTCATCTATCATTTGCGATCTTGAGAGAAGCACTAGCCGATCAGTACTCCGATCAAATGGTGGAATTATTGAGTCTGTTCGCAGGGTTGAGGAAGGTGGCCAAACAAATCGTGGTGTGGATTGAGGTTGAAGCACCTGAAGAAATTTTTCAGCTTTCTCGTTTTGTGAGTCAAAAATGTCGGCGGCATCGGTGTTTGCATATTTTTAAAGATGAGACAGAGGAATTAGCTAATCAACTTCCAAATTGTGGGTTTATCCGATTTGAGGGGACGGCGATATGGGTTGGTGGCGGATTGTGTGGTCGGGTGAGGGGGAAGTTGAGGGTGGGGTTTGAGTCAACCTAACTTGCTAACTTCATTTTTCTCAATAAACGCTATTCGATTAAAAAGCGCTTGCGCTGGAATTTCGTCGTAATGTATTGATAAACTGAAGGTAGATAGGTTCTGCTGAATTATCCAATGTTATGAAATTGTTAATTAACACAAGAGTGTGAACAATTTTTAGAATCCATTTAACAATCTTTGGCTTGATGTTTCGAGTGAGACTTGCCATATCAACCAGCCTTTTTCTATTCGCTATAACTTCTGTAGCGCAACTACCTTTTCAAATACCCTCAATCAATGAGTTTAAGAACGGGCACCAAAGCTTGATCGAGGTTCCATCATTAAAAGATTACAAGAATTTCTCTAAGGACTACAAAGGCTATTTGGCTATGCTTGATCGGCGGGGTGAGAAAGCTTATCGTAAGAGTTTCCTAAAGTTTGTAGCAGTAGAAGATGAATTGCTTCTGAGCCTTTGCGATAGCAATGAGTATAAAGCAAATATGCTCATGCGCTCTTCTATGGCTAGTTTTGGCAAAATTGAAGCGGATAAGCACCGCAGAACACTCAACCAACAAAAGTCATTCAACCAAACAGAAGAATCCATTGATCTCGTGGCTTCAGTTAGTCATGAATTGATACCCGACTTGGATTCTGAAAGTCTTTTTGAATCTGTTTCGGATCATGATAAGAAAACAGAGAAGCACGGTTCTAACCTCTACAGCGATTACATGCAGAAGAGGGTGCGGATTTATAAGGAGTCTTTTAAAGAGGGTACCAAGCAGCAAAAGAAATTGTTGCGCAAGCTGAAGAAGCGCGCAGCATTGTGGAAAGCATACAAGGCAGAAGACAAGAACCTGATGTCTCGCTTTGCCCATAAAAACCACTCCATGATGAAATTCATGGAAACCACTCCTGAATTTAAAGAAGGCATGGGAGCTATGATGCCTGACTATTCAGGTACGCATGGTGAAAAAGGTTTCTTAGACCCTGGCTTTGACAAAACCGCCTTTATCGAAAATCTGAAAAGAGGGCTCGTAAATGACGGAACCTTTTCTGAACAAGAAGTTGAAAAGCTTACCTCGGTTGAAGAGATTTTCAAGAAAACCAAAGAGAAAACCAAGCCTGTCGAACTACCTGATACCCTTAAAATAGAGTTGGACAATGACATGGTTCAAGTGGACAAAGTCAAAACACAACGTTTTTGGGATCGACTATATGGGGGGATAGATTTTGATTGGGAGAATAGCACCGGATACTATCCCGACGGTTTAGGAATTACCCTATCCTGCGGATACAAGATTTCCAATAATTCAGGATTGGCTATCGAGGGCTCTTCGGTTCTCAATGCTTCAAAAATGGGATGGAGCGAAGATCAGCGCTTCGACAATACACTTTTCGCAAATTATACCCTTGGAGCGAATATAGACTATCGTATTTGGAAGTTTATTTTCCTTGGAGCAGGTGTGGAAGGTATAGCCAATATTATTGAAGCCACGACAGACCGAATTTACCACGACCTTAAAGATGATAGTTTCACTTTAGGAGTGCCCATTATTCTCAGATTACTTCTACCTGTAGCTGGCGCAAATAGCACCTCGGTAGAATTCAGATACGACCTTAATTCACAAAATAATATCAAACCAACATTCGACTTTAAGCTCGGATTTACAATTGGCAGAAAATGAAAAAGTCCAGATTTCTAACCTCATTAATCCTTCTTATTTTAAGCCACCACCTTTCTTCTCAAGTAGCTTCTCCGAAAGAATTTAAGTCTAGAGAAGATTCTGAAATGGGAACAACTTCTATTCAGGATGGTACAGGAAAGTTAATTTACAATATTCCACTCTTAACCTTGGAATCTGAAGGAATAAAACTACCTATTTCTTTATCTTACAGTGCAGATGGAATAAAAACAGCTTCTAGAGCTTCAGCAGTAGGTCAGAATTGGCATCTGATAGCAGGAGGAGAGGTCACTAGAAAAATGAATGGTGCCCCGGATGATCTGTGGGATTGGCAAGGCGGATATGGAACTATGGGATATTTCGCTTCTAATTGGGAGATTTTTACATCGGCTCCCACATATGCTAATGTCGCACAAGCATCTCCTTGGAAGCAAGTGGCAAGCGGAAGAAGAGATCACTCACCGGACACATATAACTTTTCAGTTGGCGGACTTGCAAATGGTGAATTTGCAATTCGTAGGCCAAACTCAGGAGGCGGCGTTACCGCCAATCAAGAAATAGTGAATAATGTAGACTATATTGATTTAACCAAATCAACTAATCATATTTCTGCAAGTTCTGATGGTAATCAAAAAATTAACGGATTCCAGATATCCGATAAGTCGGGTATAAAGTATTCTTTTGATAGAACTCAAACTTCAATAATCGATGAACTTAACTATTGGACAAATATTCCATACACTAGTTCATGGCTGTTATCTTCTATCCAAACTAACAGTGGCATAGAAGCTTATACTTTTGTATACAGCACGGAGCAAGAGATAACAAATACTTATCACTCTGCTTATAAAGTTAGAAATCCCCAAATGATTTCAGAGACTGCTCTAAATACAGAAGAAAGCAACAGTAAAACTGAAAAAATTAGAAAAAAATATCTTGAAGAGATAGAATTCGGCGATTACAGAGTTGTCTTTACATACACAAATTTACGTACGGATCTGCCGGGTCATAAAGAACTAAATATGATCGAATTATTCGGTCCTTACGGAAGAGTGCTTAAAAAGATTCGGTTAGTCTATAGTCAAAAAAACACTGAGGATGAAGTTGGTTCAAGACTTTACCTTGATAAAATCGAATACTTAAATCCGACTGGTTATAATGATAAGGTCTTAGATAGAATATCATTCGATTATTTCGAAGATTATACAGCGAATAATCAAAATACTATAGATCAGGATGAATGGGGGTATTTTAAGCCGAATAATGTTGATGATTCAAGTCCAATTTATAAAAAGCTTCTACCACCCGGAAAAATTTCAGTTTTTGGCGGTGAGCTTAGTAGCGTTGATGTCCATCGGTTTTCCGGTATTGCTGATAAATCAGCATCTTTAACTTCAACACGAGCCGGAATACTTCAAGCCGTCAATTATAAATCAGGAAAGACAGAAACCTTTACATACGAGTTAAATAATTACTCAACAATCGCTTCACACGAGGAGGGAGTTGAAGACTATGAAGTATATGCAAATACGCCGGATGAGAAAACTTTCTATTCAGAATTCACTTTCCTCGATGAACCTCTATCCCCTAATGGAGAAATTGGCTATTGGAATGAATTCAGTTCTAATGACATTATAGAAAAAGATCAATGGGTTAAGTTCATTTTTCAACAGGCATGGAATGAAGATACACAATGCTCTAATCAGGTTTATTATTCAATCGGAATGCCGGGAAATAGTCCTACCAAATCCGGTGTAGTAAATGCTAATCAATATTATTGGTTTCACATGAAAGCAGGTGAAATTATTACAGTATATACAAATTCAACATCAGGCGGCACACCGTGCCATACTCATTCGGCTCATCCATTAACTGCACCTAAGTTTACAATGGAGTATAGAAAGAGCTCAGGGAATTATTCGAATCATACAGCAACTGCCGGAGGCCTGCGTATTAAAAATATTCTTACCTCAGATGGGAATGGTAAGTTTTACAAAAGAAATTTTAGTTATGATCACGACAATGAGGGTTCACTAAAGTCGAGTGGTATTCTAATGTCCGAGCCAAATTTGATATTGAGATATAATTCAATATACACGGACGGATCAAGTAGATTGGGTTTTGCTCACCGAGGGAAGAGCTTTGGCGTTTCTTTCTTTTCAGATAACCCTGTTTATTATAGGAGAATTGAGGAAAGTTCGTGTTTGTCTGATTCTGATGGAAATTGCCTTGCAGATATAACTTATGAAGGAAAGCTTCTGAACGGATCTACAGAAAAAATATTTGAAGTAGGTAGAGCAAATATCGAAGCGGTGACTCCTCCCTACCTACCCGAAAATGAAGGGTTCTCGAAGAGAATATTGCTTAAAGAAATAAATCAATACAAACATTCCTTAAATGGCTTGGATGAACTGACATCTCAACTTGTTTCTCAAACAACTTATGAGTATGAAACATTAACTGATTTTCCAAGTGAAATCATTTTTGGAAATGCTGCATTTAACTATCAATATTTCTGGGATCCTCAGTACGATTTGGACAAGGTTAAGTGTTTCGTTTATACAATTTCACCTGAAGTTACCAGAATTTCAAGTGTTACCAGTAAAGAGTATGAGGGGAATAACTCTTTTGAATCTGTTAAGACAATGACGTATGTTGATGATTTGGAAAATGCAAGTTTGGTTCGTGAGGAGGTTTTAGAAAAAAACGGTGAAATTTTTGGTACCGAATTTTATTACAATGATGATATATCTAATTATTGTACAAATGACCTTCTGAATGAATCAACTTTAGAAGAAGCGCAGTGCAACATTGTAGATGAACTTAGCGAGAATGAGGCTACGAATATTGTTTGTGTAGTAAATCAATATAAGAAGGAATCTCCCGGTGCTTCAAAAGAATACCTCAAGCAAAAAGTCTTTCATTTTAAGAAATCTCTTAATCAAATTTTCAATTCAAAAGAGATTACAAGAGACTTGTCATCTGACAATCTAAGTTTTCCCGGTGCTATATATGATAATCGTGAGATGGATGTTGAATCCAAAGAAATCCTCTTTGTTCACCCGGATGGTGAGACATATGTTTCAGAAGAAAATGGAATCAAGACTGTCACTATCAGAAATTCAGATTATCATCAAAATTTAGCAGAGATTAAGAATGCCGAACCTTATCAGTGCTTCTATACTAGCTTCGAAGATTTGGATGATGCTCAAGTAAATTTAGTTGATGATGGATATGATATACCCTTTGCCGGCGGTTGGTTGGTGAGGATGGAAAATACTTATGGACTTTGTCAAGGTGGGACAGGTATCCGACCTTATACGGGTAACAGACAGCTCTGTTTAAACAGTGCTACTTTATCCAAAGGAATACACCACCAAAATAGAGATCAAAATCCTGACCCGACAGGCCCCATGGATCCTGAAATTCCTTTAGGCAATTACATTTTATCATATGCCTACAGAGGAGATGCAGTTCTTTGGCTGGGTGACGGGATTATCACACAGTCTTTAAATTCACGCGATGTTGGTCCTTATTGGGTATATGTAGAGCGTGTGATAAGAGTTACTGATAATGGTGAGCGAACTTTACTTTTTCACAATGGCACAAATGGTGTTGGCTTCATTGATGAAGTTAGATTAAGGCCAATAAATTCTAAGATTTCAACTACAGGTTTTGACAATTACGGTAGAAGAACTTTTTTGTGTGATGATAAAGGATTTGTTCAGCACTATGAATACAATTGGGATAATCAGTTAGAGTGGGAATTAAATTCTAAACATGAACCAATTAAAAAGTATGAATACATCTTTAGTGGTGACCTTATCCCAGGTTCCTCAACTCAATATCACGACTATACTAAAACAACCGTGGAAACGGCTGTAGAAAAGGGTATTACCAAGACAGACTTTGATGAAGCAGAAAATTTCACTCTAGGTAAGATTATGAGACAGTCTTCAATACAAGACGGTTTTGGTAGAACTATTCAAAAAGTTGATCACCATGTCGATAATGTTGTAGATAGAGTTTCAATATTTGATCACAATTTTGCAGATAACAAGAAAATTACGTTTCTACCATACATTCGACCACATGATGATGTGGATGATTTAATCCCAACACGATTTGCAGATCAGTTATCATTCTATCAAAATCGGGAAGATCTTGGAGAGAATAATTATGCACCATATGCAGTGTCCATAAGTGAAAGTTCCATTACATCGAGATTGATAGAGCAGGGAGATATAGGATGTACCTTTCAACCCGCAGGAGATAGTCATTGTACAAACTATTTATCGGGTAAGACAAATACTTTTGAATATTCTGTTAATGCTCTCGCAGATGGGGTGCGCAAATGGACATATGACAACTCTACGTTCACCGCGTTTTCTGAAAATTCCGATCTCTATCAAGCCGGAGAATTGAAAAAAGTGACTACCACGAATGCTCAAGGTGAAAGAATGATAGAGTTCTATAATTCTATGGGGCAGAAAGTAGCATCTGGAAATTATGTTGATGTCTATTTGGATGAATATTGGAGTCGAAAGCACACCGGGAATATTAATGCATCACTCGGCTTAACTGAAGCCCTTATTCTGTCATATTACATTTATGATGATTTTGGTAGATTAAGATTCGAAATTCCTGCGGTTGCAATGGAAAGGATGGAACAATTTTCATTGAACGGAAGCTTTTTTGTTTCGGAGGATGAGCAATCAAGTGATATTGGAGGAACTAATGTCTATAATCAGCACAATCTTTTCACCACTTCTTATCTGTATGATCAATTAGGAAGACTTAAGAGGAAAAGAGGACCTGAAGGCACGACTTGTTATGTCTATGATGATAAGGATAGAGTTATTTTGTCTTATAAACCGATCAATGCTGAGAATATCTGGGATTTTTACGTCTATGACAGGTGGGGAAGAGTCGCATTCTCGGGACAAAAATTACTTGAAGTATATGATGTGAATAATGTCGATATTTTACAAGATGATGTGGATCAATATACGGGTAATTTAGAGGCTTATAGAACTAGTGGGACTAATAGTGTTTTTGGTTATTCGAACGAATCGTATTTAACCTATTTAGAAGATGAAATCAATCAGGTCAGTTATTATGATGATTATAACTTTAGCATAGATCCCAATTTAGAGTTTACTTCTTTTGCAGGACAGAATAATGAGTCAGACTTTTCGAGATGGTTACCTACCGGCAGTTTAGTGAGAACCGTCCCACCAGACAATAGTGCATCAGTCATGTTGCTTACCGTAACATATTATAATGATGATCAAAAGATTGTTCAGGTCTTTACAGAAAACCATAAGGGAGGATATGACAGAATTGACTCATATTATAATGACAAAGAGCAATTAGAGGAAACTATTCAGTATCATAAATACGAATCAAGTTCTAATCCGAATACCGTCCAAACCAAGATGTATTATGATACTCAAAATGGTAGACTACTGTCTACTAAAGTAAAAATCAATGATGATCCGAGAGTGACAGTCAGCAATCGTAGTTATGATGATTTAGGTAGACTTAAAGAGCTAAACCTTCATAAATCGGGTACTCTGAATTATATGCAAAGTGTGGATTATCGGTATAACGAGATAGGCCAATTGACTCATATCAATAACCCATCGCTCATAATTGATGCATATAATCAGGAGGATACTGATGTATTTGGTCAGGAATTAATGTATCATCGAAAAAGTGATGAGTTCAGTCCTTCCTATACTCATCAAGATAGATTTTCACCAAAATTTGAAGGTAGGTATGATGGAAATATTTCAGCCATGCTTTGGAATGCAAAGGCTATCGAAGAAGATGGGGCGATAACCGATAGACACTGTTATAGCTATGAATACGATGGGCTGGGACAACTCATTCAGGCAACATACGGAAAAGAGAAGCCTGCGCATCCCGGACTATTTATTTTCACTCCGGGGAAATACACCGCCATGTATGATTATGATCTGGGAGGAAATATAAAGCGTCTTAAACGAAAAGGAGTTCCGTTCCTGAGCAGTCCGAACGGACCGGTAAACAACATTTGGATGGATGACATGTCATTATCTTATTATGACGGCGGGCATCAACTTCAAAAAGTTGATGAAGGCCCTCAAGGATATCCGAATTACCATCCGATTCATAAAAATTTTATTGACGGGGAAAATTCAACTGATGAATATACTTACAATGAAGGAGGTCAAAATATACGTGATTTCAACAAAGGGAATGATACAAAATACAATTATCTTGGAAAACCAAGTAAAATAAAGCATAACAGTTATGTAAAAATCGAGTATCTCTATGATGCAGTAGGTAATAAGCTTCAAAAGCGAACATATTTAAATACAGAAGATTGTGCTAATTTTCCGAAAGAAGTTGAATGTCCTTTCGATGTCTCAATTGATTACATTGGGAACTTTGTGTATGAAAATGAAGAACTTGCTTACATAATACATCCTGAAGGAATAGCAAGGGTTACACCTACTGAGGCTGAAAATCCTACAGAATTCGTTTATGATTATTTCGTAAAGGATTATCTCGGTAATGTCAGAGCAGTGATAACGGAAGAAGATGCTGATTATACTACCAAGCATCTCGCCACCATGGAGTCAGAATTCGCCCAGTTGGAAGAAAGAGTCTTTGATAATGTCGGAGAGAGCCGTTCTGATGTGCCGCCAAATTATCCATTTGATCCCTCAGTTGATTTTAATGATAAAGTAGCTTACTTGATTGTGGAGGATAGCTTGGCTATAGGTCCTGCTAAGACTATAGCGGTCAGCAGATCAGACACCTTAACAATATCAGTTAATTACTTTTTTGAAGATGATGCACCTGGCAGTACTTATGACAATGCCGGTATTCTAGTTAATGAAATTTTAACTGCTTTGGCATCTTCTGTTCCCGGTTCTATTGCGAATACTGAATATATGCTTGACGTTGCAAATGGAAACACGGAATTATCACAGCAAATATTCGATTTGATGTCAAGTCAAATCGACACCTCTGCTCTATCTACTAACCCCGATGCTTACTTAGTAACCTTGTACTTTGATACGGAATATAATTTATTGCCGAATCACAGTATTATTGTTCAGGCGGATCAGCCAAATGATTTACGCACAATAATGCAGAATAATTTAACCTCACCCACAGACGGTTATGCTTTCACTTATGTCAGCAACGGAAGTTCAAATAAAGGCGTTAGTTTTGATAATCTTCATATTCAACTGATCAAAGGAAAAACCAGACAACTCAGCCATTATTACCCTTATGGATTAGAAATAGGTGGAATTGATGCAGTGTCAAATGATTGGGCATATAAATATACAGGAAAGGAGCTGCAGTCAGGCGAGTATGAAGGCTATGGTGCGAGTGGATTAGAAATGCATGATTTCGGTTCGCGCTTCTTTGATCCTCAATTGGCTCGATGGGTAGTGCCCGATCCTGCCATGCAATTTGCAAATCCTTATATGGGAATTGGCAATAATCCAGTCATGTTTGTAGATCCTAACGGTGAATTTATCTGGATTGCAATCGGTGTTGGCGCCTTAGTTGGGGCCTATATTGGCGGTTCAACAACGAACGGTGATTGGAATCCGGGTAAGTGGGATTGGGAGTCCGGTGATACTTGGGCCGGAATAACGTTGGGAGCCGCTGCAGGAGCACTAGGTGGAGTCGCTTTTCACGCTGCTGCCCCTGCGCTCGCTGGGACAGGTATAGCCGGCTCATTTGGCACGAGTGGTACAATAGCATCATACACCCTTGCTGGTGCAGCAACCATGGGTGCTTCTGGCTACGTAGCAGGTTTAGGAGGCGGATTACTTCGATCCGATGGTGATTGGAATTATGCTCATGAAAGCGGAGTTGCAGGCGCCCAATTTGGTTCAGCAGTAGGTTCGGCAATTGGTGGTGCATTTGGTCTAGCTAAGGGTTTTAATTTTAGGACGCCAGAATACCAAAAGCCATCTAGGCCTGAGTGGAATAAGCCCTATTTGGCTTCAGGTAACAATACTGGTTATGGAATGTCAAATCAAGCTACCGACGACCTATTTTCGAATTATAATGATTTAGAGTTACTTCAAACCAATTCATTCTCAACAGGTGGTTTTACTTCTTCTCAAACGTACAGTTTTAAGGCTGGTACACATGTTCAAGTAGAAATTAAAAACTTAAATATACTTCCTGCCAGCATTACATTATCAAATCGTTCGTACTATAAATATGAAAGAAATTGGCTTGGGCTTAAGAAACAGGTTTGGCCAGGAGGTGATTATACATTTTGGCTCCCTCCAAAAGGTTCAATAACGCAAGATTTTTGGTATGGCATTGATGCTCCAAAAAATTGGTCTTTTGAAATAAATGCTATAAGTGATGTCGTCTTACTACGAATAAATTTTTATAGCAACTGGATTCCTTCAAGTAATGATTAGTAATTATATTTATGCAATGTCACTCTGGAAACCTTTCACCCTGATTTTAACTTTAATTTGTTGCTCGTCTTGTACAAGTCAAACTAAAAGTGAATTCTACGATAATGGTAATACTAAATTAACTTATTCACTGCGAGATGGAAAAAAACATGGTGAAGCCATTAGCTATTATCCTACTGGGGACGTAGAGTCTGAAGGTATGTTCTACAGAGGGCAGTTTGATGGAGAATGGAAATTTTATTATGAGTCCGGCGATTTAAAAAGCATTCAAGAATATGATAATGGAATGTTAAAGAATATTAATTTTTGGGATTTAAAGGGTAACTTAATTGTTGAGAACGGTACAGGTAGAGCGTTTGAAGAATATTCCAATGGTAATCTCGAAATTGAGCAAAATTATTTTGAAAATAAGCTTAATGGTGAGAGTAGAACATGGTTTCAAAACGGTATAATAGAATCGGTTACGTATTTCTTTCAGGGTAATCCCTGTGGAACTTGGCTTTTTTATGATAGCACTGGTGTTTTACAGCACTCTATCAACCAAAGTCAAGATTGCCCCTATTAAATGAAGTCTTAATTTATTAAGTTCATATAATTGCATTTTATCGCAACGGCTTTCATATATCTAATTCATGATGTTGTGCTCAAGGTTGAAGGTCCGGTATTTTCGAACCATCGGGTAAGAGCTTTACCCAATGGCACCTATATTGGAGATAATTTAAGAAGAAGAACACTTAATTCAATGACCTTGAATAATGTGGGCTTTAGCCTAGATTCAACCCCTAATTTTAATACTACCAGAACAGACTTGAGAATCCATCCCGATGGGAATACTGCAGTTACCCTTGGATGCATTGGTCTCAATTGTTCTGACGAAGTTGGTGGTTTTTATAATTGGATGAATCTATACATGACAAGAATTTCTAACTCTATTCCTGTCGATGTAAATATTGAGTAAGTAATGAATAATAAATTCGCAAGTAGTTTTTTGATTATTTTTTGGGCATTAAGTATCGTACAAATCGGTCTAAATTTAGCTTCACAGTCAAGTATTAGAGGGGAGATTGATACATTATCTCTTCCTGATCCTTACTTGAAAGATTTGATAGTCAGGTATGAATTTTATGTGGAAAACTTGTATAATGAAAATGTCCAAAATCATCGTCAGTATTATCAAGAATACTCTGAATTTTTTGAGAATCAATTGTCTACAAATTTTGTACAGTTGACTGAAGCTTTGTGTGATCCTAGTAATGAAAAATGGTTGTTCAGGTTCTTGAAGAGTGCCTTAAAGGATAAAGATAATAGCAATGAAGAATTTGCTGTAATGATTGCAAAAGTTTGGATTTGTAATCAGGCGAGCAGAAATCTGAAGGAATATACTGATGAAATAATGATTAGGAGAATAAAGTTTGGTCTAGAGCAACTACATTTTTTTAAGGAGATTTCGGCTGAAGAGAAAAGCACATTCAATAGTATACTTGAAAATTATTAAGTCTATACGATAGCTTATAGTTCTTACTGAGTTCAGTATATTTTATACTCGGTTGAGCTGAAATTTGATTAATCTTTATATCATCTATCTTTTTTAGTTTTAAAGTTGACAAATGCTACGATATCTCGTAGTATTAACTTTCCAACGGGATAATTACGACTTCTTGAAGCGGCCATGTGGCCGCTTTTTTAGTAATCCCAATTCAACATCAGCAAACAGGAGAATTTGAATGCTCAAAGACCTTGAGGCCATTTTGCATGGCTCTTTACCAAAAATCAGCATCAATCGAGATATGCTCATTATTTCAGAACGAAGTGAAGGTGATTTAACAGATGAAGAGAGAGAAGATATGACTGATTTATGCGATCTATTTGAAGAAGAAAAGGGAGAAGAATAATGACGGCTCAAGCTTTTGAAACAGCCGAAGAGGCATTGTATTGGGCCGTTGAGTTTTCACGAAGAAGGGATTGTCCCAGAACAAGCGGCATTCTTCATCACGGATTCAAGCGTCCCTGCGAGATTATTGATGTATTCAATGCTTTCAGATTGGCCTAAGAGTAAATAGGATTAAAATGGTGCCAGCAAATAGTTTAAGTCACTTTAAATAGTTTTCTCCTTAATTTCACCGCTCAAATTTTCACACTATGAATCTCGAAACCCACAACCTCGGCATAGGTGCCCGAGTGAAGCACCCGACTTTCGGGGAAGGAATTGTAGTCGATATGGATGTCTCGACGCTTCAGGTCTTTTTCAAAGGAGAAGGCGATCGGGAAATATCTCGGTCATTTGAGGGGCTGAAAGTTTTGGAGTCTCCTAAGGAAGCGGATGAATCCATCGGCATCGAAGATGTAAAGAAGGCAATGAAATCCATCCTGAAAGATTTTTCGGATTTGAGCCACGTGGTTTATTTGGGCGATAAGTGGAACGGAGGCAAGATGGTGCTGGTTCCCGGCAAGGTCGATTTGCAGTCAAAGGAAGTGCCGATTGATACCTTCTTTCATAAAATTGTGATGGTGCGCGATCGGTTGAGGGTACTCGAACAAAACATTAACTCACATGATGTGTTGACGGATAGCGACAAAGTTCATTTACAACAATACATCAGCCGAATTTATGGTTCGCTGACCACGTTTAATGTTTTGTTTGCGGATAAGAAGGATCATTTTTCGAGTAAGTGATGTGTTGTTTTGAAATTTAAAATATGGTTTAACTTATTCAGGAAAAACTGTTTATCCAGATTAACTACTCTTAAAAGCAAAATTTTCTTTCACTTTTTGGCGGCAAAAAGTGAAGCAAAAAGCCGCCGAAAGATCCAACCTCCGATTTTTTGGCGCAAGGCTTGCGCTGCCCCACAACGAAAAATCGGCGGTTCACACTATCTTTCGGAAGCCCACCGCACAGTCTCTTTTCTCTACTACGAATGAATTCGAAAGAAGCCCCGACTGTTCTTAAATGTAGGATAGCATTGAATCAAGCGCATGTCGGCTGTCCTCTGCATAATTTGTGTTGAGCTGCACTGTGGAAAACGATGATACTGAAGAGGGCATCGAGCCCTCTTCAGTATCAATTAAGCAAAGCTTGACAAATAGGGTGGACGTCATAGAATCGAATGGGAACTGAAAATTTGGACTTGGGGTATTTTGTCCGGAGTTTGAAGAAATCTCCCTGTGAATTGATTTTTATCCTCAACAAATTCCCGTAATTTTGTAGTCAAGGAAGTTAACGAACTCCCGTGCGAGCTATCAGTTTGAAAAACTAACATTTTATGTAATTGGAGCCTAACTTGCCTTGGTTAGGGCGGGCCTCGACCCACTCGTTGGGTTTTCGCTTAAACGCGAACGAGAGGATTACCGATCCGGGGCGGAAGCTTCATCCATGTCGTTTAGAGTTTTTCTAAACACGCATCTCGCACGGGATTCTTTCCCGTCAGCATGTCTCGATCCCCCGCCACTTCAGCCATTCAAGTCGAAACGCTACCCGTTATGGAGGAGTTCTACACCATTCAAGGTGAGGGCGCTCATACCGGTACGGCCGCTTATTTCATTCGCTTGGGCGGATGCGATGTGGGTTGCGTATGGTGCGATGTGAAGGAGAGTTGGGATGCCGACTCACATCCGCAAAAGTCGGTAGAGGAATTGGCCGACAGAGCCAAAGCCAGCGGGACTGAGGTAGTGGTTATTACGGGTGGCGAGCCTGCCATGCACGACCTCACTTACCTTACGGAAAAACTGATCGAGAAAGGTCTGCGAACGCATATTGAAACCTCAGGCGCGCATCCGCTCACGGGAACGTGGCACTGGGTTTGCTTTTCACCGAAAAAATTCAAGTCTCCGATCGACTCGGTTTGCGAAAAAGCGGATGAACTGAAGGTGGTGGTTTTCAATAAGCACGATTTCAAATGGGCCGAAACACACGCCGCCAAAGTTCGTAAGGACTGTCAGCTATTTTTGCAACCCGAATGGGACAAGGCTGCGGCCATGACACCATTGATCATCGACTACGTTAAAGAAAATCCCGAATGGCGCATTTCACTTCAGACTCACAAATACATGGACATTCCATGATGAATCGACTAAAGCTTCTCGTACCCGCATTCTTTCTTTTTGCCCTCACTTTACAAGCCCAATCTCAAGACTACACGACCACCGATAAAAAGGCTATTCGCTCTTTTGAGAATGCGATGAACGCCTTTGATGCGCGGAATTACGAGTTGGCACTTGCGCTTATCGACGAGGCCTTGGAACGAGAGAAAACGTTCATCGAAGCACACCTGTTGAGTTTCGAAGTTTGCACTGAAATGCGCGATTACGATTGTGCGAAGAAGTCCTTGCGAAAGGCGATAGCCATTGATTCCGAATTTTATGTAAACGCTCACTTCTTTCTGGCGGCTTTGGAAATGAATGAGGGTGCTTACGAAGATGCCAAGAAGAGTTTCGAACGCTTTCTGACCTATGAGCGCATCAATCCGGAGATGAAAGAGAAAGCAGAGTCTGAATTGATGAACTGCGATTTTGCTTTGGCGCAGATTCAGAATCCGGTCGATTTCGATCCGATCAATATGGGCGAGAATATCAATAGCCCGATGCCCGAATATTATCCCACCATTACCGCCGATGATCGACAGTTGATTTTTACCCGACTGATCAACGACCCTCAGGCCTACCGCGGAAAGAACGAGGATTTTTACATGGCCTTCAAGGATGGCGAAAATTGGCGTGCAGCCTTTCCGCTGAGCGAAATCAATACGACTTTTAATGAGGGAGCTCCCGCCATTTCGGGAGATGGTCGCGTGCTGATTTACACGGCCTGCGAGCTTTTCAATGAATACGGTGGAAATCGTAAAGGATATGGTTCCTGCGATCTTTTTATGTCAGAACTGAAAGGCAATCGCTGGACACCACCGGTGAATTTGGGTCCCGAGGTGAATACTTCCGCTTGGGAGTCGCAGCCTTCGCTTTCTGCGGATGGTCAAACGATGTACTTCGTTCGCGGGTACCCGATGCCTTCAGGAAATAAAGAGCAGGATATTTACGTAGCCAAGCGCGATGCCGACGGAGCTTGGGGCGGCGCGGTGAGATTGCCACGTGTGATCAATTCTCGCGGGAAGGAAGAATCAGCGCATATTCATCCTGACGGGAAGACGCTTTACTTTTCGTCAAACGGTCATGTGGGCATGGGGGGGTTGGACCTTTATGTCAGCCAAAAAACTGATGGCGGACAATGGTCGGAACCCGTGAATCTCGGTTACCCGATCAATACGCATAAAGACGAGAACAGCCTTTTGGTTTCGCCAAACGGCGAGATCGCCTATTTCGCTTCCGGGCGAGAAGGAGGTTTTGGCGATTTAGATATGTACAGTTTTCAGTTACCAAAGGCGGTAAGACCAACTCCCGTGACTTACGCCCAAGGTTTGGTGATCGATGCAGAAACAAAAAAGCCGGTGGAGGCAAGGCTGCGGCTCAGTGATGTTTCAGCGCAAGCTTTGATTTCTCAATTAAAAAGCGATGCTCAATCGGGAGAATTTCTGATTGCATTGCCTGCAGGCAAAACCTATGCACTGAGCGTGAATGCGGAAGGATATCTTTTTCATTCCGAAACTTTTTCTCTAGCTGAGAATAAGGGAAACGAGCCATACGCGCTTACGGTAGAATTAAAGAAGATCAAAGAAGGAAGCGCTATTGTATTGCAAAATATCTTTTTCGATTTGGACAAGGATGAAATGAAAATTGAGTCGTTACCTGAGTTGAAAGAGCTGGCGAGCTTTCTTGAAACGAATCCCGATTTGCGGATAGAGATTTCGGGGCATACCGATAATCAGGGAACGGCTGACTACAATGAAGACCTTTCGCAAAGAAGGGCAAACGCGGTGAAAAACTATTTGGTAAATCAGCTTGGAATTTCGGCTGACCGGTTGGAGACCAAAGGTTACGGAGCGGCTCAACCGATAGCTTCAAATGAAGCGGAAGAGGGTAGGGCGAAGAACAGGAGAACAGAGTTTAAGGTGCTTTGATCATTTACTTTCTTGGAGATGGGAGACTGAGATAGAGACAACCTAAGGCAATAGTCATCGTATTAAATTTGTATATTGTACCATAGTGGTACACGAATAATTTTACAATATGCTTGTAATAAGTAGTCGTGAATTCAGACAGAATCAGAAGAAATATTTTGATCGCGCGGATCAGGGCGAACAGATTATCGTTCAACGAGGAAAAGATAAGGCTTATGTTTTGACACCGGTTAAAGAGGCTGATATGTATTTTAATGCAGAGATGATTAACCGAATCAAGCAGAGTATAGAGGAAATCAAAAACGGAGATTCTCAAAGCATTTCTACTGCACAGGAGATTGATGACCTTCTTGGGTTATGAACTTTACTCTGGTATTCTCCAAAACAGCCTTAAAAGATATTGACAAGCATAAAAAGTCAGGAAATAAATCCACCCTCAAAAAGCTGAGCCAATTGTTTAATGAACTAATGATTCATCCCTATGATGGCACCGGTAAACCTGAAATGCTGAAAGGAAATTTGGCAGGGTTTCACTCAAGGAGAATAAATAAAGAGCATAGATTGGTTTACAGAATTGATGAAGCAGGAAAAACAGTTCACATAGTCAGCCTGTATTATCACTACAGTGATAAGTAATTCGTCAGGCCTGTTTAATAGATTCCAATAAGAGTAAAGCGCTTGATTCGTTCATCATCAGTGAATGAGTGTTTACCTGTTCAAGCTCATTTATTCATTTTTCTTTCAATATGATCACGGTATTTGCGTTCATCTAAGTTCGAGGGAATCTGAACGCCGCTTGAAATGCTTTTGACAAATGGTGAGGTTCTAATTTCAGAACCTTTTTTAACCACTGTGATCATGCGTAGATAATTTTCGACCAAGAGTGAAAGACTGATATCATTCTCAGAAGCATATTTCTTGGCTTTATTGATCACGTCTTGATTCAGTCTAAGCGTGAGTTTTGCATTCATGACTTCAAGTTTCCGCACGATGGTATGTGATTTTCAAATTCACATAGTTTTTCATGTGAAAAGAAATCCCATTCAGCCCTTGAAGTAATTGACGTAGCCACTTACATTTGCAACAAATGGAAATGCTCAAAAAACGGTTCTTCATTTCATGGGGTTTTGCCACCTTGGTGATGCTGTTTTTTAGCTTTCTCTGGCACGGAGTTATACTGAATGACCTGATCCACATTCCCAAGCCTTACGAGCTTTTTTATAGCTTGGCCGCACTCACTTACGTGGTCATCGGGTTTGTACTCACCTTCGTTTACACTTATCTCAGCATGGGAATCGGCATTAAGATGAAGGGAGGCTTGATGGGAATGGCCCTCGGATTTTTCATCTACCTGATCGCTTTTGTTTTCGGCATTTCATTCAAAGGGTCGGGCACTGAGCATATCGTGGTCGACTTCGCATGGCAAATGATCGAGCAGGGAATCGGCGGAGGCGTCATCGGTTTCGTATACGCCATGGCAAAGCGTCGAGACAAAGTTGTTTTCAGCGACCGTCAATAGCCATATTTGCCCTGCCAAAGGGTGTTCAATCTCTTCCTCATTTCCCTTTCGCGGGCATTATCGCCGGGTGCGTAGAATCGCAATTCCTTTATTTCTTCGGGCAGGTATTCTTGAGCTTTGAAATTGTTTTCATAGGAATGGCTGTATTTGTAATTATCTCCGTAACCGAGGTCTTTCATCAGCTTGGTCGGAGCGTTTCGGAGGTGCAGTGGTACGGCCAGATTCCCCGTTTCTCTTACCTTGCTCACCGCCTTATTAATTGCTTCATACGAGGCATTGCTTTTCGGGCTGGTAGCCAAATAAACCGCGCATTGGCTCAATACGATTCGCCCTTCAGGCATCCCGATTTTTGCTACCGCATCGAAAGTAGTGTTGGCCAGAACCAATCCTGTTGGATTGGCATTGCCAATGTCTTCGCTGGCCAGAATGATGAGCCTGCGGGCAATGAACTTCGGATCTTCGCCACCTTCTATCATTCGCGCAAGCCAGTATACTGCGCCATTGGGATCGCTGCCGCGAATGGATTTGATGAAAGCGGAGATGATGTCGTAATGTTGTTCGCCGTCCTTATCGTAAATGGTAGGATTGTTTCGAACGACCTCTTTAACGGCATTGTTGGTTATTTCCTTTTTGCCGGAAGGCAGAGCCTGAATGACGGAATCGAGGATGTTCAATAATTTCCTTGCATCACCGCCGCTCAAGCGCAGCAAGTACTCATCTTCTTTTAGGCTGACCTTTTCTTTCTTGAGCACTTCGTCTTCAGACAGCGCTCGATTAACCAAGAGCTGCAGGTCTTCCTTTTCCAAGGGTTTGAGCACGTGAACCTGACAGCGGGAGAGGAGGGCAGAGTTCACCTCGAAGGAAGGATTTTCCGTAGTTGCACCTACGAGAGTCAGAACGCCCTTTTCAACGGCGCCGAGCAGCGAGTCTTGCTGCGATTTGCTGAATCGGTGTATCTCATCGATGAATAGAATGGCGTTACCTTGCCCGAAGAATCCTTGCGACTCAACTTTGGCAATAATCTCGCGAATGTCTTTCACTCCCGAGTTGATGGCACTTAAGGTATAAAAGGGGCGATCGAGCGATAAGGCGAGGATTTTAGCCAAGGTAGTTTTGCCCACGCCCGGTGGTCCCCAAAAGATTATCGATGGAATGAGACCTCTGTCAAGTGCTTTTCGAAAAACCGCATCTTTGCCGACCAAGTGCTTTTGGCCAATATATTCGTCAAGTGACTTGGGGCGCATGCGTTCTGCGAGGGGAGTGTGATTCATTCTGCAAAATTAACCAAGCTATACTTTTAGCAACGTAAATAGATTACGTTCTATCTATGTAATATTGTCTCAGATTAAAACAAAGCGGCTTGACGGTTGTCATTCACTAAACCGATAAAGCATAAGACAAAATGGAATATTTGAAAGAAGGGGATGCCGCTCCGAAATTTACGGCAACGGATCAAAAGGGTGAGAAAGTTTCTGAGGCAGATTTTCTCGGAAAGAAAACAATTCTTTATTTTTATCCGAAAGACAATACGCCCGGTTGCACAAAAGAGGCGTGCGATTTCAGAGATAATTATGAAAGGCTAACCAAAGAAGGATTTCAAGTGATCGGTGTGAGCGCCGATTCTGAAAAGTCTCATCAGAAGTTTATCGATAAATACGATTTGCCTTTTAAGTTGATTTCTGATCCCGATAAGGGGATGATTGAAAAGTACAGGGCTTGGGGTCCTAAAAAGTTTATGGGCCGTGAGTTTAATGGAATTCACCGAATCACTTATGTGATAAATGAAGAAGGGAAAATTGAAAAAACAATAGCAAAAGTAAAAACCAAAGAGGCTTCCAAACAGGTATTGGAAGCGATCGCATAAAACCTATCAAAATGGCAGCAGAAGCAAATAAAGAAAAACTGAAAGCATTGCAAATGACCATAGACCGTATGGAGAAATCTTACGGGAAAGGTGCTGTAATGAAACTCGGAGACAATGCAATTGAGAAAGTCGACGTGATTTCTTCGGGATCCTTGGGAATCGATTTGGCACTTGGGGTGGGGGGATATCCTCGCGGACGAGTGGTAGAGATCTACGGACCCGAATCTTCGGGAAAAACCACATTGGCCATACACGCCATAGCCGAAGTTCAAAAGCAGGGCGGAATTGCGGCGATTGTTGATGCCGAGCACGCTTTCGACCGTTTCTACGCTGAGAATCTGGGTGTGGACACCGAAAACCTGTTTATCTCTCAACCCGATAACGGAGAGCAAGCGCTGGAGATCGCCGAAAACCTGATTCGTTCGGGAGCAATAGATTTGCTCATCATTGACTCGGTAGCAGCTCTGACGCCTCGAGCAGAGATCGAAGGAGAAATGGGAGACTCGCAAGTTGGTTTGCAGGCTCGACTTATGTCGAAAGCTTTGAGAAAGCTTACGGGAGCCATTTCCAAGACGGGGTGTTGCTGTATTTTCATCAACCAGCTACGTGAAAAAATCGGGGTGATGTTCGGAAATCCGGAGACGACTACAGGTGGTAACGCATTGAAGTTTTACTCATCAGTAAGAATAGACATTCGTCGTTCAACTCAAATCAAGGATGGAGAGAACATTTCGGGTAACCGAACCCGAGTGAAAATCGTGAAGAACAAAGTAGCTCCGCCTTTTGCGAAAGCTGAATTTGATATTATGTACGGAAAGGGAATTTCCAAGAGTGGTGAAATTCTCGATTTGGCCGTAGAGTTGAATTTGGTGAAAAAGAGCGGTTCGTGGTTTAGCTATGGCGAGACCAAGTTGGGACAAGGTCGTGATGCCGTGAAATCTTTGATCGAGGATAATCCTGAATTGATGGATGAACTCGAAGAAAAGATCAAAGCGGAGATAGCTAAGAACTAATTAGAAAAAATTATCAATGGAATAGCCGAAGGTGAAACCACCTTCGGCTTTCCTGTTTTAACGCCTTATAAATCCTTTGAAAATGCGAAATTTGTGGCCATGAAAAGACTAGCCCTGCTGATTTGTATTTCTGTTGCTGTTTTGACTTCCTGTGAAGAGGAAACACCGGAGACCACTGAGACTACCACGGCTCAGAAGGAAGCTCCGCAAGATTATATCGAGCAATTGAGTGATCAGATTATTGAGAATCCGAACAATGGAAATCTTTACGTAAAGCGGGCCATGGCTTATACGGAGCGAAATCTGATGGAGCTGGCAGTGAAAGATGCCGAGCGCGCGTTAAGTATAGACAGCACGGCTTCTTATTTTCATCAGGTTTTGGGCGAGGTCAATTTTTTGAAAGGCGATTTACGTCCCGCTCGCCTTAGTCTTGAGCGCGCTACGGAATTGGACGAAACGAATACCGATGCCTTTCTGAAACTGGCGGAAGTCTATTTTTTGCTGCGTCGCTATGATGAAGCCATAGTAGCCGTGAATGATGCCTTACGGCAAAACGCACAGTTGGCGCAAGGGTACTTCATCAAAGGATATGTTTACAAAGAAACAGGTGACACGGCTACGGCTAAATCATCTTTTCAAACCGCCATTGAGGTTGAGCCGGAGCTCTACGAAGCCTATATGGAATTGGGGAGTTTGTACGCGTTTGAAGGTGATCCCCTGGCATTGGAATACTTCAACACCGCTTTAGAATTACGACCAAAAAGTGCCGAGGCTTTTTACCATAAAGGAATGTTTCTGCAAGCGGGAAACAGGATAGACCGCGCTCGGAATACTTATTTTGAGATGCTGCAAGCTGATCCGAAGAACGTGTTGGCCTATTACAATTTGGGTTATTTATACCTGACGGAATATCTGGCATTTGATACGGCTGTCGCTTATTTCGATTCGGCCATTGTGGCAAGACCCGATTACGTGGAGGCTATTTACAATCGCGGTTTAGCCTATGAGGAGATGGAGCTTTACGGCGAAGCTGAGAATTCTTATCGCGAGGCTTTATCCATCAATCCTCAGTACGACTTGGCCGCAAGAGGTTTGAGCAGAATCTTAGAGTAAGTTACATCCCTTCTCTTCCGATCGCCGGATCGTAAGGAGTAATTACTTCGTGATTAAATCCTGCATTCTCATCCGTTTTGATGTCGTGAACGAAACTGATGGATTTTCGATACTGCCGTGATGGATCTTCGACAGACCTGAAAAAGAGCGAAAATTCCATGGTGAAGAACGGACGATTATTTGCCGAATCAGGCATAAACGTGAATTGAATTTCTCCATCGCTGAAGTCCGAATCAGTTAGTTCGATTCCCGTATGGCGGGTATTCAAGTTCACGTCTTGAAAAGCCGTAGGGTCTAATTCGTAGTTCTCGCCCAGATCCAATCGGTAGCTTATTTCATTCAGACCATTACCTAAAATAATATCGGGACCATCTCGCAAGTCCATCAGACTTTTTCCTTCACCTCTGCCTATGCATTCATAGTTGATTAAGGCGATACTTCCCGCCTCGGCTGTTTCTAAATTAAATGTTCGAATGGCGCCATTTCCGGCATCAGCGATGATCAAGGTATTGTCTAACACTTCAACATCCATGGGCTGATTAAACAGGGGAGTGAAACCGTTTCGATATCCTGATTTTTCGGGATTTCCTGCAATGGTTTCTGATTTGTCTTTGAATGGCTCTATCGCTCTTATGCAATTGTTGTAAGTGTCAGCGAGGTAAATCGTTTTCTTATGGTTTACGATTCCATTCGGATAGCGCATCTTGATTTCTTCTTTTTTTCCGTCGGCATAGCCAAACGAAAAAATCCCGTCGCCAACGGACCTTTTAACTTGGTCTTCGTCCAAATACCGCAATGAAGATGCCTGAGCTTCCGTGAAGAAGAGGGCTCCTGAAATGTCTTCTGCCAATCCTGACGGTGTCGCGAGATCGGACTCAAGCGCTTTTCCTTCCGAATACCCGAACTCACCCGTGCCCGCTATCGGCTCGGCTACTTCGGTTCGCAAGTCCATTTTCCAAATCTGATTGCTGCCCAACATGGTTATGTAGAGATCGTGACCAATCAAAAGCAAGTCGGCCGGAGTGGTTATGGACGCATTTGGTCCGACTACTTTCTGAGGCATTTTTCGCGGTGGCCGACCGGTTCCCATCATAGTGGATACTTCGTCGTTCATCAGGTCTACTTTTCGAATGGCGTGATTTTCAGAATCAGCCACGTAGAGAATGAAGTTCTCCCGGTCCAAGGCCAGCCCGCGCGGTCCATTAAAGGTGGCTTGTTCCAGAGTTCCATCTTTGAAGCCTTCCTCACCGTTTCCGATGCAGTACATCACATTTCCATCCTTCGTAAGTCCAATAATGCGGTCTCCCAAAAGGTCGGAAACGAAAATCATGCTTTCTCTTTCGTTCACTGCCAAACCCGCGGGATACTCCAAAACGGTTCGTTTATTCCATCTGCCGGGTGGCATTCCGTAGAATGGCTCAGGATTCTTATCCATCGCGGGAGCTAATCGATTCATTACTTCAGGCAAAGCCATTCTTATTTCATCCAAGTCCAGCCTTCCTTCTCGCGTTTCGAGTAAGCTGCCTTGCGGACCGAAAAACATAGTGGTGGGCCAAAACTCCACGCCCATGCATTCCCACAACTCAAACCCACGGTCTATATAAACGGGTAGAGGAATTTGTCTTTTTTCCAGTTCAAACAATACTTCGCTTTCCGTAGAAGGGTAGTCGAATTTTGCATTTAGAGAGATGATTACTCGTATATGAGGAAACTCACTTTGCAATTTACTCAGTTCTTGCATGTCGGCAGTGGACATGTAGTTGTCGAAAGAACCGAAATGAACCACGGTCAGTTTACCCGTATGTTCCTTTTGCATATTCGGCATGGCCGCGTTTACCCATTGACCGGATTCAAATCCACACAGTTTCGGGGCAGCGTCTAAGGTAGACTTCAATTCTCTTTTTGGAATGGCGTAGAATTCGGTAAAGCTTTGCGCAAAGGCTGAGCAGGTCAAGAGCAAGCCTGTCAATAGAGTTATCAATCTCATTTTTGTTAATCTGAAATTTGAGAAATCGGGACAAAAAAAAGGGGAGCGAAACTGCTCCCCAAAATTAAGATTTGATTCGAATTACTTTAGCGAATCAACAATTGCTTTAAAAGCTTCCGGATGATTCATGGCTAAATCTGCCAATACCTTGCGGTTCAATCCGATTTCTTTTCCTTTCAATTTTCCCATGAATTCAGAATAGGACATGCCGTGTTCGCGCGCTCCCGCGTTTATACGCTGAATCCACAATGAGCGGAAATTTCTTTTCTTTTGACGTCTGTCACGGTAGGCATAAACCAAACCTTTTTCCAAGGCATTTTTTGCAACCGTGTACACATTTTTTCTTCTACCAAAGTACCCTTTGGTTTGCTTGAGGACCTTTTTTCTTCTTGCCCTCGAGGCTACTGAATTTACTGATCTTGGCATTTTGTTTTGTTTTTGAAAATAAGTGCCGCACTTATCTTGCGAACTTTGAACTCATCCTCGGGATTAATTAACCTGTTTACTTGTTAAGCATATCTTTTACAGCGGCTACATCTGCTCTGTCAACCAAGCCCGTTTGGGTAAGATTTCTCTTTTGCTTGGTCTCCTTTTTCGTCAGGATGTGGCTTTTAAAAGCATGCTTTCTTTTGATTTTTCCCGTACCGGTGAACTTGAATCGTTTCTTAGCACTCGATACAGTCTTTTGCTTCGGCATGACCTGTTTGTTTTACTTGTTTGTTCTTTATTTCTTTTTCGGATTGATCATCATAATCATCCGTTTACCTTCCAATTTTGGCAGCTGTTCTACTGCTCCCAAGTCAGACAGCTCTTTTGCAAAACGCAAGAGCAACAGCTCACCGCGCTCCTTGAAAACGATTGTCCGACCTTTAAAAAACACATAAGCCTTCACTTTCGAGCCTTCTTCCAAAAACTTTCTTGCGTGATTGAGCTTAAAATCGAAATCGTGATCATCCGTATTGGGTCCAAATCTGATTTCCTTCACAACAACTTTCTGCTGCTTGCTTTTAAGTTCCTTCTGCTTCTTCTTTTGGTCGTAGAGGAATTTCTTGTAATCGATAATCTTACAGACGGGGGGATCCGCATTGGGCGCAATTTCCACCAAGTCGAGCTCACGCTCTTTGGCCAGATTTATACCTTCTTCCACACTTACCACTTTCGCCTCTTCACCATCAGCAATAAGCCGAATTTGAGGAGCCGTAATTTTCTCATTGATCTTGTGAGGATCTTCTTTTATAACCCGTCTGGGTTTTCGCTTGTGAAATCTCTTCGCTATGACTTTATGGTTTTAGTTTCTATTCAATTCTTTATTGATCTCATTTTCGATCAATTCGGCGAAAGCTTCAATCTTCATTGAACCTTGGTCGCCATCTCCTTGCCTTCGCACAGATACCGTTCCGTTCTGCTCTTCATCCTCACCTACTATTAGCATGTAAGGCATTTTTTCAACTTCTGCATCGCGGATCTTTCGACCCACTTTTTCACTGCGCTCGTCAACGAGGGCGCGAATATCGTAATTCTTTAGCTTATTTGAAACCGATTGAGCATAATTGTTATACTTATCGCTCACGGGCAAAATTTTCACCTGATCGGGGTTGAGCCAAAGTGGGAATTTTCCTGCACAATGTTCTATCAAAACGGCCACAAAGCGCTCCATACTTCCGAAGGGAGCGCGGTGAATCATCACGGGGCGGTGCTTGGCATTGTCGGCACCGGTGTATTCCAATTCAAATCGCTCGGGCAAATTGTAATCTACCTGAATCGTACCCAGTTGCCAACGACGACCGATGGCATCGCGCACCATAAAGTCTAGCTTCGGTCCGTAAAATGCCGCTTCTCCCTCTTCAATTACGTAATTTAATCCTGCTTCCTGAACCGCTTCTTTGATGGCATTTTCTGCCTTCTCCCAGTTTTCATCACTCCCGATGTATTTGGTCTTGTCCTCAGGATCGCGAAGTGAAACTTGCGTAATGAAGTCGGTAAAGCTCAAGGTTTGGAAAATGTACAAAACGAGGTTAATCACCTTCTTGAATTCTTCTTTCACTTGAGCAGGTGTGCAGAAAATGTGGGCATCATCCTGAGTGAACCCACGTACGCGGGTTAACCCGTGTAACTCTCCGCTCTGCTCGTAGCGATATACCGTTCCGAATTCCGCAAAGCGAACGGGAAGATCCTTGTAAGAGCGCGGCTCTGATTTGTAAATCTCGCAGTGGTGCGGGCAGTTCATCGGCTTGAGCAAATACTCCTCATCTTCGTGCGGAGTCTGAATCGGTTGGAAGCTGTCCTTACCGTATTTGGCATAGTGCCCGGAAGTCACGTAGAGTTCTTTGCTACCTATGTGCGGAGTAATCACCGGAAGGTAACCGGCTTCCTTCTGAGCGGCTTTCAGAAAGTTTTCGAGTCGCTCGCGTAGAACGGCACCTTTTGGCAGCCATAGCGGCAAGCCCATACCAACTTTCTGGCTGAAGGTGAAAAGCCCCATTTCTTTGCCCAGCTTACGGTGGTCGCGCTTTTGCGCTTCTTCAAGCAGGTGCAAGTATTCCTTAAGGTCTTTTTGCTTGGGAAAACTCACCCCGTAAATTCGCGTGAGCTGCTTGTTGTTCTCGTCGCCTCGCCAATACGCACCCGCGACGGACATCAATTTCAGTGCTTTAATTTTTCCCGTATCGGGAATATGCGGGCCGCGACAGAGGTCGGTAAAATTACCTTGAGTGTAAAAAGTAATTTTTCCATCTTCCAAACCCTCCAGCAATTCCAGCTTGTATTCGTCACCTTTATCTTTGTAAAAAGCGACTGCTTCGTCCTTGCTGATTTCCTTTCGGATGTACTCGTTTTTTTCGCGCGCCAATTCCAGCATGCGCTTCTCGATCTTGTCAAAATCTTTATCGGTCAAGACTTCATCGCCGAGATCCACATCGTAGTAGAATCCCGTTTCGATGGGCGGGCCGATTCCGAATTTCACATTTGGGTAGAATTCCTGAAGGGCTTCGGCCATCAAGTGAGCAGAAGAATGCCACATGGTGGCTTTTCCCTCATCGTCGTTCCAAGTCAGCAGACTTACTTCCGCATTTTCGTTAATCGGTCGCGTAGCATCGCGTACTTCGCCGTTTACTTTGGCGGCAAGCACGTTTCGCGCTAATCCTTCACTGATATCCATGGCTACATCCATGGCGCTCGATCCTTTCGGGAAATTGCGTTTGGAACCGTCGGGCAGGGTAATTTCTATCTCCATTGGGCAGACCTCAAAATTTTGGCTGTCAAAGGTAGTAATTGCTTTAATCGAAGAAAATCGTTTGTGAGATTATCGCTTAAAGACTTCAATCTCTTTCATTCGTCGGACGAGATCGGTGAACTTTCCGTTGAATTTGGTGGCGCGCACCATGTGGTTATCAATCCAATGGTAGTTTCCACCTCGTGGCTTTCCCATCAGCATGCCGTGGTATTTAAAGCCATGTTTGGCCAACCATTTCTCGGTAATCTCTCGGTGCTCTTCCGTGCGTGAAGTGAAGAAAGTGATGACGTGTCCCTCGTCATACCATTTGTTCAAAATCTCTAAAGCGTCGGGATAGGGTTCGCAGGTCGCCATTCTTTCGGGCTCTTCATTCGGTACATCATCGGTTATGGTTCCATCGATGTCGATGAGGTAATTTTTCACATTCTCATCAAGTTGAGGCGAGAGCTCGTTGCCCTTTTCGTCGTATAGTTTCTTGAGCGGGTGACCTGCTGATTCCGGCATAATGAACGTTTTGTGAGTACAAACTTACCGTGTCCGTTCGGATCGGCAATGAGGTAATTGTAAAAATAACACTAAGTTATGCTTTGATAAAATTTGCCGTGACAAGCATTGGTTGAGTTGGAAATACTTTTTACATTTGCGCTCCCATTCGGAGAGGTGGGTGAGTGGCTGAAACCACATGTTTGCTAAACATGCATACCTGGAAACGGGTATCGGGGGTTCGAATCCCCCTCTCTCCGCAAGCCAAACCCGAATCCACGAAAGTGGATTCGGGTTTTTTCATGCCCGAAAATGCCGAGCTCGCTCGAGCATTTTCGGGCATGAAAAAACCCATAAATACGCGGAGCGTATTTGGGTTTGGAACTTGCAGGACTCCCTCCCGGGATGGCCGACCGTCCATGTGCCGCCGAGGCTTTAGCGGAGGAGAAAGGGAGGCCAATCCCTCTTTCTAGATTCTCATTTTCTCAGAATTGCTAGTATCGTGTAAGTACTTCGCTGAATAAAAGTGAATTTTTTTCTCGCCCTAATAAACTTGAATCGGCTAAAAAGTTTTCTATATTTGCGCTCCCAAAACGGAACGGAAAAGTTCCAATCGGGGTGTAGCGTAGCCCGGTTATCGCGCCTGCTTTGGGAGCAGGAGGTCGCAGGTTCGAATCCTGCCACCCCGACGAAAGCCTGACAGATTCTGTCAGGCTTTTTTATTTTCTTTTGCAAATGATCGTTTACATGATCTGTTCAAGGGTAGGGGAATTGAACGACGGCTTGAGTCGAGGCCCTGGTCGCGTCCCGCTGAATAGCGGGAAGGTCGCAGGTTCGAATCCTGCCACCCCGACGAAAGCCTGACAGATACTGTCGGGCTTTTTTATTTTCTTTTGCAAATGATCGTTTACATGATCTGTTCAAGAGTATGGGAATTGAACGACGGCTTGAGTCGAGGCCTTGGTCGCGTCCCGCTGAATAGCGGGAAGGTCGCAGGTTCGAATCCTGCCACCCCGACGAAAGCCTGACAGATACTGTCGGGCTTTTTTATTTTCTTTTGCAAATGATCGTTTACATGCTCTGTTCAAGAGTATGGGAATTGAACGACGGCTTGAGTCGAGGTCTTGATCGCGTCCCGCTGAATAGCGGGAAGGTCGCAGGTT
>CAZYWJ010000044.1:0-30038 GCA_964651785.1 uncultured Cryomorphaceae bacterium
ATGACCAACAAAATGAATTACTGCAAAGACATGCGGATTTTAGGAGCTATCGGGACAAATGGCTCGCTAAAGCTCGCAGGGTGAACCACGGAGAACTCGCCGTTGATTTACCCCAACGCAGTATTAGGTCGAGCTGAAGCGCTTAGATTGTTGTATTGGGAGGATCTGTCTAGAAACCTGATGTCAAAAGCCCTGAAAGGGCGTCACCTCTCCAGCCCGGGGTGAAGCGCAGCGAAACCCCGGGTTAAGGTACATACGCGATCCGTTCCGGCGCGTGTTTTTGCATTTCGCAAAAACCGTGACGGAACGTTTATCATCAGAAAATCAATTCAATCATTTTCAATGATCCCATACGGTTTCGTCATAATCAACCATAGCCAAATAGTAGGTTTTGATCCTTATTATGAAAGGAGGTTTAGCTAAAAAACAATTTCCTTAGGAGCTTAATGTTATGTATCTTGCTAAATTCTGCGCAATTTGAGAAAACCTCAATCTTTTACGCATCTGACAGAAAAGGAAAGTGCTTTTTCACCCTCATCGCGCATGACTCCGGTTTCATTTGCATTTAAGCCTCTTTTTACGGCAAGATTGGAGTCGACCTGAGTAGATGTCCAAAAATATGAATTGAACCCTCGCGCGTATATATCTCCGTTTGAATATCTGGTACCGGGAGCCGGAGCATTAAATCCTGAACTGTTGAAAGCAGGATTTGCTTCTATATCGGTATTTGGATTCTGATTGAGTCCCCAATTTTGATCGTTTTCAGGAAACGGATTACCTGCCATTTGGCTCCCTTGGTCAGTTCCTCTCCAACCCATTAAGTCTAATTCCAATGGTTCCATTCCCAAAAACTCTTCAAAATTCTTCCACTCAGCGTCGCTAGGCACATGCCAACCGTTGGGACAAATTCCTTGAGCACTTTCTATAGAAGAACCCGCCATGACTGCACTCCATTGATACAGGTAACCCAAGTTGTTAATATCCGAGCAATCAGAGTTGCCGAATAGTATACTCAGATTTTCAAGGCAAGAGCGATAGCCGTTATCAGAGGAATAGGCCTGACTTCCATCAGCTGTAGGCCCTGCGATTACATCACTTCCATCCGGATATTTGGTCGTCGAAAGATTCTTCGCCATCCATTCCTGACCATCGGGAAGAATAATAGATGGATAAAAATTGCCTTCGATATCTAAAACACCTTGGCCTTGAACAATTCCCGTACCCGGAGACAAATCCGTGGTGAAACTAATTTCGTTTCCAAATGCAACTCCTACACCATTCTCTGCATAGGCTCTGATATAGTAAGTAGTGTTTGGCAAAAGGCCAGTTAACTGACTGCTAAACGCTCCTTCACCACTCCCTTCGTTCGTTACATTATCAGAAAGATTCGGCAAAGGCTGGGTATCATAGCAAACGCCTCTATTTACAATTAAATCATTTCCATCGTTACTAATATTTCCACCCGAGATAGCGGAGAATGAGCCGATTGAGGAAACTGGGATGGTAGATAGCACCGGTAAAGAAGTAGGACACTCGCCATTTGGTCGCCACAATGGTACCCCATCGCAAAAAGTCAAGACGTCATTATCATTTCCAGAAGATAGCCCAATCCATTCTTCCCCATCCCAATACAGCATTTCACCTACACTACTTCCTTCAGGTAAGGTTCCGTTTGCATATAAAGCATAGGGAACACTTCCCAATTCCATGACCCCGCTCAGAGTATAATTTGTTCCACCATTCGGATCAATATCTGACTGAAGAAAATACGGACCATCAGACCAATTGATCTCGTTGAGGTTACCGGACACCGACTCCCCGGTACCTACATCAATTGAAAAAAGGCCATTCACATTGGTTTGCGGTTGATGCGTTTCCTCAAATACCGTATTCCCCTGGGGGTCACCTTGCTTTATGGCAATGTATATTCCCACTGTCTGTTGAGATACGATTTCATTGTTTTCGCCTCTCACAACTCCCTGATATCCGAATTTTGCAGGAGCCTGTCCTGCCAATCCGAAGACTAAAATTGTATAGAAGAGTGTCAGAAAAATGTGTTTGTGATCCATATCATTCTATCTATTTACAAGGAACTTTTTTGTGATGATTCTATTCGGGAGAGTAATCTTATAGAAATACAGACCGTCCGCAAATTCTTGAACAGAGGTCATAAACTTTTGAGTATTATCTGGAGATAACTCTCCTTCATAAATTAACGCCAAGCTCCTTCCCGCTATATCGAGCAGTTCAATTCTCACATTCGAATTTAAAGTCGACTTCACGGTTAGTTCTGAAAATTCCGTAGTAGGATTGGGATAAGTCTCTAAATTGATACTGCCGCAATCTAATAATTGGATGGTGAGGGTATTTGAAGTAGCTACACAACCGGTGATGTCTTGCGGATCGACCTGACCAATATTAATCCCAAGGCCATATGCAGCATGGACTACTTTATATATTCCGGGATCTAAATTTTCAAGTCTGAACGTTCCGGATACATTAGATCGCACGACCTCCGAAAAATTTTGATCAAGCAAAGCCCAGATAAAATTGGGACCGAAATTATTCTCAACTTCAAAAGAGATTGTTGAGGCAGCTCCATCATTAACACAAACAATAAGCGAATCTTGGGTTGATATATCTCCTCCATCAACTAAGTATGAACTGACACTAATTAAATTTGAGATATCATAACAACCCTCAAATTGATCTACATTTCCGATACCTTGAAAAAATTCAGGTTCGTCATAGGATACATGGCCTAAAAAGTAACTACCCGGCGGATAGTTTTCCATGTTAAACAAACCTGAACCATTACCGCCTAGGATATCTAAGGTTGTAGCATCAGCTATCCCGAATCGTCCCAGTCCTTCATTTCCCGTCAAGTTCAGATTTATTATGTTCGGCTCCCCATCTCCAATACATAAATTAAATCGAGGGTCTGTAGTACTAACTACTCCACCATTCACATTGCATTCAGTGGCATAAAGCGGTTGTTGAACCCCTGCTTGCACTGCCACCTCATCTCCGGTCAAATATTTATCGACTACCTGACCAAGCGATACAGAAATACTTCCATTGGCAGAGTTAGAACTAAAACCTCCGGAGACTATTGCTGATTGTCCACTGACGGAAGTGGCCATAACAGCCCAAAAAAACAAGAGGATGACTGGCTTCAATGGTTTATAATGATTAGGTCTTCCGAAGATAGTCTATTTTTAAATAAATTGAATTCCTCATTTACAGCGTCTCTTGCAAGAGGTCGATCAGTGTCGTGAATGGATGGCTATTAACTGAAAATGTCGTTGGATACTTTTTCGCCATTCGGTTCTTTTTTCGCGATTGCGTCTTTATTTGATCGTTTTTTAAAACCAAAATGGGGGCGACTATATGGTAAGTAAGGAATAGGTATGGAATAAGTAAGGAGTATGTCGGCTTGAGGCAGGGAGTAAGTCGGGGCTTGGTGGGGAGTTGATCTCGGGTAGCCGGGCTATTGCAAAAGACAAAAACCTTGCTTCGGCGAAAATGAGAATTGAAAGAGTGCATTTTTTGCTTTTCGGTTCAATTCTTCACGCTTTGTGGAAATCGTCAGATCGAATCAGAGGGATTGAAATCAAAAAAATGACTTCTTACTTCTCACTCTATCAGCTAAATACGCTCCTAAAAACGCTCTGATCGGACGATGCGGCATCTTCGCCATTGCTTGGCGGTGACATAGGATCAACATAGGAGGAGGTCAGCTAGAGGAAGGTAGGAAGAAGGAATGAGGATAGGAGTTGGATAGGAGATGAAAGAGGGAAATCTAAACTCAAGCTTAGTCCGAAATACGAACTTCGTACGAAATATTCGTTTTATCATCAGGAAAAGACCGGTGGTAGGTGAATGGGAGACTCAAAGGATTTTTGTCTTTGAGCGGATCAGATCTTTTTATCAATTGCATTTAAAATCGGATTGCACGGAATACTCGACCAAATCCGGAGTCTACCCTTAATCGGAAATACTATTTTTGGCCGAGATATCAGTTTATGATCCACGGTAAAACCATCGCAGTAGTAGTACCCGCGTACAACGAGGAAACGCAAATTGCTCATGTGGTAAATTCAATGCCCGACTTTGTTGATCGCATTGTAGTGGTTAACGATAAGTCGAAGGATGCTACTTTGGAGGTTTTAATGCAATTACTGAAAGAGGCTGAAGCAGACAGACCTTTGGAAACGCCCGAAGTAGATGAACAGATAACAATCGGAAAATTTGACTACAACCGGGCTGACCGTGTTTTGCAAGAGCTACTTGATGAGCAAAGCAAAAACCACACGAAGAGAGAGGTGAAGGAGATGGCCGACAAAAAATTGGTAGTCATCAATCATCTGGAAAATGGTGGAGTGGGTGCAGCAATAGCATCCGGTTATATATGGGCTCGGGAGAATAAAATAGACTGTACCGCCGTAATGGCCGGTGACGGACAAATGGACCCTGCGGAGTTGGAAGGAATTTGTATACCGGTAATTACCGAAGGGATCGACTATGTAAAAGGCAACAGGCTTAAACATCCCGCGGCTTTGCAAATCGTACCTCGCACCCGAATGTTTGGCAATTCGGTTCTGTCCATACTTACCAAGATTGCTTCGGGTTATTGGAAAGTGAGTGATACGCAAACGGGATACACCGCTACGAGTTTATTTGCGCTGGAGTCCGTTAAGCTCAACGATATCTATCCGCGTTACGGCATGCCTAACGACATGTTGGTAAAGCTCAACATTCAGAATTGTAGTGTAAAGGAGATTGTGATAAAGCCCATCTACAACGTAGGCGAGCAATCGAAGATGAAAGTGGCTAAGGTGATTCCAACCATTAGTGGAATATTATTTAAAGGTTTTTGGAAGCGGATTTGGACCAAGTATTTTATTCGCGAGTTTCATCCGCTTTTCTTATTGTACATTTTTAGTACGGCCAGTTTAGGGGTTGGCACTTACTATCTGATAAAGATCATTTACCTGTGGATAACGAGGATTCGAGAAATTAATGAACTGACTATTCTGGCATTTCTCTTTACATTCCTGTTTGGATTTCAGTCACTTTTATTTGCCATGTGGATGGATATTCAGGATAATGATCGTCTTTATAAATAAGCTTATCATGAGAGAAGAAGACGCAGCTAAATTAAGTGCCGAGGAATTTTGGGAGTTTCATAAAAGTCAGAAATACTCTACTTCTAACAGTATCTCAAAGAGATTGGTAAATGGATTTTTCAAATCTATCTATGAACTAACCGAGCAAACATTAAGTTCATGTGATACCTATTTGGAGGTAGGTTGTGGACCCGGGGAGTCTAGCTTAAAATTGAATGACATTCTGATCGACAAGCATTTCGAGGTCTCTGATTTCGATCCGCGATTTATAGAAATGTTTGAAAGAGTTCGCTTTCCAATCAAGTACTCTAACGAATCTGTCTATGATCTGAAAAGAGAGGATAACTCCTTTGATTGCATTTTTCTTCTTGAGGTCCTGGAGCATTTAGACAATTATGAGCGTGCACTATCAGAACTATCTCGTGTGAGTAAAAATTACCTGATCATTTCCGTTCCTCACGAACCTATTTGGCGGATTTTGAATATGGCAAGAATGAAATATTTAAACTCCTTTGGGAACACTCCGGGACACGTCAATAATTGGTCGAACACAGGCTTCAAAAAGCTGATTTCGAAATACGGTAAAATCGTAGATATGCGAACTCCGCTACCTTGGCAAATGGTTCTTGTAGACGTTTCCTGATTTTCTTTGAAATGCAGAAGTGGCTGAAATACCTTATTGGCTTGTCTTTCATTTTTGTAGCCATTTTTCTTTTTCAATCAAGAAATGTCGAAATACCCGATGTAAGAAGTTATTCCAAACTCTGCATAAGTCTCTTATTAGTGGTATCAGGCTTTTTAATTGACAGTTTTACTTGGTCAAAAGCCCTTCAGTTGTATGGCTTAGAAAGAATAAGATGGCGACACGGTATAGTAAGCAATGGTATGTCTGTTTTTGGAAAGTATATTCCCGGAAAAGTTTGGATAATTATAGGAAGAGCAGGCATCATAAGTAGTTATGGCTTTGGCGAAACTAAACGCATTTCTGCCATTTCACTTATAGTTCAAATGATTTCATTATGGTCGGGGTTTTTATTAGGAGCTTTTGTAGTCAATAGTACTCTTCTATCCATTCCCATCACAATAGTTATAATCGGTCTGTGGTTATTTTTGACTTTGTATATTTTCACATCTTTAATAAGTGATTTCTCAAATAAACTACTATCAAGAATTCAAAAACGGAAAGTAGAAATACCCCGAATTACAGGAAGAAAAGCCCTCGTATTAGCACCATATTCAGTTATGACTTGGCTTTCATGGAGTTTTGGGTTTTGGTTTCTGATTGAAGCCTTTTCCGGCGACTCTCTTCCATTTCAACTAGGATTAATATTTGCTACAGCCGGGAGTTTAGGTATAGCTGCCATAATAGCTCCGGGAGGTTTAGGGGTTCGAGAAGGATTAATGGTAGCCCTCCTGGTATCTTTTGGAATTAATACTGAAAATGCTATTGTACTATCAATAATTTCCAGACTCTGGTTTCTCATCGGGGAAGCATCTATCTTTTTTTTAGCATTTTTGCTTCGAAAATTGAAGCGATCATAAGGGTTGCAATAGAGCCTTTTTAAGGTAAAACTGATCACCTATGATTGATACAATTTCCAAAGGCATTTGGTCATCTTTGTTTTGAGAAATATAGAATACTTCAAGTGGTTCAGAGGTATTTAGATTCTTAATGTCTGGATTATCAATCAAAAGTAAATTTCCATTGCTTATTTCTACCATTTGTTCCATCATGGAAAAGCTACCTGAAACTTCATGTGGATTTGCAATAAGAATGAAGTAGTTCTCGGAGTTTTTGATAAGTGCTTGATGAAGTCTGTAAGAATTGAGAAGGGCATCATTTGATCTTAGCACTTTGGTGTTGTGCTCAAAGTCAAAAAACCGATAGTTTGCGGAGTAATTATACACCTTGTGACTCATTGAAAAACACAGGCTGCTTCCCAAGACTAAAAGTGCTAACCATTTGAAGACTCCTTTCGCTCCGGTGGCTATCAAAAAGTAAGAGAACTGGAGAAATAGAGTAATCAAGATATAGTATCGAAATACCTTCGCCCAGCTCCAATTATAATAATCACTAACAGATGGTTTCAGTACGGAACCTAAAAATATAAATGCAACCAATCCAATCCCAAAAATCGATGAATAGAGTGCATAGCGTACCCTTTTTGTGTGGCCATTTACCTTATAGTCTCTATAATAGTATAGGAAGGCGGGGATCAAAATAAATAAGGAAGCCGCATAAAAAATGAAATGAATCCAATTCGGGTAAATATATCCGCGATCATAACCGTAATCAGAAGGATAACCTATAGCCTTTAAAATAGGATATAGCTCGTAAAAAGAATGAAGAGGAAATGGGTTTGCCTGAATAAGGTTTGCCCAATACCAACTTGAAGTATCCCCCGCTGTATCGCTTACATACCCTGTTGCAGAGTTTATGAAATAGATGTGAAGGAGAAAAGGAGTTGATAGAAGAAGGGTAAAAACGACTGATTTCAAAAAGGGCGCCCACGAATCGGTTGAATTTGAAATTTTTAGAAATAGAAAATAACAAGGAAGTACTAATAGCGAAGGCAGGTAGGCATACCTGAAATAAACCGTGAGAACCATCATGAAACAAGAAATGGCAAGTACCCAATTATTCTTTCGCTGATGAAAATTATTTAATAGTAACAGTGCCACACCCAAGTAAATAATCACACATATAAGATCACTTGTTCCTCCCCTGAGTAATAACTGACCGTTTAATACCATATACAGAAAAAATATTGAGAATGAAATTGTCAAATTTATTCTTCTCTTGACCATCGAACAGTAAAGTCGGTGGATTAGAAATAGCAATAAAAATTGAGTAAGAAGAGAGAGTATCAGATGAACTATATGGACATTGTCAATGAATAAAAACAAGCTTGAGGCCAATAAGCTAAGGCCGGGCGGGAATTCCGTATGTGTTCTGTATTCCGGGCGAGAAAGATCTTTCTTGTTAATTACAGGTTTTACTACACCATTGCCTTCACTAATTTGTTTGGCAGCTACATATTGTCTGGCCTGATCATAACTTACTCCGAACCTGCCAAGGTTATGTTCTAACAAAATGATTATCGCTAATACTGCCAATAATATAGCGAGCAGGTTTTTCATCAATTAGTTTTTGATTCTTTGTTTCTTTGCCGTAGCAATTATCGCGATTCCTTTTGGACTTTCTGGATATCATCTTAACAATAGTTTACTTGGGTATTTGTTATTTGATAGGCTATCAAATAAAATCCAAGCATGCTCGGAATCCACTGTATCAAAAATGGTTTATCAAAGGTTTATCGGCGAAATTATTTGGGGGGTTAGGATTCGCTTTAGTTTATACCTTTTATTATGAATATGGTGGAGATACGCGAACTTATTGGAGAGATTCTTCCTTAGTCGTTCAGTCTGTCACCGATGGTTTGTCCGTTTATTGGGAGGTACTTAATCATCGTATAGAAGGAACCAGCGCTCAGGCCTTAGATTATATTATCAGGATGGCTTTTCAAGCGCCGCGCGAATACTATGTAGTCAACATAGTTTCCGTTTTTAATATTTTAGGGTTTGGTAGTTATTTCTCAATTACACTTTTGGTGGCTCTGTTTACCTATTGGGGTGTTTGGCATTTCTTCCTATTGATGGTAGAGAAGTTCCCAAAGATTGAAAAACAAATGGCTTTTGCCGTTTTATTTATTCCCTCGGTTGCCTTTTGGGGATCGGGTATCAGCAAAGACTCCTTGATTTTATGTGGAGTGGGGCTTTTACTCTATCACGTAAATCAAATTGCCTCTGGTAAATTTTGGCAAATTAATTCTCTGTTTATCATCATAGCGAGTGCATATTTTATGTTCGTAGTAAAAGCTTATGTGCTCATTTCTTTAATACCTGCTATATTATTGTGGCGAACGCTTTATTTGCGGGATCGAATAAAAAGCTCAGTATTTAGGGCATTAACTCTTCCCGTGGTTGCAGCACTATCAGTAGTTGCTATTGTTTATTCTTTGGAAATTCTTGCCAGATACAATTCAACATATTCATTAGATAGCTTTGTTAATACCGCCCAAAGCATGCAAGGTTGGCATTACGTAGAAGGAGCTAACACAGCAGATAATCATGGTCGTGGTTCAAGCTATACACTCGGTGAATACGACGCCTCTTCCTGGCAGGGCATGCTCAAAGTTTTTCCCGCAGCGGTAAACGTCACTTATTTCCGCCCCTATTTTTGGGAGATTAATGGAGCAGCCATGTTTGCCCAAGCGGTGGAGAGCTTTCTTTTCTTAATATTCACTCTCTTTGTCTTCCTGAAAGTCGGTCCGCTCAAATTCTACCGGTATATCTCTAATGACTCTTTCCTTTTGATGTGTGTGGTCTTTGCCATATTTTTCGGCTTTGCCGTGGGGTTTTCATCCTATAATTTCGGTGCTTTGTCGCGGTATAAGATTCCCGCGGTGCCTTTCTTCGTGGCGGCTTTGTTTATTATTCGGCATAAGGCCAAAGAGGCGAAGCGGTTGGGAGTTGAAAAATATTTAAGGACGAAGGTGGCGAGGAGTAAGGAGGTGATGAGGGGATATTCAACTTAGAGGTTACTTTACAATATAGTTGAAAACTCGGTATAGCTAGATTTGTGAAATAAGAGCTTTTAGCGATTAGCTTTTAGCCTTTGGCTTTTTCAGCTATAGCGGCAATGCCGCTTTTCTGGTTCAATATGAATGTACAGAGCTATGAGATTATTCTTCTCTCAATGACGGGACCTGTCACTTCGAGCCTGCCCGTATGGGTGCTTTCTTTGATCCCGATAACAATCGGGAGAGAAGAAAGTGAACTTAGCGCGTAGGAACTTGGCGGGAAGCAATCTCACCGACCTAAGGAAGGTAATCGAGAAGTCGTTGGAAGACAGTTTTCCTTTTTGGCTGTTCTCGAATTAGAATAAGTGATTTTTAACAAGGATTCAGTTGTAAGAGCAATTGGTACTTCGAATGTTTTTCTCGCTTTCCACTTTTTCTTGATAAAAAGTGGAGCAACTTAGCGCAGCGATCTCATAAGTTCCTTTAGAAACAAACACGACACGAATAAAAATCAAGGACGTCGAAAGGCAATTTTTGCGCTATGAGAGTCCTTATGTTGGATCAATTAGGGTGGGCGCAAAACCCCTCGAAGACCCGTACCGGGGGGATAAAAACGGACGCGCGCAGTGTCTGAGTCATCTATCCGAATCGGAACATCAGTCTTGCTAATATTCATCTTTCTTGAAACCCTTTTTACCCTGAAACGGGTCTACGACCGTTATTGCTGCACGACGTCCGAGCCATCTTATGGGGCAGATTTGCATAGGAGTTCAGAAGAGAAGGGCGTGGAATTTAAAGATGATGGACGGTGTTGTGTTCGCTCAAAAAGAAAAAACATCAATCTTGGATTAGCTCGATGATCTTAAATCCTCCCGGTTGTGCAATTGAAGGGATCAAAGGTGGTTGAGCGGAGTCGAAACCCCGCAATTAATCGGCATTCAATTACACAAGTTTAAAATGGTAGCTTACCTAACCAAGACTTCTCGAAAGGCGGTTTCTTGGGAGCGGACGGAATAGTTGTCTATTACGTGTTGGCGGGCGGCGTGGCCCATCTCTTCTCTTTTTTCGGGGTTTTGGAGTAGGTCTGAGAGGGCTGCTTTCCATTGTGTGGCTTGGCCCAGTGGAAAGGACTCGCAGCAGTACCCCGTGCGGCCGTCCACGACGATCTCGGTGTTGACGCCTACGGAGGATACGATGGCGGGTATACGGAGGGCTTGGTATTGCAGGGCTTTGAATCCGCATTTTCCGCGTTCCCAATCGGTATCGTAGAGGGGCATTATGCCAATGTCCATTTCCAATAAATCCTCAATCTCGGTTTCCTTTTTCCATTTGCGGAACTCCACAAAGTCGGGCATGGTGTCGGGGGGTATGTCGGCGATGAGGAGGAAGCGGAAGGGGCTTTTGGCGTGGATTTCTTCGAGGAGGGGGAAGAGGGGGATTAATTGCTTTAACGTACTATGGCTTCCCGTCCAGCCAATAGTGGTATTGGGTATTGAGTATTGGGTATTGAGAGAGGTTTGTTCTGTTTGTTCAATTTCGTTTGGATTGGCTTCAGGCTGCAGGCTGTCGGCTTCAGGCTGGCTTTTGGTATTGGAGGATTTCGTTGACTGTTGAGAGGCTGCAGGCTGTTTTGTCCCGGCTTCTGGCTTATCCCTTGTGGCTTCAGGTTGTTTATTGGTGTTGGAGGATTTCGTTGACTGTTGAGAGGCTGCAGGCTTCAGGCTACCTGCTGTCAGCTGATCTTCGCGAGTGGGTAACTCCGTATCCGATTGGTTATCCTCTAAATTCCCATCCCCCGCGACCGTAGGAAGCCCGTATGGGGCTCCTCCTTTCGTCGGAGCCACCCCCTCCACTGAGGGGGACACGTTTTTGTCTGTTTTTGAGTGGTGGTGACTTTCTCGTTGATTAGCTAAAGGCAAACGGCTAGCAGCTAATGGCTCTTCATCGGACTTGTGTCCATGTTTAGAATCTTCACCTTTCACCTTTTCTTTGCCTAAATTGTCCCTATCACGATCATCGGCTAGAGGCCAACGGCTAGCAGCTAATGGCTCTTCATCGGACTTGTGTCCATGTTTAGAATCTTCACCTTTCACCTTTTCTTTGCCTAAATTGTCCCTATCACGATCATCGGCTAAAGGCCAACAGCTAGCAGCTAAAAGCTCTTCGTCAGATTCGTGATCACCTGCAGCCACATCAGCTTTTTTAACCCACTTGGTCCCATCATGCACATACAAATCAGGATTATGGTGATGCTCAGTGTCAATAGTCGTGGGGATAATGCGGACATCGTTGCAGAAGGCTCGGGCGTAATTGGCGAGGAATTCATTTCCCGTGATGACGGTGGTGGCCCAAGAGCAGATCCAGGCGGTTTTGCCGTGGAACTTGAGTTTTCCTGCCAGCTTCTCGTTGGCTTTGGATGAATTGGGCAGCCAAATGGCGTCGTCAAAGTCGAAAATTAATTTCTTTCGGAAAAGTTTGGCTACCGCCCACTCAAACCAGGGCGGACCGATGGGAGTAGCTTCACGGTGGATAAAAACTTTGTCATATTTCCTGACTTGACCAAGCAACAGGAGTCGCCTCCAAAATCCGGCTATCGTTCTTAATACTTTATACTTAATACTTCCGTCTTGATAAATACGAGGCCACTCTTCAGGAGACCAAAAAGAATGCAAGTCATAATTGACCTCTAAAGAATCCAAATACTGCTCAAAGCGAAACCGCTGGGAAGGCGCACGACCGTGGGGGTATGGACAGACAAATAAAGCTTTAATCATTTTTTAAGATAGAGTCCTTTTAAGAATTCACCCGATTGAGATAAATTCAGTCCCGCATCTATTGATTTACGCAAACACTTTACTGCAAAATTGTTTTCACTTGCTTGGCGTAAGGATTCGTTTGTGAAAATTTCCCTGGACTTATTCTTATCAGTCGGGCCGAGTATCTTACTTTTCTTTTTACTTATCAACGACTTTTTTAAGCGGTCGACACTTATCCCATCCGCTCGCATAAAAATTTTCTTAAATCCCACTTGGGTCAATGCTTTATCTAAAGTCGACGTCGTAAAATACGCCAAATGTTCAGGGTATGTAATAATGTTCCATTCGGTTTTCAGAATATAGCGAGTAACTGCATTAAAGTTAGGTGTAGTGATATATAGTATCCCACCTGGCCTCAACAGATCGTATAGTCGCCGTAAATGATTTATCGGATCAATCAAATGCTCTATAACTTCAAAAGATGTAATTATGTCAAACTTGTTATTAAATGAAATCTCCTCCACACTACCTTCATGAACTTTCAGGCCTTTATTTTGACAAAACTCAACGGTTTCATTTCCAATTTCAGTACCTTCAGCTTGCCAACCGAGTTTATTCGCAACATCTAAAAAGAAACCGGAACCACAGCCCGCGTCGAGTACTCTGTTCAATTTTCGGTAGGACTCAAACTGACGGAGTAGATATGCATATTTTTTTAATGTAAGATTGGATATTCCCCTACTTCGATTGTAGTTTTTGTAATAATTATCCAGTTGATTGCTCGTAGGAATTCGTGAAGAAAAAACCATCTTGCACTTGTCACATTTTGTCAAATAGGCATTTTGGTAGACGTTTAATGCAGATAATGAGGTTGACTCACAAATAATACATTTAGAATGAGTTTCATTTGTCATTGCTAATTATTCCGGTGTATACTTCAAATTGGTTATATATTTCACAATACCTATTAACTCCCTTCTCCAATGAAAAATACGCTTCGGCACCCCGACGGATAACGCCTTTGTCAGCACTAACAATAGTAGACCATTGCTCGGCTACCCTCTCGTATTCTGCTTCGGTAAAATCCGATACAACCATACCCGATTGGTAGCGCTCTACAATGGATGCGGTATCTCCCACTCCCGCATTGCAAATCACGGGCACGCCCATCGCCATCAGTTCTCCCTGCTTGGTGGGGCTGGAGGCCTTTTTGGAATAAGCGGGAAGGATAAAGAAAACGGATGCCGACATCAAGCTCATCAGGGCGGGCACATCCTTTCGCTCGGCGGTAATGTGAACGATGTAAGACTGAGGGATTCCCAATTCAGCAGCTCGCTCCCGAAAGGCATCCAAGTCATCGTGGCTCAAGATCAAAAACCGCAGCTTGGGATTATGCCCGAGCAATACCTTATAGAGGTCGAGCATTTCATCGGCCATATACCAGGTACCCAATGATCCTACATAGCCCAAGTACTCAAAGTCGGGGTCTATCCCATAAACGGCCTGCAGCCAGACGCGCTTATTTTCGGTAATCCTTCTGAAATCAAAATGCTCCGTATCGCAGGCGCAGGGAATCACGGTAGTCTTGGCTTGAACTTTCTGAGCCCTATCGTAATTGTACATCCACTCTCCTCCCCCGTAAAGTTCTTTCTCCACGTACCAGTTTTCGATTTCCCGCTTTCCTTCATGGGTAAGGGAAACGATGGCATCTGCCCCTTCTAAAAAGTCGCGCTCTTTTACTTTGAAGTAATCGTAGATCCGCTTGTAAACGGGATTGGTCAGGTTCCAAATTTTTCCGTCCACCCGTTCATCGGCATAGAAACCCCGCATATCGAAAATAAAGGGGATGCCCTTTTCTCGTTTGAGCTTCAAGGCAACTAAAGCGGTGAGGTAAGAACGGCAGTGAATCAGGTCAAAGGCTTGATCGGCGTGCAATCGACGCACCTCCTTTTCCAGTTCCTGTAAATCTTTGAGAGTAGATAAGACGGGAGGCGTTTTGGTATAGGTATGCGGCGTCCAGATCAAGTTATAATGTTCGCAGCGTTTCCGAATGGTATTCTCTAATCGAGCAAAGGCGCGCGGCTTTTCAAAAGACAGAATATGGATATCGTGACCCTTTTGGCTTAAGCCCTCCAGATAGGGTAGAATTTGACTTTGACCTAAGGGGTCGGTTAAGCCATCGTATGTGAGGTAGAGCACCCGTGACATTCTATAACAAAAGTAAGTGTTTGACAATTGCAGCCGAGCGGCGTGATAAAAACTGCATTGGTCTTAACCGTAAACTCTTCATATACCATTGCAGAGCCATTCCTTTTTTAGAGCCTGAAAGCGCAATATGGAGGGCTATGTATGAGTAGGCTGCATATCTTAACCGTGTGATATTAAATCGATTTCTGACCTGCGTATCGGCTTCTGCCAGTTCTAGCATGAGAAGCTTTCTTTTTATTAGAGGTTCAGGATTAAAGTTCAATGTACTTCTCATATCGTGGTGCACCACGGCATGAGACACAAGGGGGTAGCAATGGAATGGATATCTGGCGGAAAGCCTGAGCCAAAGCTCGTAATCTTCTGAAGCTGATAAGGCTCTTTTTTCAGAGAACGGATGTTCCAAAGCAATGTCCTTCCGAATAAAGATTCCGTTGCAACTAAGGTCATTGCCGTTGGCGATAAATTCAGATACTCTTCCATTCAAGATCTTTGTCTGCAGAAGTTTACCCGGTTCATTGCGAATCTCATAAGAAAGAGCAAAAGCTTCCGGTTGGCTTCCACTCTTTAATACCTTTGATGCTAATTGAAGGTGATCAGAATATGCCCAGTCATCCGAATCAAAGAAGTTAATATATCGTCCTTTTGCTTGCTTTGCACCGTAATTTCGGGCGGCGCCTCTTTCCGCATTCTCCTTTTTGAAATAATGAATTTGATTATTTAAAAATGGCTTCACAATTTCCTCCGTATGGTCAGTACTTCCGTCATCTACTACGATGATTTCAAAATTGTCGTAGTCGATCTCTTTAAGCGTTTTCAGAGTTTCCCTTAGTAGTTCACCTCGGTTAAATGTCGGAACGATGATCGAGAAGTCAGTCACGGTAAAGGTTTTCGAGGCGTGAAATAAAGGATTTCAGATTAAAATCCTGAATGCTTAATTTACCATTTGCGATTAGTTTCTCTCTGAGGTTATTATTTTCTAATATCCGTCTGATGGCGAGATACGTTGCCTCAGCATCTTTGTATGGAACGATCAAAGCATTTTCTTGGTCTTTCAGTATTTCGCAGCCGATTCCCGAACGAGTAAAAACCGATGGTATTCCTGAGGCCAAAGATTCTATATAAGTTTGTCCGAAGGCTTCTACATCAACATATATAGGAAGATGCAGGTAGACATCGAATGTGTCATACAGTGAGTTAATATTGGGTTCGAAAATTATTTCAGTGTATTGAGCGGGCTTAAGTGAAGAAAGCTTTTGCGCTATGACTTTTTTATAAGGTCCTGTCGCATTGGCAATAATCAGATGTGCTTGAGGATAATTTTGCAATAACCTCTTAAACGCTTCTATACCGTACTCGATTCCCTTAAGCTCCAAATATCTGGATATGATTCCGATCACGGGAAAAGCCCTTTGAGGCAGATACTTTGTTTTTAGTTCTTGAACTTTTTCAACCTTCTGGTTTCCGAAATATTGGAGATTAAAACCGTGGGGGATGTAATGGATTTTTTTTGAGTCCGCGTTTTCTTTTTCGATTAAGACTTTCTCTACCACCTTAGAGATAGCCACTACCCGGGTGCTAAGCGCGGTAATCCATTTATCCGTTTTAACGGCATGAGGATGGTATAGATGGTTAGAGGTAGAATGATGACGTGTATGAATGCGTTTTTTTATTCCCGCAAAAAAACCAGCCGTAACCCCGAGCAAGGATGCATAGCGGAGGTGAGTGTGAATGATATCAGGTCTAGACCAAAGTAGAATCCACCAAAGCTTAAAAAATAGTAGATATAAGCGCCAACCCCGCGGTAAAAATAAGCGTTTCACCGGAACTTTGTGATCACGGAGGAAGTCTTCTAAAGCGGAATTCCCCCTATTCAGGAGAATAAAACCAAGACTAAATTCATCCTTATTGAGATAGGTGGCTACCCATTCAAAAGCCAAAGCTTTATCAATATCTGAAACTATGTAAGTAACTTTTTTCAGAGCTTTCGATTGGGATAATATACGGTCAATGCTGTTATTAATCTTTGGAAAATATTGTAGCGCAATTTGACAGGTAGAAAACCAAAATATCCTCTGTCCGCCCATTTTAACAGATGAGGAGAAACAAAGTAATAAATGATTGCATTGAATTTTGAAAGCTTTACTTGATATTTCCTGTATATCGACGAGTAGGATTCATTTTTACGTAAAGACCACAATATTTTATGACCTAATCTATACTGTCTCTGACGAATAGTATAATCTTTGAAAGTGTCAAATGATGCATGGTATGCAAGGTTTTTCGGATCGTAATAAACACCTATCCCTTGCACATGTGCACGTGCTGCCAGATCAAAGTCCTCTGCATCCTTTAATCGCTTATCAAACCCACCAAGGGCTTTGAAATCAATCTTTCTTATACTCATGTTAGCTGCAGTGAGAAAAAGATTCGAAACCGAGAGAATTACTCCTTCTTTTCCCAAGCCTCGAACCCACCTTTTAGTCAGCCAAGCTTTATAACGAGAGAATTCAGAATCTGATTCAAGTTCCAGCTGCTGCCCGGCAACTACAATCGATTTATACTGACGGTGAGCGTCAAGATGCTTTTGAATAGAGTTTTTCTCAACATCCATATCATCATCATAGAATATAAGAATTTCATGTAAGGCAAGTTCGGCTCCTGAATTTCTCGCTCCTGCCCTACCCTTGTTATCTTGTTTTATAACTCTCAGTGGTAATATTGTTTTCCATTCAACTAGGATTTCTTCACTGTTATCAGAGGACCCATCCAGAACAACTATTATTTCATCGGCAGATTTAACCTGCCTTTTCAGAGAAGATAGCAGTGAAGGAAGGCGGCCCGCACCATTAAATGAAGGTATAATTACAGAAACTTTCATTTCTTCAGCTTCCGAGCAATTCGAATCAATGATTTGGGTAAGTGAGATCGGCTCTTCAACTTGTCTGCAAAAATGGCGTCTTCTTCCGATAGATGACTAATGTCTAAAGAATGGAGAATGGATTTAACTTTTTTGTGATTGCCTTGAACATAAGCCTCATCAGCAAGCAAAAGTAAAAAGTAGGAATATGATTTGAGCAGAGTATCCATATTCACTCGTTGAGGCATATTTGTCATGGGGATGATGCCTGCGTCCAACTCCTTTTCCAAAATTTTAGCAATTCCCTTGAGGCCATAATGCTCAGCCATTGACCTGTAATAGGCATTTCGCTCGTGATTGAAGGCGGAAGATTGACTTACGGTTTTTGACGCTCCGTGAAGGCGGAAATTGGCCAAGATGACATCTTCTTTCTTTATACCGTTCAGACCATAGCGAAGTAGGTATTTCACCCACCAATCGCGGTCCATGGTGTAGTGAAGGTTTTCATTGAGCGGGCCTATTTCGTCAATTATCGATTTACGCCACCAAGTTTCGGGTTGATCGATGCGCGCTTGCCCAATAGTTTTGGCCAAATTTTTTGGAAAGACATCCGTGCCCCGGGATTGGCGAAGAATCTTTCCGTCTTGGACAATATTTGATTTGCCGATATAAACATTTACATCTGAATTATAGAAAGCTTTTTCGATGCATTCCAAAGCTCCCTTTTCCAAATAGTCATCGCTATTGATCCAGTTGATAATCTCGCCAGTGATCTTTCTTAAGCCTTTATTTATAGCATCACTCTGACCGCCATCGGTCTCACTTTTCCAAAAGAAAATTTTCTCATCATACTTCTCTAATATTTTCTGCGTTCCATCAATACTATCTCCATCATAAACAATCACTTCACTACTTTCTGAAATAAGAGAGGCAATTGTTTCTTCAACAAACTTAGATTGATTATAAGATGGTACAACTATACTAACCTTCATTGCACTTTAATTTCCCTAAGTGCCCTTGGAATTAAATCTTTTCGAATCCCAAGTATATTCTGATATCGAAATATTTCATGCACTGCTAGATAATCCTGAATATCGTGCAGCCTATCCGAATCTATTCTGAAGAGTCCGTGGGTTTGACTGAGTGCGTCGTGAAAATCCTTCAGAAAAGTTCGTGTGTAGACGTATTTTTCATTGAATTCAAATTGAATGAATTTAATAGTGCCGATACTCTCACCGCAGCTCTTCACTACCTCCAAGTCAAATCCTTCAGTATCAATTTTAAGGAGACCAACTTTTGAAATTTCCTTCTCCACAAAAATGTCCTCAAGTCTCATGCTTTCTACTAATATTTTCTTTACCGTTTCGTCCTTGGGAATGCTTTCACGTGCAAAAGAGGCTTGTGTACTTCGAACCTGCTCTTCAGATGTGTAAAATTCCAACTGGCCAATTTTTGTGGAGATAGCCAAATTATACACTTCTGTATCGACATTCTCTTTTAAATCTTGAAAAGTAATCGGATTAGGCTCAAAGGACAGAATTCTGGAATCCGGGAATAGAGAAAGTAAGGCCCGCGAGTATTCTCCAACATTTGCTCCGACATCAATCAAAACGTCATCCGACTCAGTACAGGTTTTGACAATTTCCTCCAAAACAAATTTTTCACCGGATATTGTCATGTCTTCATATTTCAATATGCCATAATGATTCAATGCCAACTTCAAAATATTGGCATCGGTGCATTTTTGCAGAAATACAATTAAGTTTTCCGCTCTCCTTTTTCCGATCGTTCGACCGAAAAATCTTGCTATTTTCTTGAGCTGGAAATTCACTGAGTTCGTTTTTCAGTAAAAGTAAAATCAGGCAATACTAAACCTTGAATCTCAGAAGAATTATGATACTTGTATCGATTTCCTTCCGGAATTTCGATATAAAGAAAGTCAGTTATCCAGTCCTGGATGACATCATTTGCTCGAAGAAACAATACCAAGGAGTACCTACCCTGCCTTAGAGGATTTTCTATTTCAAACCAATAAATCACTTCGTCACTTTGATGCCTGTCCACGGCTACCTTTTTATACTTATTGGAGATGTGAATAATATTTCGATTAAATTCATCTTGAAGGGCAAGGCCAAACTCCAATTGATGATACTTACCTTTCGCATTTGTTTTGAGCTTGAGGCCGATTTTTAGCCGATCGCCCCACTCAATCTCAGAAGCATTGGTGTAGAGCCTATCGAATATTAAATCCAAACTTCCTCGTCGATTTTCAATCTCCAGAAGTTTTTCTTCAGGTTCAGCAGTCCTAAAGTTCATGCGGTATTTGGAAATAATCTCATCGACGGAACCTTCTGTTTCCATTTTTCCCTGATTGAGAAGAATAGCTTTTGAACAAAGATTTTTCACTGCTTGAAAATTGTGACTTACAAAAAGAATGGTTCTTCCGCTCTGACTAACTTGAGTCATTTTATCGATACATTTCTGCTGAAATACTGAGTCTCCAACTGCCAATACCTCATCAATTACTAGAATTTCAGGTTCCAAATGCGCAGCCACAGCGAATGCTAATCGAAGCTGCATACCCGAAGAATAGTGCTTCAACGGAGTATCCAGAAAAGCCTCAACTCCTGAAAAGTCGACAATGGCATCGAATTGACGGTTGATTTCACTCCTACCCAAACCTAATATCGATCCATTAAGGTAGATATTTTCTCTGCCTGTAAGTTCCGGGTGAAAACCAGTCCCCACTTCAAGCAATGAAGCCAAGCGGCCGCGTAGTGTGATTTCACCCTTAGTAGGTGGAGTAATTCGGGAGAGTATCTTAAGCAACGTAGATTTGCCTGCCCCGTTTTTTCCGATTATGGCTAAACTATCGCCCGGATAAACATCAAAGTTTATATCCTCCAATGCCCAGAAAGTCTCTTTCTTAGAAGACGGCTTCAAGCCCTTAAGGAAATTATCTCTTAAACTGAGGTATTTTTCTTTCTGAGCCCCTCGACGATACTCCTTCCACAATCCTTTTACCTCAACGATAGGCTTCATTCGGTAAAGATAATCAAGCTAAATCAGCAAAATAACTTTCCGTTTTGCGGAAATATATGATCCCAATGATAAAAAGCACTAAGCCGGAAATGACACTTACCAAAACGAGGTTCGTTTCCAGCGGTCGATCAACCAGCGCATTTCGAATAAGTGAAATAGGTGCATACATGGGGTTAATGGCTAAAAGCTTCTGTAGCCAAGGATAGTTTCCGAGCATTGAGACCGGATAAATTACCGGAGTGAGAAAGAGCAGGATTTGAATCAAGAAGGGAAGAATATACCGAAAGTCTCGGTACTTCACATTCATGGCGGCGATAAGAGTCCCTGGTCCAAAAGTGGCAATAATAGTTAGAAGCAAGCTTAGAGGCAGGATATAAAGCAGCTCCCAAGACAGACCGTACCCATAGTAAATGACTAACCCGATGTAGACCAAGAAAGCCATGAAAAAATCAAATACCGCCACCAAAATGGAACTCATCGGGATAATCAGTCTGGGGAAGTAGATCTTCTTAATGATGTTTGCATTGGAGACCATTGAGTTTCCAGCTCCCGAAAGTCCGGTAGAAAACACGTTCCAAAGCATCAATCCGGAAAAGGCAAAAAGGGGATAAGGAATCCCATCGCTAGGTACATTGAGGGCCCGTCCGAAAAAGACGGAGAAGATGACCATCAAGACAAAGGGCTGCAATATAGCCCAAGCAAAACCGAGGAAGGTCTGCTTGTACTTTACCTTAATATCACGCCAAGTGAAGAAGTAAAAGAGCTCTCTGTATTGCCACAGTTCATTAAGCCCTAGACTCAGTTTGGATGGTGGGGTGATCTTTTGTTCCACAGGGCAAATCTAGTATAAACTGTTCTCCTACGCTAACTAGCTTCGGCGAACAAAGTAGGTCCAAAGCTCAGCAAGACCCAAGCTTAATTTAGATGGAGGAGTGAACTTTTGCTCCTTGGTGCAAAGCTATACTTTCCGCTGATCTAAAACCTCTTTGTAGAGGGTGAGATACTGTTTTGCTTGATAATCCAAAGAGAAGGCGTCCCGGGCAAAAGTTGAAATTAATTTACAATCAAAACGTTTCAGCGAAAAGTTCCTGATGGCACTAGCTAGGTCTGCAGGATCGTGAGATTCTGACAGAATCCCAAGCTCGGGATTTAAAAGAATTTCGGCAATACCACCAGCGGGTGTACCGATCACGGGTGTCCCACAAGAAAGTGATTCAAGCATGGTGTTGGGCAGGTTATCCTGTTTGCTCGGAATGATCATGGCATCGCAAAAATTGTAGATGCGTGCGAGTTCTTCCTCATCGGAAACGGAACCCGTGTAGATGGTGGATGGACTCAATTCCATTTTGAACTCTTCATTTGCTTCCCCTACGGCAATGATCTGATACTTGTTTTTATCCAGTTGGCTGAAAGCGTCTAAGAGCACTTTCATGCCCTTCCGCTGATTTGAAACCGACTGACAGATAAAAAGGAGTTTGACTTTGTCTTTTGCGATTTGATCTGAATCAAAGCTCTTGGGTAGAGCTTGAGTCATTCGATATACGTCGGTATCTAACCCATATCGGATCAATTTATGAGTGTAGTCTTTAAAAAGTGGGCTGTTTTTGGATTGATCCAAGAGCCATTGACTCGGGGCGACAATACTGAGTTGATGATGAAATGAGTTGAGTGCTTCATCTTTGATCTTAAAGTACCGTTTTTCAATCTCTTTGGCCTCAGGGGTTTGAATCCGATCGTTGGAATAGTGCCAATAGGCGGAGAAAGGCTGTTCATCGTGCAGGGTCCAGATAACAGGGACATTAACCGAACTGAAAAATTCTTTATAGTCAAGGAAGTTTGAAACCCAATGAAGGTTGATAATATCTGGCTTTAAAAATCTGTTAATATACCCTCCTAGGCTATAATCAGAACTTGGCAAGGCAAAGGCTTCCACTTTTTTCCCCAATCCCTCATAGTCTTTAAGTCTATCTAACGAACTTAAGGGGCGGAGACCCAAACGACTAAAAAGTCTTTTTTTGACAGTAAGACCGTATAGACCAAATGCCGGAAAGGTGAGCCCATCTGAACTACTATGCTTCTTTAAAGTTAGAAAAACAGAATCGACACCGTTTATCTTAAGGCCTTGATGTAAACGATTGGCAGCGTTAAATGCCCCCCCTGAAGAAAGAGTGGAGACGTGTAGTATTTTCACTTTGTATAAATCTTACCGATTAATCGTTTGACCCTTCTCAATATATAATCATGAAAACTCTCTTTGCGAATAAATATGGTCTTAAAAGTGAATCTATCCGCTTTTTTATGAATGACAGTTGTAACTGGATGTGATAATGGGAAGGTCAGCTCATGTGCAGCATTATTATTTTGAATTGAATTAGTGGCTTTAGTATGAGTGGCATCTTCACCAAAGCCAATGTTAGAGACCAAGTTTTTATTTGGCACAATTGATAGCCCATTATTTAACCAGCAACTATACATATAACGAAAATCCCAAGTATCAATCTCCCCGGCAAATGTTTTTTTAAAGATCGGGGTGAAGTAATGTGAGATTTTATCATCATTTACAAACTCGCCTATCTTTTTAGTGTCAATTTGGTCAACATTATGCTTGTATAGATTCCAAGTTCTTCTCCAGGTAGCCCAACCCCATACGTGATTAAAAATTGAGAAATAATAATCAGCTTCTCCTCTTTGATGTCCATACTGAAAATTATTTCCGGAAATATGAAATACCTTATTTGAGCTTCGATACTTTTCTATCAACTCCTCACAAAATTTATAGAACGATTCATTTGGCAAACAATCATCTTCTAAAATAATACCTTCTTCCTCATTTTGAAAAAACCAGTCAATTGCACTTCTAACGCCTTCTGCACAGCCCTTATTAGTTAAGGAATACTTTTTGAAAACCTCAATTGAATAAGTTTGATTATTCAGAATATCGCGCACCTTTGTAACTTTCATCTCGTCATCATCACTTCTGGGTCCGTCAGATGAAATGTACAGTTTTGAAGGTCCGTATTCCAAAATGGAAGATAGTACCTGACGTGTGTGAGTTGGCCTATTGTAAGTAAGGAAAAGAACAGGTAATTTTTTTGCCATTAATTTTGTCTTCTTGCGATAATGTTAATCTGCAAATCCATTCCGAGATAGTGGTTATCAAAAGTTAAGAATGGCTTAGAAGGTATTTCTCCAAAGGTATTGTACAGCTTATATCTGAAACCATTATCGGTAAGAACAGCTAAAATTTTATTCAGGCTTTGAATCTCTTCTCTTGTTGAGTGGTATTCAATAAAAAGATTTCGCACTAATGCCAGAGTGCTAGAAACGGAAAGTATGACTTCTGTTTCAGCTCCTTCAATGTCCATTTTAACAAAATCAATTTCTTTACCAAAGCTGAGCATTACTTCTTCCAGACTAACGGCTTCAACTGTTATTGTATTTCTATGCAAGCTTTCACTACTAATTCTTCCTGCATCTGCTCCTTCAGAGTGAAATTCTAAACATCCATCCTTTTTCCATATTGCTTTATTGTGCAGGTACACATTCTTAATAGAATTGATTGCAATATTTTCTTTTAGATATTCAAATATAGTTGGGTCAGCTTCATAAGCATGAATAACTGCTGTTGAATATTTTTGACTAAAATACATAGCGCTTAAGCCTATATTAGCTCCTATATCGAGAATTAGTTTTTCTTTTGAACTCGAACTGAAGGCATAGATTTCGTTGAAATAAATTTCTTCCCACATACTAGCAAAACTCGCTTTATCTGGCCCAGAAATTAATAGGTCACCGATCTTCAATTTAAACGGACGGTATCTTTGCTCAGACTTTAATCGTTTAATCCTTATTCTAAGTTTACCTCGTGTAGAAAAAACATCTAAAATCTTTCTTAAATTAAAATCACATATCTTTTGTAGTGTTCTACTTAACCTTCTTTTCCAAAGGATACTTCTAGTCATTAAGCTTTAATTTGCACTATGTTTAGACACAAAGACACAAAAAGTTTCGTTGTTAAAGAAATATACGATAGCCAGTCGAGATTTGGCTTCCCACAGATTATTCAGTTACGTCTGTATAAGATCATGACGATAAGAACCTTTCTAACTTTACTGTTCTCTCTTAACCTTGTCCAGGTTTTCTCTCAAACACCTGCTGGAACACCTGACCTATCCCTCTGGCTAATTGCCGATAGTGGGATCACAGTGAATTCTTCGGATAAGGTTATGCAATGGAATGATTATGCCCAAAACGGAAATTTATTGACCCAAAGCTTTCAAGATAAACAAGGAACATATATCCCGAACGTTGAGATTTTAAACAATAATGGGGTAATTTCTCTGGATGGCTTGGATGATTCCTATAACTTTTCATTTGATGAGAGCGATATTAGGACTGTATTTATAATCGCCAATCATAACACCGGCAATTCCTCGACACCTGAACCTATTCTTGGCCATTCCAGTTTTTTTGATTTTCACGGTGTGGCAGGTCAAAGTTTATTTAGTTCAGCATTTGCAAATCCATTAGTTTTAAATGGAAATGCAAGAGTTAATGGAGTACCTCAAACTCCAACGTTACTTCAGAAAAATGAAGAATACACCGTTTTAGTGCTAAGTGCGAACGGCAATTTGAGAATTAACCAACTTGGGCAAGATAGAAGTATAAACAATCGCTTCTGGGATGGTTCATTTGCGGAACTAATTCTCTTTTCAAGGCAATTGGAGGAAAATGAGATTCTATTAATTGAAGAATATTTGTTCAATAAATATGCACCCCCTGTAGATCTTGGGCCTGATATAAATAGAGGTGATTTTTGTCCTTTTACCCTCTCTATTCCCAATCGCTACTCAGATGTAGAATGGAGCACAGGATCAGAAGAATTGAGTATTGAGGTAAGTACCCCCGGAAAATACTGGGTAGAAGCCACCAGTATTTTCGGGTTAACTTCCACAGATACAATAGAAATCACTTTCCCCGGAAATTATTTAAATGATTTCAGTCTTTGCTCGAATAAAGACAGCCTTTGGAATCCTGACCTAGCTGGCTTTGAATTTCAATGGCAAGATGGTTCAAACCAACCGTCATTTTTAATTGGCCAAGCAGGCGATTACTTCTTCACCGCTACAGATCTTGAGGGATGCAGTTACACCAGTCCAATCGTAGAGGTTTCAATTGATAACTTTCCCGAAATGGTAGAGATTTCAGCGCCGAATACGTTTTGTGAAGGAAATATGCTTTCGCTTAGTGGAATTGAAACATACGAGACGATTGAGTGGTCAAATTCATCCGATTCAGAAAGTATTACCCCCCTCGCTGAAGGGCAATATTGGGTTGAAGTAGCAAATGAAAATGGATGTATAGCCCAAGACACTATAGACATAGAGTTTAGTGGGACTGCCCCTGAAACCTCATTCTCGAGTTCATTGACCTGCTTAGAATTTGGAGTTGAATTAAACGATGAGTCAACTACATCAGACGGATCAATCATCACTAATTATTCATGGCTTTATCAAGGTGATGAGTTTGCTACAGAGTCTTCGGCCCAAATTACATTCAATTCGGGAGGGACTTATCAAATTGATTTGTTAATCGAAACTTCCGCTGGATGCTTAGGAACTACCGGTTCTCAAGTAGTCATTCCGGGTGAGCTCGAGTTTGAGATAGGATCACCAACGCTATGTGCAAATCAAGAAAACGAATTGCTCATCAACGCCACCATTCCTTTTGATGAAATTGAATCGTTATCAATAGAGGTTTTTGATGAAGTCGGCACATCCATTATCACTTCTTCTTCAAGCACATTTACTTTGCCCTCACTTTCTGAAGGATTTTATGAAGTAGAGATAAATACAACTTCGAACTCAGGCTGCAATCAAAATAAGACTGAGTTTATTGAAGTTATCTCGGAGTTCTATTGCACGAATCCTTCCAATTACGGCGAGATGATCCTTTGGCTGGATGGGACCGAAAATGTATTGGCAGAAGGGAATACCGTTGTATCATGGGGTGACAAAAGCTCGGCATCCAATGATGCCGTTTCACCTGCTATAATCAACAGGCCGCTTTACATCGAGTCATTTGATTCACTCAATAGCCATGGGGTACTTCGTTTTGACGGCGAGAATGACTTCATGGATTTTAGTGAACTTACTAACATTCGTACAATATTCTTAGTTTATAAACACTCTCCCGAATTAGTAAATCAGAGAGTAGTAATATTCGGGCACCCCAATCTTTTCCAATTTCATGGAAGCACTGATCCTGCGCTTATGTTCAGCTCGACTAGTACTTCGGAATTTATACGCAACGGCACAACCAGAACGAATGGGATCGAACAAGACCCACTAGCGCTTGAAAAACCAATTGACTATGAAATTCTGACAATAAATCCTACTGACAATCTGACTGCGCAATACATTACAAATGATCGAGGTTTTAATGCTCGTTATTGGGATGGTGATTATGCTGAAATTCTATTCTTCAGTGATTCTTTAGGTGAGGAGTCAGTCCTTGAAATTGAGCAATACCTCCGCTACAAATACGCCCCTCCGATTGATCTACCTCGCCAAATAGTAGTTGAGTATGGTTTCTGCGACACCACCCTTATTGGCTATAAGCCGTGGTATAGAACCTATGATTGGTCTACGGGAAGTCAAGACAGTTCTATCGTAGTCAATGAATCAGGATGGTATGAACTCACCGTTACTGATTTATTCGGTTACACCAGTACTGATTCAGTAGAAGTAATATTTGATGGCTCTTTCAAGCTTGAAGATGAAGTTCTCTGTGCCTTAGATGTCCTTTCGTATGATACCGATTTGAACACAGATGATTATTCCATTGAATGGTCAACCTCCGAAACCACCTCATCCATTACCATAACCGAAGAAGGATTATACTCGGTAACCGTTTCAGATACGCTGGGTTGTTCATATACGAGTCCTGAAATATTTGTGGATGTCGACTCATTCCCGGTAACGGCAGACCTGATCGACATTCCCACCTTCTGCCTCGGCAATGACCTCTTCCTCGCCTCAGGATTTGCGGAAGCGGAGGAATACCTCTGGAGCACCGACGAGACGACGCCTTTTATACAGCCGCAGGAGAGCGGGGAGTATTGGGTAGAGGCCATCAATGCCAACGGATGTGTGGGCCGCGATACGGTGGAGGTGGATATTGTGGGGGTTGCGCCGAGCGTCGACTTTGGCTTTAGCCCGCCCTGCGAGAACGCTGAAGTGGAGTTTGAGGATTTAACGGTGCCTGAGGGCGGTGTTGTAACGGAATGGGAGTGGGTCTTTGGAAGCCGTGTCTTCGACTCCGCTCAGACACCTGAATTCGACTCGGCTGAAACACCAAGCTTTGAAAATGTTTATCCTGCAACCGGTCAATATCCCGTTGAATTGACGGTGACTTTAGACAACGGCTGTACGGGCACGACGCGCGATACGATTATGGTCAATCCCCTGCCCTTGGTCAACTTCTCGGCACCCATAGTCTGTGCGGGGAATGAGGTGTTTTTCGAGAGTCAGTCGGGAGTACCCGGAAACGGCGACATAGCCCAGTGGGACTGGAGTTTCGGAAACGGCAGTTCGGATGCGGGACTGATCGGATCGACCACCTTTGAGGAAACGGGTTTCAATACGGTGACGCATATCGTTACCACCACCAATGCCTGCACCGATAGCCTGGTGAGGAACGTGGAGGTGCTAGGCAGCCCCATCGCCGATTTTGCCGCTGAGGATGTTTGCCTCGGCAGTACGGTGGTCTTCAATGAGGATGTGGATATTTCGGAATCGGGGCCCGTGTTTTACAATTGGCAATTCGGAGACGGGTTTTTCTCGAATTTCCCCAATACCTCTCACGAGTACGCCCAGCCGGGGATATATGAGGTGACCCTTACCGCCACGGGTAATAACGTGGGTTTGATGGGATGTGTGGATGCGGTGACGAAGGAGATCAGGGTTTATGAGCCTTCTTCGGTGGAGATTGCCACGGCCGATGCATGCGTCGGTGGGACGGCCATTTTAACGGATGTATCGGAATGGAGTGTTATCGGGGTTGTAGAAGATCCCGTGACGGCGCGTGAGTGGACCATCACCGACGGACCTACGGGAACGCAGGAAGGGGTGATCGGCGGCGACTCGGCGCAGGTGTTCGTGCCCGCAGCGGCGGGAACCTTTGACGTATCGCTGGAGGTGATGACGGAAGCGGGTTGTGCGTCTACGGCGACGGGCAGCTTCCTGGTGCAAGCCATCCCCATGGCAGAGTTTGAGTTGGAACTCCCCGAGACGAATCCGCCATTTGCGGCCACGCCCCTCAACCTTTCTGAGGATGGAATCAACTTCGAGTGGTTGGTCAACGGCGAGGTGGTGTCGACGGAATTTGAGCCCGAGCTAAACTTCAACGAGGCGGGGAGCTATGAGGTAGCGCTGGTTGCCACCAATGATCTGGATTGCAACGATACGGCCAAGGCGGCTTATTCGGTGATCGTACCCGAATACGACTTGGCCTTGATCGGACTGGAATACGAGATTATCGGTTCGGACCTGCGCTTGCGGGCGATTGTGAACAACCGCAGCAATGTGCGGGTAGAGCGCTTCGATGCGGAGGTATCGGTGGGTCGCGACATCCGCTTTGATCTGGAGGTGGAGGAGAGCTTGCCGGCAGGACAGGTAGTGGAGGTGCCGATCGGTACGACGATTACTTACCTTCCGGGGAGGGATTTACCTTTTGCTTGTCTGCGAATCGATAACCCGAACGGCATCGCAGATTCAGACTCCACGAATAATTACCTCTGTACGGGGCTGGATAACCGCAAGGCTACTTTTGCGTCGCCCTACCCCAACCCCGCGCAGGAGGAGGTGAAGCTTACATTTGTGGTACCCGAGGCGGGTGTGCTGCGGGTGGAGATCACCGCCGCGGATGGTCGGTTGATGGAGGATTTTGAGTTGAACCTCGAAGAGGGGTTGAACACGGTGGATTATCCACTGACGGGCTGGAGCGAAGGGATGTATTTTCTTAAGTTTTCTTTTGGTAATCAGGAGGAGGTCCACAGATTGGTGGTGGCGAGGTAGGGGTCCACGAAATAATTTTAGGCTCGCTATAGCTCGCTATGTTGTCCACGAAGAGACACGAATTTGCACGAATAGTAGGGCTTGATAAGTAGGGCGTGGCTCGCTAAAGCTCGCAGGGCTGTCCACGAATTAACACAAATGAACACGAATAGTAGGGTGTGATGCACGAGGCGTGGCTCGCTAAAGCGAGCGGGCTGTCCACGAATTAACACAAATGAACACGAATAGTAGGCGTGGCTCGCTAAAGCGAGCGGGTGTCCACGAATTACACGAATTTGCACGAATTGTAGGGCTTGATAAGTAGGGCGTGGCTCGCTAAAGCTCGCAGGGCTGTCCACGAATTAACACAAATGAACACGAATAGTAGGGTGTGATGCACGAGGCGT
>CAZYWJ010000045.1:0-17556 GCA_964651785.1 uncultured Cryomorphaceae bacterium
TCGTGGCCGCATTTCTTTGGAAAAGAGGCCCGCTCACGCTTTCAATCGGCCTCTCATTAACCATTCTCCCTCAGTGGTTTCTCTTTTACAGCGATAAGCTCATGCCCGACATGGCAGTGGCTTTCTACGTCTTCGCAGCCTTTGCAGCCTATTGGTTTGGCCGAAAGGCAAAGCCCGCACTCACCACCATTCTCGCAGTCACCTTTTCCTTGGCCCTGCTTTTGGGCTTTCTGGCCAAAGGAACCATCGTTCTCGTTTTGCCGTGGATTATCGCCGTGTTTTTTATGGATATGAGGCGAAAGAGAAACAGCCGCTTTTGGTTGAGCGCCGCTTTATCGGGCGCCGTACTCCTGGCGCTCTACTTTGCCGCCACGTGGATTGTTACCGGATCGATCGGCAGCCGTTTTACCGCCATAGCGGGAAATGCCTACCTCAATGACTGTAGTTATGACAAGCTACCGATTGGCTTCTTGCTGGAGCGAATCTCCGTCGGGTTTTGGAAGATGGGCATCATCTATGGCCTCCTGCCGGGAATGATCTTTGTCGTAGCCGGGTTTGTAAACCGCCGACATAAAACGGACAAGACTGAACAAAGCCTGCTGAGCTTCTCGTTAACCTCTGCGGCCCTCTTTTTACTCTCGGCCAATTTTATGACCATCTCACCACTGGCCTACAATCCCATGTGTTTGGACGTGCGGCATTACCTCTTTCTCTTTCCGATCTTGGCCGTTCCTTCTGCGCTGGTTTTCGAGCGCTTTCTTTCCGAAGAAAAGAACAAACTGATCTTACCGATAGTCGCCGCAGCTTTTGCCGCAGCCGCATACCTTATAGACTATAAATCTTTTGAAAAACTATGGTTGCCGCTGGCACTCCTGATTCTTGTCTCTGCGATACCCTTCATTCAAAAAAGAATCTCCTTTCTCATTCCCATAGCGCTTTTCGCGATCATGCTGATCCGCCCGTGGGATATGTTTTCCTACTCCGATCAGGTGCAGTATGCCGCGCAAAAAGATTGGACACTGGATCAATTGGAAAAGATGGAGGAAGGCTCGGTGATCTACACAAGCGCCGTGCAAGAGCGATTGACCCGATACTATCTGGGATTCGACACGACAGCCATCAAGGTACGCCGCTTCGATGCTTTGGCTGATTCACCAACCGTTTCTGCCAACAGCCTTTTACTCTTCAATCCCTACACCTCCCGGTTATCCGCATTGAGCGAAAGCGACCTGCCCTACACGGCTCGATACCCTGACGAAACTGCTGAGATGCTTTCGCAAAATGAGAAAACGGGAATGCAACTCTTCCGCATCACTCATCATTTATCTCCGCGCAGGCAGGGCAGCAGTATTCTATACTTGGAAGAAGACTTTGAAGACAGGGAAAGCCCGCTCGAATTCACCGCTGACAATTTCTTGAAAAAAGAAGGAAAAGCGGCCTACCGGCTCGGTGAGTATTCGGCCACGTGGCGATCAACGCTCGACAGCAACCTGACCGACAAGACCCTGTTCATTCTCCTAAACGGTACCGTTTATACCGAAAACGAAACGAAACCGAGGGTAGTCGTTGAATTGACAAGAGATGGCGCTAAAACTTTTCGCAACGAAATAAACCTGATTCCAAAATTAGCCATCAAAGGCGCTTGGAATCATACGGGCATAGAAGTAAAATTGCCTACAGTGGAATCAGGAGATCAATTGATCGTGTACATCTGGAATCCCGAAAACGGCGAGGTGTATCTCGGCGAATGGAAGCTGGAACTGAAAGCGCTTTAAGCTTCGACGGAAGCAATCGCCTTCCGCAGAATCTCGGCCGATTCCATCAAAGCCTTTTCTTCGTCCTCATCAAACTTTCCCGTCAAAACCCTGTCGACTCCACGCTCGGAAATAATTACGGGTAGCGAAAGCGCTATATCCCCGAATCGGCTTTCGGCATCCTGCACCACGCTGAGGGTAACGACGCGACGCTCGCCGCGGGTAATCCACTTCAGCAAGGTAGCCGTCACCAAACCTATGGCGTGATTTGTGGCTCCCTTTCGCTTGATGATTTCACGGGCGGCACACCTCACCTCGTCTTCTATATCTGCCTCGTATTCCCGTTTCCAATTGTCCCATTTGCGCAGCTCGATGCCGCCGATGATGGCCTTCGACCAGATCACTACCGACGAATCTCCGTGCTCGCCCAGCACCTGTGCGTGGATGGACTTGGGCTCAAGGTCCAGCTTATTGCCAATGATTTCGCGCAAGCGCACCGAGTCGAGCAAGGTGCCCGTACCGATTACTCTATTGGCAGGTAGCCCCGTGTACTTCTGATAGTAGTAGGTGAGCACATCTACGGGATTGGCCACGATGATCAGGATGCCGTTGTAGCTCTGCAATTCTTCCGAAATACGCTTCGCCACTTCCAGATTCTCGGAGAGGAGCTCCAAACGCGTTTGCCCGTCCTTACCACCCTTTCCTGCGGTAATCACGATGGCATCGCATTCGCTCATATCGCGGATGGCCACGGCCTTGATATCTGCCGAGGGAAAAAACGACGTGCCGTGGTTGAGATCCATCGCCTCGCCTTCTGCCAGCTTTTCGCGCGCGTCATTGAGCAATAGCTCTTTGCACACGCCGTGGTGAAGCAGCGATATGGCCACACTCGAGCCTACCCAACCCATTCCGATTATCCCGATGGAGTTTTTCATTCAGTGATTCCGATTTTCAGGATGAAGTTAAGCGCAATCTTTTGAATGAGGTCAGGGTGGCATTCCTCGTTTTTCACAAAAAGTGAAATGACCTGAAGGAAAGAGATGTTATATTGAATGCCTTAACCAAAAAACAAAACCATGAAGAAATTAATCCTTATCGCGATGATATCGGGCTTTGCCTTATCGGGAAATGCACAGAATGAACCCGAATTGGTCGGAAATATTCAAGGTGCGGGTATTACCACGCGTTTTGAAAATATTGATCACGGCATGCCTAAAATAATTATAAGAGAATCCGAAGGAGTTGAAATTTACAATATGGACCTATCGCTTTACACATCTTTTGTATACCCTGAGGACATAGGCTCCATAACTGGTGCACTTTACATTACGAGGTCATTATTTGATTGCGACACCACCCAAATTGAATATCTAATTTCAGGCGGTACCTCAGATTCAAGTTTCACCAGAATACATCGAGAAGACGGCACCCTGGTATTCGACCTGCCGGGTTACTTTTTTTCTTCAAGCACCAACCTCACCGATACAGAAGTTGGAATCGCTTCAGATGAGAACGGAAGCTATGCGATTTTTAGTTCCGGTTTTGGGACTAGCGATATTTTAGTATACCGATTCTGCGGCCAAGTACCCCAACCCCTAGCCCGCGAAAGCGATGGATCCATCATCTCAGGAATTATAGAGCAAGGTTCCAACACGGGCTTTGATATCTACCCCAATCCCGCGCGCGAAACCATACGCTTCGAATACGACCTGCAGGGCCATCAAAAAGCCAATCTCCAACTCTTCAATACTTCGGGTCAACTGATGAAGGAGCTAATGCTCGGACAAGCCTTTGACTTTATTCGCCTCAATATCTCAGATTTGGAACAGGGCACCTACATCGCCAGAATAACTACCGATGACGGATTTGAGCTTTCAGAGAAGTTTATCAAAGTAGACTAGTGGAGTGAAAGGCTCACAGATCATACAGATGGTCGGGAGTCCTGTGCGCTGCTACCTTTTGCGGCTAAGCATAGTCTATCGCCACAATCTCAAACTGCCGCTCTTCTTTCGGTAGTTTGAGTACGGCGGTTTCGCCTGCTTTTTTATTGGTCAGGGCCTTTGCTATGGGCGAGGTGAAGGCTATCTTTCCTTTGGAAACATCGGCCTCATCGACTCCCACTATTTGGTACTTCCGCTCCTTCTTCTCTGAGTTGATTCTAAAGGTTACGGTAGCGCCGAAGCGCACCTCATCCTGTGGCTGGGCCGACAAATCTATTACATGAGCCGAAGCTATGCGCGCGTTGAGCAGTTGCAGCTTTGAGTTGATGTGGTTTACCGCAATGCGTCGTTCCTTTTCATTGGCCATATCCAAACCCTCGCGCTCGCTTATCAGCTCCTCCTTCTCGGCCAGCAGCTCATCGTAGCCCGCTTGGGTTACATAGTTGGTAAGGCCCGCAGGCAGGTCGGCACGAGGCGGCACGATGGGCACATCTTCCTGATCATCTTCTTTTACAAAGCCACGGCTCATAAAGCGAAAGTTTGGGTGTTTAAATCTCTAAGCTACGGAAAGTGGCGGAAATGCTATATCCAATTATTTGAATTGTTTTTGTTGTAATCAATTGCAATCTCAAATTAAACCGCCTGGTCATAATCGGATTGAATAGTCAGGATTAAATCAACCATACGACCTTCTGTAGCTTACTCACTATTATCAACTTACCGCTCTCCTTTTAAACCTTTTTTCACCTGACCTCTTGCATCAAATAAAATTATCGCTATATTTGAGACGCACCGATGCGAGGTTTTGGTTAGCCGCTATTCATAGCAATTATGCACAGGTGCAATAACCCCGCAAGCTATAGCGGGGTTTCCTTTTTTTATAAGTCCTCTCTCAGCTTGATTCTTCCGAATTGGTTTTTGACTAATTTAGTGCTGAGAGGCGGCACCTTCATGGTGAGCTGTCAAAGTCAACACTTAAAAATGGAGACCTGTATGAAAAAAATACCCTACACCTCTTTGTCGGATGCAGAGTTGCTGGAAGAGAAGAAAAAATGGAAGCGCTCGCGTATTCTTCACGCCACGCTTATCGGTTTTATGGCCGGCATTCTCATCTTCGGCGTGGTATCTTGGAGCCTTTCTCCCGAAAAACGCATTGGCTTTTTCATACCCATGCTGATTCCCGTGGTATTCATCTACCGAATGCTCAAAAACCGCAAAAGCAATTCAGACTTGGAGGAAGTTCTGAAAAAACGAGGGTTCATGTAAGAATGACTCATAACAATTCAGGACATTGTCTCCAATTATTGACACTTTCTGCTCACTGAAAAACGGATCGCCGAGTGTCACCCCTCATCATCGTCATAAATATCGTCTTCTTTAATCACCCGCTGATCGATGATGGTAAATTCGGTACGGCGATTCATCGCGCGCCCTTCGGCATTGTCGCTGCCGTCTTCCAGTTGATTGGGAGCTATCGGCTTGGTTTCGCCAAAGCCTTTTGCCGTAAGGCGATCTGCAGAAATTCCGTTTTGACGCAGGAAGTTTACCACACTTTCGGCGCGGCGCTGTGAAAGGTCGAGGTTATAGCCCTCCTCCCCTTTATCATCAGTATGCGATGAAATTTCTACCACCAACCCCGGGTTTTCCTGCAAGGTGGTAAGCAGGCCTGTGCGTATACGCGATTTGGACTCTTCGGTCAGTTTAGCCGAATCAAAATCGTAAAGTATGTTCTTGATCACTACCGACCGTGCACTTATCTCACTCAATCCTACGTTTTGAGTGATGGTTTGCGACTTAATCATATCGCGGGTATCAACTTCGATCACGTTGGAGTAAAAGCCGTCTTTGCTCAAACTAACCTTATATTGTTTGTTCGGTTCAAAGTCCACATTGTACAGCCCGTCAGCATCCGTGGTGGTGCGCTCCATCAATACTTCGTTTTCACCTTCTACCAAGTAGAGGTCGACTTGCACGTCGCCCAGAAAGTTTGAATTGAAATCTTTAGCAGAAAGCTTGTCGCCCTCACCCGTGAGGTAATCCTCTTCTTCTACGAGCATTACGAATCCTTCCATATTGATTTTGACCACGTCATTTCGCTTAAACTCGTAGATGTCGTCACAACACGTTTCGTTAATCATCTGAAAGCCGCCTGCACGATTGCTCACAAAAAAGCCACTCTCGCGATCATCGCGAAGTGAATAGTAGAAATCATCTACGCTGCTATTGATCGGGTAGCCAACATTAATGGGTTTGGCGTAGCGACGCAGCTCACCTCGGGAGGCGTAGATGTCCAAACCGCCCATTCCGTTGTAACTATCAGAGCTGAAGAACAGCTTCTTTTCTTTTTGATTGTAGTAGGGCGTTATTTCATCACCCTCACCATTTATGCGGCGGCCCAGGTTTCTCGGCTTTCGCCAATTGTTTCGCCGCTTGTCGTAATACGTGTAATAGATGTCTTTTCCACCTTGACCGCCGGGCTGATTAGAAACGTAGTAGAGAATGTCTTGCTCCCTGCGCGGATCAAATGCCAGCGCAGGCTGGGTTATGATGGCATCGGGAATGTTGATGGCTTCGCCGAAAGGCTGTGCCTCGCCCCACTGATCGTTTTCCAACTCCACGTACCAAAGCTCGCAGGTCATCTCCTTCTTCCAGTTTTCAAAACACTTGGTAAAAATGAAGAGTGTACCATCGTAACTGTAGGCGCCATTTACAATGTGCTTATCGCCTTGGTTAAAGGGCACATCCCATAATTGGCTGTCCGTCCAGGTTCCGTCTTCCTTTCGGGAAATGTAAAGTCGGCGACGCGTGGTGGTAGTATCAACGCTGTAATATTTAATCTCGTTCTCTTTAAGAGACCCGTATACCAAGATGCTGTCGCCAACGGGTATCGGAGCAAACTCGGCGTGGGGGCCGTTTACGCCATCGCCAACATTGGTAATGATTACATCAATGGAATCATTCATCAGTGCCAGAGCCGTATCGCAACTCGCTATACGGTCGCGCAAATCACGCTTTATGCTGTAGCTATAACCGAGTTGGCGCAGGTTATCCACCATATCCTCATACTTCGCTTTGGCCTCCTTTATCTTACCCGTCATTTTCAGGGTGCGAATGTGGTTTAACAGGGCATCAGCAGTTTTGTCATTCAGCTCATGAGCTTTCAGGTAGGCCTCAGAAGCGCCTTTGTAGTCGCGCAAGGATTCGCGCAACTCGGCCAGATGGTATTGTGTTTGGTAATCGCCTGCACGTTTGGAGGCATATACCTCAAAGTATTGCAAAGCCGTGTAGTAGTCGCCGTAGCGCTCGGCATTTGCCGCGAGTTTGCTCAACTTCTTAGCAGAAAGTTTTTCGGGTGATTCTACCTGAGCACTGGTCGAAAGACACAGGCTAATTGCCATAAAAAGGCCGAAGAGCTTTTTAGTAACGGTCACAGGGTATCGTGATTTTTTTAATGGCGGTGCTCGGACTCGTATAGATAATACCCAGCTCTATGGCACCGCGATTATTTGTCTGATCGCTCAGTGAAGAGTAATTGAGATCATAAGATAAGGCAACGTCAAAATTGTCAATACCGAATCCAAGACTGGCTATAAAGGCATCGCCGTTTCGATCAAATCCGTCGCGAACGTCAACTCCGATGTAGAGCTCATTTACAAAATCAGACTGCGGTGTATAAATACCCACATCACCACCCATGACTAATTGATTGGCTTTGTTGTGGGAGGCCCATAAAATCAGGGGGCGTACAAAAAGAGAAGAGGCCATATCTTTACGAACCTGCACGTAAGTATTCAGTCGTGGGTTGAGATTGATTTTATTGTCAAAGAATGAAACGTCAGGAGAATTAAGGTGATGTGTGGAGATACCGAGTTTCACTTGCCCCCCGTCAAATTTCCGTACGACCAAACCTCCGAGGTTCAGATCAAAGTAAGTCTTTTGATTTCCGAGGTTTTGCTCCGAAAGCGGCAGGCTCGGATCGAATGCGCCAATGTTGTCATTGTACTGCTCGGGAAAGGTGGTACCATCTAAGCCGAAAGATTTTATAATAATACCCAATTGAGCCCCGAAAGAATAATCCCAAACGGGGCTTTCTTTCTTATAAGCCAAGCTGAGCAAAAAGCGATTGTGATTGAGTCCGATATTGCCGCTACGGTCATTGATAAAAACAAAGCCTGCACTGAATTGACCTGGAAGAAAGTAAAGATTCTGATCGTAAGAGGCAGCTACGGTCTGAAAAGGGTCACCCAAACTTTTCCACTGCTCACGGTAATTTACAATACCACGCCAATCGCCCTCAAAATAGCCGGTTTCAGCTGCATTTAGCGTAAGCGGCGAAAAGTTGTACATCGAGAAATGAACGTCTTGACTATATGACTTCGCAAAAAGTACAATGAATGCTATGGCAAATAGAAAACGTTTCATTACCACAAGTTTGTTCGGTAGAGTTGATATTGCTCCAGCATTCGGTTATATTGCTGTGGAGTGAAGCGACACAAACAATCCGGAGTGTAGTAGCTCATATAGTTATTGGTAGGCGGTACGTAAAAATCCCCATTGGCATCCGTAACGGGAGTGCCCGTGTAATTGCAATTTGGAAACGGAAGGTTGTCTGCATCACTGTTAGCATCTGCTTCGGTGTCGCAAACCAAGTCTCCCGTCGTTTGGCAATTGCTACCATCTACTAATTCAATTCCGAAATCTTCTTCAAATGTGTGGTATAGCCCGAAATAATGACCCATTTCATGAATCAATGCTTTTGTGAAGTTCTGAGAATCCTTCGACATAAAGACGTAGCCGATTCCACCCGGCAGTTGGGCAAAACCATCAATAAAGTTATCGGGACCTGATTCAATTGTTTTAACCAAATAGAGATTGATAGTATTGGGTCTGAAGTACATTCCCAAGGTTTGCGATAGTTCTTCACCCCGTTCAAAAATATTGAACTGATAATTTTCCATTATACGGGTCTCGCAAATTTCAAAGCTTAAGCCAATCGGTTCAAAAACTGAATTAAGCACTTCAATAGGAACATCCATAAATGTGTCAGGAATTCCCGTGTTTCCCAAACTATCTTGCGCTACATGCAGGGTGATGGATAATGTCCTTTCGGTAGAATTTATATAAGTACATTCAAAATAGCCCGGCATGAACTTTTGATCCGACTCAAATTTACTTTTTCCATGTGTCCCACACTTTATCTGCGCGTTCAACGGAAAATTTGCAAAACACAGAATACTGATGGAAAATAAAATAACTAGCCTCACGTCGTGATGAAAATTAATGTTGCCAAAGTAATACAGATTATTCTATTTTAGCAAAAAAAATTCAGTAGTGCTTACGCAGATGAGACGACTCATTACCATTCTTGCCCTTTTAGCGATTTGTTTATTAATAACTACGATCACAAAGGCACAAATCAGCGCCAGTGTGACGGAAGGTTGTGCGCCTTTGGCCAGTGTTCAATTCACCAATTCATACACCAACCCTACCGGCATTAATTGGAATTTTGGCGACGGAGCATCATCCAACTTGCCCAACCCTACGAAGAGTTTTGCCAATGCCGGTACATATACGGTTACCTTTACGGCTACGGTTGATGGAGCGGCAGTATCTGCCGAACTGACCATTACCGTTTATGAAAATCCGATTGCTCAATTTACGGTAAGTCCTGACGGAGTTTGCCTCGGAGATGCGCTCACGTTCTCTGACCAATCGATCGGAGGAAATGGCACGGATATCATTCAATGGGAGTGGGACTATGGGAATGGTACTGCGGGCGAATTCGGACCTAACCCCTCGTTCACGTATGCAGTTTCAGGAGCATATCAGGTTACCCTGTTAGTTACGGATGAAAACGGCTGCAGCGAAAGCAGCACCGTCAATCAGGCGGCCATAGTATCCATACCACCAACCGTGTCGGTAATGACTGATCCCAGTCCGGCTAACGCCTGTGAGGCTCCTTTTGAAGTATCTTTTACCAATAACAGCACGAATAATTCACCTGTAGGCGGTGAATTGACTTACGATTGGGATTTCGGAAATGGTGAATCTTCCAATTCTGAAGATCCGGCGGCAGTGACATATACGGAAAACGGCACTTATACGATAACCGTTACGGCCACGGATGAATTTGGCTGTGCTTCCTCTCAAACCATTCCCGTTTCAGTGCAAGAACCTACAGCCTCTATTAGTATTGTAGGAAATGAAGATGGAATCGTTTGCAACCCGATCGAAATCGAATTAGAAGGAACCGAAGGAGGAATTTTCTTTTATGGGGACGGAACGGCGGGAACCGTTGCCACTCATACATACGGCACGGAAGGCGATTATACGATTAACTATACGGTTAACTCAGGAGGCTGTTCGGCAGAGGCCAGTGTGGATTTCTTCGTGGAGGTTCCCACCGGAACCATTACAAGCATTCCGGGATTTGCTTGTTCCGTACCTGCAGAATTTCAATATTTCTTAGAAACCGACTACGACGTAGTGGATTTTTCTTGGAATGTATCCGTAGGCGGAGCTACACCTTTGGGTCTTTATCAATCGAATGAAGAAAGCCCGATATTTTTAATCGACTATGAAGCTCCCGATACGTTCAGTGTAAACCCCATTGTCTTTTTAACGGGAGACTGTGTGTTTACCACTGAAAATGGTTGCGAAGCCTCCCTCTCAATCGAATCACTGGCTTTTGACACCATAGCCCTACCCAACTCACTGATTTTTCCTGATGTCAATCACGGTTGTGCACCACTTACGGTGAATTTTGACAACGAGAGTTTTCACATTTTTAATTCTGAACTTGAATCTGCCGAGTGGCATTGGGGTGACGGTGCAATAGAAACTACGGATAATCCCACCGCAGGATCGTCATACACATATAATGAAGCAGGTGAGTACAATGCATTTCTTGTAATTTTTACCGAACAGGGTTGCACCGACACCTCCTTCATACAAACCATTGAGGTAGGTGAGCCCGTATCGCCAACATTTGAGGTTTCTCCGGAAGTCGTATGCCGAGGCGAAGAGGTAACGATTACAAATACTTCTTCGGCTTTTGATTTAATTGATGGTTATTCATACACTTCCGATCAAAATACTTGGTCGAGCTGTCCTGACGAGGAATCTTCTATTTTCATTTTCGATGATTTCGCAGGAGAAGCGATAATAACCCAATATGCAGATTACAACGGCTGTTTGGATTCATCGATGGTAATGCTGACCGTAGAAGGTCCCGTAGGACATGTAAGTTATGGCTGTAACTGTGATACTCCTTTAGATTACACCTTCACTGCAGAAGTTTTTGATGCAGAATCATGGACTTGGGATTTTGGCGATGGCACCGTAATTGAAAACTCCACGGAATTGATGGTGAGCCACGTCTATGAAGAAACAGGCGATTACCAGGTCATTCTCACCACTTTTAACAACAATACTGATTGCGGTAGCCATATTGACGAGGTTACCGTAAAAGTAAGAGATTTAAATGCCGTTATTTCAATGGATTCTCTGCTTTGTGCCGGCGTTTTTGAAACAATCTCTGCCGTGGAAACTCAAGATATTGCAGGTAGCAATGGCGGGTGCTATCGAAACTATCTCTGGGATTTCGGAGATGGCACTCGACCCATCAAAACTACAAACGGCTCGGTATCGCACATTTTCTCCCAGGGAGGTGATTTCACGGTAAGCCTGAGTGTGAAAGATGACAATGAATGTGTTTTCACAACGACTAAAGATATTCGTGCCTTTGAAATAGAAGCAGACTATACTGCCGATACGCTCTACGGTTGTCTCCCGCTTGAAGTGAATTTTGAGGACTTATCCTTCAGTGACACTACCATAGTGGAATGGGAATGGGATTTTGACATTGGAGGAGAGATGAGCGATGTACAGAATCCGGTTTTTACCTATAATGACGTGGAGTTTGATAACCAAAACAATCCCATCCCCTATCAGGTCTCCCTTCAAGTTACGGATGCCTTGGGTTGTGTAGCCAATATCAGCTCACTTGTTATTGAGCCCCTGGCTCCTAATCCCGAATTCACAAATACATCAAGCAACCAAATTTGTGTGGGTGATGAAGTAAGTTTTTCACCGACAGGTACCAATCCCGCCTTTCATTCTTACGAGTGGGATTTCGGAAACGGCATTACTTCTGTCGACGCACTAACCGAGTCAATTTACAATGAAGCGGGTACATATTCGGTATCATTGGTAGTAACGGACTCCCTCGGATGTTTCCGCGAGGAAGTACAGGAAATCGTCTTCGTGCAAGACTATCCGATAGCAATTATCGGAACCAACTTCGAGGAGGACGAAAATCTTTGTTATCCGTTTGTAGCAACTTACTCCAATGAATCCGTTAACGCCAACCCGGCAGGCTATACTTGGCAGGTGGAACAAATCGGAACCATTAATAACCAGCCTAGTGTCGGTACCACCTATTTGGAGCCCGGCTTTTACGATGTTTCGCTTACCTCCCAAACTACTTTTGGCTGTGTTTCCGACACATCCATCACCGTTGAGGTTGAGGGTCCATTAGCTGAAATTAATCTTAATCCGAATGCGATCTGTCCGGGAGGATCGATCGAACTCTTGCTTACGGATACCTCCGATCTGGCCTTTTGGGAGTTCGATTTTGGAGATGGTTCGGCTTCCGCCAATGAATGGATTACGCAACACACCTATGACCCAACGTTTATTCCGACTACGGGCTCTACCGTTCTTACTTTAGTCATGTTTAGCGCCGATAGTGCTTGTTCTTCAGCCAGAACGGAAAACCTGATTATCGAAGAGGTGGTAGCAGATTTTGATCGAAACAATGAGTTCAGCATTTTGGATTCCATACATTGTGTAGGGCCTGCTGACGAATTTATCAGCACCTCATCACCGAATGCCACTTCCTTTTTCTGGACAATTTCAAACGGTGAATCATTCAACACTCAAAATGTAACGACAACCCTTGAACCCGGAGAGTACGAAGTAGAATTGATCGTGAATAGCGATTTAGGATGTGCAGATACCATTGCTAAAAGCATGGAGATATTTGCTCTCCCTACGGCATCAGTAAATGAAGGCGAGATTTGTCGAGGTGAGTCCATCACATTGACGGCAGAAGGAGGTATTTCGTATAGCTGGAATCCCGTAAGTGGATTGGACAACCCGAATGCGGGAACAGTTCAAGCAAGCCCGAATAGTAACACCCTGTACACTGTAACGGTAACGGACGAAAATAACTGTAGCGCCACCACGCAGTCATTTGTTTTAGTCTACCAACCGCCCCCCTCAATCAGTGTCGACACGGTTTTGAGAATCGGAAATACAGATATCGCCGGATTGAATTTAGGACAGGGTTATACCTACCAATGGTCTCCTGATCTTGAACTGGAATGTGATACTTGTCCTACTACGCTATTTCGACCTCTGGAGTCACGCGAATATACCCTCTCCATTTCCGATACCGTAGGATGTTTTACAATCGACTCCTATTTCTACTTCGAGATCTTAGAAGTGGCATCAGTTGTCGTTCCCGATGCCTTTACTCCAAACGGAGACGGCGTGAATGACATCGTATATGTGGAAGGTTGGGGAATAGAAGAATTGATTTCTTTTCAGATTTACAATCGCTGGGGTGAATTGATCTTCGAGACCAATGATAGCAATGAAGGTTGGGACGGAACTTATAAAGGCGAGTTACAAAATCCGGATTCCTATGCTTATGTGGTCGTTGCGAAAAACTTCATATTCGGAAATCCGGAAACGTTTAAAGGATTTATCGACTTGGTAAAATAGCCTTATCGCTTTTGCTCAAACTTATCCAGCATTCCATTGGTCTGAGCCTGAAGTTTCTTTCTGAAAAAACCCGTTCCTCCCAGCAGCTTTCCTTTAAGGCCCAATGCCTGACCGGCCCATGATCGAAGGTTGAACTGATCACGGTGTGCGATTATTTTTCCATCGGCAAACTCAAACCGCGCATCAATTTTATTGTGAACTCTTCTACCCGTTTTAGAGAAGGTATAACTCGCTTCCCAACGAGCCGTACCATTTTTATGATTGGCATCAGCCTCTGAATATATCACTTTAAAATCCTTTCCTTTTTGGCTTGCGCAAAGCATTCGCCACATATTCTTGGCTCTATCTCCTTTTAACTTGCCAAAAGCAGGGTCTTCGAAAACTATATTCTCGTGGTAGCAGGATATCATGGACTCCGCATCCAACTGAATAAAAGAACTATAAAATGTTTCAATCAACTCTTTGTGTTGGTTGTTTGTCATGATGCATCATTTTTTAAAAAATCGTGAAACCCTTCCATCCATTTCAATCAGGTAAAACCCTGATTCCAAATTGATCAAATTTAGTTGTGGAGTATAAATACCTTCTTTGACAATACGTCCTTGCAAATCTGTAATTCGATAGCTTTTACCGGAAGGGGTAAATCCCGATTCAAAAATTACTGACAAATTTTCTTGGACAGGATTTGGGTAGACTTTTAACCCTTGCGGAACCGAGAAAAAGTCGACCGGAGAGTTGGCGGTTAATTCTAATGGTGAGATCGAACAAGCACATTGTACCCTCCACGTAAAACTCGGCCCGCCCGGGAGAGCACTCACGGGTGCACTGAATTCCGAGACTTCCGTCCCGAAAATATTTTGTTGAATTAGCTGGCCTTGTTGATTTTGAAGAGAAATTCGGCAACCTGCCGTATTTGGCACGGGATCCCACGAAAAGTTGGCCGTATTGTTTTCAATCTCCACATTCAGATTTTCAGGAGAAAGAGCCGAACAGGTACCGGCTAGATTTTCGTATAGGGCCAGATAATTCCAATAACCGCCTACCAAATCCTCTGCTCCGTCACCGTCAAAATCAGCAGCCAGAAGTGAAGTCGGGTTCTGATAAGCGCTGTTGTCTACAGACCTGCGTTCGACAAAATCGCCGCTTTCTATTCGGATGTATCGAATTTGATTTGAGAAAAAATCGGCATATGCCAAATCCTCCTCACCATCCAAATCCACGTCCAAAAACTCGATGGCATAAGCGCTGTTCACACCGAAAGGAATATCAGCCTCAGGCAAGAAATTCAGGTCTCCCGTATTTTCGGCATACTTGATTCGATTTACGAAAATACCGCAGGAAAAAACATCGGTATCGCCGTCATCATCGAAATCGGAAAATTTTATATCCCGACAACCATTAATGTTATTGATGATGACTTCAGGTATTCCGAAAGTGAGATCTCCGAGATTCTCGTATAGCTCCACCCATTGATTTTGTGCAACATAGACCAGAATCTCGGGCAAATTATCTCCGTTGAGATCTTTGGCTGCCAAAGCCGTAGAAAACAAACAATCATTGCATAAGGTTAGTCGCGTGCCGAAATCCCCCGCTCCCGTATTCGGGTAAATGTAGACAGCCTGATCCCAACCCGAAGCCTGAAGAATATCCAAATCGCCATCATCGTCTAAATCTGCTAAAACGGGGCTATACGGACCATCCAAACCTTGGTCGATAATGACTTCCGTAAAAACCGAGCCATCCCCTTGATTCAGATAGAGGACAACGGCGCTGTCGGGATTATTGGATACCACCAGATCGATTGCTCCGTCTCCGTTTACATCTCCCACATCAAGTCCTGCCAAACCTTCATTGAGTTGGAGTAAAACTTCGTGCTCTCCCAAACTACCCGCTGCCTCATTTCTATAAAGCACTACCCTGCCAGACGCTCTTTCGGTGCTGATCAGGTCTGCCGCTCCATCTCCGTCAATATCGGCCGTAGCCAAATCATTTACTTGAGATGCAGGCTTATTGATTATTCGCTGCCGCTGAAAGGGGTTCGCATTCGGCAAAATAGTTCCCGGCTTTTGCCGAAACCACGAAAGCTTATTGTCATCTTGCGATGCCGTGAGCAAATCCGTCTTTCCGTCGCCGTCGATATCGCCCGCCAGGTACTCTTCAGGATTACTGACACTGCCGGTTTTGTCGAGGTATAGTTCGGTAAATGCACCTGAGCCGTTTCCGAGAAAAAGGGTCGGGTAGTCAATGTTTTCAGCCCCCACGCAAAGGTCGGCATGACCATCACCATTGAAATCTCCTGAAGCTAAATTGGTAGCTCCGTCTACATTGATAGAAATAATAGTTTGCGCACCGAACAAGCCGCCGCCATCGTTTAAAAATACCGAGAGATCATCACTGCCAAAACCTACCGAGGCTATGTCTAAGGAGCCGTTATTGTCAAAATCAGCCAACGCTAATTCATAAGTGCCCGTTTGCCCCAAGCCTGCCGTCAATTGCGTACTGAAGTTCAAGCTACCTAGATTTTCGTGCCATGTTACGTCACAACCGTTTAAGCAAGCAACCGCGATATCATTAAGGCCGTCGCCATTGAGGTCTCCTATTCGCGCATCTATCGGGTCTACCGATGCGGTGGTAACGGTTATGGCTGCACCGTAATTTCCAGCCCCGTCATTTGCATAGAGTAATACGTCTTCGTTGTCGATTCTTGTCACTACTATCTCAGATCCCGCCGTAGCATCCAGCTGACCGAAGGCAATACTTCGCACATCTGCTGCCTCAGAATCCAATATGGTTGGATTGGCAAATTGCCCGTTTCCATCGTTTGAGTAAACTACAAGGTTGCCTTCAATGACCGTGGCAAAATCCATGTCGCCATCCATGTCGATATCGGCTGCTGCGAAAACTCCGGCCCCGAATTGACTGAAAGGAATATTTCCCGTGACAAGTATAAACTGTCCGTTATTATTCACCCATGTCTCTATCCCGTCGGCATTGAAACCCGTACCGCCGGCCAAAGCGTCGAGGTCGCCATCACCCTCAAGGTCGATAAGCAAGGCGCTTTTGAGTTCAAAGGGAGTAGATGATAAGAACTGAGGTTGAGAAAAGGCTTGAGCATTGGCGTTTCCTGCAAACAGAAGCAACGCTAAGATAAAACAGTATTTCACGGTAGTCGGTTTGATAGGTTACGTTCAGAAAGTTAGTACTTTTTCACTTGCCTTTTGAACCTTATCCTTTTTAAGATCCCACGCGAACTTTGCACTGTTCGGGAGCTTCAGTAAGGAGACAAGCCATCTCCAATTTCTCGAAAATTTTCTATCTTTAAGAATCTGAAGTCAAAAACAGAGACTTTCGCCACCCTGCTTCGAGCCGCGCATTTCTTTATCAATCATTCATCCCCTACTACCATGACTTCACCTCTACCAATGGTCCTCATCTGCGATCGAGACTTTTTTTCAAACTCTACTTTGTCTCATGAATTAAGAAGACAAGGCTTAGCTGAAAATATCATCTGTACTACCTCAGCTTCAAATGCTTTAGCCTATTTGTACAAGCAGCAGATTTGCAATTACCCCTTTCCGGATTACATCATCTACAATCCAAGCAATTTACAATTCACCTCCGCTGAATTTATCGATTCTTACCGTGTAGCTTTTTCCGATTATCACACCAGTAAGTTTATTCTGCTGGAAGAAAAAAATTATTCACCGGGTGGAAATCGGAATGTTAATAGTTCGCTGATAAAGGGTAGGCTAACAAAACCGATCTCTCCTATTCACCTTAAGAAGATATTCACGAGGGAGATAAATAAACCAATTGTACATAAACTCGACTAAGCTCTGTCATATTAATTCCAAAAGTTTATTTTTGCACCCCGAAAGGGAAACGGGGTGTAGCTTAGTCCGGTTAAAGTGCGCGTCTGGGGGGCGCGAGAGCGGAGGTTCGAATCCTCTCACCCCGACAAGCTTTTGAAATCCCTGCTCGATTCATCGAGCAGGGATTTTTGCTTCCAAAAAAAGCTGAAGCTCGCTTCAAAGCTTTTTTTGGAAGCAAAAATCAGCTCCGTGACGCAGGAG
>CAZYWJ010000045.1:17656-29259 GCA_964651785.1 uncultured Cryomorphaceae bacterium
TTTCAATCAATCGGTTTTACGCCCTTCGGTTGTGAGAACGCTTCGCTAAGTTGTCATGATTTTTTCCCTCAGGAAAAAAGTCACGCCAAAATCTATGATCCTCCTGTCTGAACATCTGAGGCTATAACACCGCATTGAGAGGTATCAATCCCGTTGGGGGCTCGAGCATCAAAAGCCGGGGATTTATCTGTAAAAGGATAAACGCATAAACAGACAACTTTTCGCAACCTTTATAGTTATTTGCCTACGTGAAACCGATTTTCTCCACGATATGCTTTTTGGTTTTATCCTTAGTGGCGCTTTGCCAAGAAAAGGCCGTGCTATCGGGTACCGTACGCGATAGTATATCCGGCGAAACCCTTCCCGGTGCAACCGTGTACATTCCTTCTGCCAATAGAGGTCAGGCCACGAATTTGGATGGGCAATTCGAAATGGAGCTAAAACCGGGCTCCTATGAAGTGCGATTTTCTTACGCAGGTTACAATCCAAGTATCGAAAACATTTCGCTGAAAGCAGGAGAGCGAAAAGAGCTTGAGATCAATTTATCAAACATAACGTTAAAAGCAGTCGAAATAAAAGCCTACGTCTCCGATCACACGTCAGGTACGGCCATGGGTCGGAATCAACTGGACATGGAAACCATCAAACTACTTCCTGCTTTTCTGGGAGAAGTTGATCTTTTGAAAACTTTGCAATTGCTTCCGGGTGTGCAGGCCGCAGGCGAGGGAAGTGCAGGCTTTTATGTACGTGGGGGCGGTCCCGATCAAAACTTGATTCTCTTCGATAATGCCGTTGTCTATAACGCTTCACATTTACTGGGGTTCTTCTCCGTCTTTAATTCCGATGCCATTCAAGGAGTGGAGCTCTATAAGGGAGCGATGCCCGCAAAGTATGGAGAGCGCTTAGCATCGGTAATAGATGTAAAACAACGAAAAGGAAATAATCAGAAATTCGAAGGACGTGGCGGGATCGGCCTAATCTCCAGCCGAATTACTTTGGAAGGACCTTTGGCCAAGGACAAAGCCTCTTTCATCATTTCCGGAAGGCGAACGTATATAGATGCGCTAATCACTCCATTCATAGACGAAAACTCGACATTTGGCGGAAGCCGATACTTCTTTTACGACCTGAATGGCCGGTTGGATTGGGATCTTGGAAACGGGAGTTCCATCTATCTAAGCGGCTATTTCGGAGATGATGCCTTCGACTTTAAAAGTTCCGATACCGAATTTGCGACCAATGTGTCATGGGGTAATCGGCTTGTATCGGGAGGCTACGAGAAGATTTTCGATGACCAAACCGTATTGCATGTGAACGGTTCTTTCACCAATTACAATTTTGGTTTTATCGGAAGTCAGGATGATTTTGAGCTCGAGGTAAACAGTCAAATAACGGATTACCGACTAAAGCCCGAGCTGTCATTTCGATTGGGAAATCACAATTTAACCACCGGATTCTCATACGTGTTTCACGATATCAGTCCGAATAATTCGTCTGCCGAACAAGGCGAAACGGTTTTTGACCTTGGTGAGCAACAACAATTTTACAGTCATGAGGGTGCCTTCTATATTTCAGATGAATACGATTTGACGGATCTTTGGAAAATTGAGGCGGGATTGCGCTTCTCCGGATTTGCTCATACGGGTCCTTTTACCCGTTACATCGTAGATGAAAACGGAACGAAGCAAGATACCGTTCGTTACAACCAGGAAGATATCATCGCCGATTATTTTGGCTGGGAGCCGAGAATCAGCACGAGCTATAGATTCTCTGAAAAGGCTTCGATTAAGGCATCATTCACACAAAACTATCAGTACGTGCATTTGGCAAACCTTTCTCCGCTGGCCCTACCCACGGATGTATGGCTGCCTAGTACGGAGATTGTCCAACCCCAACTTGGCAGGCAATACTCTGCAGGCTATTTCCGCATTTTCGAAGGTGGAAAGGTGGAAGCTTCGGTGGAGGCTTATTACAAGGAAATGGAAAACCTCATTGAGTACAAGGAAAACACTCAGCCCAGCGACGGTGTGGACAACAATGAAGATAACCTTCTGACATTCGGTCGAGGTGAATCATACGGAATTGAATTTTTTGTGAGGAAAAACGTGGGTAAGACGACGGGGTGGATCGGCTATACGCTTTCGCGAACGGAGAGGCAATTTGATGCCATTAACAATGGCAATTGGTATCCCGCCACTTTCGATCGCCGGCACGATATCGCAGTAGTGGTGGCACATCAGCTCAGCGAAAAATGGACCGTATCGGGAAATTTCGTTTTTGGAACGGGCCGCGCCATTACTTTGCCGGTGAGTGGCTACTTCATCGAAAACACGCTGGTTTATAATTATGCCGAACGAAATTCTTTTCGAATGCGCGACTATCACCGAATGGACTTATCGGCAACCTACTCTACCAATCCTACGAAAATCATCACCGATAAAGTGACCGGGGAGCAAATTGAAAAAAGAAAGCGGATTCAATCTCAATGGGTCATTTCGATTTACAATGTTTACAATCGATTGAACCCATACTTTTATTATTTCGATAATCAGGGAGAAGCGGCTAATGGCACCTTCGAAGTACAAGCCAAACAAGTTTCTCTTTTCCCGATATTACCCGCCGTAACATGGAACTTTCAGTTTTGAGGAAGCTTTGGCATATCGTCCTATTGGCCGTGCTTTTCACTTCTTGCGAAAAAGACATTGAAATAGATGTGCCCGAATCTGAACCCGAAATAGTTATTGAAGGTACGATCGAAAGCGGCTCCAACCCGATCGTCCTGGTTTCTCGAACCAGAGGTTTTTTTGAACCAACTTCACCTCAGGATATCGCTAATGCCTACACGGATGAGGCAATCGTATTCGTAAATGGTCAGGAGCTCACGCCTATTTGCGTCGATGACATTCCCGAAGAATTTCTAGAAACATTTGCCGAGCTGGTCGGAATCGAACCCGAAAATTTGGATGATCTACCAATTTGTGGTTATGTAGGATTAAACATTCAAGGAGAAGAAAATACCGATTACGATTTACGAGTAGAGCTTGACGGAAAAATTCTGACCGCTACCACGCACATTCCCAATAAGGTAATTCCGGACTCTTCCTACTTTCGTCTATGGGCCGATAGCCCGAGGTATGGATATGTCTTTACGCGCTTTACAGATCCTGATACATTGGATAATGCCTACCGAATATTCACAAAAAGGATTGGTCCTAACACCAATGATAATCCCGTTGACGAAGTTTTCTACGCTCCTCTTGGCTCTACTTTTCTCGATGAATTCTTCAACGGCACTTCGTTCGAAATTTTCTTTCAACGAGGCTCTCCTTTTAACTCCTCGAGGGAGGTAGATACGGGTGATGAACGTGGTTTTTTTGAAGTTGGCGATCGTTTTGTTTTCAAGTTTTGCTCCATCTCCGAGCCGAGCTATCAATTTTATAGAACTTTTGAACAGCAATTAGGCACGAACGGAAGCCCTTTTTCAGCTCCGAACAATGTCATTTCAAATATCGACGGCGGGCTCGGCATCTGGGCCGGATACTCCTGTGTGTACGATACAATTATTGCCTCGCCATAAGATTTTCCACAGCGTCCATAAACTTTCGTGATGGATATTATTCGTTCTGAAGCAGGGATAGTTCTTAAATTTGCAGCCTGAAAAAATCACTCAAAAATGAGTCAAGATACTGAACACGTTAAATGCCTGATCATTGGTTCCGGACCAGCGGGCTACACTGCTGCCATTTATGCTGCACGTGCCGATATGAATCCGGTGATGTACCAAGGATTGCAGCCGGGAGGTCAGCTTACCATTACTACTGAGGTTGAGAATTACCCGGGTTACCCAGAGGGTACAAAGGGCCCCGAAATGATGGAAGATTTCAAAAAACAAGCGGAGCGATTCGGTACGGATGTCCGATTTGGGTTGGCTACAGCCGTTGATTTCAATGGTAGTAAACACACGGTGACCATTGATGGAAACAAAAATATCACGGCTGATTCCGTTATCATCTCAACCGGGGCTTCCGCCAAATGGTTGGGGATTGAAAGTGAAAAACGCTTGAATGGTTTCGGAGTAAGTGCCTGTGCCGTTTGTGACGGCTTCTTTTACAAAGGTCAGGAAGTGGCAATTGTTGGAGGAGGAGACACGGCTTGCGAAGAGGCGAGCTACCTGGCTAAACTTTGCAAAAAAGTAACCATGCTGGTAAGACGTGACGAGCTGCGCGCCTCTAAAGCGATGCAGCACCGCGTGATGAATACCGACAACATAGAAATTCTTTGGAATACCGAGACAGATGAAATCCTCGGAGAGAATGGAGTAGAAGGCGTTCGTGTAAAGAATAACGTGACGAACGAAACAAAAGAATTTAGCATCACCGGCTTCTTCGTAGCCATTGGCCATAAGCCAAACACCGACATCTTTAAAGGTCAGTTGGACATGGACAATACGGGGTACCTAAAAGTTACACCCGGGTCTACCAAAACGAATGTGGAAGGAGTTTTTGCCTGTGGTGATGCTGCTGACAAAATTTATCGTCAAGCGGTTACTGCCGCAGGTACGGGCTGTATGGCTGCGCTGGACGCCGAGCGTTATTTGGCGGCAGCCGGATTACACTAAACAGAATTGAGTTAAAAAACGAAAGCCTCCACATAGCGTTGGAGGCTTTCTCATCCATAGCCCAAAATACTTTTGGGTTATTCTCATGTACAATACGTTCGAATAATATTTTGGTTGCCGTTTAAACCTGATATTTTATTTTCAAAATACAAGGCTTAATTTTTTCTACCCGTTTTGATGTATTGTCGTAATAAAGTTTGTTTCGAGTCGGTAAACTCATCCCTTCAGTAAAAGCCATTTGAAGAAAAGCTTTAATATTTTCCACACTTTGTGAAATCGGGCCTTCTTCGGAATCCAATACAACTCCTTGAAGTTCTCCCAAAGTGGAAAACAAAGGAGCACCGGGAAAGAGCGTTTCACCTCCTACCCGGATCTTTTCACTATCGGAAAATTGAGTGGTCGCTTCGCCAAATAAAACCTTATTGCCTGAATAACCGAGTGTGATGAGTTCATCGCCCACTGCCGAACTGTTATTGGAAAGACGAAACGGCACCGGACTTCGCAATAGCGAATCGACCAAAATAAGCGCCATACCTGATTTGCGATCAATTCCGATAACTTCTGCGAGGCCTGTAACGGAAAAGTCATTGCTCACTTCAATTTTGTCTCCTTTAGAAAGATCTGAACCATCCGTTAAGGCGTAGCCTTCAGAATTTATTAAGAAGGCACTCTTCTCCCTCCATTGAGGTGGAAGCACTTCAGGAATGGTATCAAGGAAAATGCTGTCTGCAGGTAATTCAACATCAACAATTTCTTTCTGATTGTTCATGGCATAAATGCCAAATGAGGTTAGTCCTGAAACTACGGCCGCAATCAGTACGACCATTGAAATAAGTTGTAATGGTCTCATCTTAATTCTTTTTGGATTACTCTCCATTTTACGGAGGTTTTCTGCATCATCGGAGAGTAGTTTGTCTCTGAATTCTCTCAATATGGTTGTCCGCTCTTTTGAACTAATATGATTTTTGACAGTCGCGACAACGCGTGAAGTCATTGCCAGGCATATATCAACTTCCGCTCCCGAAGGTTTATCTGATTTGTCATCAGACAAAACGAAATTCAAACACTTCGTGAACACTACATCATCCAGCTCAAAAGTTTTGTTTTCCAGCAACTCTACAAGCTTTCGAACGCAACCGGCCACTTTGGAGATAGCTCGGTCTTTATCGCTGAATCCGAGCCTCGGGCCTACTTCTTCAAAAGGTTTTCCTTTTCCGATCAGTTCGATCATCAGGGTGCGACAAGGCTCACCGATCATTGCTATTTTCTCAGCTGCTTTTTCGCTGCGATCGTTCATTAAGTCGATTTCGTGAAAAGCATGATCGAGATCGTAATACTCCCGTCTATGACTAACGAAAGACAGATCCACTTTTCTTTTTTCTAATTTCTTCAGCCAGATGATTCGAGAAAAAGAGTATATAAGTCCTGAAGACTTTTCCAAATAAGATTTTCCCTTTAACTCGACGGAGCGTGTGTAGTAATAAAATGCCTCAATGTAGACATCACGTGCTTCTGCAAAAGAACCCTTATTTTCCGTAATAAATCTGAGCACCGGCAGGTAGGAGGATTTAAACTGGTCCTCTAATACTTTCCAATCTTCTCGGTTGAGTGAATACCATTTTTCTACGCGCATAAGTAGAAATTTTTCTTTGCAGCGACTGCTGTCATTATGTCTATACGCTTGAAGGGCAGATAAGTTTCAGGTGCCCGATTGAAGAGAAAATATCAGGAACTTTTGAAGAGATATAGCGTTAGAAGATTTACCAAAGGACTTTAACTCGAATTAACAGTACCGCGGGAACAACTCAGGCCCGATAAAGCGTTATCTTTAGGTTCAGAAAGCATTTAAAATGAAAAGATTCACCTTAATCATTCTGGCAGTCTTGGCGATTTCAATATCTAAGGCGCAAACGGAAGAAGATCAACCCGAATTCAGAAAAGCAGCAGAAAAAATCACCGCACTTCTCTATCACTTGGAAAACAGCTATGTTGATACCGTTGATTTGAACGGCGTAGTAGATGATGCCATCAGAGAGGCGCTTGCCGAATTAGATCCTCATAGTGTTTACATACCTGCAGAAGATGTGCAAAGAGCTAATGAAGGTCTGGAAGGAAATTTTGAGGGCATCGGAATTCAGTTCAACATATTAAGAGACACGATTACGGTTGTATCGCCTATCGCCGGAGGGCCTAGTGAAAGCTTGGGAATTATGGCGGGTGATAAGATTGTGAGTATTGATGGTGAAAATGTAGCAGGTATTGGTATCACCAACAGCGATGTAACCTCCAGCCTGCGCGGAACAAAAGGTTCTGAGGTTACGGTGGGCATCAGGAGAAAAGAAACGGACAAAGTCTTGATTTTTGATATTGTAAGGGACGAAATTCCGCTTTACAGCTTGGATGCTTCATACATGGCTACCGATAAAATAGGGTACATCAAAATCAACCGTTTTTCAAAAACCACGATGGATGAATTTCATGCAGCCATCAAGTCGTTGAAGAAACAAGGTATGGAAGATTTGATCCTGGACCTTCAAGGAAATGGTGGCGGACTTTTGGAAACAAGTCGCCAATTGGCTGATGAGTTTATCGGCCCTGATAAAATGATCGTGTATACCGAAGGAAGGAGTTATCCGAAAAGAGAAATGATCGCAACCGCGCGAGGCGAATTTGAAGAAGGCCGCCTGATTGTTTTAACCAATGAAGGATCCGCCAGTGCTTCTGAAATCGTTTCCGGAGCCGTTCAAGATTGGGACAGAGGATTGATAGTGGGGCGAAGAACCTTCGGAAAAGGATTGGTTCAAAGACCAATTCCACTACCCGACGGAAGCTACGTGAGATTGACCACACAAAAGTATTTCACCCCGAGTGGGCGCTGTATTCAAAAGCCATATGATGATGGAATGGAGGCTTATTACCGCGAGAAATTTGATCGATATGAAAACGGTGAACTTTGGTCATTAGACAGCCTCGATTTTCCCGATTCACTGAAGTATACTACTGAGAACGGACGTACCGTATACGGCGGAGGCGGTATTTGCCCTGACGTATTTGTACCCTTGGACACGATGGCTTCTTCTGATCTGAACAACGATCTGATTCGAAAAGGCGTTATGAATTCATTTGCCATTACCTACACCAATGCAAACAGAAAGAAGCTTCTCAAAGAGTTTCCCGATGTAAAAGAATTTATTGCAGGATTTGATATCGATTCGGCTGTAGACGAAATGAAGGAGTACGCAGCTAAAGAGGATGAGGAAATCGATTGGAACGAAGAAGATTTTGAAAGATCTAAATCGATGATTCAAGGAAGATTGAAAGCGCTTATTGCCAGAAATCTATGGGATTATAGCGCATACTATCAAGTCTTTAATCCTTATTGGAATACTTATAATAAGGCCATTGAAATTTTGCTGGAAAACAATTACGACGATTATAAATTAGCCGATGCAGGCTTTCAAGATTAATCCATTCGGATTCCGAAATTCAATTTTATACATTTGCAATCTTAACTACGAAAACAATTGTCATGAGTGAAAACTTAAAAACAGGATTGCTGGTTTTTATAGCAGCATTACTAGTGGTAAATACGGTGATTTTAGTAACGAACGACGGGCCTTCTTACGCTGACCCGAGCGCAGATCGAGCATCATTTGAGAGAACTGCAGCCGTTTCTTCGGTTAATGCTAAAGAAAAATTAGCTTCTACTGATAGAGTCAAAGCAGCTGACCCGCTCAAAACTACAGCTTCTAAAAATGAACCTGCAGGACCTGTTACAACGATGGCATTTGCCGAAACCGATCATGATTTCGGAACCATTTCTCAGGATTCTGAAAACACAAAAGTCTTTGAGTTTACAAATACGGGAACTGAGCCTTTAATTATTGAAAATGCAAAAGGATCTTGCGGATGTACCGTGCCTGAATATCCTAAAGAGCCTATTCCTCCCGGAGAAAAAGGTGAAATAAAAGTGGTTTACAAACCCGGAAAGCAGAAAAATGCTCAAACGAAAAATGTAACCATTACTGCCAACACCTTGCCTGAGAAATCAGTATTGACCATCAAGGCTAACGTAGTAGAAGGTGGCGGAATTTAAGTAGAGATTTTAAAAATTAAAAGCCCGAATGCCAATGCATTCGGGCTTTTTCATTTTATCATCTTCAATCTATCCGGACAATTATTTTAGTAAACTATCGATTCTCTCGGCAAGCTTTCGATCCTTATCCGTTACTTTATTTCCGGCATCATGTGTATTTAAGTTTATTTCCACAGTATTGTACACGTTACTCCAATCCGGGTGATGCCCCATTCGCTCAGCTTCTATCGCCACACGCGTCATGAACGCGAAGGCTTCTGAAAAATCTTTGAATTTAAATTTTCGCGTAAGCTTATCATTAGCTTCTTTCCATTCAGACATATCATTCTGCGTTTAGTGGTTCGGTTTCTTTCTGAGAGGAAACTTTGTCTTCATCTTCCGTTTCATAAACCAGCTTCATCTCCTCTATCAAATGCTCTGCTCTCGCATACTTATCGATTATGAATAAAATATACTTCACATCAACCATGATATTGCGGCATATTTCCGGATTGAACATGATATCGCTCATCGTGCTCTCCCAAGTTCGATCGAAGTTTAATCCGACCAATTGACCTTTCGCATTCAGCGCCGGGCTACCTGAGTTACCGCCGGTGGTATGATTCGATCCCAAAATGCAAACCCGCAGTTCACCGTTTGTTGCATATTTTCCGTAATCTTCATTTTGGTAAAGCTCCAGAAGCTTTTCAGGTACGTCAAACTCCTTATCACCAGGCACGTACTTGTAATAAATTCCTTCCAGAGTTGTGTATGGTTTATAGGCCATTCCATCTACCGGTTCAGACCCTTCCATCTTTCCATACGTCAATCGCATCGTACTATTGGCATCAGGCCAGTAATCCTTATCGGGAAACAGATCCATAGTGAGTCGAACGTAGTCCATCATCAACTCCTCTTCTTGAACTTTAAATTCCGCGTACGGCTGACGGATTTTTTCATTGTAATTATCCAAAAGCTCCTCGGCCATTACATAAAACGGATCTTGAGAAATCGTCTTGGTAATTTTTTTACCCGACTTAGTCAAAAGTTCTTCCAATTCCTCACGATCATCGAAAATAGTCTCGTCATAAACGGTCTCCATCAACTCAGACCAGTCATTGTCCGCCTTTACAGCTTTTTCAGAAAGTGTATTGCTCATTAACACGTCGGGCGTTCCTTCAATAAAAATTGATGTCTGCGCTTCAAATATTCGCTGATCTACCTCGGCATCAAAGTTCTTGTAAAATCCATCCATCACACGCGACAGTTTTTCGAGTTCAGCTTCCAAAACACCCGCAGTTTCTAAGCTGTCGTAATGCTCAACGATGTTTGTGAAATTGGTTGAAAATCGGAGCAACTCCGGTCCGTAGTAAAAAAACTCGATAAGGTAGTCGCGCGACAATTGGTATTTCTCATTCGACTCATAAAGTGTAGTTACCTCATCGAGCAGATTACCATACTGCTCCTTGTTATTTCCCGAAAGTCGCTTCTCAAACTCAGCTTCCTGAGCTTTCTTCTTTTCGAGCGCTCTAAATCTTTCAAGACCCATATTTTGACCGATCCACTTCTTATAGCCATTGCTGATACGCGACTGCTTGGCCGCGTATTTTATTCGGTTTTCGTCCGACATTTCCATCGCCGCATCTATCACTTCGAGACTGGCCTCGCGCATACCGATGCGCACGGGATTCTGTACGTTCATCACATAGTCTACCGCATCGCTCGTCAGGTATTGATAGGTAGTTCCCGGAAAACCGAAAACCATCGTAAACTCGCCCGGCTCGATTCCGCTCATGTCTATTTCCAAGCTCCGTTTTGGTTTATAAGGGATGTTATCTTCCGAATATTCGGCGGGCTCATTGTCCGGCGAAGCATAAATTCTAAAGAGCGAAAAATCGCCCGTATGCCGCGGCCATTCCCAGTTGTCAGTGTCTCCCCCGAATTTCCCAATGGATGAAGGTGGGGCCCCTACCAAGCGTACGTCCGAAAAAGTTTCTGAGACAATCATGTAGTACGCATTCCCATAGAAAAACGGCTTTATCTCGGCCGAGTATTTCGTTCCGGCGATAGCCTTATCTTCTAATCTTTTTGCTTCAGCCGCCAAGGCAGCGCTGCGATTCATACCCTCCAAATCTCCCGCAGCAGCCATCATCGATTCGGTCACATCTTCGATCCGAACGACAAAGGTTGCCGTCAAGCCTGGATTAGACAATTCATCTTCTCGGTTCATTGCCCAAAAGCCATTTTTCAAATAGTCGTTTTCCAAAGAAGAGTGATATTGAATTTGGCTGTAGCCACAATGATGATTGGTCAAGATCAACCCTTCATCGGAAATAACCTCGGCCGTACACCCGCCACCGAATAGCACGATGGCATCTTTTAAGCTACTTTGATTAATGGAATAAATCTCATCGGCAGAAAGTTTAAGTCCTGCATCGTGCATGTCGTCAATCACCAGTTTTGCCAAAGTATTGGGCATCCACATACCCTCGTGGGCAGTGAGCGAACCAATTGAAATAAAAGTGAAAGTGAGGAGAAATTTGAAGCGTAAGCTCATTCTTGGTCTTGTTTTATTCGTTTTGATTTAAAAAGAAAATACCATAATCCATAAAGAAATGCGACTCCCAAAAATATGGGAAGTACATGAAACTCGACAGGCTTGCCGTCTTTCTTAGCTTTCATAGAGTCGGCAAAGTAGCCGAAAATCGGAGCCAATATCATTAAAAATCCAACAAAGAGAAAGACGTAATCGAAAGCACTGTCCATCACCATAGCCGTTCGATAGAGCGGAGACTTGACAAATTCCTCATACCTCATGTCGGCATGAGTAGAGGCTCGTTCGCGCGGATTATTCGGAGTGGCATTTCTTCTGCGAGGATCAGCATTTTTCTTTTTCGAGCGTAGAATTGC
>CAZYWJ010000046.1:0-4624 GCA_964651785.1 uncultured Cryomorphaceae bacterium
CGTTAACAGATAAAAAAACACTTACTTCCTTTCAGACTGTAGGGATGCGTAGTGCGTAATGCGTAGTTCGTAGTTCGTAGTGCGTCCTGCGAATCACGCTCTGCAATAGAATCCGTGTAAATCCGTGTGATCTGTGAGAGGTAGCAGGCCCTGCACTTCTCCGCGCGGTTTGTGTCTTCTTCAGCTACTACTTCCCACCACCTTTAAACCGCTTCCTGAACCAATCCTTCGTTTTCTCCACCCATTTAAAAGTCGTCGGTTCTTTATCAGAATCGCCCGAGATGTCGCTGCTGATGAGCATGGCCACGGGCTTGAGTTCTTCAAATCGTTCGCAGACCACTTTCAGCATGGCGGCAAAGGGCAGGAAAAGAATCATACCCGCCACGCCCCATACCGCAGCGCCTATCAGGAGGCTGAGGATGGCCACCAGGGCATTTACGTTAAGACTGCTTCCCACAATCTTCGGATTGAGAAAATTGCTCTCGACGATTTGGATAAACCAAAACAGCAGCACCACGGCTACGGGAACCCAAAGCGAATCGGAGGTCATAAAAGCATAAAGCACGGGTATCACCGCCCCGATGGTAGTACCAATGAAGGGCACGATGGAAAGCACCGCCGCCAGAAACCCGAAAAGAAACGGGCTGTCTATGCCGATGATCATTAAGCCGATGCTATTGGCAAGGCCCAGAATGATAATGAGTAAAAACATGCCCGACAGGTATTTTTTCCCTACGCTCTGCACCTCCTTCAGCATGCTCAGTATTCTGCCTCTGTTTTCCACATCACCGAAGGCTACAAAGGCCCGTGTCAGTCCGCGGCGGTAGATCAATATCAGGAAGGTGAAGATGGTGGTGGTCAATAAACCCGTAAGGAAAGAAGCAGAGCCGCTAAAGGTATTTTGAACCAACATGCCCGATGAATCGGCAATCCAAGCTTTCCCGCGATTTACCAGATCATCGCGGTTAAGGTTTTCAATAAAATTGACATTGGTATTGAAAAACACCACCGCATCAGAGAGGGTGTTCATGACCTTGCCCGTAAAGTCATTCAACTGATTGGAAAGGTTGATAACCTGTGTGGAAAAGAGAGTGAGGCCGCCTGCTATAATCAGGAAAAGCATGAGCAAAGCCAGAAAAGCAGCCAAAAGGTGGTTTACCCCCCACGCCTCTAGCTTTTGAACCACGGGTAGTAAGATAAATGAGATCAGCAAAGCCAAACTGAGCGGTATCAATACGGCTTTGGCCAATACCAGAACGGCAAAAAGTCCCACCAAAGAGGCGAGTACGAAGAATATGCGTTGAAAGGAGAGTGTCATAGGTTTTTGAGATTTGGTTTGTGGCTGAAATCAAAATAAGCACACCACGTGTCATAGCCGGATAGTTATTCTATATAATATTTGGATAAGATTAGTCGCTGTTCGTAGAATAAAAAATATACTGAGGCTTTTCGGTAGATATAGATCTAATTCTTTAAGCCCGGTCAAATGTCACTAAAAAAGATTGCAAGGTGACCATTTTATTTTCCCGTAATGCTTTTCCTGGATTTCAAATAGCGGTGGTCGGTAAGATCCAGCGTCATGGGTGTAATAGATGTTTTGCCATGCTTTAAAGCCCATCGATCCGTCCCTTCTTCTTCAGGCTCAATCGGGATAACCGTAAACCAGTAGTGTTGCCTGCCCGAGGGACTTTTGTTGGCAATTACTTTTCCATCGTATTGCCTTACGGATTGGTGAGTCCACAAAATCTCTCCTTCAGGATTCCGTGGAAAGTTGATGTTGAGAAGCTCAAGTTCCTTTACATGCACCACTTCATTCAGGGCGGCTTGGGCAAATGGTCTTAATTCATCGAAGTCAGTATCAATATCATCTACCGATACGCTTAGCGCGATACCCCGAATACCAAAAAGAACTGCCTGACGTGCTGCTGACAAGGTGCCCGAATGCCAGGCACTGTTTCCTATGTTTGCACCGAGATTAATTCCCGAGAGCACCAAATCAATATCCTCAAACAAATGTGCACCTAAAGCTACACAATCAGAGGGCGTTCCCGCCACACGGTAAGCTTCGAGTCCTTCAAAATGTATGGGTGACTTTTTAAACGTTATAGGCTTACCCGCCGTAATAGCTTGGCCCATGGAAGATTGCTCCACATCGGGAGCCATAACGATTACCTCGCCGTAGGCAGTTGCGACTTCCGCAAGACATTTAAGTCCGGGACTATATATTCCGTCGTCATTAGTGACCAATATCCTCATAATCTTTAAAAATAATTTCCGAACCGTGTTGTTAATGTTGTAATTTCAACAGCGATTAATACGCAAATACCATTCCACCTACACCGATGAAAAATGCCCTGATAGTGCACAATCCTACCGCAGGCGATAATGTAGCCGAAAAAGACGAATTGATCAGATTAGTCAAAATCGCGGATTTTGAGGCGCTCTATGTTTCTATAGCCGATGAGGGTTGGGAAAACTTCTCATTGATCAATATCGACGTATTGGTATTGGCAGGCGGAGACGGAACCGTTCGACTATTAGCCAAAACACTGCTCAAGAATCATGACAGAGAGCTTAACGTACCTATCGCACTCGTGCCGCTTGGCACGGCTAATAATATTGCAAAAACATTAAAAAGTGGTTGGGGTGCCGCGGCTGATATCAATTTGGAGCAGTACCGCAATTTCGATACGGCACGCATAAAAGGATTGAGCGAACATGACCTGATGCTTGAAAGTATGGGGTTCGGAGCCTTTCCGCTATTGATACACATGATGAAGGCAGAAGTTGTGGAAGGCGAGTCAGCGGGAGAGAAAATACGAAGAGCCCAAGGAAAATTGATTAGTATACTAAAAGGATACGGGCCTTTCTCAGCACAAATTGAAGCGGACGGAATGAGAATTACCGGTGACTTTCTCATGCTTGAGTTGATGAATATTAAATCGGTGGGGCCCTCGCTTCATCTGGCACCCGGAGCAAATCCGGGTGACGGTTATTTTGATTTGGTTTTGATCAAAGAAACAGATCGGGACTCCATCATTCGATATGTGCAAGAATTGCGCGAAACGGAAAATTCGATTCATAATTTATCAGCAGCTTTTGAGACGAAAAGGGTCAAGCGTTTGAGCATTGCCATAAAAGGTGTACCTGCTCATGTAGATGATGAGCTGATTATGGAGTACCCCGGGGAAACCGTTCAGGTTAGGATGCATGAAGGCACCTTCAAGTTTTTGGATTTTAACGATGATCCATCATAGCAATAACTTCTGCACATGATAAAACTAAGGCCGGCTATTCAAAGTGATTTAGAGCTCCTCAAGTATTGGGATACCAAGCAGCACGTGATTGACTGCGATCCCGATGACGACTGGAATTGGGAGGAGGAACTCAGTCGGAATCCCGAATGGCGGCAGCAATTTATGGCCGAGATCGACGGAGAACCGATTGGATTTATTCAAATAATTGATCCCTTGCGGGAAGAGTCGCGGTATTGGGGTGACGTAGAACCGAATAAAAGAGCCATTGATATCCGGATTGGTGAAGAACACAATTTGAACAAAGGATTCGGTACTCAAATGATGAAGCCGGCTATAGATTTTTGCTTTAGCGATCCGATAGTTACGGGCATTTTAATTGATCCGCTGAAGTCAAACGTGAAGGCACATCGTTTTTACGAACGGCTTGGTTTTCAATTCATCGAGGTAAGGGAATTCGACGGCATACCCTGCAAGGTATACGAGTTAAAGAAGGAGTGGGTGGATGAAACCTTGCCCTGAGCAATCATTCACCGCTTTCGCTTGGTGATTAAATGTTTAATTTGGCTGCATTCATTGACCGTTCATGAAACTGACCGCTGAAGTAAAAGAGTACATTAACCGCAGTGTACTGTGTTGGCTGGCCACGGCGTCTTTGAATCATACGCCCAATGTTTCTCCCAAGGAGGTGTTTGATTCTTACGATGATGACAAGATCATCATCGCGAATATAGCCTCGCCGCAAACCGTGCGTAACATAAGAGAGAATCCGAAGGTCTGCGTGAGCTTTATAGACATTTTTGTGCAAAAAGGCTTTCAGGTAAAGGGGCTTGCCGAAATAGTCGGGAAAGGCGATCGCAACTTTAAGCCGATGGAAGAAGTGTTGATGAAGATGACGGAAGGGAAATATCCCTTTGCCACCATTACTTGCATACTCGTGGAACAAATAAAGCCCATCATCGCGCCAAAGTATGTGCTTTATCCCGATACCACCGAAGAAGAGCAGATGGCAAGTGCAAGAAGAGTGTATGGCTTGTAAGTTTAAATGATTTAACAATGACTCCAATAGAAACCGCTCTACTCTTACTCCGTGCAATAACTCCCGCCGACAGGGATGAACTGTTTGAGCTCCACACCGACCCCGAAGTGCAGAAGTACACTGGGGAGTCGGTGGTTGATTCGAAAGAGAAGATTGACAAAGCCATCGAGAAGCGGCAGCGCGACTATGCAAAGCACGGTTTTGGCAGGATGGCAACGATTATTAAAGAAACGGGAGAGTTTGTCGGTTGGGCAGGGTTGACCTATTTACCCGAGTTTGCCGCGGTAGATCTCGGTTACCGTTTCAAAACGAAATATTGGGGCAGGGGATA
>CAZYWJ010000046.1:4724-28894 GCA_964651785.1 uncultured Cryomorphaceae bacterium
GTCGAAAACTATTTTATCGATGGCTGCGGGCGTTGTCCGCTGGGCGGTACCCCCGACTGTAAAGTACTGTCGTGGACATCCGAATTGAAGTACCTCAGAGAGTTGATTCTCGCTTGCGGATTGACCGAGGAGTCGAAATGGGGAGCGCCTTGCTATACTTTTCATAATAAAAACGTGCTGATGCTAAGCGCCCTGAAAGACTATGTGTGTATCAGTTTTTTTAAAGGGGTATTAATAAATGACGAGAAAGGATTGCTCGTAAAGCCCGGTTCCAATTCACAGGCGGCTCGTTTATTTAAGTTTCAGAGCGTTGGTGCGATCACACAAATTGAAAGTGATATCAAAGCCTACATCTTTGAGGCCATTGAAATAGAAAAGGCAGGGCTGACCGTTGAGTTTAAAAAGAACCCCGAGCCCATTCCCGCAGAACTTGAAGCAAAGTTTGAAGAGGACCCCGTTCTGAAAACCGCCTTTGAAGAGTTGACACCCGGAAGGCAAAGAGGGTATATTCTGCATTTCTCCCAACCCAAACAAGAGAAGACGAGAATAGCTCGAATTGAGAAATGTATACCGATGATTATGGCTGGCATCGGTTTGCATGATAAGTATAAGTCTACACGATAAGAATGAATGCATAGAACGCATAATGCGATCGAACTACTAGCTTTTTCAAGTTGAAAGTACAGCGTCGCAGAATGATATTAAAGAATAGTTTTCATCTTTATAGTTGAAAAATGCGAACCATCATTTATCCAAATTGAATTATGAAGTCACTAAAACTATTCCTAAGCACTTTAGTCATTGCTTTATTGGCGGGGTGCAGCCTCAACACTCCTGATAAAAGACAAACCGTGAACGCCGTAATTGGTGATGAAAGCTTCACAAGTCTTTACGGTGACAGACTCCTTGCCGATGTGAGTGAGGATGAACGGTTGCAAATACACCTTCGCTACGTGGAGGAGTTTTTAAGATCGCGCGATGTCTCCGACCTTAGCGAAGAGCTAAGAAAGAACAGAGAAGAAATGCTGGACTTGCTGAACGCGTATTGGCAAGCGAGCGAATTTCCGAAGAACTATGATTATCCCGATCAGCGACGCCCATGCTTTATTGATAAAGATGGAAATATTTGCGCCGTTGGGTATTTGATTGAACAAACGGCAGGCAGGGTAGTGGCTGAGGATATCAATGAGAAATACAAGTATGAGTACCTCTTGGCCATGAATGATGAAGGAGTGGACAATTGGATTGATAACAGCGGCCTGACGAAAGAAGAATGCGCTATGATTCAACCAACCTACGGACCTTCCCCTGAAGTGAATTACAATTATGTCTCTCCTGAATACGGTATCTCTTCTGCGCTTATTGGCGGAGCGAGTTTGTCTTTTGGGGTAATTAATGGTATCCAAATTTCAAACGGTAGCGATAACCGTACTGCGGCAATATTGGGAATGGTTGTGGGGGCAGGGCAGATAACCCTCGGAGCCGTGAACCACCCCGAAGAAACGGTTTTTGTAAACGGAAGTACGGCTATCAACGAGAGTCAGCGAAAACTATCATTGGTAAATATTGGCCTCGGAACCTCCACTTTGCTTTTAAGCACTTGGAATCTTATTGCCAACCGAGAGCCTAAAGATAAATCGGTGTCGTGGAATATCTATAGCTGGCCTACTGAGGAGAGCACAGCCGGTATTGGTTTTAGCTTGAGGAAGAGGTTTTGAATTATGAATTTTAACGGCATTGCTTTTACAAGGAAGCATGGACAATTTCTAAATTGTCGATTTAATCAGGCTCTGTTTTTGCTGTATTAACGGGAAAAAGAAACCATAATGAAAGAACACGCCAAATTAATCACCGATACATCGATAGTGGTAAACCGACTGGTATCGCTATTGGAAGAAAACAATATTCCGACCATGGTAAAAGACAATGTGGAATCGGCCAGAGTCGCGGGATTCGGTTCGTCGCCCAACAACGTAGACCTCTATGTTTATCATTCGGATCTTGAAAAGGCTAAAGCAATTTTGAGTGAATTCAAAAAGGCTTGATGTTTTAATGACCGTTTCTCTGTAAGAAAGTTATTCTTAAAACGTTTATCCAAAAAAAAACCGCCCCACCATTACGGTGAGACGATTTTTTTGCGGCTTCAAATCTTAATGCGGTCTTTAGTTTCGAGAGAATACCAGGGTACTTTCGCTTGGTGTTCCGGCATCATCGATCAAACTCAGTTCGACAGACGATGAGGCTACGACATCCCAATCTTCATTGAATTCATTAAGTATGGCAGGACCGGACCACTGCATGATGAGTTCTATTTGACTATTGTCAATTTGTGAAACCCACTGTCCCGTGCGGCTCTGATTATTTCGCTGAGCCACTACCGTACCATTCGAATTGAATGTAAATGTGGTATTGTTGTAATCAGAGGTCTTATTATTGCCGTCGTCTATAAAGCTTGCCACATTCCATGCTCCGCCGGTCGAAAGGTTTTCATTGAAGGCAATAAGCTCCGGTGAAGGAGTTCCGCCACCACCGCTACAATCTTGTACTCTTGAAAATTCCAAGACGTCAGGATTATTATTGACATCCTCGATGAACGACGGCGAGTTCCCGGAAAGAGAAACAATATTCCAATCATCGGATAATTCATTCAGCAAAGGTGTCGTTCCGCTTAAGTTCAAAAAGAACTTCTGTACTCCGTCATCCGTGCCGAAAGACCACGACCCCGTAAACTCATCGGAACCATTGCGGGCAATGACGTGACCGTTATTGAAAAATTCGAAGATGAAATTTGAATAATCCAAAGTTTCATTATTGCCGTCATCCGTAAAATTGGATATTTCATAACAACGCGATGCACCTCCGGACGAACTTTTCGGATCACCCATGGTAGGTTCAGTTGCCGATGCAGGTGCGTTTTCACTGTCTTTCTCACAGGATGTAAAAGCAACTAATGCTAAACTTAGACCGAAGACTTTCAAAGTCGAATTAAAAATTGTTTTCATTTTTCAATCATTATTTGGTTTAAGAATAATTATCGAATCAAAAACATGATGAAAAAAGTATTGTTCCAGGAATATGTATTAGAAATACTTATGTATTACCTTTGTGGTGCTTATGAATTGCTTGTTATACATATGGAATTGAAGATGTATAAAGACATTCTTCGATCTGTCGAAATGCAACTCATTATAATTTCTAAGAGGCAGTTCAAATTTTAACACGGCTGTTTAACGGAACGATTTATGCCATGACTGCTCGAAAATTTTCCAACATATGCAGCAGGTTCTTGTTGTGACTCTAAACTAATCCCTTGAAGGAAACCGATGTTCTGATAGTAGGTGCCGGTCCTGCAGGCAGCAGGGTAGCACGCATCTTGGCGAAAGCCGGGCTGCAAACGCTCATTGTAGACAAGCGACAAGAGTTGGGAGCCCCCATTCAATGCAGCGGCGCCGTAAGTCGTCACGCTCTCTTGGAGAATGAGGTTACGCCCGACGCTGAGTTTATCCACGAGGCCATCTACGGTTTCCGAATTATGGATGGCAATGGAGGCGACACCACCATAGACTATCGCAAGCTGAAACCCGACACATACGGCGAAAGCAAAGACCCGCTTGGCTATGTGGTAGATCGACGTCGCTTTGATCGCTACCTCCTCACCCAAGCCGAAAAGGCGGGAGCTGAGGCTTGGCTTAAGGCAGAAGCCATCAATCATCGTTTGGAAAACAATCGAGCCTTGGTTAAAATTCGCCATTACAATGAGGAAATAACGGTTAAAACCAAGGTGCTCGTTGGAGCCGATGGGGTGCGCTCACAAGTAGGAAAATGGGCAGGGCTCAAGACACACATTAAGCTGACCGAGTTGGCCAGTTGCCTTCAAATTGTGGTAGACGGCGTAGAGACCGATGGTTTACTTGAGATCATTACGGGAAGCGAGACCGCTCCCGGTGGCTATGCTTGGGTTTTTCCGAAAGGACACGGATATGCCGAATTGGGGCTGGGCGTTATCGCGCCAATGACCAATCTCAATGCCCGAGAGCATTTGGATAAGTTTATCAAAGAATCTTTTCTCGCCGAGCGCTTCAGGGGAGCGAAATTATTGGAAGTGCAGGGTGGTGGCGTACCTCTGGCAGCTCCGCTCAAAAGGCAGTATGCCGATCACATCATTCTGGTAGGAGATGCGGCCCGACACGTGAATCCCATTACGGGTGGCGGCATCCATACGGCATTGACGGGCGGGAGCGTGGCAGGGCGGTTTCTCGCCAAGCACTTAGCTTCTTCCGATGACTTTTCGGCCAATGCTCTGAAAGGTTATCAGGACGATTGGATGGAAATTACCGGGCACCACATGTGGAAACTTTACGACATAAAAAGAGATATTTTCAGAAAGCGCAGTAATGGCGAAAGGGATACGCGACTTTTTGAAACGATGAGCAATTACTTTAGTCCCGAAAGTGAATTCAAGAAAGTATGAAAAAACCGGTAATATTCGACATAGGCTGGAACGCCTGCATTAATTGCGGCGCCTGCATCGCGGTATGTCCCCACGAGGCAGGATTTGTAAGCGATTTTGACACCATCGCGGTCAATGAACCTTGTGATGTAGCTTGTATGGTTTGCGAAGATATTTGCCCGGTGAGTACTATATCTCACGAAGTAGTAGAAGAAGGGCAAAATACGCCTAAATCAGCACATTAGGCCGATCCATCGCAGGCAAAACCAATTCATTCTACTCAACTACTCTCCGAGGAGCTTTTCCATAATTTTGATTACTTCATCTCCTGCGCCCATACTCAAAACTCCGTCCTCAGGCTCTTCGTAAGGAATTCCGCCCTTCACCACTTTGAGCACTCCGTTGCGGTCTATGAATAAATTCATCGGATAGCTTTGTAAACCTAGAGTATCAATAAAATTTCGTGCGGATACCAGATGGGTGAAATTAAAATCATGCTTATCCAGAAATTTTTCGACTGCGTCGCGTTTCTCATAAGTTATAGCGATGAAGTTGAACCTATCGCCGTAACTTTCTGCTATTTCATTTAATACAGGCATTTCGTCAATGCAGGGAGCACAACGGGTAAACCAAAAATTAATCAATGTCGGTTTACCATACAAAGATTCTGAATTCAAACTATCCCCTTTCAAAGTTGCCAAGTTAAACTCAGGAAAGAGTTTGCCCTTAAAATCGGAAAGCGGAGCCATATTGATCAGGTGAGCAGGTCTTTTGTCACTCAGGTGAATGGTGACCAACGAGATGAGTGAGTCTTCAACTAAAAATTTTTCTTCAACCGTAAGGCTTACAAAGGTCGAATCACCACCTTTTGAATTCATCTTAACCGTCATCTGCTCAATTTTATCGAGCATATCGGTTTCCGTAATTCTGTTGATTCCGTTTGTAGTATAATATTGCCGTTGAGAATAGGCCGGTATCATTAAGAATAAAACAAAAAAAGAGGAGAGAAATCGAATCATTGTTATATAATATGAAAAATTAGGGTATCAAAGACCAGGCAAAAATCATTTTATCACCGCATTTAAAATAAATTGTAAACGTTAAACCCCAGCAGAACGACCAAGCCGGTCAATGCAATAACGGTAAGAACAGGAATGCGGTTAATATTCAGCGGCACCTTGAAATAGGGTTTTTCAGCATCCGGATTTCTTCGGCGAAAGCGAATCAAAGCCCAATTGATCAAGATAAAAAGGCTAAAAACAAAAATGTTGCTGATCGAGGCTACCACTTTCAGATTGCCGATGAGACTGAAAGCAACTACAACGGCACAAATAGCTAAGATGGCGAAGGTGGGTGTACCGCGTCCTTTATCTACTTTGGCCAATTTCGTCATCCACTCCGCACCGCTATCTCGAGCTATGTCGAATAGCAATCGGCTTGAGCCCAAAACATTCGAAAGTATGGTTTTGCCCGTGGCAAAGAGGGCAACGATAATCAAGGCCGTGACCCAGGTCTTCCCGGCTACCGAAGATAAAACCTGCGCAAGAGGTCCTTTACTTTTTGCCAAATCATCGGGGCTCAGCACATTCACCACACTTACGGCAATGAGGATATAAATGACCAAAACGATCAATCCCGAGATCAAGACCCCTTTGGGCATGACCTTTTCGGGTTCTTTGGTTTCTTCGGCTATTTTGACCAAATCTTCAAATCCCACGTAGCTAAAGAAAATCAGCGCCGCACCGCTCAGCAAACCGGTGACACCGTTCTCAGGCATTTTCAGCAAGTCAGCGCTTCCCCATTCTGAAGCTGAAAACCAAACGACGGAACCCAATCCGAGTAGCGTTACGATGGTGGCAAAGGTGTTGAACCAAGATGATTCTTGCGCTCCGATTATGTTGAGCGTGCCCATAAGGGCGATGATTCCGACCGTGGGTATCCAATGAGGGATTTCCCACAGCCTTCCCAGGTAGTCGGCGAAGCTTATGGCAATGGCCGCCGGGGCTACGATGCCCGTAAAAAGCATGATGACCGAAAGCCACAGTGCCGTTTTTTGATTGAAAGCCTGCTTGACGTATTCGAAGCTACCTCCCGCATCGGGAAAACGACTGACGAATTCGGCGTAAGCCAAACCCGTGAGTAAAGCTACCGTTGCGGCGATGGCAAAGCTGAGCCAAAGCATGTGCCCCGCAAGTCCCGCTGCTTCTCCGATGATGGCATATATCCCGGCACCGACGATCCCGCCCACGCCGAACATAATGATATCACCAAGCCCGAGGGTGCGTTCCAATTTGCCTTTGTTTTTATCCTTGCTCATGCGCAGAAAATAAATAAAAACTGACACGCTCAGAGCATAAATGCAGGCTGCCTCTTCCTGAGGCTTACTTTTTTTGCAACTGATCTATCTGCACTGAATTAGCTTATTTCCGTTTTTCAAGATCAAACTTATGATGCTAAAATGAAATCTGTATTTTGTCGCGCCAAAAGATCGATCTGAAATACTAATGGAAATTCTACTCGTCCTTCTTACCATTTTGGTAATTGTGGCCACCTTGACACCTCTGATGAGAAATACACATTGGATAGTGCGAGGCTGGGATTTTCCGCGTTTGCAAATAGCCACGGTGGCAGGTTTGCTCATCATCCCGTTAATGTACCTCGCGCAATGGAGTGATTCAGATTATTGGTTTTTGGTAGCTGCCTTGGGAGCTTGCCTGATCTATCAATTATGGTGGATTTTGCCTTATACAAAACTGTGGAAGCCTGAAGTACAAGGAACCGATGATGAAAATAAAGAGGTGCACTTAAGTTTGATCACGGCAAATGTCTTAATGACCAACCAAGAGCCTGAACGCCTGATCAAATTGGTTCAGAAATACAAACCGGACATGTTGGTCACTCTGGAGACCAATAAATGGTGGGAAGAGAAATTGGAAGTATTGGAAAAAGAGCTTCCTCACACGGTGAAATGCCCCTTGGAGAATCTTTACGGAATGCACTTATACTCGAGGTTTCCTCTTCAGGACACGGAGCTTTCTTTTCTCGTAGAAGAGGATGTCCCTTCCATTCATACATGCATTGAATTGGACTGCAAGGCAAGTGTACGAATGCATTTTCTACATCCGGCACCACCCAGCCCTACCGAAAATGAAAAATCCAAAGAGCGCGATGCGGAGCTGGTTATCGTGGCCAAAAATGTGTCAAAATCCAGCCAACCTCTCGTCGTTACGGGCGATTTGAATGACGTGGCTTGGTCTAAAACAACCCGACTCTTTCGTAAAATCAGCGGGCTGCTAGATCCGCGAGTCGGAAGGGGTATGTACAACACCTTTCATGCAGACTATTCATTATTGAGGTGGCCTTTGGACCATATCTTCATCTCCGATCATTTCCGTCTTTGTCATATAAAGAGATTGCCGTCCATCGGTTCAGATCATTTTCCGCTCTATACCGAACTTTGTTATCAGGGAGGTCATGTGAAAGAAGAGGAAGGTTTGAAAAAGGACATGGAAGACGAGCAATTGAGCGACGAAATGGCCCGTGAAGAAGGAGTTAGTGAGAAGGATGTACCCGAGCCGGGTGAATAAACGGTATTTGAATTAAGCAAAATGACGAATCGAGAAAAGGCCACAAAGTTTTTGGAATTGGTATGTGCCGGCAAGATCGATGAAGGCTTCACCCGCTTTATTTCTCCTGACTTTATTCATCACAATCAGTATTTTAAAGGCGACCGTGCATCGCTAAACCAAGCCATGAAAGAGGCACACCGCCAAAGTCCGAATAAAGCGGTTGAAATAAAGTATTGTTATGAAGATGGAGAAACGGTGATCACTCATTCGCGCGTTATCAACGAAGCCGGCGATATCGCGGTGGCCCACATTTTTCGTTTTGAAAACGGAGATATCAAAGAGCTTTGGGATTTGGGTCAACTGATTGATTCCGATTCTCCAAATGAAAACGGCTTGTTTTAAGTTTGTTGATTCAGTCTTTAATCCCTTCCAAATCCAACAAAAACGCATACTCCAAGGCGATCTCTTTGTAGCGCTCAAATCGCCCCGAAGCACCGCCATGGCCCACTTTTAAATTGCAATCCATAATCAGGATGTTGTCATCGGTTTTGAGCTCCCTTAATTTTGCCACCCATTTTGCGGGTTCCCAATACTGTACCTGACTGTCCCAGTAGCCCGTAGTAACCAGCATGTGCGGATAATCTTTAGCCTCAACATTGTCATAGGGCGAATAGGAAAGAATGTATTCGTAATACTCGGGATCTTTCGGGTTTCCCCATTCGTCAAATTCGCCCGTTGTAAGCGGAATGGATTCATCGAGCATGGTCGACACCACATCCACAAAGGGTACTTGAGAGATAATTCCCTTCCACATTTCGGGAGCCATATTGGCTACGGCACCCATCAGCAGTCCGCCCGCGCTTCCGCCCTGAGCATACAGATGCTCACTACTCGTGTACTCGTTTTCGATCAGGTATTTACCACAATCAATGAAATCAGTAAATGTGTTTTTCTTATTTAAGAGTTTACCGTCTTCGTACCAATCACGACCCAAGCCCTGTCCCCCGCGAATATGAGCGATGGCAAAAGCTACTCCGCGATCAAGAAGGCTGAGGCGTACAGAACTGAAAGCGGGATCCATCGTAGCCCCGTAAGAACCATAGGCGTAGAGTAGGAGCGGAGCTTTTCCGTCTCGTATAAAACCCTTTTTGTAAACGATGGAGACGGGTACGGACTTTCCGTCACGAGCAGGCACCATCAACCTTTCGGATACGTAATTTTCAGAGGCAAATTCTCCACCCAAAACTTCCTGTTGTTTGAGGATAATTTTCTTTTTGGTCACCATGTCATATTCGTATGTGGTACTCGGCGTGGTGAGCGATGAATACACATACCGAAGCCTCTTCGTATCAAATTCAGGATTTCCGGAAGGGTAAACCATGTAGGTCGGATCCTTAAAATCAATGTAGTGCTCGGGAGTGCCTTCCCAAGGCATCACGCGTAGTTTCACCAAACCTTCGTTTCGCTCAGTCACCACCAGGTGATTTTTGAAAATGTCAATTCCCTCGAGAAGCACATCCTCCCGATGAGGAATGATCTCCTTCCAGTTTTCTTTTCCCGGGTTTGCCACCGGGGTCTTCACCAACTTGAAATTCTTTGCGTTTTCATTGCATACGATATAGAAATCATCACCGAAATGATCCACACCGTATTCCAGCCCCCGAACCCGCGATTGAATTATTTTCCATTCGCCGTCGGGAGTATCGGCATCCAAAAAGCGGTACTCGTTACTGATCGTTTGGTACGATCCGATGATTAAATATTTGCGCGATTTTGTTTTGTAGACGAAGGTTCCGAACGTATCATCTTTTTCTTCATAAACCAATTCATCTTTGGCGCTTACGATCCCTAATTTATGATTATAAACTCGATATGAACGAAGAGTGACGGGATCTTGCTTGGTGTAGAAAAGCGTTTTATTGTCATTGGCCCAAGTCATGCTGCCCGAGGTCTTATCGATTTTGTCATTCAACACCTCACCCGTCTCCAGGTTTTTGATTCGAATGGTATACTCCCTTCGAGATACGGTATCTACGCTGTAGGCCATCATCTTGTTGTCTTCGCTTACTTTATAATCCCCGATGGCAAAATAATCGTGACCTTTCGCCATCTCAGGTCCGTTTAAGAGAATTTCTTCCTCTGCGCCTTCGGTTTCCGCCTTTCGGCAATGAAGGGGATAGTCCTGACCCGGTTCAAAGCGGGTGTAGTAGCTGTATCCGTTTTTCACCACGGGCACCGATTGATCATCTTCTTTAATCCTCGATTTAATTTCATTGAAAAGCTTTTCCTGAAGCGGTTCGGTATGCTTCATAACTGCTTTGGCGTAAGCATTTTCTTCAATCAGATAGTCCAGTACATACTTTGTCTGCGCATCAGCTTCCTTGGCTTTTTTCTGCTCATCGCTCAGCCGCATCCAGTGGTAGTAATCCGTTCGGGTATGACCGTGGATGGTAAATTCTTCAGCAACTTTTTTAGCTTTAGGTGGTCTCATAATCTTGCGTAACCTTTAATAAACCTGCAAAGATAAAATGCTTTAGTCCTTAAAAAATGATGGGAGACGGCTAAGCGGATTAAGAGCCCGGAACTTCGTGTTCGGATTGGTATACGAGGTTTTGGAAAACTTTCGTAAAATCGCAACATACCCGAAAAACCGTTGATCTAAGTTGGGATTATTCAAACAAAAGAGCCGCCCCGTTATCATTCGTCCTTTCGGAGGATATGCCAATGACGATTGCTTTTATGCACAAGCAAGAATAATGGAGGACAAAGGGATACTGCACACCGAAAATGACGGCTTGTTTAAAACCATTCGCAATTTTTACTTGAGAATGGGCAGTGATGAAAAGCAGAACGTGGAGGTAGAAGTGAGTTGGAAGACGGGGTCAGCAAAAGTAACTTCGAATCATGAGGGATATATTTATTTGAACTCAGCGCATAATCTGGGCGATCTGCCTGAAGAAACGGATTGGATAGACATTGATATGAAAATCAATCACCCGGTTTATCATCACGAAATCTCCGCTCAAATAATGCGTCCGGGTAAGACGGTGGAATATGGTGTAATATCCGACATTGATGATACGATATTGCACACGGGCGTGGCCTCGAGATTGAAGTGGCGACTCTTGCTGAACAGTATCGCAAAACATCCTTTCAAGCGAAAAGCGCTGAGCGGTGTAAGCGAGTTTTACCGTTTGCTTCATCAGGGAAGACCGTCGCGTGCCAAAAATCCGGTATTTTACGTTTCCAATAGTCCTTGGAATCTCTACGGCTATTTACAAACTTTTCTAAGGCATCAGGATTTTCCACGGGGGCCCGTCATCCTTAGAGATATTGGAATTAAACCCGACAAAAGAACCGAAGAAGGGGGAAAGTTCGGAAGAGTGAAAGAGATTATCGAAGCATTTCCCAATATGGAGTTCGTCCTCTTTGGCGACTCTGCCGAGATCGATACGGATATTTATCTCCGCCTCGCCCGACAATACCCTGATCAGGTACACAGTATTTTTATCCGAAGTGTTTTTCATAAAAAGAGAACCAAGAGGGTAAAGCAATTGATTGAGAACAACCGCGATATCAACGTGCGTTTAATCCGCAGTTCGGAAGAGGCCATAGATTTTGCGAAATCCCTGCATCTGATTTAAGTGAGGCGATGACGGACTTGATCGAAGCACATCGCCATTTTCTCTTGCACAAGCCTTATGGCTATTTGTCTCAGTTGGTAAATAACCAAAACCGAAGAAAGAATAAAAAACTCTTGGGCGAGCTTTACGATTTTCCGGAAGGAGTGATGGCCATCGGAAGACTGGATGAAAAATCCGAAGGTCTTTTAATGCTTACCACCAATGGAAAGTTGAGTACACTGGTGCGATCGAATCAATTCGAAAAGGAATATTACGTTCAGGTGGATGGAATAATTGATGAATCAGCCGTAAACAAAATGGCGGAAGGAGTAGAGATTACGGTAAAACAAGCTTCTTACCTCACCCAACTATGTAAGGTCAGAATATTGGCTGAACATCCTGATTTTCTTGGCGAATCGGTTCATGTGCGAAGTAACCGTCACGGCCCCACCTCGTGGATTTCCATTACCCTCACCGAAGGAAAATTCAGACAGGTACGTAAAATGACGGCCGCAGTGGGCTATCCCACCTTGCGCCTCGTAAGAGTAAGAATAGCCGATACCCGAATAGACCGGCTGGCACCCGGTGAAGTGAGAGAAGTTGATTATTTCAAACTTTAAAGGGGTAAGGACTGTTTCCTTTTGCATGGGAAAAGTCATTGAAAGCCATCACGATTTAGACACGATTGAACGTATTTGTATAGGCGAATTATCCAAAGGAGTAAATAAGAAAAGTCATCCCTTCCGAGAAGTGACCATGGCCACCGCAGCGGGTTCGCCAAATGTCAGAACCGTCATATTGAGGGAGCTTCGGCAAGAGCCACTTTCCGTTTTGGTTTACACGGATAATCGATCGGAAAAAATCTCCGAGTTGGGCCAAAGTCCGTATGCTTCGTTTTTGTTTTGGCATAAAGCTTCAAAATTTCAATTGAAGTTGAGAACGCTTGTGAAAATTCATCGAAATGATCAATTAGCCAATGAGGCTTGGGATTCATTAAGCAGTAAGGGAAAAGAATCATACAATACGTCTTTGCCCCCAAGTGAAAGACTAAAAGCAGAAAAGAATCCATCCATGCCTCTGAGAGAAAACTATGTGGCAGATGATTTTTGTGTGCTGGAATGCCGTGTTTTCGAAATGGAAGCACTACAGCTACGTCGCGAAGGTCACATCAGAGCGAGGTACTCAATAGATAAAGGCGAAAGCAGCTTCATCGTTCCTTAATAATCCGTTTTTATTGATTTGTCGAAAGGCACCTTGAACTGATAGCCAAGATTTCCTGAAGTTTTATCGTCCAAGACGTCCAATCCGTATTTTACCTCACGGGGGTCGCCTATGACCAATGTGCCGAACATCCGATCCCAAATGGAAAAGATATTTCCGTAGTTGCTATCCGTCCAAGGGCGCTCGAAGTGATGGTGAAACTTATGCATATTCGGAGTGATAAAAATCAGTCCGAACGTTTTATCCACCCAAGAAGGCACTGTGATGTTGGCGTGAGTGGTATAAGTGAAAAATACCGTTACAATGCGGTAGAGCAAGTAGAAGGAGAGGGGCGCCCCGATAATCACTGCCGCAAAAAGGGAAAACAATTCTCTGAACATGTAATCTCCCGGATGATGTCTGGTGCCGCTGGTTACATCTACCTCCGTATCGCTGTGATGCACCATGTGAAACCGCCACATAAAGCTGACTTTGTGAAGCAAGAAATGAACGAAATACTGAGCGATTAAATCGAAAGCCATCAGTGAGATGATGAGTTTGACCCACAGCGGTATGTCGAAAAGAAAAAGCAATCCGAACTCATTATCTTGAAGCCAATTGAAAACGCTCAAGGTCATAATTCCGAAAAGGACATTGATGAGCAAGGTGGTGCTCAGAAATATCAGGTTGACTTTAGCGTGCTTCCACTTTTTGTAGGTGTGCGCTACCAATGGGTAGATTCCCTCGGCTATCCAGCATCCGCCTATACATGCTATTACCCAAGCCAGTTTTTGCCAGGTAGGCATGTTTTCGAAAAATAACAGCATCTTTTCCATCCTCTATAATTCCGGAATCGGAAAAATAACAATTTTCACGTTTATTGGTTTTAGCCAAATAATTGCCATTTTCGCAGGCGGTATTGATATGAAGCAGAAAATTCACACACCGCCATCTTTCGTAATTCTCTTTTTTGCCTTTTTTCTTGGATTTGCTTTAAAAGGGCAAGATTCTCATTCCACAAGTGAAAAATTAGCTGGCCCGGAACAAATATCCCTCACGACAGATGGTGGAATTCGCGATGTATTGATTGACGAAGAGAGGAATCGAATTTATATTCTCTCAAGAGCGACGAAAAAAAACAAATGGAAAAATCACGGAAAACTTACGGCCGTGAGCTTAGGAAACTATGAACCGCTCTGGAGCACGGATATAGATTTCGAAAAGAATTCAGTGCCGGCAGAACTACATTTATCGGAAGGCGGGCATCCCTTTGTCAGTATGAAGCTTAATGTTTATTCATTCAATAAAGAAAATGGCGAACAGCGATGGTATGTTCATTCCAATGATTTCAGGGTTCACCCGAATGATAGATTGTTCTTGGGAAACCCTACGGTTAGCCTTGTTTCATTATATAATTCAGACACGGGAGAGGAAGTATGGAAATATGATACAAGATTTAAAGACACGAAAAACATATTGTTTTCGAGTGATTCTTGTATGATGGTTTTAGAAAAGGGTATTCACCATGTGAAGCTTTCAAACGGAGCCACATGGTTTCGCAAAATCAAAGGACTCAACTCTTACAATTCCTTCAATGTCGGGGCACGTGCGGGAATAATCGGCGGGTCGACATTGGTATTTGGTTTATTGGGAGCGTTTGTTTCAGCAGCGGCTACATCAGGTATGCCTGCGGCAGTAGGCAATAAGGCACAAAACTATCTTCTGGAAAATGAAGTAATATACGTAGCCGCCGATGAACTTTCTAAACTAAATTGTCATAGTGACTCTCTGATATGGACTGCAGGAGATCTCTCGCGGAAACGTGGAGTGAGTGCGATTATATCGCTTGATGAAAAGAGCTTTTTGCTGGTTGATTATGGATACAAATACAATTCATCCGGGATGCGGGTACGAAATGGCGACGCTTCGTGCGAATATTATAACAAAGAGAGCGGTAAATTTCTACGAGGTTTGAGGTTACATACGGAGGGGAGTGACTTTATAACCGATTTTGTGATTCTTAATAATACCATTTCTTTCCTGGGAAATCGATCATTGTTCTCGGTAGGACTTGACACTTTAGATTCCCTGACCAAAGCAGAATTTGGAACGAGTTTTTCGAATATCGGTTTAGATGAATTTGTAGATCCGAATGATTATCGCGAAGTGAATGGAAAATTCTCAAGGGTGGCAGACGAATTAAGAGAGAACATTTACATAAGGTCTAAAGCCAATAAGGTCGTTGAGTTCAACAGTGATCTCAAGTTGATTAAAGTACTTGATGATAAAACGTTTTACACTTTTGTTGAGAAGTATAAAGGTTATCTCCTACTGGCAAATACGGAAGAATCAGTTATCATAGATGAAGCCGGCAAGAGAATATTCACGGACGATCTTTCATCTAAGGCTTGGTTGAGTATTGGATATTTGGTTGATTTCACAAGTAATAAAGCTACTTTGATAAAACTTGATTAAAAGCTGCCTTAAATTGATAATAGTTAATATGGTGATCTCTGATATCAGCGAATCGATCAACGACGTAATTTTTTTGAAGTGGAAAATGACCCTCATCATTTTTTCCATTTCATTTTACAGCTTTGGACAAGTTGAAAATGACCCGACGCTATCAATTTCTGCAATCACTTCAGAGCAAGGGGGAATTGAATGTGTGAATATTCGCACCGATAAACTACTTCACGCAATAGAGGTAGACAGCATAAACGATATACTCTTTTTTGATATTGAAGAAAAACGATACACAGGAAAACCCAAAGGTGAAGGTGTGCTTTATGCCTATTCTATCAGCGAGAGAAGATTTCTTTGGGATATTCCGATTAACTATTCAAAGAAAAACACGGATAGCAGAATTCTTTATGCTGTTGCCGCAAATCAACTGATCGTCGCCACTTCCGAAGGGGCCAGAGGAATTGATCATTTTACGGGTAAAACCAAGTGGGAAATTACGGGAAGCGATTTCTTTATGAATCCCTCCGGAGATATTCTCATTGGAAAGCTCAATCGGGACGAAACCGCGGCTTGGAATCCGAAAGATGGAAAGGTTAAATGGAATGAATCATTTGATTATAAATTCGGAACAATTTTCTTTTCAAATGATTCGACATTGGTCTCGTGGGATGAAGATTTTAAAAGGATAAATCTGTCCACAGGTCAGTTTTGGATAAAGGATATAAAAAATCGAACCCCTGTATCTACCTATGTCGCCGCTACGGGGGATGTCATCGCTGCCGTAGCTTTCGGTATCATATTCGGGGCTATTACCGGTGCATTCACGGGTGTTGCGATTATTCCGATATTTCAACCGGATAAGGTGGCTTCAGGAAATCGTTCTACTCACTTGGTGTTGGAAGACAATACGTACTATTTGGTTGACGGACATCTTTTGAAAAAATTTGACTACAACGGTCAGGTTTTATGGGAATCGGAATTCGTCAAAGAATATTCTTCAAATCGGGTGATTACCGTTACGGAAGCAGGAATACTTTTCGTAAGCTATGGTTCTGCCTACAATCAGGATGGGATCAAAATTCCGAGGAATAAGGCGTCTTGTCAAATATTTGATCGGGAAAACGGCCGTAGCCATGGCGATGAAGTTTTTGAACTCGAAGGACAAGATTATCTAAAAGACTTTGTCGTTCATGCTGATTCAGTGTACTTATTGGGCCGGCGATCACTGTTTACGCTTAATACGGAGTACGTTGATATTTATCAATCAAGAGAATTCGGAAATGGCTATTCAAATGTCGGCTTATCTGAGTTTATTGATCCTTCCATGTATGTAAATTTCGATTCGACTTATTCGCGTATTGAAGATTTGAAAGCCCGGCGTCTTTTTATCCGAAATACAGCCACCAAAGTGATAGAATTTAGCGCCGACCTTGAGATCCGTAAAGTATTTGACAATGCTGATTTTTTCGATTTAATGGATGAATTCGGAGATGTTTACCTTCTTCAAAATTCGTATGAGACGGTATTGACAAACACGGAGGGTAAGTCACTGTTCAATGAGTTTTTCAGTCCGAATGCGCAACTCAGCAATGGCTATTTGATAGAGCGAACCGAGGTAGGCGGACGAGTAACTGATTTAAGAGATATTTCGCAGTAATCCCTTATTCAAATTTCGGAATATTTATACTCTCAACCGTAATTTCCCTTTTGGGTGCAGTGGTTAGAAATTCGTGAATCACTTCCAAAGCATCGTGATCAAACTGCTTCGTCCTGGATCCGTCCAATATCACTATGCTCTCTTCGGGCAAGCGGTCCAAAGTGGTTCTTAAATCTGCCTTATTCAAAAAGGATACATGTTCGCTAAGTCTGATACTGATACGTACCGGCCTGCCATCTTTCTCATCTTCTTCTTCATAGGTATACGGCGTTCTGTAATTGCTGCGAATGATGTAGAATATACCAATACTCATCCCGATCAAGATTCCGATCAGAAGGTCTGTGAACATTATGGACACCACCGTAGCGATAAAAGGAATGAACTGTTTGTTTCCCATCTTGAAATAACTCTTGTATATGGATGGTTTGGTCAATTTGAAACCAACGTATATCAGAATGGCAGCCAACGAAGCGAGCGGAATCATTTGCATTACATTCGGAATAAAAGCCACCGCTACCAAGAGAAAAATTCCGTGGAGAATGGCAGAGAGTTTTGTTTTCGCCCCGGCTTCAATATTGGTTGAGCTCCTTACGATTACTGCCGTGATAGGCAATCCGCCTATCAATCCGCTGAGGATATTTCCTACACCTTGGGCTTTCAGCTCAGTATTTTGAGGGGAGTGTCGGTTTTCGGGGTCAAGCCTGTCGGCGGCTTCTAAGCTCAAAAGCGTTTCCAAGCTGGCCACGATAGCCAAGGTCACGGCCACGATGTATACATCAATATTGGCAAACATGGACCAGTCCGGGTGAATCATTTCATCTTTAAGCTCGCCAAAATCACTAATGACCGGCAGAGAAACCATATGACTTACATCAATGGCTAGAGAGGGGACGGCGCTTTCGAAAATCAAATTGGTCAAAACACCTATGGCTACTACCAATACACCTCCGGGAATATCTTTAAGAATCGGGATTTTTTTAAGTTGAGGAGTGGCCCATAAAAACATCAAAGCCAAAGAGGAAAAGCCAATAATGGCACTTCCGATTTGCATATTTTCTATGGCATCGAGTATTCCCGTAAAGGTATTGCTCCCGTCACGCTGCAGAAACTCCATTTCTCCGAAAGCATCCTGATCAAAACCGATCAAATGGGGAATTTGCTTGAGAATCAGGATTAATCCGATTGCCGCGAGCATGCCTTTAATTACTGCAGAAGGAAAATACAAGCCAATGACACCGGCTTTGGCAAATCCGAGAATGAGCTGCAAGACTCCGGCTATAACCACAGCCAGCATAAATCCTTCGATCGTTCCTAAAGTTTCCAATGCGTTTAAAACGATTACCACCAAACCTGCAGCGGGGCCGCTGACACTGGTAGATGATTGGCTGAGTGAGCCTATAATGATACCGCCGATAATACCGGCTATAAGTCCTGAGAAGAGAGGCACGCCTGATGCCAAAGCGATACCGAGACAGAGTGGTAAAGCGACTAAAAAAACAACGATGGAGGCAGCGAGGTCTCGCTTAATGTAAGAAAAATTCATAAAGTGGATTCGGGTGAAAAAGTAAGTCGGTAGTGGTGGTCAATTATAAATACAACTATCCTTTGGGAGGAGGTATCGGAACTTCGTGAGCAATTCCGAAAGCTATTTCTTGAAAACTTAATGGGTAAATTAAAGCTTCTGAAAACTCTCTGCCCGTTAAGTCAGAATTAATCTGAATCAAGCGAATATGGGGAGGCTCAAATTCTGTCTCGGTATCTTCGGTCAAATCCATCAAGGCACTAATGAAAACATTTCCTTCGACAATATTCGAATGACAGCTCACTGCGAAATGTACGAGAAGACCTATCAGAGCACAAAGAAAAATGTTTTTCACTATCGGAGTGATTGCGGCGGTCAAATTACGCAAATTCATTGATCCTGAGTCCGTATTTCTTTGCAATACTTCCTGCTCTGCTTTTGTATCCCGCTGACGCACCGTTAAAATCCTTTTGTAAAATAGCCACAAACTCATTCTTCAATTCGGGATACTGCTTGAGGTGATTGGCTATAACCGTCATGGCAAAGACTTTTATGGCTACGGGGGTAGTAGCTTGTGTCAAAAACTGAAATGCTCGATCAATAACTTCTCCCTGCAGTTCGGGCTCAATTTGCAAATCAGCCAATACTCTGAAGGCAAACCTTGACCCTGACGGGTGAACGTTTTTTTCCAAGACGTTCAACAAAATTTTTACATGAGGAGCAAACAATGTAGGGGAAATGTCTGAAGCTGAATGGCAAACGGCTGATGCCCTTTGAACCCTTATTGAATCATCGGATTGCAGTCGGTCTACCCACTCTTTTAATCGATCATGGTCTTTTGATTTAGCAATGGCCTCGCCTTTCATTTTATAATCACGGTAGTTTCCGCTTGCACCAAATGCTGATTCCTTAGCCATAGGCGAAAAATAAAAAACCCCGTTCGATTGAACGGGGTCGGTTTCAAAATTTTTTATGCATTACATCTTATCGTCTGCCGTAGCTACAACGGTAAATTCAAGATCGAGGTCATCAGAGAGGACTTTGTCTTCCGCCGAGTTTTCCCAAGCCACATTGTATTTCTGACGATCTAAGGTCATTTTCCCGGTAGCTTTCACTTTACCATCCATCGTTTCCATGGTAACGTCTTCAATGGTTTCAGAATTAGTAATTCCTCTGATGGTCATATCGCCCATTATTTTACCATCTTCCATTCCCGTAACCTGAAAAGTGGCTGTCGGAAAAGAGTCAATCGCAAAAAAGTCAGGAGAAGATAAATGACCGACTAATTTTTCTTTCGGATTTTCTTCGCCATAGCTGTCGTCCGTAGGCGTGATGGTAGACATATCCACTACAAAAGTTCCGTCTGTGATTTTACCGTCTTTCAACGTCATCATACCTTTTTGGAAATCGAGGGTACCTTGGTGTCCGTATAAACTCACTCCGCCAACCTTCAGCATATTACCTTCCCACATTAGTTTACTTTCATTGGTAGAAAGAGAATAACTTCCCGAAGCTCCCGAAGCTTCTTCTGACAAAGTGGTTTCTTCGGTTTCATTTGCCTCTTCGGTCATTCCGCCTTCGCAGGAAATCAAAAACAATCCCAGCAAGAAGCTGCCGGTAATACTTAATACTCGTTTCATGGTTTTATTATTTTGGATTCGAATGTAGCATTAACGACTGAAAGCTATTCTTGTTCAGAATTATATTCTCCACGATACATTGTCAACAACCATAAAAAAAAAGCTCCGCTGGTTAGGCGGAGCAAGATTAAGTGAGCATCTTGATATCTTAATCAAAATCATTGGTCGGGTATAAGACGGGTCGTCTGCAAATGGTTGCCGCTTATCGATGAAAAAAAATAATTAGTCGAGAAAAATGAGGATTTATCTAGTCTGCAGGGATTCATTTAAATTTGCCTGCGCGAGGGAAAACCTCTGACTCTATTGTAATAAAGCCGTAATTCGATCTTATGAAAATTGCCACAGTGATTTTATTCGCATTTTTAGGAATGCTTTTTCCGAAGGAGGCCGAAGAGGAAATAACCCTAAAAGTGAAAATCACAAATGTCGCGAATGAGGATTCTAACATTATGATTGCCGTCTTCAGAAGCTATGATACGTTTCTAACGGAAAATATGTATCGCAAGGAAGTTGTCGCTGTTGATGACTTTACGGAAACGGAGATAGAGTTTAAGTTGGTCAGAGGTGAATATGCCATTGCCGTTTTTCAGGACAAGAACAAAAACGGTGATTTGGACAGAAACTTTTTTTCTTACCCTCTGGAACCGTTCGGCTTTTCACGGAATTTTCGTCCCTTAATTAAAGCACCGCATTGGACCGATGTAGCTTTTCAAATTAATGAACCAAGCTCGATTGAGGTCAGACTAAATTAGACTTTTCGCCATAGCCAGAACGAATACTCAAAAAAAAACCATCAGAAAAAATCTGATGGTTTTTTGTTTGAATGAGTTCTTTTCGAAATTAATTCTCCTCTTTCTTGGACTTTTTTCCTTTCGTGATTCGAATATTGATTTCTTCAGAGTCTTTTTTCTTTCCGATGTGAATCGTGTCCCCTTCTTCCAGATTGGAATTGATGATTTCCTCTGCCATCGGGTCTTCCACGTATTTCTGAATGGCTCTTTTCAACGGACGCGCTCCGAATTTATCATCAAACCCTTTATCGGCGATAAAGTCTTTTGCGGCATCGCTGAGCTTTACTTCATATCCCAATGAATTGATACGCTTGTAGAGCTTACCCAATTCAATATCGATAATCTTGTGGATGTCTTCTTTAGAAAGAGAATTGAAAATCACCACATCATCGATACGATTAAGGAATTCAGGAGCAAAAGCCTTTTTCAAAGCATTCTGAATAACCGCTTGTTGAGCTGAATTTTCGTTTTCAATGCGCGCTCTGGTACCAAAACCAACGCCCGTACCGAAATCAGAAAGCTGTCGTGCTCCGATATTCGAAGTCATGATCAGAATGGTATTTCTGAAATCAATCTTGCGCCCCAAGCTGTCCGTAAGCTGTCCGTCATCCAGTGCTTGAAGCAAAAGGTTGAAAACATCAGGATGCGCCTTTTCGATCTCATCAAGCAAAATGATTGAGTAGGGGTGACGTCGCACTTTTTCAGTCAACTGACCGCCTTCTTCATATCCGATGTAGCCGGGAGGTGCTCCTATAAGTCGACTGATGGCAAATTTTTCCATGTATTCACTCATGTCAATTCTTATCAGCGCATCCTCCGTGTGGAAAAGGTATTTTGCCAATTCTTTGGCCAACTGTGTTTTTCCGACCCCCGTCGGACCTAAGAATATAAATGAACCGATCGGTTTGTTTGGATCTTTAAGCCCTGCCCGATTTCGCTGTATAGCCTTTACGACTTTTCCAACCGCATTGGACTGTCCGATGACTGAATCGTGCAATTCATCATTCATCTTCGCCAATCGACCGCTCTCTTTCTCAGCGATCCGCTGCATGGGAATTCCCGTCATCATGGCTACGACTTCTTCTACGTGATCTACCGTTACCGTTACGCGGTGATTCTTTGCTTCCTCTTCCCATTTCCTCTTCGCCGTTTCCAGCTCTTCAATGAGGCCGCGCTCTTTATCACGCAGTTTCGCGGCTTCTTCATATTTCTGACTTCGAACTACGCGATTCTTCTCTTCTTTGATCTCTTCAATTTTCTTCTCGGCATCGATTATTTCCTGAGGCACTTTAATATTGGTGATGTGCACCCGAGAACCTACTTCATCCAAAGCATCTATCGCTTTATCGGGAAGGTGTCGATCAGAAATGTAGCGACTCGTCAGTGTGACGCACGCTTTGATGGCATCATCGGTATAATCTACACTATGGTGCTCCTCGTATTTCTCTTTAATGTTGTTGAGAATCTGAATGGTTTCCTCTTCGCTGGTTGGTTCAACCATTACTTTTTGGAACCTGCGCTCCAAGGCACCATCCTTTTCAATATACTGGCGATACTCATCCAAAGTCGTAGCTCCGATGCATTGTATTTCACCTCGCGCCAAAGCAGGTTTAAACATATTGGATGCATCCAGAGAACCGCTTGCACCACCCGCTCCGACTATCGTGTGTATCTCATCGATAAAGAGAATGACTTCAGGAGATTTTTCCAGCTCGTTCATTACGGCTTTCATCCGCTCCTCAAACTGACCGCGGTATTTTGTTCCCGCTACCAAGGATGCCACATCCAAGGACACTATTCGCTTATCAAAAAGCACTCGTGAAACTTTTCGTTGAACGATTCGCAGAGCCAGACCTTCAGCAATCGCCGATTTTCCGACACCGGGCTCACCGATTAATACGGGGTTATTTTTCTTTCTTCTGGAAAGAACCTGAGAAACTCGCTCGATTTCTTTCTCTCTTCCCACAATGGGGTCGAGTTTATCGTCCTCGGCCATCTTCGTCAGGTCACGACCGAAATTGTCCAGAACGGGAGTTTTGGACTTCGTATCAGCTGCACGACGGGGTCCGCCGCCTCCACCGCCACCGGAGAAGCTGCCGCCCAAATCATCATCGTCATCATCTGACGAACCGGGGAATTCAGCCCTTGGATTAGTAATATCACCTCCGGCCAGATTATCACCGGCACCCAAGTCTTCCAACTCGTCTCTTACGGCATCATAATCTATTCTGAATTTAGCCAAAGATCGAGTTGCCACGTTGTCCTCATCTTTCAATATACTGAGCAGAAGATGCTCAGTCCCAATGGTAGGACTTTTAAACAGCTTCGCTTCTAAATAGGTTATCTTCAAAACCTTTTCAGCTTGTTTTACCAAGGGTATGTTTCCGAGATTACCGGATTTGGCAGATGCTGCACGAGTGCTCGATTCTACCGTTCTCCTTAATTCTTTAAGGTCGATCCCTAAATTTTTCAATATCTGAATAGCGGTCCCTTCGCCCTCTCGAATAATACCCAAGAGGAGATGCTCAACGCCTATAAAATCGTGACCCAATCTCAGAGCTTCTTCCCTGCTATAGCTGATTACGTCTTTTACTCTGGGAGAAAATTTTGCTTCCATGAAATCCTTCCTTTCTAGTTATCTTTGCCCTTTCTTTTATAACCTGATTTGGCAAAGGTTGTTCTAAGTTACACCGATAAAGAGTATTTTCAAATATAAGCCTGTCGATTCTGACAAGCTGTCATCTAAGGAGCTAATATTTCACAGATTTTTGTTGATAAAACACCCTTTAGATTTATAGACAAGCCTTGTTATATAACTACTTTCGGCAATTGGCTTTGCGTAGTGCAAAAACCGTACAATTTCACTCATTATAGTTTAATATGGCAGAAGGAGAAAGGATCATACCGATCAATATAGAAGACGAAATGCAATCGGCCTACATCGACTACTCGATGTCGGTAATCGTTTCAAGAGCACTCCCCGATGTGCGAGATGGATTAAAACCCGTTCACCGTCGTGTACTATATGGAATGATGGAACTCGGAGTTTATTCCAACAGGTCTTATAAGAAGTCAGCGCGAATCGTCGGTGAAGTATTGGGTAAGTTTCACCCGCATGGCGACAGCTCGGTGTATGACACGATGGTGCGCATGGCGCAACCGTGGTCAATGCGCTACATGCTGGTAGACGGACAAGGTAACTTCGGATCCGTGGATGGCGATAGTCCGGCAGCAATGCGTTATACCGAGGCG
>CAZYWJ010000047.1:0-19057 GCA_964651785.1 uncultured Cryomorphaceae bacterium
ACCATCAAATCTTTGGTCGACCCGATTTCAGACTGAGTGATAAGCCGATGGCCCGCCACTTCCTCAAAAGTGAAGCGGGTCTCACTCAGCTTAAGCGGTATGAAACCGAGGAGCATGATTTTGGGAATGAACTCGTTCACGGCCACGGGCAGCAGCCTCACTTTCAATCCCTGCAATCGCGAAAAGAGCTTATCATTTTTCTTAAACACTTCCAAAATGGCTCCCGGTGCGGCGTACATCCCGACGTATTGGTCGGTCACCGAGTCGGGCAGTTCAATTAGCTCACCGTTTGAAAAAGCCTCAATCATACGGCTCTCCTTCGGTTCCTCGCCACCGAGCTTAGCCACGTCGTTCAAAGCATCCATCATGAGAGAAAAGGCTCCTCCACCTCCTTGCGAATTGGTGAGCGCGACGGCGGCCAATCCCAATTCGGGAACCACGGCCACCGCCGAGTTGAAATACATCATGGTGCCCGTATGCGTAAAAACCGTCCCCGTGTAAGGTCGATCGGTCATACTCCAACCTAAGGCGTAACGGTTACCAAAATTCAATGGCAAATGGGGATGTTGCTCAGTAAAAATTTGTCGATAAGCTTCCCGGGAAAACAGCTTTTCATCTTCCTCGAGGTAAGCTCGAAGAAAAATGATCATCTCCTCTAAGTTGCTGTACAAACCACCCGCGGGCAGGTCTCTGAGCAGAACTTCCCGTCCCGGTTTTCCCTTTCGGTCGAAAACCGCGGAGGCCTCATCCCGAAGGTTAAAGTCGCTTTTCTCCATCCCCAATCTAGTCAGTACGCTGTCCTTTAGATATTCCTGAAAAGGCTTTCCTGAAACCTCAGCCACCATTTGCCCTAGCAGCGTATACCCCGGATTCGAATAGGCCCTGACCTGCTGTGGGCGCGCCGCCATAAATTCTTCATTGAGGTAATCTACCGTGCGCTCATAGGGTTCGGGATTTTGAGTGAACATGCCTTTCACGATATCGGAGGGCAAACCCGAATGATGGGTCATGACGTTTCTTACCCTTACCTCATCAAGGTATTCCCCTTTGATTTGTAATTGGGGGAGGTATGCCTGCATCGGAGCATCAAGGGAGATGAGGCCTTGATCGGCCAATTGCATCACGGCGGCTCCCGTAAACACCTTCGTCACCGAGCCCAAACCGAAAAGGGTTTCGGACCTTACCTCGCGGGTGAGCTTTTCATCCGAAAATCCCCCGTGGTACTCCAGCAACACCGAGTCTTCGGAAAACACGGCAAAGCTCAGCCCGCGGATTTTGTTCTTTTTCATCAGGCCTTCCAAGCGTTGACGGTATTCTTCGCGCAGCTCTTGTATATCGCTTTGCGCGAACCCCGAAAAGCTGATTGATCCGAGTAGTATGAAAAGGATGAGATGTCTCATGGTTTGTGAATTTGAGGCAATGATCCGCCTTAATTTCAATCCTTTAAAAAGAGATACACCACTGCCCGAAAAAAATACTCGGGTACGGCCTGAGGCTACACCAAGGGGCTTTAAATAATTAATCAGCGCATTCGTCAAGCAGGAGGGGCATTTCGTCAAGCCGAGGAAAAGAGCTGCCCTATTATTGTTAAAATTGACCTATGAAAAACCTATCGGTAGGAGAGCTGCTCGTCCATCTCGTGATCGTGGGAGCCTTCCTTTTTCTGCTCAACTACCCGGGCTTTGACCTTACGCTCGGAGTGTTCACCGCAGGAGACGGGTCTCTGCTTTGGCCTTCGATCACGGGCACCGCAATCAACCTCCTGATCTTCTACGCCATTTCCTTCTATCTGATTCCCGAGGTATTGCGTAAGCGGGGACTCGTGGTTTTTATCATTCAACTGCTGATCTTCTTTTCTCTATTGACCTTCCTTGAAGTGGTGATCGACCTCTACTTCTACAGGGGCAAAGTCGTATCGTCAGAAGTTCTGTATGAGATAGTGGTCATCGCTGCCGTTTTCAATATGCTGTTTGCGGTAGTAGCTTTTGCCTATCGCTTTTCCAAAGATTGGTTCGTTCACGAAAAGCAGCGCAGCACCATACGCGAGTGGCAAGCTCGCACCGAACTGGAAACGCTGAAAAATCAAATCAACCCCCATTTCCTATTCAATGCGCTCAATAGTCTGTTTTCGCTTTCGCTGAAAAGCGGCGACGATAAAACCGCCGAAGGCATCAGCAAACTATCGGAAATGATGCGCTATGTTTTTGACAAATCAAAGCTTGAAAAAGTAGCGCTTCACGAGGAGATACAATACATTGAAGATTATATTTACTTGCAGAAGCTTCGTTTTGAAGATACCGTAAAAGTGGATGTCCGATTTTCGAATAGCTGCAGAAACAAATACATCGCCCCCATGATTCTGATTCCTTTTGTAGAAAACGCCTTCAAACACGGGGTGAGCTCATCAGAAATGAGCACCATTCGCTGTGGGCTAACCTGCCAAGAGGATGGATTGGATGTGATAATCTCCAACCGCATTTTGCCAAATGCCGAAACCATGCCCTCTACGGGAGTAGGTTTGGCCAATGTGCGAAAGAGATTGGAACTGATTTATCCCGAGCGCCATCGTTTGGAAATTGATCGTGCCGATGACCTTTTTACCGTCAAACTCAACATTGAATTATGATCAGGTGTATAGCCGTAGACGATGAAAAGAAAGCGTTGGAAGTCATCGCGCTCTACGCGGAGCGGGTAGACCAGCTCGATCTGCAGGCTACCTTCACCGACCCCGTTGAAGCCAGCCTCTATTTGGAAAACCATTCCGTGGATCTGCTTTTTTTGGACATCAACATGAAAGGCTTGAACGGTTTTGAATTACTGGAAACCCTCACCCATAGACCCGAAGTAATCTTTACCACGGCTTACAGTGAGTATGCGGTAGATAGCTATCGCGTTGATGCGCTGGACTATCTGGTCAAACCCATTCCGTTCAGTCGTTTTTTAAAAGCGGTTAATAAGCTCAAATCGGAAGAGCCGTCGTCGGGAGAAGCTTCCACAGAACAAGCTACCAAAATCGTTTCCATCAAAAGCGGCACGGCCATCCATCGGGTCAAACTAAGCGATGTTTTATTCGTTGAGGCGGACGGCAATTACTCCAAATACCATACGACCTCGGGAATGATTATGGCCTTGGGAACGCTGAAGGAAGCCATGACCAAGCTGGATGGCGACTTTATGCAGGTGCACCGCTCTTACATCGTTGCCTTACGTCACGTGGAAAAGGTAGAAAGCCACCAATTGCAGATAAACGGAAAAAGCATTCCCGTAAGCAGCAGTTTCCGCAAGGCGGTGATGGAGGTTTTCGGTTAAAAGGGTTTTTGTGATTCTATAATCACTTCATCCCCGTCAATCCTCATTCATCACCTGCTCTTGCTGATCTATGCTTTCGTCGTGCACGGTCTGTAGGTAGGCCATAATGAATCGCTCGCTGATTTCGTGTCCTTCGGCAAAGTCCTTTCCCTTTTGGAGAATCTCGTTCCAGCGGGCTTTTTGCAAGATGGTGATGTTATTTGCTTTTTTAAACTTTCCGATTTCTCGCGCTATCTGCATCCGGTTGTTCAGCAAGTTGAACAATTCATCATCGATGTGATTGATCTTTTCGCGCAGCAGTTCCAATTGACGGAAACAACTTTGATCGGAAATCTGTGATTCTCTTACTACGATGGTTTCAATCAGCTCTTTCAGACTTTGCGGTGTGATCTGCTGCTTGGGGTCGCTCCAAGCTTCATCGGGATTCATGTGCGACTCGATCATCAAGCCGTCGTAATCCAGGTCCATGGCTTTCTGAGCGATGGGTTGCAACAATTCGCGGCGTCCGCCAATATGGCTGGGATCGCACAATAGCGGAAGCTCGGGCATGGCATTGCGGTAGGCTATGGCCAATTGCCACTGAGGTCGGTTTCGGTAGTGTGTCTCGCCCAAGTTGGAAAATCCGCGGTGGATGGCTCCTACCCTTTTCAACCCTGCTCTGATCAATCGTTCGGTAGATCCGATCCAAAGCGACAAGTCGGCGTTAATCGGATTTTTGATTAAAACGGGAACGTCTTCTCCTCGCAGTGCTTCTGCGATCTCCTGCACCACAAAGGGATTTACCGTCGAGCGCGCACCAATCCATAACATGTCTATCCCGTGTTTCAGCGCAAGCTCTACGTGAGAAGCTTTTGCCACCTCAATGGTCACGGGAAGCCCCGTTTCTTTTTTCACTCGTTGGAGCCAAGGCAACCCTATCTCCCCGACACCCTCGAAAGAGCCCGGTCTCGTGCGCGGCTTCCAAATGCCCGCCCTGATGTAATCCACAATACCCGTAGCAGCTAACTCATTGGCCGTCCTCACCGTTTGCTCCTCCGTTTCGGCGCTGCAAGGCCCGCTGATGAGCACGGGACCTCCTCTGCTCGTAAGCCATGTTCGCAACTTTCCCGATACATTCCGTACTTCCATATTTTTCAAATAACCGAATTTCCTTTAAATCCGAATGAAGAAGGTTGAGATTTGCCCGGTCAACCATCAACAACCTCAGTAACCATTTAGTTGATTTTGACCGAATGGCCTATTGAAGAATTTCTATCCGCTTATCCACTGATTTGCGCAAACCTATTCGAATTATTCCGAACAATACTCGTGCGAATAAGTTGGCAGGATAAACGCATTTGGCTATTTCGGCAATTCGTTGGTCGCGTTTATCGATGCAGGTCAAGCGGTCGCCCTCTTTTAAAGCTGACAGCTCTTCGCAAAACTTCCAAGCGCCGTCGCGAGCCAGCTTCATACTGAAATTGATGAGTCGATCATCCAGCTTTCCCGAAAGGTTTAAGAAGAAGCGCAGCATCGGCCAGATTTCGCAGAGTTCATCCTGCACCTCCTCGACCAGTTCAGCCAAAATGGCGTTGATCTTATCGAAATCGGTCTTTAAAGACCCGATGGGTTGGTCGCCAACCGTTCCTACGGCGGCTATTCCCAAATCGAGATTGATGTGTGCGTTGATTCCCCAAAGCAAATGCTGAAGAGTCAAAGGCCACCAATTTTCCGTTTTTGCGAAAGCAAAAGCCCAACTGCGCGAAACTTTGTTTTTGCTTCGGTGAGCGTGATATGCCTCCAGGTATCGATTTGCAAAGAGCACATCCAACACCTCCATCCTCTCGCCGTCTTCAAACTCGCCGTTTGCAATCCCTTCTTTCACCCGAATCGTAACCTTGCGATAAAGCGCAGGAAAATAACCCATGAAGGATTTTTCCCTTTTGGCATCTTCGATGATATCATCCAGAAGGTCAATGACCTGATCTATGCTTTGAGCTTGCATCCGGCTAAAGATAGAATCATCCGGATAATCTCCGTATAAAGCTTTTCGCATGCCTTTTGAAAGTTTGCAAAACCAAGCTGCAAAATATTCGTATGGATTCAGGACTTTGATCGTTAAGATCAGCATTGCCACTAGTATGAAAATTTACACCAAACTTCCGAATCGACTAAAGCCCTATTTCCAAAAGGAGCTTTCATATTATCGACGAGCCTTTGCCGAAAGGCAGCTTCACATCGCTTGGGAACATTTGGAAAGGGCACACATTCTCGGTCAGCGCTACCCCTATGCACATTCCTACGTGCATTGGAAAATGCTGCAATTCGGTTTTCACATCAAATCGAGCAGGGAAATTTTGGGTCAAATTCCTCGCTTGATTTTCGGAGGAGTGAAGTCCTTCGTCGGTAAAGTGCCCGTGGGAAATCCGGGCGGGGCCGATGTTCCTGCTTTGAAGCCTTTCCCGATCGATCCCCAATTGCGATCCGTTTTTGCTAAAGCAGGTGTAGAATATTAATTGCCAAAAAGAAAAAAGATGAAATCTATTGCGAACATCCGAGTTTACCTACTGAGTGCAGTTCTTTTACTGCTGATTTTTACTTCGTGTAAACACGAGCGTCAAGACGATATTCAGAAATACCACGAGTTGGTGAATGCTGCGGAGTTGGCTCTTTGCGATGAGGAATATCGACAGGCTCTGGACAATTACGGCATTGCTTTCCGCAAAATAAAAAGGCCTTTCGGCAAAGACGTTTACAATGCTGCCTTAGCGGCTCAGGCCTCCGGTCACATGGCCGAACGCGATCAATACTTGCAACAACTCATCAATGGTTCGGAAGACATAGCCATTTTAAAGGCCATTTTCTTGTCCAATTTCATGACGGTTCAGGAATGGAAAATTTTGGAAAGCCACAAAACGCAAGAGTACGATGCGGAGCTCAGAGCGGAGATGGAAGAGATGGGGAATGCCATAAAAGACAACCCAACTTCATTCGCTACAACGCAGCAAGCTATGAACCGAATTTTAGAATTGAGCAAATCATCCGGTCTGCCCTCTCACATGGAAATCGGTTATTCCGAAAATCTGAAAACCTTACGCCACCATGAGGTTCTGAGCGAAATGGCTCAAAGGCGAGGCAGCGATAAGTCGGTAAACGATTTGGAGTCCTTATTGCGGAAGGCGGTAAACGAGGGAAGACTTGACCCCGAGTTGGCCATCCTCTACCTCGATTATCAAAATGACGAAGAGAAGGGAAACTATACTACTTACGCTACCCGACAGTACCGCCACGAACTCCTTCCCGACAGTATGAACAGTATCTATTGGGTTCCGAATATTCCGAAGGCGGACATTGCCGAAATCAATGAGCTGCGAAAAGTCTGGTTTGCCAATTCCATTGAAGACATTCAAAAAAAGGCAGCCTACATGAATGCAAGTTCATGGCCGTTTCTCTTTACCTCCGTCAGGAAATCAGTGAATGAGTTGGCTGCCGAAAGCACGGAGGAAGAGGCAGTAGAGCAATATTTGCTCAACACGGACGGAATGAAAAAGCTACTCTAAGTATTTCATATATTCTTGTCTTAAAGGTTTTACCTTCACCGCGCAATTTTGTTGACGGCTTGAAGAGATTCCTCAAAATGACATTTTATATTCTGATATCCTGCGTGGTGCTCTTGGCCATCGTGGGTTTTCTTTTTCTAACCTTCTCTCCTGAATTTGGCGGAAGCCACAGCTCAGATGATAAAAGGCGCTATTCCGAATCAGGACATTACGAAAACGGCGAGTTCCAAAATTTGATTGAAACATCGATGGACATGGATGCCAAGGGAATGGCCAAGACCATGTGGGAGTTTTTGGCAGGGGGCGAACGCCGCAGTCCTGAGGAGCCACTGCCGCTTATCGAACAGTCTCAGAATGCCATAAGGGGCTATGACGGCCCCGCCAGATTAATGTGGTACGGTCATTCGGCCTTTTTGCTGCAGATGGATGGAAAAAACATCCTGCTCGACCCCATGTTTGGTCAGGTGGCCGCGCCCCACCCTTGGCTCGGTTCAAATCGATTTAACAGCGAAATGCCCCTTGCGATCGAAAACCTGCCCGCGATTGATGCCGTCTTTATTTCTCATGATCACTACGATCACTTGGATTACGGGTCTATCAAAAAGCTGATTGATAAAACCGCACACTTTTATTTGCCCTTGGGCGTAGGTGCTCACTTTCGTGAATGGGGAGTTTCCGACGATCAAATCACCGAATTTAACTGGTGGGACGAGGCCGAGATGGATGGCATCGAAGTGGCTTTTACGCCTTCGCGTCATTTTTCAGGTCGGGGAATCACCGATCGAAACAGTACGATGTGGGGCTCTTGGGTTATTAAAGGCACTGCGGCCAAGCTCTACTTCAGCGGCGACAGCGGTTACGGTCCTCATTTTGAGAAAATCGGAGAGAAGTACGGACCGTTCGATTTTGCTCTTTTGGAATGTGGCCAATACAATCAGCGCTGGGAGGCCATACACATGATGCCCGAACAAACGGCGCAAGCAGCGCAAGATATTGGTGCCAAAGCCATGATGCCGATTCACTGGGGCGCTTTCACCTTGGCGCTTCACCAATGGGATGACCCCATAAAACGAGTGGTATCCGCTGCCGAAAAGCCGGGCATCCCCGTCGTGATTCCGCAGATCGGCGAGTTCGTTTCAGTGCTTCAGCCCGCCACCGATTTTGAAGGATGGTGGATGGAATTGAATTAGGTCTGAGTAATTTTCCATCAGGAATGAACAAGTAGAAATTTATCTATAAGCTAATTCTATACCTCCATAATTGAAAAGATGCTGATTGAGAATGAAGGCTCTCTACCTTTGCCTTATGGCAAAAAATGAAAAGCCTTCATTTCGAGATCGACTCGATGCGTTTAAAAATCTTCCGCGATTTTTTAAAATGATTTGGGCTACCAGCCCCTCGATGACCATCGGAAATGTGCTGTTGAGAGTAGTCAAAGCCGCCATCCCCGTGGTCATGCTTTGGGTGGGAAAGCTCATCATAGACGAGATCATACTTCAGATGGATCAGACCGATCCTTATTACGGGAATATTTGGCTTTATCTGGGATTGGAATTCGGCCTCGCGATATTGAGCGATGTGACCAATCGAGGAATCACATTGCTGGATGGTCTTTTGGGAGATCTTTTTAGCAACCAAACTTCGGTGAAATTGATTCACCATGCAGCTACCTTGGATCTCTATCAGTTTGAAGACAGCGAATTTTACGATAAGCTGGAACGGGCTCGTCGTCAAACGACCAGCCGAACGGTGTTGATGAGTCAGGTGCTCACCCAAGTTCAGGATATCATCACCATCGCATTTTTCGCGGCAGGGCTTATCGCCTTTAAACCCATCTTGATTCTGATTTTGGTTATCGCCATCATCCCCTCCTTTTTGGGAGAGACCCAATTCAGCGCGGCCAGTTATAGCCTCACGCGAAGTTGGACTCCGCAGCGGCGCGAACTGGACTACTTGCGCTATATCGGTGCCAGCGACCAAACCGCTAAAGAGATTAAAGTATTCGGATTGGCAGGCTTCATTTCCGAAAGGTTTAAAGCCCTTGCCGATGAGTATTACAAGGCCAATAAAAAACTGGCATTGACTCGAGCTTTTTGGGGTTCGGCCCTTTCGGTGATTGGAACGGCGGCGTATTACGGTGCTTACGTTTACATCGCATTCGATACGGTAGCAGGCGAGATCTCCGTAGGTCAACTTACGTTTTTGGCGGGTTCGTTTTTGCAAATGCGAAACATGCTACAGGGGATCATGAATCGCTTTAGTCAAATAGCTGAAAGTGCGCTCTACCTTCAGGATCTCTTTGACTTTTTCGAACTCAAGCCCGGTATCAGCAATAGCGAAGCTAAGCGATCCTTTCCCTCAAAAATTTCCGATGGTTTTGCCTTCGAGCAAGTGAGCTTTAAATATCCCGGTGCCAAGTCGTACTCCTTAGAAAATCTCAGTTTCAAATTTCACCCCGGAGAAAAATTGGCTCTTGTAGGAGAAAACGGAGCAGGAAAAACCACGCTGGTAAAATTATTGGCGCGCCTTTACGAACCTACGGAAGGCCGTATTTTGCTGGACGGTCATGACTTGCGAGAATACGACCTGAACGATTTGCGGCGCAATGTGAGCATCATTTTCCAGGATTATATGCGGTTTCAATTGCCGGCAGGTGAAAACATAGCCGTGGGAAACATTCAAATTAAAGATGATCAGCAAGCTATTGAAACCAGCGCGCTGAAGAGCCTTGCCGATACCGTTATCAATAAGCTGCCCGGTAAGTATCAACAAATGCTCGGCAAGAGGTTTACGGGCGGAGTAGAATTAAGCGGAGGCGAATGGCAGAAAATCGCCTTGGCCCGTGCCTACATGGGCGATGCTCAGCTCATGATTCTCGATGAACCGACCAGCGCACTCGATGCCCGAGCGGAGAATGAAGTCTTCATTCGCTTTGCCGAATTGATGGAGGGAAAAAGCGCCGTACTGATCAGCCACCGATTCAGCACGGTGCGCATGGCTGATCGCATTCTGTTTTTGGAAAACGGTCAACTTCTGGAACTGGGCAGTCACGCGGAATTGATGGAAAAGGACGGGAAGTATGCGGCGCTGTTTAAATTGCAAGCAAAGGGATACGTCTGATTCAATGCCCGGAACTCACGGAAAGCGCTCTTACCGTATCAGGGTAACGGTCCCGGTTAATTCTTCTCTTTCTTCCAGAGGTCTCAGTGGATTGTCGTAACGCAGAAGATAAGTGTATACACCGGCCGGACAGAAAAACTGCTTGTTCTCAATACTTCCACCATTCCAATGAATGTCCGAATCATTGGTAAAGAACACCTGCCTACCCCAGCGATTAAAAATCACCAGCTCAAAGAAATCGGGGTCACACGGTATCTGCGGAACGAACAAATCATTTAAACCGTCTCCGTTCGGAGTAAATGCATTAGGTACAAAAACCTGACAACTACAATCTTTAATTCCTATGTTGACGGTGAAGAAAGTCATTCCACATTCATTCTCTGCCGCAACTTCGTAAAAACCTTCCCTAGTTACTTCCAACACCGGTGAATCTGAAAGGCCCGGCCAAAAGACATTTCCATTGGGAGATTGTCCTCTTAGTTGTAATACATCTCCTGAACAGATGCTTGTATCGCTAGCAAATACAATGGGTTCCTGTTTTTCTTCTACCCGCACCTCTTCCGAGACGGGACAACCTTGATCAGGAGTAAAAACCACTGCATAAACTCCGGGTTGGTCAATAACGATCTCCGGGTTTTGCGAACCGGAATCCCATAGATAAGAACCGACTTCATTCGCGAAAGCGATAATCGTATCCGTCCTGCCTGGACAAATTGCTTCCGGAAACAGCACTTCCAGATCAGCGGTAGCTCCATCGATCACATTAACGGATGCTTCTGAAATACAGCCGTCGTCAGATTCGGCCGTAACCGAATAAATTCCAAAATCGGATATCCCGATCGAACTACCCGATTGTCCGGTATTCCATGCGTATGTAACATTCGGCTCCTCCAGAACTTCTATGACCGCCTCCTGACCAAAACATATAACCAACTCCGGAGGTAAGGTAACGGTCGGAACCAATCCTCCGAAAATTTCCACCTCATCCGAACCATCTCCACACGCGCCCTCAATCGTTACGCTATATATTCCCGGCTCGGTCACCGTGTAAGTTTCTTGAATTGAATCATCTTGCCACACTCCTGATTGCGAAAGTCCAGGATCCAAAATCAGAGATTCTCCCGGACAAATCGATTGATCCGGCCCTAAATCGACCGTGAGATTCTCGAATGGTGGGAGTGAAATTTCCGAGTCGCTACCCATTGACATGGTAAATGCATCGAATCCTTCCAATGACAATTGCTCAGCCCAAAATGGCGTAGTTGAATTTACCGTAAGAAGATTTGTCAGAGGCGGTATGTCCACTTCAGCGTAGGAAAGTTCAGGGTAGTTCGTGAAAATTTGCCAAGTGGTTATCGGATTACCATTCAAGTTCAATTCAGAAATATTGTCGGTAGGCATTACCAAATGAATGACATCCAACGCAGGCCCTGAAAAAGGTCCGGCACCATCGATAAGGGGATTATTAATTCTCAACCTGAGATCCGTATTCCCTCGCTCAGCGGGAAGCAGGAGTCTCATATTCGGATCGCCCGTATCATTACCTGAACATTCTTTACCCCTCAGGTAGGCTGCTACTAAAACGGGCTCAGAAGTATTCAAAACAAAGGGGTCAGTATAGAACGCTTCGTAAATCTCACCGGCATCCAGAGTTGTAATGAGCTCGCACCCCTGATACAATTCCGTGCCGTCAGAAGCCGCTAAAACTCGAAACAAATCTCCCCCGTTATTTTGTAACGGAAATATGGGATAGGTTGTAGACCAATTATTCAATGGAATCATTTCTTCCCAAAAATGACTGTCATTCAAACACCCGGGAGGTCCGACAAGTCCTTGTTGTTGCCCCCCGAAAACCGCCACGGGATTTTGACCTGACACTATTCTGCTTCCCGTCAAATCTTCCGAGGAAGAAATCGTAATGACCTCACCCGCATCTAAGTCGAGGGTAAATGTAGAACCGGCTGCTCCTAAAAGTGTATTGGCTGAAGGCGTAACCTCCACTTGGGTTCCATCGGCGGTAGCCAGAATATTAAACAGGGATGGTGCCGTACCATTGCTCCCTTCATAAGCCATAACATAATATTCAGAACCCAGGGAGGAGGTGGGAATGATGGCAGAAGATTCGGCAAAGAATATTCTGTTGTGAAAGGCGTATACCCGGGCTTCGGCCGTAGTGGTTACCTTAAAACTTCTGTTGTCCGTTACGTAGACATCTTCTTGGTAGAGAAATTCATCATCATCAAAAGAAACAACACCTACCTCTCCCTGAAAAATATCAATGGTTTCAATTTGGTAAAAATTATCGGATGGAGTACCGAATTCAACGGTGGCCGTTAAATCAGCTAAAGCGTGAATGGAAATATCGAAAACGGGAGGTTCATTGAAGAGAGGATTGAGATTCTTTAAAAATGCAAATCTAAACTCAGTCCCGATGTAATTTTGCCCGCTTACCACAAGCGAAAAAAACAGGAATACGATAACTAAGGGGCAAAACTTGATCATAGATCGACGGTAGTGGGTTATATTAGGAAAACGATCAATTTTTCAATTGGTTGAATGGTCACAATAATCATTAATGGAGAAAATCGGAATCCTAAATATCGGTCGGATTCGTGGTCTGGCACGACAACTGGATTTCATACTCAAATCTACTTAAGCCATTGACTCCCACGTAGTGTAAATTTTAACTGAAATTTCACAACTTTTCGTAGAACAATCTGTTCTATTGCTGAATCGGGCTTAAAGCAAAATGAATACAAATGACCTTCATAACTCTCGCCACCTTATATACTAATTAAGAGCTTCTTAGAATTCGGCCAAACCCCGATCCTTACCGGTGCTCACCACGAATGTTTAATAAAATCCGAAACTTTACGATCAGTCCGCTTGATAATTGCCATTTTTGCACAAACTTTTCAAGCCTGTATTGAAGCCGGTATTCCCAATATGATGAAACGATATAAATTCTCCCGCCAGATTAATAAGGACTTTTCCACTGAGCTTAGAAAGCGTGTAAATGCCTATTTTAAAGACAACGAAATTGAGCGTAGCGGAAATTTGAAAATGAAGTTGAAAACCCTTTCGGCTTTGTTCCTCTATTTTGGTCCCTTTGCTGCCATTCTCTTGGCAGGCTTCGAATCTGCAGCCATTGTGTGGGTATTGTGGATTGTAATGGGAGTCGGAAAAGCATTTATGGGTACCTCGGTTATGCATGATGCGCTTCATGGATCCATGTCGGGAAAAAAACCCGTGAACAGACTTTTCGGATTCACTTCGGTCGCGCTGGGTGCTGACGCCAAAATGTGGAAGATACAACACAACGTTTTGCACCACACCTATACCAATGTTGAGGAAGCGGATGAAGACATCGAGGTGAAATACTTATTGCGCTTTTCACCGAATCAACCAAGGTATTGGTATCACCGCTATCAGCACTTTTACGCAATTTTCTTCTATTCCATCTCTACCATTTTTTGGGCTACCGCCAAAGATTTTCTGAAATTGGAGAAATACAGGAAAAAAGGGTTTGTAAATTCAAAAAAGGAATACGCAGGTCGTTTAGCCAAAATCATCTTTGGAAAACTACTTTACTTCTCCGTTTTCTTGGTATTGCCGATCTTGGTTCTGCCCTTCCCTGCTTGGCTAACCTTTTTAATGTTCATGACCATGCATGTGGTAGCCGGAGTAGCGCTGAGTATCACATTTCAGTTGGCTCACGTGGTACCTACCTCAGAGTTTGTGAAAGCTGAAGGGATTGAGATAAAGGAAAATTGGTCGGTACACCAGTTACTCACTACGTGCAATTTTGCTCCGAAAAGTCATATTGTAGGATGGTTTACCGGTGGATTGAATTTTCAAATTGAACACCACCTCTTTCCGAATATTTGCCATATTCACTACCCGAACATTTCAAAAATAGTTCAGGAAACAGCCGCTGAATATAATATACCCTATCACATGGAAAAGACGGTTTTCTCTGCGGTTCGAAACCACTTCAGGCTGTTGAGAGACTTGGGTAAGCGAGAGTCAGTGATGGCCTGAGAACTAAAATTTCCCTTCGTTTAATTTGTTGAGAAATTCGGAATATCCTGCCGACAATTTCTTTTCAAAATTGAGAGCAGGCACTTTCCGATCGGTCAAAGCTTCCGTCAAAACTTTGTGAGGATTCTTTGATTCCGGATCGCTTGCCTCAAAACAAATGGTGTAAAATTTTCGCTGTTCTATTTCGACTTTAGCAAACTCTACGGTACAGTTCTTTTTTGGAGGATCTGAATCCAGAATCCACATGATCGCACTTGCGTCAAAAACCTTTAACCATCTGGTTTTTTTCACTGCGATCAGCTCACCGGGCAAAAAATCCTGAACCCTCAATTCGGTATCATGACTTTCTTTCCGGTAATGCTCTACTTTGCCAAATGAGTTGTTTTCAAATCTCAAGCGACCTTTTACTTCCAAGTTTCCTTCCCGAATTTTTATTCCGGTAAAAGAGCTTGACAGCTTGAAGTAATAGTCGGTGCGACTGCTCTCTCGCCTTCCGTCTCCTTGAGGATTTAAAGCATGAAACCACGATTTGAGATCATCCTCTCGTTCCGACCACCATCTTATTTCCGCTGAATGAAAAGTCATGCCACGCTACAGCAAATAGCGTGCGACATAATTGAGAAAGTTGATAAAAATGCTCAGCTGTCTTTCTCCGAATGGCTCACTTTCGTTAACACATACTCTTGAGATTCTTCATCAGGAGTCTGAAAGATGAGCTTATTTTCTCCAACTTTAAAAACCTGATGGTTTCCTTTAAAACTCTGCAAGGTTATCATCGAGCCTTCATCATCCCATACAAACTTTCCGGCGCTCAATAAAGGGGTATTGGATTTTCCTTTGTAAACGAGCTTGCGTGAGTATCGGCCTTTCTCTTCCAAAGTAATGCTTGCCTGTATTTCATCACAATCTTCACAGGGCAAAATACCCTCGTAAGTCCCGAGCCAATTGAGTGAATTTTCACTATTGTGAGCCATCTCCGCCGTTGAATTAGCTGTAGCGGTCGAATCCTGATTGCCAGCTTCATTATTCCCTGAATGAGTTTCGCCGCAGGCCTGATTCAAAACGGCAAAGATCAATATAATGTATGCGTAATTTTTCATGATGTCGTGATCAATTGTGGGCTAAAGAAAAAGATTTTTCACAAAGAATTGATGTGTGCCATTTACTCTTTTTCTAAGTCTTTCTTTATTTCTATCAGTCTGTCTTTTTGCATTTCAGTTACTTCCGGAAATTTCAGATCGAGACTGAGAATTTTTTGAGTGATGATGGAGGAAACTAGTATTCGCATTTTCCATTTGTTATCTGCCGGTATCACATGCCATGGTGCCCATTTGGTGGAGGTAGCTCGAATGGCTTCTTCGAAAACCCGCATGTACTCGTCCCAATACTGCCGCTCTTCTACATCACTTTCGGCAAACTTCCAGTGTTTTTCCGGCTGGCTCAGTCGATCGATGAATCGCTTCTTTTGTTCTTCTTTCGAGACATTTAAAAAAAACTTGAGAATCACGGTCCCACTTCTACAAAGATGGCGCTCCATACAGTTGATGTCTTCGTATCGGGCCTGCCAAAATTCATCGCCCCGAAGCCCGTATGGGATGGGGCGTGAATCGAGAATTTCGGGGTGCACCTTAACCACCAGTACCTCCTCGTAGTAGGAGCGATTGAAAATTCCGATTTTCCCTCTGGCCGGCATCCTTGTCCAATACCGCCACAGAAAATTATGATCCAGTTCCTCCGCAGATGGCTTTTTAAAACTATGTACGCTCACGCCTTGGGGATTTACTCCCGTCATCACGTGCTTTATGGTGCTGTCTTTCCCGGCTGCATCCATAGCTTGAAAAATCAAGAGCATACTTCTTCTGTTGCTCGCCCAAAGCAATTCTTGGGCTATCTGAAGTTGCTTTAAATTATCCTTCAAAAATTTCTTCGCCGCCTTTTTGAGGCCGAGGTCAAAAAGTTCCTCTACTTCAGCAGGAGCTTTCCAATAGGGCCTGTGATCAGACAAGTTGAAGCTACCGTCAGTCGATACTTGAAATCGAGAATAAACCTTCGAATCAATCATTCATAAGTATTGTCAAATTAAAGAATTACATTAATCTTCCTCACTTTCTTCTTTCTCGTACACCAACGATTCTTCAGTAAACTCATACTGTTCCGGCGCTGAAGCCCGATCCCAGAACTCCATTTCCATTCTGCCTTTGCCGAGTTTCTTCATCAATCCTACAACATTTGCAGAAAGATTATTGGTGAGATTGGTGTATTGCATTTCAATCAAATATCGGTCTTCACCCAGTTCCTTCAATTGGTACTTCACCGGTTGCGCAGTAGGAATAGCTTTACCTGCATAGAACAGCTTTATTACATTATCCTTTTCAAATTCGTAGGCGAGATTTTCCTCGCCTGAAAAACCATAATTTACCCACTTACCCTCCGGAACTTGGCAAAAAGCGATTGATGATAAAAGAATGGCAAAAAGTGTCAGTTTAATTTTCATAGTGTTTTGATTATCGATTTATTTCTGCGAAAGCTACAAAAAACCAAGTTGAAGAGATGCCTCTTTCAAAGATCATCCCGATAAGCTTCATCAGGAGGACCCGCCTTGTAGGCTCTATCTTTTCAATTAACTTCGTCGATCAATTTCACTAACAAAATGGAGTCTATTCTAATTGAAAAGCAAGGCGGCGTTGCTTCCTTAAAGCTCAATCGACCAAAGGTGTTCAACAGCTTTAACAAGGAAATGGCATTGGCAATGCACCGCGCATTGGATGAATGTCAGAACGACAAAACCATCAGGGCGGTGGTCATTCAGGGAAATGGCAAAGCTTTTTGTGCAGGCCAGGACTTGCAAGAAGTAACCGACCCTGAGGGGCCATTGCTTACCAGCATCGTTCGCGACCATTACAACCCCATCATCGAAAAGATTCGAAATTTGGATAAGCCCGTTATCGCTGCCGTAAACGGTGTAGCTGCCGGAGCAGGAGCCAATATTGCTCTGGCTTGCGATGTGGTCATTGCTTGTGAATCGTCTTCTTTTATCCAAGCCTTTAGCAAAATCGGTTTGATACCCGATAGCGGAGGAACCTTTTTCCTTCCACGATTGATTGGTTTTCAAAGAGCTTCTGCCCTCATGATGTTAGGCGATAAAGTTTCAGCCAAAGAGGCTGAGGAAATAGGTATGATTTACCGGGCGGTTCCTGATGCCGATTTTGAAGAAGTAGTTGAGTCAATTGCAAGTAAGATGGCGTGTATGCCTACTAAAGGTTTGGCATATACCAAAAAGGCTTTGAATCGATCGATGCAGAACAATTTGACCTCTCAACTTGCTTTGGAAGAACAACTCCAAACTAAAGCAGGCAGCACCCACGATTACAACGAAGGTGTGAGTGCATTTTTAGAAAAACGAAAAGCAGAGTTTAAAGGAGAGTAAACTATGAGTAAACTGGATAAAGATTCGAAAATAGCCGTTATCGGAAGTGGGTCGATGGGAACGGGGATAGCCCAAGTAGCTGCTACTTCAGGCCACGCCGTTTGTCTTTTCGACAATAGCAGCGAGGCTTTGGAAAGAGCTTCAGGCAAACTGAAGAAGATTCTCGACCGCCAAGTGGAAAAAGAGCGTATGACGCGGAAAGAAGCTGATTCCGTTTACGGCAAAATTTCTTTTTGCAACAACCTGGAAGACATTTCGGGTGCAGACCTGATGATAGAAGCCATCGTAGAAGACCTCGAGGTGAAGAGAAATCTGTTCAGCCACCTGGAGCTCATCGCCGATGACAGTACTGTTTTGGCAACCAATACCTCGAGCTTGAGCATCGCCAAGATTGCTTCGGCTTGCACGAAACCGCATCGGGTACTGGGAATTCACTTCTTCAATCCCGCTCCGCTCATGCCATTGGTAGAAATCATTCCCGCCGTACAAACTTCGGGAGGTGCTTTGGTAGAAGCCCGAAATCTGATCGATTCTTGGGGTAAGGTAACCGTTATAGCCAAAGACACTCCGGGCTTTATCGTCAACCGTGTGGCGCGACCTTTTTACGGCGAAGCCTTGCGCATCTTGGAAGAAGGTATAGCCAATGTGCCTACCATCGATTGGGCCATTAAAGATTTGGGTGGCTTCCGCATGGGTCCGTTTGAATTGATGGACTACATAGGTAACGATATCAACTATGTGGTAACTGAAACCGTTTTTACGGAATTTTTCTACGATCCCCGATACAGGCCATCATTTACACAAAAACGAATGATGGAAGCCGGATGGCTGGGTCGTAAAACAGGTAAAGGCTACTACGATTATACGGAAGATGCAGATAATCCGGCTGCAACAAAAGATGAAAGTTTGGGTCGGGAAATTCTGCACCGAATTTTAGTAATGCTTATCAATGAGGCGGCAGATGCTCTCTACCTCAATATTTCGTCACGCGAGGGAATAGAACTTGCCATGACTCGAGGTGTTAATTATCCGAAAGGATTGTTTCAATGGGCAGATGAATTGGGAATAGAAAACGTTTTGGAAAAACTGGAAGACTTGCAAAATCTCTACGGCGAAGACCGTTATCGCCCCAGTGTTCTACTAAAAAAAATGGTGAAGGAAAAGAGATCCTTCTATTCTGATAACCTAATTAATAATTAATGGCGGAAAAAAAATTGCCCTCATCTTGGAAGATTGTTGAGGAAATGATGAGTAAAGATGCATTCAGCCAATGGCTGGGCATTGAAGTAGTGGTTGTAGACAAAGGATATGCAAAACTGAAAATGAAGGTAAAGGAAGACATGCTGAATGGTTTCGGGATTGCCCATGGCGGCATTACCTACAGCTTGGCCGATAGCGCCTTGGCTTTTGCCAGCAATGGCCATGGAAAAATGGCCGTTTCTACCGGAACTTCCATCGCACATTTCCGTCAGGTACAATTGGGTGAAACCCTTACCGCCGAAGCACGTGAAACGAACCTCGGGGAGAAAGTAGCGCATTATCAAATCACGATCACCAATCAGGACGAGGAAGTGATGGCGTCGTTTTTCGGAAGTGTTTATCGAACCGCAAAAGATTGGGA
>CAZYWJ010000047.1:19157-28501 GCA_964651785.1 uncultured Cryomorphaceae bacterium
CCTTTTACCGTTCCCGGTGAAACGGTAAACAGACTCTGCGCATCGGGAATGAGCTCAATCGTCCACGTCTACCGAGCTATTAAGTCAGGTGAAGGCGACTTGTTTCTCTCGGCGGGGATGGAGCATATGACCCGCGGACCGTGGGTGCTCTCTAAAGCTTCAGCCCCTTTCGGTCAAGACAGCAAAATGTACGACTCCAGTTTCGGGTGGAGGTTTATCAATCCGAAAATGGAGGAAATCTACGGCACGGACGCTATGGGGCAAACGGCAGAGAATCTGGTTGACATTCATAAGATTTCCAGAGAAGACCAGGACAAATTTGCCGCTTGGAGCCAGCAGAAAGCTGCAGCTGCGCAGGAGAACGGAAGACTGGATAAAGAAATCCTGCCCGTTATTATCCCTCAGCGAAAGAAGGATACCATCCGATTTGCCGAAGATGAGTTCGTACGCAAAGGCACCACTACCGAAATACTGGCCGGGTTGAGACCTGCCTTCAGAAAAGACGGATCGGTAACGGCCGGGAATGCTTCGGGATTGAATGATGGCGCCTCGGCTACCTTGATTGCTTCCGAAGAAGGGTTGAAAAAGCATTCGCTGAAACCGCTGGCGCGAATCGTTAGCAGCGGCGTAGTGGGTGTTGAGCCGCGCATCATGGGTATCGGGCCGGTTAATGCTACGAAGCTGGCGCTCAAACGATCCGGGCTTAGTCTTGACGATATGGATGTGATCGAACTAAACGAAGCTTTTGCGGCGCAGAGCTTAGCAGTTACACGCTCACTCGGATTAGACGATGACGATCCGAGACTGAATCCAAATGGTGGAGCCATTGCCCTCGGCCATCCTTTGGGAATGACGGGAAACCGCATTACCTATTCTGCCGCATTGGAGCTCAATTTGCAAAAGAAGCGTTACGCTCTTTGCACCATGTGCATCGGTGTGGGTCAAGGTTACGCGGTCATTTTAGAAAACCCGAATGTTTGACCGTGAGCAACATCTACTCATTTAAAGGTTTTACTCCGGTAGTCCATCCGTCGGCATTCGTTCATCCCAATGCCACGGTTACCGGAAATGTAATCATCGGAAAGGATGTTTACATCGGCCCGGGTGCGGCTTTGCGGGGCGACTGGGGCAGAATAGAAATCGGAGACGGGTGCAACGTGCAGGAAAATTGCACCATCCATATGTTTCCGGGGAAAACCGTAGTTCTCGAGCCATCGGCTCATGTCGGCCACGGAGCGGTCATACATGGTGCTCATTTGGGTGAAAACTGCTTAATCGGAATGAATTCGGTTATTATGGATGATGTGGTAATCGGTAAAGAATCCATCGTGGGAGCGCTCAGTTTTATCGCCGCAGGCAAAGAAATACCACCTCGTAGTTTAGTAGTGGGAAATCCGGGTAAGGTGATCAAGCAAGTTTCTGATGAGATGATTGCTTGGAAAACAAAAGGTACCGCTTTGTATCAGGCACTTCCGCAAGAATGTCGCGATTCGTTGAGAGAAACAACCCCGCTGGTAGAAGAGGAAAAGGACCGACCGGATCAGGAAAACCTCTACTCTACTTGGAATGACATTAAGGAAAAGGATTAGCTCACGGCTTTCGCGATAAACTCGCGCACTTCCCGAGCCGCTTCATGTTGTTTTAGGATGGTCTCCAAAAGTTTATCAGACGTCACCATATTCGGAGAAGACTCGGTGAAGTAGTACATATTCTTTTTAAACAGTAGCGGCTCTTTTTTAGCAGCTTCCATCAATTCTTTGGATGGCAGACGCTTGTTTTCATCTCCGTGAATTTCGCCGTAAACCGACACGAAATCGGGATTTTCAACGGCTTTCCGAAACTTGGCAGGATTGGCAGCAATGGCTTCTCTAAGACTCTGCAATTCTTCTTTTGAGGGACTGAAAGCTCCGCCTCCCACCATCACTCTTCCAGGGCCGAGTTCCACATACATACCACCTCTGGCGATGCTTTTCTTTCCGTCAGGGGCTACGGCCGCGGAGCGATTGAGTTTATACGGCGATTTATCCTTACTGAAGCGAATATCACGATTGACTCGGAAAATAGCCGATTTCGGATTGACATTTAATTTAGGATCTTCTTTTTTTAACTCATCCACCAAATCAGCTACAAATTTTTCAAAAGGTTCCTTAATATTTTGGTGGTAGCGATCGCGATTTTCATCAAACCAATCTTTGTGATTGTTCGCTGCCAGTTCTTTAAAAAACTCATTGAAATCGGTAGAAAAATAGGTCATGGCATTTGGTTATTAGATAAATAACGCATTCTCATAAAAATATGGAAGTATTCAAAATTACCGATTCACCTTGCCTAAAATTTCATCGTTATCACGATAATGAATTTCTGAGGTCGTAGCGAGTTTCGGTGTTCGGTTCGAAATTAAGGTTTCTATTCCTGCTAAAACATCCTCTGTTTGGATAAGTTGCATGCACACGTTGTTTCCTTTACAAGGAGGCTCTTCAAATTCGTGAACGCATGGGCTACAATAGACCCTTTTATAAATAATATAAGCATTCTCAAAATGACCGTATTGTTCGGGTGAACAAGGTCCGAAAAGACATAATACCGGCGTGCCCGTGCTAAAGGCGATGTGCATCGGTCCGGTATCATTGCTGATCATAAAGTCGGCATGATCAATGATACCAATTAGTTCCGATAAGCTTGTTTCACCTGCAAGGTTTTCTACTCTTCCATTGCTCTCTAAGCCTTTCATAACTTTAGAAACATATGCTCGCTCAGAACCACTTCCGATCAAGAAAATTTGGTGATCGGGCAATTTCACAAGTAATTTTTTGATAAGGTTTCTAAAATTTTCTTTACCCCATCTTCTTTCCAATCTGAGGTCAGAAGCATTCGGGTTTATCACAATGTATTTTCGATTATAAAAATTCTGAGGTAATTCACCCGACAGGCGATACAAGTCAAGTGCGTTTCGGTGGCAACCCAAGAGTTGCGCCATTTGCATATATACGTTCGAAATGGGCACCTGCGGATTGTAAAACATCATATGGGTGTAAATACCCATGCGGTAAGAAGTCGAACGGAGATAAAACCCGATTCTGTTTTGTGAAAGTGTCAGTGCAGTAAAAACCACACTGTAGTGAGAATAAATTTCGAGATCGAAATAAACGTCGGGCCTCTTTTTTATCAATAAAGCAATCGCAGTGATATTTGACTTTAAAAGTTTCCAAATACCTGAATCATCAATGGTAATGACGTGGTTTACCAAATCAATTTTTTCAAGAATTGCCTTGTTGGCTTTGGTCGTGACAAAGGTTATTTCTGCCTCGGGAAATCTATTGCGCAAAGCAGCAAGCATAGGAGTGGCTTGAATGATGCTACCCATACCCTTGAATTTGCATACGGCAATTCTTTTAAATTCTTTATCAAGTGAATGATCGAGTCTGAGAATTTGACCAACCAGCCTTACGAGAAAATTGAGCGACCATGCCAATGGACGAGCTACATACCGGTCGATATGAAGTTGGTGTTTAGTTTTCACGCCGCAGGTCCTTATAAAATTTTACCTTTTCAATCTTCACTCCTTCAGATGACTCAAAATAAATCACATCGGGCGAAAGCTCATGCCAAGACAAGGTATTACTTAAGGGCACCATATACTCAGTTTGATCAGGAGTAGTTTTTAGATCAAACCTTGCCGAGTATCTGTCTTTAAGAAATTGATAGATGATGATATTACCTGATGATTCTGCTTTATTCAATTTTAAAGAAAGGAAAAGATGCTCCTGCCCGCGCAGCATCTGAGGTACAATAACGGATTGATTGCTTACCTGAATTTCGCTTTTCAACTCAATCAATTCAGGCTTATTCTCAAAATATTCAAACATTGCCTGAGGTGCGTAACCATAATCGTAATCAGGCTTATACAGATGGTCATTTTCGGCAGGTGCATAGTTTTCCATATCCGATTTCAGAATCCACACCTGAAGTCCGTTAATTGATTTAAACGGGCGGTAAAAGCGGTAAATGAAATCTGCAATTAAATAATAGCGCATTGAATTCTGAACACCATCCGTCGCATCAAACCAATTTGGAGGATCGTGAGAATAGATTACCACGGGAACGCGATTCGTATCAACTCTTTGAAGATGGTTGAGCTGGGTAAAATCGTCAATGCTGTTCTGAAGGCTTTGCGCAAAATATGCAGGTACTTCCCTGCCGGTGTAGAAATACAGCATGGGTGAATTCGAAAAATCCAAAAAGGTTTGGTTATCAGTTAGATTTTCATCTAAAAAAGCCTTTAACTCCGCAAAGTTTTCATTTGCGAAAAGTTCACTGCCCCTCACTCGATCGCTGCCGAATTTTTCCAAGTCATCATCAAGATTGACCAATTTGGGTTGAACAAAATACTTTTCGATAGGAGCTTTCCCTTCCGGCAACGGAAAATATTTTACGGATACATAGGAGAGTAAAAGCGCAAGGCAAAATCCGGAGTATCGAACTGCGGGTTTGTGATTCTTCAAATGATAAAATACGAACAACCCGAGCGCCAGGAAAAAGGTTGATGTATAATGGTAATCACGACTTTCCAAAAATCCGTGTCGAACTAAGCCGCGAGGGAAATTGCTCAAGAAGATCAAAAAGAAAAATATCGAGCCCTTCAATGAAAAGTTTGGATGACTTATCGCGGATGACCTTAACTGACTTATGGCAGTGAATAGTAAAACGATCGCAGAAATCGGAAGCAAGTAGATGATAATTCTGAGGTGATGATTGTAATCAGAAGCTACTTGTGAAAAACCATGGGCTTGGTTTCCGGCAACATAGTGAAGAGCCGTAAGAAAATTATTAGCGATGTATTGCGGTGATCTTAGTGCAATAGCCAAAATTAAAAGAACTCCCAGTGAGAATACACAAATGCTCACAGCCTTCGCCCAAATCTTCACATTCGGTACGCTCTTCTCAGAAAAGTGAAGAATGGGTAAAAATATGGCTGTAGCCGTGAGAGCTGCTACTCCGGTGTCCAATCGCCAAACAATCAATGCAACCAGAGTTCCGATAAGCAAAATATGACTTTTAACGGAAGGTTGTCGCTGGACTATTAAACAAACCGAGAAGGCCAGGACTGAATTGAAAAGACTTATTCCAAAAAGTAAAGTGAGATAGGGCATACTGAGCGTAAATAGTAATGCCAATGCCCAATGACCGAATAACCGCTTGGTAAAATGATAAATCAAAAAGTAGGTGATCAGCCCCTGCAGGAAGCTATAGGCTAAAAAATTCAAACTCCGCTCATAACCGAAAATCGAATGATAGATCAACCCGTAAAACTGCTCGGAAAACATGTGAGAGGTAAAAAAATCTACCATCGGAATTTTTCCGAATTCATAAACGAGCATCTGAGCATTGGCGATGTTTCCCAATTCAAAAAAATCAGATGGCTGCTCAAAAAAAGGAGTGTATCCGGTAAAAATTATGAAGGATAGAAGAACTGAAGGAGCAATGAATCTTTCAGCCAATGCTGTAGCGGAATGGTGCGATTGTCGGGCAAATAAAAATCCGCCAATAACCGAAAAGAAAAAGAGGATGAGAAAAACGAGTTTAAAATTGTACCACGTATTTTCATTCTCGAGTAAAAACCTTCCCTCAATCGCTACAAACAAGAGCAAAGGAGAAAGATAAACGGGTAGCAAAAAAGCGAAAAACCTTCTCAACGAGCTTCGCCATATGCGAGAAGCTATGAAGACTATGACACCCCAAACAAAGAGGAAAATTAAAAACCACGTTTCCGATTGTGCCGTGATAAATCGGTTTGAATTGAACATACCCGACACGGTAAAACAAGTTATGAAAGCCACTGAAATTAAAACGGGCCAAGCCGCCTGAATAACTTTTAACCTCTTAATTGCGTGAATCAGTCCGGTCAGTAATATGAGAATGGAGATAGTCTTTATTGATTTATCAGAATCATAGAGCATCACATCACACAAAAGCATGAGTATGCCTGTAATCGAGAGTACGGTTATAACTTCCTGCGAACGGTTAAAGCGAGTTAAATAGAAAGAAGCCAAATAATAAAAAGGAGGTAGGAAGAAAAGTGAAATCAAGCATGCCTGATAAAAAAGTGATACTCTCTTCCCAACCGAAATGCCATCAAGCGTCGCTTGGCTGATGTAGAAATTCGAAAATTCACTTAAGCTGAAATCCGCTCCTTCGTTAAAAAACCGAAGAAAAAGCAAGAGTGCATAAATCGCTAAAGTCCAAGCGCCCCACTTTTCATCCGTTTTAAGCTTCACCTTTCCGAATTTCATAAAATCAGTAGATATGCCCCTCCGCATTCGAAGTTAGAATTCATCAGTGAAGAGCCGAGCCAAATGTATAAACTTTGGATTTTACAAGAGACCGTATTCTTTCTCCGTTAGTGCGACAATATTCAGAAAACGTTAGGAGCAATAGCCATACACTTCAACTTGACATTTCTCACGTGCCTTTCGGCATTTTATGAATGTAGGTAAAAAGAATTAGCGCCCCTTTTCTTTTTAGTTTCCCAAAATATCGGCTACCTTCGATAATGAACCGTCATTTTTGAATCCATGACTTTAGATGAACTTACCCACAGACTAAAGACAATTCCCACAAGTGAAATTAAAAACGGCTGGACCGAAAAGGTCACTCACGGTGATGATACATTCGGCCTGAACATTTCCACCGTTCACAAGGTGGCTAAGAAGCTGGATAGGGATCCGGTGCTGGCCGATGAGCTTTACGAGGGGGATAACCACGACCTGAAAGTGCTGGGCACTTACATCGACGATCCTAAAAGTTATACACTTGACGAAATGTCTGACAGAATTGAACAGGTTTATCCTTCTCCGTTTTCAGATAAGTTTTGCGAGAATGTCGTAGCAAAATCAGAGCATGCCGTACATTTCATTGATAAATGGAAAAAAAGCAGCGATGATGAAAAGCGATGTTTCGCCTACTCTACTTTGGCATCCATAGCTAGTCAAAAAAATTCTTTGGGCGAAGAGTTTTTCGTCGATCATCTTGACTCAATTTCGGGATGCATTAAAGATGAACCGCGTCATGTAAGAAAAGCCATGTACAAGGCAATGATCAACATCGGATGTCGCGATAACTTTTTGCGAGAAGCCAGCATGGCCGCTGCGCGAAGAGTTGGATTGATACGTTTGAACGGGAACTCTTCAGTAGATCTTTTGCTAAAGCTTCAAAAGGCTACTGCATCCAGAAAATTGGTATTCGCCTAGCGAATCAGAACTACGTGTCCCTTTAAGGTGTTAGGCCCCGGATCTTCTACCGATTTTATTTTCATAATGTAAATGTAGAGAGTGGCCCCCGTAGTAAATGAACCACCTCTTGTCGTACCATCCCAATACTCATCGGGATTGGTCGAGTAAAAAACCTCTTTACCGAAACGATCTAAAATAGTGAATTCATAAAGGTCCAATTCAGGACCATTAATTATTGTTTTGAAAGAATCGTTCAACCCATCACCATTAGGTGTAAAGGCATTAGGAACAAAGATGTCCAAAGGACTTTGCGGAATTACATCATCTCCTGTAGATTTTTGCGCATTCATCATTGCCGAAAGGCAAAAGAATACAAGCAAAAAAGAATATTTTTTAATTGCTGCCATAACTTATAGCTTGTAATATAACTAATTCACGTTAAACTCAGATCCGTTATTCTGAGAAATTTCATCAACTATAAGGTGGTCTGAATGGCAAAAGGGTGAACGATTGGCCGTTCACCCCTTTTGACGATGCGTTCGAAACAAAAGTTGCATCAAGCATTTTTCCTTCGTGGCTTGGGCCGAAGGAATAAGACGCCACCCAAGACTATCAGAGAAAACAGCCATTTCATCCACGCATTTTGTGAGGCATCATATTCGGGCAAAAGCGCAGAAGGCAGAAACGAATTTCTCTGAGGTGCATACTTGTCGGGCTTAAACTGCTTTGAGAACTCCGTTATGTAATCTTGATAATTCGGGTTGGTCCATCCTGCCAAAGCAGCCAATTCCTTTACTTCGAGATTCCGTCTGTCTTCAAGATCCCTGATGTATTTCGTACCGGCTTCGCATGTCAAGTCGCCTTTGGCAGGGTGCGTTATAATATACCGCGCTTGAAAGTGTTCGACATTCGGCGTAACCTGAAACTGCAGGTCTTGGGGAAAGCGGTCTTTGGTATACCGCACGTGCAATCGCGTGAAGAAAACCTGACTTTCGTAATTCATTCCGGTGACCCAATTCACCCCCGCCGTGTTAAAATCATCGAATACGGGCGGCGGCGAAACGCATGGATCGCATTTTACACCTTGCATGGGACTCACATTCCAAGCGTATTCCAAAAAGACCGCACTCCTGCCCTCTTTATGGTATGCTCGATTGAACAAATCTTGGTAAAACTCACCGAAATAGCGATTGACAAAAAGAGGAATCTTATTCGCCGTAGGCATCTTCACCGTGCGGTAATTTACAGGCTCTACTCTCCCCTTTCGGGTAAAGGCGTATACAATCAAATCCTGAGGTCCATTTGCATTAGCCATCCCCAATCGGATAGGCAGCATAAATCGATCGCTCTCGAAGCTGATCTGAATCGGGCGCAGGTAGTCGAAACCACTGTTTTGCTGCTTGTCCAGATTGACCTTCACTACGAAGAACTTTGTGTCATTCAAAATATAGGGCTCCAACACTTCGGCCGCTTTTGCGGGAATTTGGTAACCGTTTCGCGTAAGCCAAGTTTCCAATCCATCGGATTCCTCAGCGCTGAGAAGCAGGATGTCGTACTCTCCGATGGTGTATTCCGCTTCGATAGTGACGCCGTAATCTTTAGCTTCTTCAGCCATGGATTCTTCCAAAATCATCATAGAGGTTGGAGCATTACCTCGCCTCACCATTTCCATATCGCAAACCACCATCGGCTCGCAGGGATTTTGATCGTGGTATTCTACCAGTCGCGGTGCCGAGTAGGCGTCCAGTCGGTCGAAGATTTCACGCTCGACGACTTTGATTTGACTTTCTTTGAGGACGACCGGCACGGGAACGACCATGGCGAAATCTTTCACGTCGCCCTTGAAATCATTGCTCATGGTAATGACGGTGTGTCGACCATCCCTGACCAGAATCACTTCTGACTTTTCGTTGAATAAATCGGTGGAAGCTTTCGCGACGTAAAATCCGCAGAATGCTCCCATATCGTTGCTGACAATGAGTAGTGCCAAAAGTATGGCGGTGATTTTCCTTTTCATATGTTTTGGGTTTTAGGAAGCCACTTGAATCGCTCGGCTTTGAAGACCCGATCGATGAGCGGCGTAGTGAATGAAACGATGAATAATGCAATCAAAGG
>CAZYWJ010000048.1:0-28338 GCA_964651785.1 uncultured Cryomorphaceae bacterium
GGCTTGAGTCGAGGTCTTGATCGCGTCCCGCTGAATAGCGGGAAGGTCGCAGGTTCGAATCCTGCCACCCCGACGACCTTTAAACCCGTCGATGCAAATCGATGGGTTTTTCATTTCCAAAACCGCGCAAGCTTGCATGCAGGTGGTTTTGGAAATGAAAAACCCACACTTGCGTTGGCAAGTGTGGGTTTAAAGGTTGTCTTCACCCCCGACTCAGGATAACCGACCGCAGGGAGGTAATCCTTCAACACCGATAATTCCCTTTTAACTTCCGGGCAGTCCTAGCCTCGCGCAAACTTGCTTGCAGGTGGTTTTGGAAATGAAAACCCTCACGTGCCCCGGCAAGTGAGGGTTTTTATGTTGACTTCATGCCCGATTCAGGATCACCGATCTTCCTGAGCCGGAGTAAGTAATCTGCCAAATCCAGCTCACGAAAATCTTTCCGTTAATGCATTGAAATCACCTTTCCACAATGTAATTTTACACCCGGATTCGCCTCTTTAGCTCAGTCGGTAGAGCAATGCTTTCGTAAAGCATGGGTCGCAGGTTCAAGTCCTGTAGGAGGCTCTCTTAAAGCTTGACGGATTCGTCAGGCTTTTTTATTTGTTGACAAATAGCTCTACACTATGGAAGAAAAATCCAGAGCTTGACTTCATGATCGAACCTGATCGAAAATTCAAAAGTTCAATTTTACGCCACCATTACCCCCGTGTTAATTCGGTTAACCAATTGCTCACGGTGGGTTAACAGCAAAATTTGATGCTCGGTCTACCTTCGCCCTTCCAAAAAACCAATCATGTTAAGAGTCCTCAGTTTAATTGGTCTGATGTGTCTGTTCAGCGACGTCATTTTCTCTCAAGGTACCGTGCGAGGAAAGGTAACGGACGATCTCGGAGAGACGGTAATCGGTGCGACTATCGTTTTAAAAAATAATCCGGGCACTGGAACGGTAACCGACTTCGACGGTAACTATTCTTTGCAAATCAAATCAACCGAACCTGTCACTCTCTTGGTTTCATTTATCGGTTTCCAATCACAAGAGGCTACCGTAAATCCTACGGCGGGCGAGGTGATCATTCGAAATTTTGATCTCGTGGCAGAGAACTTCGAGATGAATGAGGTGGTAATCGAGGCGAAGGCCAATCGGGCAGGAGACTTCTATATGGAAAAAGTAAAGATGAATGCCGCGACCAGCATTGACTATATTTCATCGGAAACTATCCGTAAGATCGGAGATAGCAATGTAAGCTCTGCCGTGAAAAGGGTGACGGGGGTTTCTACGGTAGGAAATTTTGTGACGGTTCGTGGACTTGCCGACCGTTATATTCTCACCACTATTAATGGGAATCGAATTCCAACCCTTGATCCTTTTACCAACAATCTGCGACTCGATATTTTCCCGACGGGGTTAGTTGACAATTTAGTGGTAACCAAAACGGGCGATCCCGCTCTACCGGGAGATTGGTCGGGCGCCTACATCTCCGTGGAAACGAAAGATTATCCCGATAAGTTTACTCTGTCAGTTAAATCTTCTTTCGGATACAATGATCAATCCACAGGTAAAGAAATATTGACCTCAAGAGGAAGTGAGACGGATTGGTTAGGGTTCGATAATGGATACAGAGACATTCCCGATGGTGTGCCCCGATTACAGGAAGATTTCCCCCGATATAATGGATCACCAAATTTATATCAGCAATTTGAGTTTTTGGGATTGGGTGATTATTTGAATCAATTCGGAATTACTGAAAATACCACTATTTCGAGTGGGGATGCTTTTCATCAATTGGGACTTATTGAACTTGATTTCATGGGGGCTGCAGAATTTGGAAATACCAGCTCAGTTAATCAAGCAATCGCTGATTACAAAGAGGAATATTCATTATCGTTTTTCAGATCAGGATTGAATAGTGAATTAGAGGATATAGGCAGATCTTTCAATAATAATAATTGGTTTGCCATCAGTGAGCAAGCCCCGATTAATTTTAGTCAAAACATAAGCATTGGTGATCAAACAAAACTTTTTGGAAAGACTCTGGGAATAGTGGGAGGACTGCGGTATAGCTCAGATTATCGCTATGACCCGGAGGCCTCTCTAAATCGCACGACACAAGGAGATGTAATCCAAGTTGATGGTAGAGATAGTGTACCAGCTATAGTAAACCTCGATCAAGAATTGAGCAGAGTATCACATAGTCTGAGCGGACTATTGAAATTGTCTTATAAACTCAATTCAAATAACAGTGTCTCGCTTATGTTTATGCCGAATTTATTTGGTCAAAACAGTGTCCGAAGGTATGCCGGCCAAAACGAAAATACTTCAGGAAATATATTGATCTTCGGAGATGATCAGTTTTATGAGGAGAGACAACAATTCGTTTATCAGTATAAATCGGAGCACTACTTTCCGGGAAGTGGAATTAAAATAGATGTAGATGGCTCATTTTCTGATGGACAGAGAAATGTTTTAGATTTTAAAGACACCAGATACATCCTAGATCAAGGGATCTTACAGTTTGATGCAAACTTTAACCCTGATCGTAGGTACAGGTATATGGAGGATGATATGATTGATACACGCATATCCGTTGAAATTCCGGTGACTGAAGATAAGCGCCGGTCAAAACTCTTTGTTGGCGGTGGATATAACAAAAATGACCGTCAAAATGAACAAGTAGTTTATCGTTTAAGAGGTTTATCCGGTAATTTAATTGAAGGTTCGTTGGAAGATGAATTCAATGAAGAGAATTTTGTTATCGGTTCAGATCAGGGACAAGGGTACTACTATACGGCTAGCGTTACTGAATTAGGTAGCGATATAGGTTTCAGAGATATATATGCTTTTTATGTTAAGTCAGATCATCAATTTAATGAGCGATTCAGAACAGTAGGTGGAGTTAGAGTTGAGTATACAGATATCTACCAAGATATTTTGGGTTATTATGAAAGAGGCCTACCGGTAGACTCTCCCGAGCGCGAATCACTCGGACCGGATTTAGCAAATCCCGCGGATAAGGAAGAATGGAGCATCTTACCCAGCATTAATATTATTTACAAGCTTCAAGAAAGTAAAGATGCTCCCTTTAATATTAGAGCCAGCTATTTTCGATCTATTGCACGACCTAGTTTTAGAGAATTATCACCGCTTAATTTATTTGATTTCGAACTTCGAGGAAGAGTTGGAGGTGATCCGAACCTGAGGATTTCCCAAATTGACAACTTTGATTTAAGGTTGGAAAAATATACCGAATCAAACAGTCTGTTTTCAGTAACGATTTTCTATAAGGAATTTAAAGATCATATAGAACTGATTGCACCACCGGGAGGCGACAATTTTACGTGGCAGAATGTACCTGAATCATATGCCGCAGGAGTGGAATTCGAAGCAAAATTAGATTTGATCGAAAATCTTGAATTCAGAGGAAATCTTTCCCTCATTACTTCCGAAACTACAGTGACGGAGCCCGTGAAGGAAACAAGACCAATGTTTGGACAAGCTCCTTACATAGTGAATTTGATGTTCACGTATGATTTTGAAGAACTCGGTTTGCTGGCTACAGCATCTTATAATGTGCAAGGTCCGAAACTAGCAGTGGTCGCAGGGGCGGGAGATGCTGCTCCCAATATTTTTGAGCTTCCGCGAAATGTGGTGGATATCAACCTCAATAAAAAGTTAGGCGAGCATTTTTCGGTGGGTTTCAAGATCAGAGACCTTATAAATAACCCCGTACGCAGAGCTTACGATTTCGACGAGGGCTATCTCCTCGATTTCAGCAGCGTGAGGTGGGGAACTATTTATCAATTCAATGTTTCATACAATATATAATTCGCGTATAATGAAGCGTCGCACTATTTATTTTCTGACTTCTGCCATTATTTTGGTTTTGGTCTTAATAGCTGATTTTGGCTACAGCCAAAACGCCATCGAAAACCTGATCGTTGAGACCTACTACATCGCTGATGCGAATGATGCTGCCCATGATGATGAGGGAACCAACTTGCCTGAAGGAAGTGTGACTTATCGAGTTTTTCTTGATTTGGCTCCAGGGTATCAAATAAAAGAACTTTTTGGAACTGATCGAAATCCTTGGTTCATCAGAAGTACAGAGCTGATATGGAATAACTCTGATAGAGGTGTAACTCTTGGCAGCAATCTAGGCGACAATAGATTAGATGAAAATACTGTTGCCTTAGATTCATATGTTACAATTGGAGCGGCTTCAGATGCACATTATGGAATACCAAAGTATCTTGATACTGATGGCTCAATCGTGGGAGGTGAGAATAATGACGGGGGGTCTGAATCTGTCGAAGGTGGACTATTGGTACATGCAAATGCAGAAATTGATATTCCGCTTACTACCTCAGACGGACTTATTGAGGTTGACGAAAGTCTTATTCCTTCGCTCTCTGCAGGCCTGATTCCTTCTCTGCAATTCGTTTTTTCAAATGAAATTAACGATAGTGTATTTGCTACCACTGGAACGTCAAGATTACAGCCTACAACGAGTGTTTCCGGAATAACAGAAGAAAACATTATACTAATTGCTCAAATTACCACTTTGGGCGAATTGGAATTTAATTTCAATGTGGTACTTCTCGATGAAAATGAAAACCCGTATGTATTTGTTGCGGACAGCGCCCGACAAGATTCTGCTATAAGCCCCTACCTCTCCTTCCCACCCGAATGCGGTTGCACCGATCCGGATTATTTGGAGTATGACCCCGCCGCTCCTTGCGATGATGGCTCGTGCGAAACGTTGATTGTTTTTGGTTGCGGAGATCCGGATGCATGCAACTATGATCCGTCCGTTAATTTCAGCATACCACAACTTTGCTGCTACGGCATTAATGACTGCAACGGCTTGGATTGGACGATTATCTGTCCTCAGCTAAGTGCGGAAGAGGTAAGGCTCGATTTCGGAATTACTGCCTATCCGAATCCGACTCGCGGTAAAGCTTGGGTGGAAATTGCTTCTGATCAATCTCATGATGCGGAGTTGTTTATTTACGATTTGCAAGGAAAAGTCGTTCATCGCGAAGGCATCCTCATCCGGTCAGGAACCGAAAGCATTGCTATCCCTGTGGAGCAATTGCCGGCAGGCACCTACCTGGTGCGCATTTCCAATGAGGAAATCAATGAAACCACACTGCTGATTAAGAATTAACACAATTCACATTGGCTTCGCAGTCACTTAACTTTCTTTGAACAAAAGCATAAAGAAAGGGTAAGGGTTTAGGCATCTGGTTGGGGTTTCAGTCCGGTAATTTTGGGGTTTAAACGGAAAATAAGTCCCAACATGAAAAAATCTTTACTCCCCCTTACTTCTCTTGGAATATTAATGTCTTCTCTGGCTTTTGGCCAATATGCACCACCTGATTGCGGAGCGGTTGAGGCCATTTTAGTAGAAAAATACTACATCGCCGATGCAAACGATGCTACGGACGAAGACGGAGGCTCTTTGCCTGAAGGTGCCGTGACTTACCGCGTTTACGTTGATATGAAAAGTGACTATGTGTTAGAGTCGGTTTTCGGATCAATGGATAATCCCCTTTCAATAACCACCACTACCGAATTCTTTAATAACGAAGACCGCGGTGAAGAAACCGGTGATGCCATTGACTCGGGTCGCTTAGGCGATAACACGGTTGCATTGGATTCGTACATTACCTTAAACGCCGCAGGCGATGAGCATTTGGCCGTTCTTAAATCAGAAGATACTGACGGAAACATCGTTGCAGGCGATGAAAACGATGGTGGAAGTGAAGGTGTAAATGGTGGTCTTCTCGTAAACAATGACCCTGAAATCGGAATTCCGCTTACGGAAGCAGATGGATTGGTAGAAGGTGGAATAATTTCGGCTGCTACAGGTGAAGGAGCAGCGGTTACGCTTATCGGTCTGGATGCCTCACCATTGGGTGATGTGAATAGCTCAGAAGATTTGATCGTGACTAATGGTTCTTGGGCCGTGCTTGGCGGAGTGGTAGGTCCTACCGAAGAAAACAGAGTTTTGATCGCTCAAATTACCACCGATGGTGAGTTCGAATTCGAAATTAATTTCCGCGTAGGTATCCCTGAAGAACTACAGTGCAATACCAGCAACTGTCACGAAGACATGGACTTTGTAGCCGTTTTGACCGAGGAGCAAATGGTGAGTTCCATTCAGAATGACCGTATTTGTTCATTGAATGGTCTTACAGTGATAGTTAGCACGGAGGAAGAAGAAATGGCCCAGCAAGGATTCTCCATTTATCCCAACCCTGCTGAAGAAATGGTAACGGTAGCCCTGAATCCTCAGTGGACGGGAGATTTTACTTACCGCATCTATGACATTTCAGGCCGCGTGGTTAAAAGCGGAAATCCGAATCAATTCGGAGAAGGTTTAATGAGTTTCAATGTTTCTGATCTTTTGACGGGAACTTATCTCATCGAAATAGAAAACGATGGAGTGACTTCTACAGAGCGTTTCGTTAAAAAATAAGTTTAGTGAAAGCGATTGCACTTATATCGTTTTTTGCGCTGACTCATCTCTTCTGCTTTAGTCAAGGTCTCGAAGAGGTCTTCGTCGAGACGTATTATATCGCTGATGCAGAAGATGAGAAAGATCCCTCTGCTCAAGGTTTGAAGGCCGGAATGGTGACGTATAGAATTTGGGTCGACATGAAAGAGGGCTACAAATTGCTCTCGGTTTATGGCGCTCCCGGCCATCCGCTGAGGCTATTTACGAACACTTCTTTTTTCAACGATACCACAAACGGCAGCATCAAAGCTCCCGAAATTTATCCTTCTCATCTGGGTAATAACGCCTTGCTGCTTGATTCGTACATCGCGATAAGCGGTGCGAACAAGACGGGGCTCGCCGTAAAAAAAGAGGATGACAAAGATGGGAGTGTTGTTAAGCCAAAAGTCAATACCGATAACCCTACGATTATCGAACGAGGTGTCTTGATGAGTCAAAAGCCGGATGCGGGAATACCTATTCGGGAGGCTGATGGATTCATGCACGGCAGTGTACCCGCCTTGGTGATTTTCGGTCACGATTTTGCCGCCTTCGGAAATTCGAATCACTTAGGTGAGATAGAATTTGACAACGGAGCTTGGGCCGTTTTCAAAGGTTTGAAAGGTCCGTTTCCGGAGAAGAACTATTTGCTGATCGCTCAAGTGACTACGGATGGCGACCTTTCTTTTGAGCTCAATCTTCAAATTGCTTCACCTCGAGGCGAAACCGAATATTACGTAGCACGAAATCCGGAAGAAGGTCAACTGACCCATCCCGATTTAATATTTCCAAAACCCGATCAATCATTGACCAACTAATCATGAAACACTTTTATCTTTTACTGACCTTTTCATTTCTTTCTCTCATTGGTTTTTCTCAAGCCTTAGAAGACGTAATTGTAGAGACCTACTACATTTCTGACGCGAATGACGCAACGGATAGCGAGGGAGGAATTTTGCCGGCAGGCACCACCACGTATCGCATCTATCTGGACCTTGCTCCAAATACGAAATTGGAAACGGTATACGGAAGTCCGAATCACGAATTGAGAATCGAGACTACCACGCTTTTCTTTAACAACGAAGACCGCGGCGAATTGACCGGTGATTTGATCGGCGACAATCGATTGGATGACAACACCGTGGCGCTGGATTCTTGGGTGACGATCGGCGCGGCATCCGAATCGCATTTAGGGGTGCTGAAATCAGAAGATCCTGACGGATCCATCCTTGGCGGCATAAACAATGACGGAGGAAGCGCAGGTATACCCGGAGGTTTACTGACCAATGATGACCCTGAGGCAGGAATTCCGCTCACCACTGCAGATGGTTTAATAGAAGGGATGGTTCCCGCAGTTCAATTAATTACTGACAATATTTCCATTTTCGAAGTTTTTGACAATGTGAATGATGGTCCGCTTTTTTCTACCAATAACGGAGCATGGGCAGTACTTGGAGGATTTGAGGGACCTACCGAAGATAACAGGGTTTTGGTTGCGCAGATTACTACCAATGGCGAATTGAGCTTTTCGCTTAATGTGCGTGTTAATACAGTCGACGGATCGGGTGAACCTATCGACTACGTTTCGGGCGAACCAATGGGAGATGAGGTATTTTTTCCCGCGCTTAATTTTCCGTTGGTAGCGGTTCCGGGATGTACCAGTCCTACGGCGTGCAATTACGATCCGTTGGCTACTGAAGATGACGATTCTTGTTTGGAGCCTGAAGAAGATTGTACCGAATGTGTGGAAGAGGAACTTGTATTGGTTGATGACGACGGCGACGGAGTTTGCAACGCTGAAGAAATCTTCGGTTGTACCGACCCCGAAGCATTGAACTACAACCCCGAAGCTACGGAAGACGATGGTTCTTGCGAATTTGAAGGAGTAGCCGGTTGCACGGACGTGGCAGCTTGTAACTACGATCCGCTTGCTACGGTTGATGATGGCTCCTGCCTCATCCCGGAGGAGAATTGTACGGAGTGCAATGAGAATAATGATGATTTAATCTTAATCGATACCGACGGTGATGGCGTTTGCGATGCGGATGAAATTGCGGGGTGCGATGATCCTGTAGCATGTAATTATAACCCGGATGCTACGGATGATGATGGTTCGTGCATAATTCCTGAAGAAAATTGCACGGAATGCAATGAAAACAATGACGACCTGATACTAATCGATACCGATGGTGATGGAATTTGTGATGCAGATGAAATTGCGGGGTGTGAAGATCCGACTGCCTGCAATTACAATCCGGATGCTACGGATGATGACGGGTCGTGTTTGATTCCTGAAGAGAATTGCACGGAATGCGACGGCGAAGATTTGATATTAATTGATGATGATGGGGATGGTGTTTGCAATGAAGAGGAAGTTTTAGGTTGTACCGATCCTGAGGCATTGAATTATGACCCGGATGCAACGGAGGATGACGGTTCATGTGAATTCTTGAGTACGACTGATCTTTCAAAAGCGTCAAATTTAATAGCCATTTATCCCAATCCCGTTAGTGATATCTTGACGATCAATCAACTTTCAGATCAGTTGGACCTGACTAATGCGAATTTGAGAATATTTGATATAATCGGAAATAAAGTTCACGAACAGAATCTCAATCTTGGAGGGGCCGGTACTGCACAAAAAATTGAGTTTCCCGATACAAGTGAAGGACTTTACTTGATAGAAATTTCTTCTGACGACGATAGGTTCTTACTTCGTGTCGTTAAGAATTAATCGAATGTGAAATAGTCTTTAACATAACGTTTCATAAGGAAGAGGTGAATTAACACCTCTTTTTTATTGGGGAAAACTTGAGGCCTAAAGGCTTAATTATATCATCAAGTTGACTTAAGGCATTTCGAGATATCCCGTCGCACATTTGTAACGCTCGCAATGAAGCGAGTTTTAAATCCAATCATTAAAAATTCATTCTAATGAAAACTAAATTTTCTTACAAAGCATTTGCAGCCGTCGCTCTTGCGAGTGCTGCAGTTACCGGAGTAAATGCTCAGATGTCTTTGGGTACTGAGTGCGGTTGCCCTGATTTGGCCAGCCGAACTGACGTAAACCTTACGACTATTGCTACCGGTGATGAACTACAAGGTGTAACCAACCTTACTTGTGATAACACTTACTTCATCGACGACCTTCTTTACGTTCCTTCGGGAGCTGAGTTGTACATCGAGCCCGGAACCGTTTTGCGCGGAGTATTCGGCGAGGATGTTGATGCGAAAGCATTGGTTGTAGCTCGTGGTGGTAAAATCTTTGCCAACGGTAACGAGCACTGCCCGATTATCTTCACAGATGAAAATGATCCTTTGGATGGAACTTACTCAGTAGATATCAGAGGTCAGTGGGGTTCTTTGATCCTTTTGGGTAATGCTCCCAACAACTTGCTTTTAGCTGACGGTGGTTTGGCTGTAGCTGATGGAGTTGGTTCCATCGAAGGTCTTCTTCCAAATGACTCAAGAAACTTTTACGGAGGTAATGACCCTGACGACAATTCAGGAGTACTTCGCTATGTTTCATTGCGTCACGGTGGTACTGACATCGGAGAAGGAAACGAAATCAATGGTTTGACTATGGGTTCTGTAGGTAGAGGTACCGTAATCGAGCACGTTGAGGTTGTTGCCAATGATGACGATGGATTCGAGTGGTTCGGTGGTACCGTAGACTGCAAGTACTTGACCGTACTTTTCTGCAACGATGACTACTTTGACTGGGATCAGGGATGGACAGGTCGCGCTCAGTACCTTTTTGGTGTGATGCTTCCTTCTTTCGGTCAGCTTAGCGCTCAAGGTGATGAAGGATTCGAAATTGACGGTGACGATTCAGATTCAAACAATTCGCCTCTTTCTAATCCTACTATTTACAACGCTACGGTTATCGGTCGTTCGGCAAACCGTGGAGTTTTGGCAAAAGAAAATACACAAGGAGAAATCTCAAACTCTATTTTCGCCAACTTCCCACAGGGTATCGATTTGGATAACGACCGCGCCACTGATGCAGTGGATCAATGGTTGGCAGGAAACCTCGTTTTTCTAAACAATAGTTTCGCAGGAGTTGCTCAAAACCTTACTGTAGGTCAAGCAGCGCCTAGTGCATCTGTTTTGGCCGACTTTGTTGCAGACGGAAACATTACTGACAATGATGTAATTGATTTCTCTTTTACCATCGATCCTACTACAAATGCCGTTTCTGATGCTTACAATCCGGTACCTGAAATGGGTGAAGCTCAGAGTTCAATTAGTGCACCTAACGATGGATTCTTTGACCCGGTTGCTTTCCGTGGTGCTTTCAAGCCGGGAGCTGAGCCTTGGACTGCAGGATGGACTTTGGGAACCCTTTTAGAGACAGACAACTCTTTGATCGCTTGTCCTGAGGATATCAACAACGACGGTACAATCGACGTACTTGACTTCCTCGAATTAAATAGCGCCTTCGGAACTGACTGCGGAATTTAATTTCCGTTTAGTAAGCCCGAAGATTAGCTCAGACGATTCGAGACAACAATTATTAATGAATGGATTATAGGTGAGCTATCACTTCGTGTGATGGCTTACCAAATCCTCAAAATATTTAACCAATGAAAACAACAAAGTTTTTGATGACCCTTTGTGCAGCAGCAGCTTGTACATTTGCAGGAGCTCAAGGACTGGAGGATGTAGTCGTAGAGAAATACTACGTTGCAAATGCCAGTGATGCAGCAGATCCTGATGCGGGTGATTTAGCTGTGGGAACAGTGACCTACAGAATATACATTGACATGGCTCCTGACTATAAGTTGGAGACCGTGTTTGGTTCCAACAACAATCCTTTATTTATTGAAACGACAACTGAATTTTTCAACAATGAAGACAGAGGTGGTTTGACGGGTAATGATTTGGGAACAAACTTCCTTGATAACGGAACCGTACTTCTTGACTCATACGTCTCCATGGGTGCGGGAGGAGACAACCGTTGGGCGGTTTTGAAATCAGATGACCCTAACGGAGCTATCAATAATACCGATGGTAAATTGCGCAACTTGAGTAATGTTGCCGGAATACCTTTGAGAGTTGCTGACGGGCTTGTACCCGGTTCTCCACCTGAAGTAACGTTCGTACCAAGCAACAGCATCGTTTCTCAATTAGATGATGTAAATGATGGCCCTTCAGTTGTAATAACTGATGGTGCATGGGCAGTTTTGGGCGGAACTACCGGTCCTGATCCTGAAAACAGGGTTTTGGTGGCACAGATCTCTACAGATGGTGAATTGAGTTTTGAGCTAAACGTAAGATTAGGAGCTCCTGACGGAACTTCTGAAACTTATGTAGCTGCAAATGCTACGGGAGATGACATCCTTTTTGATGCTCTTTCTTATCCTGATGTAGCTCCGTGTACTTCACCTTATCCTCAAGTGAAGGGACTTGACAGCCGAATAGTGGCGAATAATGCTATTCTCACTTGGAATCCGATTTTGGGTTCTATCGGATGTCAGCTCAATCTACAGTTGGCAAATGGTAGCAATGTAGGAACGGTAACTTTGGGTACGGCCGAAGTAAACCAACTTATAGTAAAGCCAAATCAACTTAGTCCCGGTACGGATTATCGATGGAGAGTAAGATGTGGTTGCGACCAGAATCCATTGACTGTTGGTCCATACTCAGATTTTGATTTCTTCAGCACTCCGGGTGGAGCTATTGTTGAGACATTCCCTAACCCGACAGCCGGACTTTCGAATGTGACATTCACGGTACCTCAAGCTACTGAGGCTACTTTGGAAGTGTATGATATGAGCGGACGTAAAGTAGCTCAGATCTTCAACGGAAATGTAGATGAGACCGCTGATTACCGTTTTGAGTTTGACGGTTCTTCATTGCCAAACGGCGTGTACATCTACCGTTTGAACACCAACGAAGAAGTGATTACCGAGAAGTTTATGATTGCTCGATAAACCAACTCTTGACAGTTGTAAAAAGCCGGCTTTCCGAGGAGAGCCGGTTTTTTTTGTTTTTGAGCTTGTTCGCATTGTCTGAGTAGATTGTATATTTTCGTCACATGAAATCACTACAATTTGTTCTTTTCGGGATGAGTATATTCTTCATCTCCACTCAAAGCTCAGCTCAGTGTGAGCCTTTTTTCGGCAAACTGGTAATCAATGAAGTTGTCGCGGGAAATGACAATGTTGGCTCCGATGAATTCGGAGAGTTTGATGATTGGGTTGAAATTTTTAATGCTTCAGATGAAGATTTGAATCTTGAGGGCATTTTTCTCTCAGATAACCACGGCGGGAATCGGACAAAGTTTGAATTTCCTGATTTTGTATTGCCGGCTGGCGAAGTAGTAGTGGTTTGGTGTGACAACCAGCCCGAGCAGGGACCATTTCACGCAGCATTCGGACTGAGTGCAAATGGTGAAGAAGTGGGAATGTATAATCAGGATACGATATCGATTGACTACGTTCGATACGGTTCAATTCCCGATGATATTTCAATAGGAAGATTCCCCAATGGAACCGGGCCGTTTAATATTCTGATTCCCACCTTCAACAGCGTCAACACAAATAGCGTTCAACCCGGGCTGGTAATCAACGAATATCAGTCTGCCAATGAATCAACTGCTCAGGATCAATGGGGAGGATTTGAAGATTGGATAGAGCTTTATAATGCAGGTAATTCTCCCATCGATCTTGAAGGATATTTCCTCAGTGATAAAATCGGAGATCCCACTCAGTTTGTTTTTCCTGACACCACCTTAATGCCGGATGAATACCTCATCATTTGGTGCGATATGGGGCTGATGGAACCCGGTCTTCATACTTTCTTCAGATTGGGAAGCGATGGCGATGATATTTTGCTTTCCGACGCTGATACCTTAACCATAGATTATGTCAGATTCGGAGTGATAACTGCTGATGAGACTGAAGGGCGCTTTCCGAACGGAACGGGCCAGATTTCGTGTTTGCTACCTACACATGCCGATAGTAACGGAGGTTTGACCGGTACCGACAATGTGGAGGCGGCGGTAAGATTTAAAGTATATCCGAATCCTACTTCGGGATCTGTTTTTATTGATTCGGAAGAATTCAGGCCGGGCTCTCTACAGATATATTCCTCGGTAGGAAAAATAGTATTTCAAGGCAGAATCTCGCAAAACAATGAACGTCTTGATTTGTCGTCCTTACCACCGGGATTTTACATCCTGGAATTCAATGAGAGAATTTCGAAACTGGTTATCGAATAGTCGTGCAACTTTAAGAGAAGGTTAAGCGTCATGAGAGTGCAAGAATTTTGAACCTTTTAAACCCTCATTGATGAAGTTGAAAACATTACTGTTTTTTCTCTTTGCCCCCCTGAGCTTAATGTTAAGCGGCCAAGTTGTGATTAATGAAATCTGCGCGGCCAATTTCGGAGATTTCGCTGATAATTATGGTGATTACGAAGATTGGATTGAGCTCTACAATACGGGTGGAGCGGATTTTGATCTTTCAGGGTACTTTTTGAGCGATGACGAATTGGAACCAATGAAATGGGAAATTCCCGCGGGTACGGTTATAGGGGCGGGAGATCACCTTATCATATATGCTTCAGACCGCAATGAAAACGTTGGTGGAAACCTTCACACCAGTTTTAAAATAACCCAAGCCAAACAAGAAGGTGCAGTTTTATCGGATGCAGGAGGCACGATTATCGATTCGTATTTATTGACTATTGCCAACCAAAATGGTCATTCAAGAGGACGAGTAACGGATGGATCCCCGGAATGGGGAGTATTTACAAATCCATCACCCGGAGCAGCAAATGTTGGTGCGCTGGGAGAATATGTGCCTTTGGAGATAGTTACCGCACCGGGCTACTATGCGGGTACGGTTAATGTAGAGATTCAATCTGAAGATGCAGGAGCTGAAATTCATTATACACTGGATGGAACCGTACCAACGCAAACTTCTCCTCTATATACAGGTCCGATAGCCATTGACGCCACTACCGTGGTGCGGGCAAGAGCGTTTAATGATGGTACCAACAGTCCGCCCGGTTTTGTTGAAACGAATACGTACTTCATCAACGATACACACGGTATTTATATCATTTCCATTAGTGGAGATCAATTGCCTACACTCTTGGGGGGTAGCCAAATAGAGCCTGTAGGACACTTCGAGCTGTTTTCTTCCTCAGGAGAGCTTTTGGCCGAAGCCAACGGAGACTTTAACGAGCACGGAAATGATTCATGGGCCTACCCTCAACGTGGAATTGACTACATCACACAAGATGAATTTGGCTATGGTAATGAGCTGCATTATCAAATATTTGAGAATAAAGATCGCGATGGTTTTCAGCGGTTAATCTTGAAAGCTGCGGCAAGTGACAATTACCCCTTTGAAAATGGTGGTGCACACATTCGCGATGCCTATGTGCAATCCCTCTCTCAAATAGCCGATTTGAGGGTCGATGAGCGGACCTACGCACCATGCGTAATGTACATGAACGGAGAGTATTGGGGAGTATATGAGATTCGCGAAAAGGTTGATGATCTCGATTTTACGGATTTTTATTACGATCAAGGCGCCGGTCAAGTCGATTTTCTAAAAACCTGGGGAGGCACGTGGGTAGAATATGGATCAGACCAAGGCTGGGATGAAATACGTGACTTTATTCTGTCAAATGACATGACGGATGAAGCCAACTACGATTACGTAAAGGGAATTTACAATACCGGTAGTCTGATTGATTATTTCCTTCTCAACTCATACATTGTGAGTTCAGATTGGCTAAATTGGAATACCGGCTGGTGGAGAGGTTTGAACCCTGACGGGGACAAGAAGAAGTGGCGCTATATTCTTTGGGATATGGATGCCACATTCGGACACTACGCAAACTTTACCGGCATACCGGATCAATCGCCTAATGCGGGGCTCTGTGATCCCGAGCAGTTGAATGATCCCGGTAGTCAGGGCCACGTACCTATATGGAATGCTCTTCTGCAAAATGAAGAGTTCTTTGCCGATTATATCAATCGCTACTCGGATTTGGCCTCATCTTATTTCTCATGTGAATTCATGATTCACCACTTGGATAGTTTGATTGCATTGATTGAGCCCGAGATGCCTGCTCATGTAGGCAGGTGGGGTGGTAGCATGGCTGAATGGCAAGATAACGTGCAGTACGTTCGAGATTTTATCGAAGAGAGATGTGAAGTAATTAATGCAGGAATTATTGACTGCTATCCTGAATTGGATGGTCCGCATAATATAGTTTTGATGGCCGATCCGCCTGAAGGAGGGCGCATTGACTTACCCTCATTTGAAATTGACACTTATCCGCATGATGTCCAGTATTTTGGAGGTGTAAACGTAGCATTGGATGCTGATGAGAATGAAGGATTTGTCTTTAGTCATTGGTCATCAAACGGCACTACGTTTTCACCCGACGAATTCAGCGAGGAGATTACGGTAAGTTTTTCAGCAGATGATACTCTCGTAGCTCACTTCGTACCCGATATTTCCTACAGTCTCACCTTGGATGTGGAGCCTGCAAATTCGGGTTCGATTACTATAGCAGGCACCACCTATTCAACCTTTCCGGTAACTATAGATCTGGCGGAATCCGTTGATTATTCAGCAAAAGCCGAGCCTATAGCGGGCTATGGTTTTTCTGATTGGGAAAGCGGAATAGCCCTTTTACCCAATGCAGTAGCTGACAGCGTAACGTTTAACATGACGGGAGATGGTTTCCTGACTGCACGTTTTTTTGAGATAATAAACAATGTCACTTTCGATGTTGCACCCGAAGGTGTCGGGCAAATATTTATAGCAGATACGACCATTCAAGAATATCCTACCACAATAGAACTACCGGAAGTAGCAACACTTCAATTAAAAGCGGTGGCAACGGAACCATTTTATGAGTTTACTCACTGGTCATTTCTCAGCGCGATGCCTGATCCTGATGAGGAAACCGCAGAGATCAGCGTTCAATTTGAAGGGCCCGATCTCGTTGTAGCGAATTTCGTGGAGTTACCGAATTATCAAATCAAGATTGAGACACAACCGGAAGGTGCGGGATGGGTGCGCCTGGCTGATACTCTATTAAAACAACTACCGTATCAGAATACTTTGCTCGGAAATGAGAATATTCCGATAGAAGCAATAGACCGTGGCAAATACAAATTTTCTCATTGGGAAGTTAGGATGGGCGCGGCTGCCGATAACGAGAATTTATCTTTGTTAAGTTATCCGTTTTACGCTCCGACGCACCTCATTGCTCACTTCGAAGAGCGATTAAATTCCGTTTTTATTCCCAGTAGTTTCACTCCTAACGGTGATGGCCTTAACGATATTCTGAAGGTCTATGGTCTTGAAGTATCTGATGAAAACTTCAGATTTTCCATCATGAATCGCTGGGGTCAGGAAATTTGGTCTACATCTGACATTAATGATGGATGGAACGGTGGAGTAGAGGGTAGCAATTACTTTGTACCACCCGGATTCTATTCCTATTTTCTTCGATATCGAAATGAAATAACGGGTGATGTAGTTCGCACTTCAGGAACCATACTCTTAATTCGCTAAGCTTAACGTTCAGTTAATTTTCGATATTAGCGGCCCAATTGCGAATCTATGTCCCGATTATTATTTGTCTTCAGCGTAGTCTGCTTCCTGTTTTACTCCTGTGAGAATAAGCCGGGTGAAGGTGGCAAAGCATCAATTCAAGGACGTGTTTTCGTTCATATCATAGCCTGTAGTGATACACTTCGATCATCTTACGAAGTCGACGAGGAGGTGTACATTATAGCAGGTGACGACCCATCTTATTTTGATAGAGTGCGCACAGGGCCTGATGGTACATTTTGGTTTCCTTATTTAAGAAGAGGGAAATATGAAGTGTACGCATTGTCTGAGCCAAATGGCTGTGATGAACCCTTCGGGCCTTTAGAAGCTGTTTCCATTTCGGTGGATATTAAAGATAGAAGTGAAGAATTTGTAACAAGTGATATTGTCATAAATAAACAACCATGATGATTCTTAATGAGAGTATCCGTAGTTTTTTTAGCGGATTGATAAAGAGGTTTGTACTTATCATGTGGATGCTCGCTTTAGTTGCATTGGCTTCGGCTCAATCTTCTAAGACTATTCGTACTTACGGAATCGTAAAGAAAACTGAGACAGTGGTCAAGTATCATCATGGTCAGGAAGTGGCCCGTTTCGTAGAAGAAATAGAACATTACAACGCAGAAGGGGACTGGATAGAGAAGTTCACTTACTCATCCGGAGGTGAGTTAAAACTACACGAGAAGCGAGTTTATGATGATGGAGAAGTAGTAGATGAAACCAAAATTGATCTAAACGGCTCGAGCATGAAAGCGGCCGAACCACCGAGTTTTGAGAGGATTATTTCAACTTATGATAAGGATGATTTACTAAATAAAAAAGAAGTAGACCGAGAAGGAAATGTCATCGAATTAAAAGAATATCAATACAACAAACTCGGTGACTTGACTGAAGTTACGACCAAAAACGCCGAAGGAGAAGTGATTGAGAGTGAGAGAACGGAATACGACAATAGAGGATTAAAAACAAAAGAGAGTAAATACGACGGATCAGGAAATCTGACTGAGGAAAAAATCTTTGTCTATGAGTAGTGATCTGCTCGAAGATATCGAAGCAGTTTTGAGCCCATTCGAAAGATTGGGCTTGAATGATTTTGGTGACGGACGTTTTGCCGAAAGGCGCGATCGTAAGTTTCCTTGCCATATAGAAGAAATAGTCCGTACAATCGAAGGCTTAAATGATCAGTATGATTTGATTACTCCGAATGAAGAGTCGATTTCTTCCATCGGAACGCTTTATTTTGATACACCGAATTATGATTTTTTCAGAGATCATCATCGAGGTAAGGCGGTAAGGCAGAAAGTCAGATTTCGTAAGTATCCTGATACGAAAACCTCTTTTTTAGAAATTAAAAAGAAATCAGTGAAAGGGCTGACTTTAAAAGAGCGAGTCATTACGGAATTTGATGCTGATGATCTTACGGCTGAGATGAGACGTTTTTTACGAGAAAACGGAGTCACAACATCAGAAGAGCTTAAGGCGGTTCTTGAAGTAAATTACCGTCGCTTCAGCTTTATAAGCAAAGACAGGCTGGAGAGATTCTCAATTGATTTCGAAGTAAACTTCAACAATTCGGACGGAAAAGGTCATTTCGGTGAATTGGCCATTATCGAAGTTAAACAACCCAATTGGGAGACAACCCCGATCATCAGAAAAATAAGAGAAAATCGTATAAGAGAAACCTCTCTAAGTAAGTATTGCCTTTCTTTAACGAGCCTTATACCTGAATTGAAATCCAATAGATTTAAACCTGCGTTAAAAAACCTGCAAGCATTATTTCATGAGCCGATACCACAAACTACTATCTGAAATTGGCCTACTACTGGTCCTTTTATTGATTCCGGGTTTCATTGCGGGACAATTTTTTCCGATTGAAAGTCCGCTTGAAGAAAAAGAGCCCGCCGAATTTTTTGCCTGGTCAATAACTCAATTCGATTCAATTTTCTTCGTGCGACTGGCTATCGATCTGTTGAGTATGATCGTCTTGCTGCGCCTGATTTATTATCGCGTGACGGGAAGGCATGATTTCTTTTTGACCTTTTTCATGTTCAATTTGGTCATATTCATCATCACGATATTGCTCAATTCTAATACGGGTTTCAGCATTGGAGCAGCTTTCGGGCTTTTCGCAATTTTTGCCATGCTGCGCTACCGTACCGAAGATATCAGCACCAAGGATATGACCTACCTTTTCTTATCTATTACCATCGGTTTGATCTCTTCAATCAATCAGGGTACTGCCCTCGAAATAGTTCTTATTAACGCGGTAATTCTTCTGGTGGCTTTTCTGATTGAAGGAAATGTGCTGATAAAGCAAGAGTATATCAAAAACATTGAATATGAGAATATTGAATTGATTAAGCCGGAAAGGCATGGTGAACTCATGGAAGACTTAAAGAAGCGCACGGGATTGGATATTCACAAAGTCTATATTAAACGCATCGACTTTTTGAGAGACACCGCTATGATCAAAGTTCACTACCGCAGTGAAAACAGAGATGCGTAAGGTTTCTTTTGTCACCGTTTTACTTTTTCTGTTTTTGAGCGCAGGAGCTCAAGAAGAAAGAGATTTCGGGCTGTGGGGAACGGTATCGTATGGTACGGATGTAACGGATGATATCGACCTTTCCATTGAGCAGGAAGTGAGGATGGAGCAAAATGCAACGGTGGCAGGAGTTATTTTTACAAATGTCGGATTGGACTATCGTTTTTCACGACCTTTTCAAGTTGGAATAAACTACCGCTTTATTCTGAACGATCGTGAGCCGGGTGTTTACGGTCATCGTCATCGGGTCATGCTTGATCTTCAGTATCGGAAGATGATTCGACAATGGACTTTTGCATATCGCGCCCGAGGGCAGTCAGAAGTACGAACAATAAATTATGCAGCTGAGTTTGGGTTTGCACCGACACTCGACCTGCGAAATACCGTTAAAGGTGTTTATCAACTGAACCGCAGGTTTGAGCTTTACGGAAGTTTTGATCTGCGCGTATTGTGGCGCGACCCGAACATTCCCGATTTCAGAGGGGTTGATCGATTTCGCTATCGATTGGGAACCGATATCTTAATAGCCCGTGAGCAATCAATCGGAATTTTCATTCAGCATCAGCGCGAGATAAACGTTTCAGATCCCGAAGTTGAGTTTACTATCGGGCTGGAGTACAAGTTCGGTAGCCGAAGACAGCTAATGGAAAGCTAGCCTGTCAAGGTTGGTGTGCAGCACGTCTGAGCCGGTCATTGATAGCGCGACCCAATCCCATTTCGGGAACGAGTTCAGCTAAGATAAGTTCAGAGTCATCCGCATCTAAAGTTCGCATGGCTGCAAATAAATTTCCCGCTGCTTCTCGCAAATCACCTGTTTCACTAAGAGCAATTCCCGGCAAATCATAGATGGTTTTGAAAGAAAGGTATGATACCTGCCGGCTTTTAAATTTTTGAAGCAAGCTTTCCAAATCGCCAAGAATTAATTTCTTTCTAGGCGAATAGTGGCTACTGAGCATGCCGGGAGCTGAAGGGTTATCCGAGCTCTGATTAGAACTCTCAAATTCACCAAGGTATGGTTGGAGATCTTCCAATTCCAATCCGCCCCATCTAAGTATTTGCGGTATGTCCTTTTCAAAAGATACGATGGTCGATTCAACTCCCACTTTTGCCGGACCGCCTTCCAAGATGTATTCTACCTTGTCGCCCAATTGCGCAGCTACATGCTCAGAACGCGTGGGGCTGATGTAGCCAAATGGATTCGCGCTGGGAGCAGCCAGAGGAAAGGGTAGGAGAGAGAGCAGCTTTTGTGTCAAAGGATGTGCCGGCATTCTTACTGCCACCGAATTTAAACCTGAGGTGACCAAATCAGGTACCATCTCCTTCTTCTTCAAAACTAGCGTCAAAGGACCGGGCCAGAAATTGTCGATTAGTTTTTGAGCACCCTCGGGCAATGTCTCTATAAAGTCATCCAATTGATTTGCAGTTCCGATATGCACAATTAAAGGATCAAAACTCGGTCGGTTTTTGGCTTCGAAAATTTTCAGGACGGCTTTGGGATCTAAAGCATTGGCGGCAAGCCCGTATACCGTTTCGGTTGGTATTGCTACTAAGCTTCCCTCCCTTAGAAATTTAACAGCAAGGTTGAGGTTTGTTCCAATTAATTCTCGCATTGAGGCAAAAGTAAGTCAAGTTTTTTATTTTACTATTTCAACATTCTTTCACAGCGTCTCGATTTTTGATTCGTGCCTTGTGAACTTTGACTCATGCATATTGATCAACTTGTCTGTTAATATGCCTAAAACACATACATCATCTACCTGTTCTTTATCACCCTTCCATTTCGAGAAATTCCTTAATAGCATGGTTTGACTATCTTTCAAATTAAAATGATTAACACTCTTCAAGTTGGCTAAAAACCCACTATTTTTAAGTTTCTTATCCATTCTCCCACCGAATTGATCACTGTATCCATCCGTAGTTAAAAATAGAAGATCGTATTTATCGGCTGCAAATGAAACATTTTTAAACACTCTTTCATTCTCTTTCATTAAACCTCCAATAGAGGTTCGGTTCCCCGTTAAACGTTCAATTTCTCTGTTTCTCATTGCCAGCAATGGACGATTAGCGCTGGCAAACTCAAACTTTTCTTCGTCAATTAAATAGCGACAGAGAATAATATCCATGCCATCATGAACTGTCTCGGTGGCCCCGTCTCTGTTTAGCAAGCTTTTTATATTTTTATCGAGGTATCCCAAAATTTGTCCGGGTTTCGTTAATTGATGTTGCTTCATAGCATAATTTAATTGATTAAATGCCAGTATACTCATAAACGCTCCCGGAACCCCGTGTCCTGTACAATCCCCCACCGCAAAGTAAATCGAGTTACCTCTCTCATGAACCCAATAGAAATCGCCTGAAACCACATCTTTCGGTTTAAAAACCAGAATATGATCACCGAAAATTTCCCGCAGAATTTTGCCGGTAGGAAAAAGTGCCGTTTGAATGCGTTTAGCATACATAATACTATCCATCAGTGATCCGTTTCGTTTTGAGAGTAGTCGTTGTCGTTCTTCCAGCAGTAGTTTCTGCTCATTGATTTTTTTATTTTTTAGAACGATTTCCTTGTGCTTACTTTCCGCATTCTTACGGTATTCTTTAAAATGTACGGTCACTTCATCGCTCAAGATTTTGAAGTTCTTATACAAATCACCGATTTCATCTCTTCGATCTTCATATTGACTTAGCTCAAGATTTTGAGCAAAGCCCGATTTGACAAAATCTTGTATTGAATGTGAAAGTCCTCTGATTGATCTGGACATCAATGTGGAAAGCCGGAATACAACTAAAACGGTCACCACTGTAGTTAATAACAGAGATATAACAAAAACGGTTCTAAGATTTCTTAAATCAATGGCCGCTATCTTTTGTACTTGAATATTGAGTTCACTGTTTTGATTCAAGATTGAATCAGTATGTTTTAAAATTGATCCTTTTAGACCGGTCTCTTCACTATTAAGACCGAGGTATTCATTATGGTTGCATATTAAGTTAAACGCCTGTTGATATCGATTTAGCAATAACAGGCAGTTCTTAGTATCAGGATCATTTATATCGGCTTTGAGTTTTGCCCGAAGCACTTCGGTGTGATCATTAAATCTATCTCTATATTTTAAATTTTTTCTAATAATAAAATCTTTTTCATGTCTTCGAAGCATCAGAATTTCACGCATGGGAATAATATCACTGAATTCTTTTTCCAATTCATGTGCGATTGCACGCATTTCTCCTACAAGTCCGAAATCTTCGAATCCTAATTTCAGGCTGGTTTCTGCCAAAATATCAAACTCATCAGAGAGAACATCTACGAGAAAATACAAACTGTCCAATCGCTCAGATATTGTACCTTTTTTTGCAAAAGATTTGCTTCGTAAAACTTCGATTTGGTCAAGTTGTGATGCAGTTGTTTGCTTCAGGTCATAGAGGTTTTGCGAAGTTTCGTTTATATAGAATGAAGGTTTAATCAAATCATTCATGATGAAATTTGATTTATACATCTGACCTTTAAGAACCGTTGTATTTAACGATTCTACGGCTCTCATAAACTCTCCTACTTCAGAGACTTTTTTTGTATAATAATGTTGTACCAAGGTGTGCAAAGAAGCAACTATGGCAACAATCAAAAACGCAATGAATAGCTTGATTCGTATTGGCAATTTTTTCATTGCACAATCATACTGCTTGCTTTATTTATAGTTTCTTTTCTTCTCAAATTATTGTGTGACTAAATTGTTACCCAAGTTAATTTAATATTGATTTCGCAATTCGGAAATAATCGCAACAACCTTAAAATTATTTTTGCCGGCATCGCATCATCTTGAGGATTCTTATTTTTATGGTAAAGGTCTGGTGTTTCTAAAATGAAATAGTATTTTTGCACCCCTAAATATGGTCGCGTAGCTCAGCTGGATAGAGCATCTGCCTTCTAAGCAGACGGTCACAGGTTCGAATCCTGTCGCGATCACTTAGTTTAGTTAGCCATTCCCCGATCTGAAATGTCGGGGAATTTTGCATAGATGAAAATCTTTGCTTGGATAGATACTCTTTAAGTTAAGCTAATGGTTCGAAAGTCTTACCGATTTTCTGTCGTAGGCTATGCCGGCCAGGTTTTATAGACGATGAGGTGAAGCATCTTTAACAAGCAATCATATTCCATTGCTCATTATGCCTTATCTTCGCCAAATTCAATCATGAGCATGCGTTTTCAGTGTATTTGGATAACAGGCGCCAGTAGCGGTATAGGTGAAGAAGCTGCTAAGCAGTTTTCAAAGGAGGGAAGTCATCTCATATTATCAGCCAGAAACAGAGATAAGCTTGAGCAGCTGAAGAGCGCATTGTCACATCCTGAAAAAGTTACCCTAGCCCCCCTTGATTTAAGCGTATCATCTTCAATTCAATCAGCGGTTGAAATGGCTGTAAAAGAAGGTTTGGTTCCCGATCTGGTATTTCACGCAGGAGGGATAAGCCAGCGTTCATACGCTTTGGAAACTTCCACGGAGGTAGATCGAAAGATAATGGAGGTAAATTACTTTGGTACGATTGAATTGACAAAGGCTCTTCTTCCCGTCATGCTAAAAAATGGGGGAGGAAGTTTTGCCGTGGTCAGTAGTTTAGTAGGCTTATTTGGCTACGGCGTTAGATCGGCATATTCAGCTTCAAAGCATGCCTTACACGGCTTTTTCGAATCGTTGGATATTGAACTGGGAGACGATGGCATCAATTCTTCTTTAATTTGCCCGGGGGGAGTACAAACCAATATTTCCTTAAATGCACTTCAGGGTGATGGATCGAGAACCGGCGTAATGGATGAGATGCAAAGCGGTGGCATGCCGGTAGGGGAAGCGGTCTCGAAAATGATAGCAGGAGTGAAGCGCAAGAAACCCTTGATCATAATCGGTAGCGGTAAGGAGAAGCTGGGCGTTTTTATGTACAAGTACTTCCCGAGTATTTTCTTTAAAATTGCAAGAAAGCAAAACCCCCGAGGTTCAGTTAAGCTTTGAATCATGAGCAAACACATTGGCGGAATACAACAGATAGGAATTGGTACGAGCGACCTTCACCAAGAATGGTCGTGGTATCGTAAAAATTTCGGTATGGATATTCGGATTTTTGAAGATGCTGCCGAAGCTCCGCTCATGACCAGATATACCGGAGATAAGGTGCAGAAGCGTGTAGCGGCTCTGGCTATGAATCTGGAAGGAGGTGGAGGATTTGAAATTTGGCAATACTCCTCTCGTACCCCGGTTGCTGCCGATTTTCCCATAACGCTTTCTGAAATAGGCTTTCTGGCGTGTAAAATGAAAACACGGAACGCCGACAGGGCTTATGCCCATCTCAAAAAAAATGGCGCCTCCCTGCTTACGGATGTCCGCGTAAATCCTATTGGAAAAAAGCATTTTTACCTGAAGGATAAATCGGGAAATCTATTTGAGATTATTGAAACGGATGATTTTTTCAAAAATATTGAAAGTCCTGTTGGAGGAGTTTTCGGATGTTTAATCGGCGTTTCTGATATGAATAAATCCATAGCTTTTTACCGAGATGTATTGGATTTTGATTTGGTCAAATCAGATGAAGAGCGAGTATTTGATGATTTTTCCGGGTTGCCGGGATCGAATCAGAAATTCAGACGTGTAATCTTAGAAAAAAGCAAAAGGCCTATCGGTCCCTTTGCACCTTTATTAGGTACCAATCAGGTTGAGTTGATTGAGCCACTTGAGCAAAAGGGCAAAAAGATTTTTGAAAACAGATTCTGGGGTGATTTGGGTTTCATTCACCTTTGTTTTGACGTACAGGATATGGACGGACTGCGCGAAAAAGCAGAAAGATTGCAGTATGGATTTACAGTAGACAGTGCCAATAGTTTTGACATGGGAAAAGCCGCAGGGCGCTTTGCCTACGTTGAAGATCCGGACGGGGCCTTGATAGAATTTGTCGAAACACACAAATTGCCCATAGTCGAGAAGTGGGGATGGTATCTCAACCTTAAGAAGAGAGGCGATCAAGGCAAATCACTTCCAAAATGGCTGCTTAATTGCTTTCGATTTAATCGGGTAAAGAATTAGTCAGTTCCACTCCGGGATTTTTCTTCAACCAATCTTTTATAATAGCCTTCCTGCCAACGGTGGCTGTGATAAAATCGTTGCGCAAATCAAACCCTCTCGACGGAGAGTACTCTCTTCCGTAATAGATAATTCTCAAGTGGAGTTCGTTCCAGGTTTCTTTGGGAAAAAGTCTTTTTGCATCACGCTCGGTTTGTTCAACACTTTTACCATTTGAAAGCCCCCAGCGATACATCAACCGATGAATGTGCGTATCAACGGGAAAAGCAGGTATGCCGAAAGCTTGAGAAACGACGACGGATGCGGTTTTGTGTCCGACTCCGGGCAATGATTCCAAGTAATCCATATCAGCGGGCACCTCTCCCTCTTTCTCGGCAACGAGCCTTTTTGATAGTTCGGATATGGCGGCGCTCTTTCGCGGCGAAAGCCCACAAGGTCTGATGATGGATTTTATTTCGTCAACGTCCATCTCTGCCATTTTTTGCGGTGTATCGGCTAAGCTAAACAGTGCAGGAGTAACCGTATTTACTCTGGCATCAGTACATTGTGCGCTTAGCAACACTGCTACCAATAAAGTATAAGGGTCTTTATGGTCCAACGGAATGTGAAGAGCAGGATATAGTTTATCCAAGCTTTCTCTGATATATTTTGCCTTTTCCCGTTTTGTCATATTCTCTTCTTTTCACCTACACTTTACTTGATCTTAGGATAACTGTACAAAAGTATTATCTAAATATTAATAAGTGGAGTTTGTGCAACAGCTCCAAAAATTGCCTTTACTATTGAATCCTTAACAAGCAGAATTTCTGCCAGCATGCTGAGTAAAGGAATATTTCAATCCTCTTCGCTTTGATCATCAACACTTATCCGCTGATTATCGTAATTCATCTACAAAATTGACTTCTTCATCAATCCTTTCGATATTTGCGGTTCATTTTTAAACCAATTTATGATGCTTACAAATCGAAAGTACACGCTACTAGCAGTGCTCTTAACTTTCGTATTCCACTTAGGCTCTTTAGCCCAAGATGTAGGATGCGACGAGTCCTGGTTCGACTCCGGAGGAGAATCCGGAGTTTACTCAAATAATGAATCGACTACCACAACTTTTTGCCCGGACGTCTCCGGAGAAATAGTTACGCTTACCTTCAATTATGTTGATATTGAAACGAGTTCATCAACTTTATTTGGAACAGAAGGATGCTATGATTTCATTGAGGTGTTCGACGGTCCGAATACGGAGGCACCTTCTTTGGGAATTTTTTGTGGAGAAGAAAGTGGTGACGGAGGTACGCCCGCACTGCCATCTTCACTTCTTAGTGTAGGTGACGAGTTTGTAGCTTCGAATGAGAGTGGCTGTCTTACTGTTACTTTTTTTTCTGATGGATCTGTACCTGAGACGGGATGGGAGGCTTTTGTTTCATGCGGCCCTCCGCCGGATTGTGTAGCGCCCGAATTCTCTTTAGTAACTGAAAGAAGCTGTGATGATTTCAATTTTGATGCCTCGGTTACGATCGATGAGCCAACTCCGGGTGGCTTTCCTTTATTAGTAGTTACGGTAACTATTGATGGAGTACAAGTTGATGGAGGTACCTTATCAAATTTAGCCGGTCAATCAATTGATTTTACTGATCTTCCGCTTGATACTGACGTTATTATTTCGGTAGACGTTTTAGGTGCTTCATGTACGGCAACTCAGATTGCAGACATATCTTCCATAGGTTGCCCTGTGCCGTTAACTTGCGGAGAAGCTATTGAAGCTACATACTGCTATGATAATTTTGATACGACTCCGTTTGTTTACCAAAGCCCCGACGGAGAGCCGATTACCTTATTTTTTGAAGAAGGGTTAATTGAGTCTTGTTGTGATGATATTTTCATTTATGATGGTTTGGACGATACCGGAGATCTCCTTTTCAGCGGCAACAATGGAGGAAACCTCGCAGGAGTTTCGGCTACTGCTACCTCCGGAGCACTTTATATGGTCTTGGATACTGACGTTTCGGTTAGTTGCACCAGTGGCTCTTCCAGTGCATCTGAATGGTCGTGGTTAGTGGGCTGCGGAGCATTCGATATTCCCGGATGTAATAATCCTGAGGCATTAAATTTCAACCCGGCTGCGACGGTGGATGATGGTTCTTGCCAACTTCCCTTAGAGCTGGTTTGCAATGAGACAATTTTTGAGAATTACTGTTATGGAAATAACGAGTTCACCTACTTCGGCTATGCCTCTCCTGAAGATGAACCGGTTACAATCTTTTTCCAAGATGGTTTGCTATCCACCTTCCAGGACTCTCTGATCATATACGACGGTCCGAATCCCGCAAACGGAACACTACTATTCGCCGGCAATAATGACGGTGATTTAACGGGTCTTACTTTAGAAGCTACCAGCGGTACATTATCACTGCTTGTGAAAACCAGTGCTTTTACCAGTTGCCAAGATGGTTCTTTCGGTACGTCCGAATGGAATTGGTCAGTAGGTTGCGGTGAGTTGGATATTCCCGGTTGTACTGATCCGGATGCCCTGAATTACGAACCGCTGGCTACTGCCGATGACGGATCATGTCTGTTTCCCGTTGATCTGACATGCGGAAGCACATTAGAAGAGACCTACTGCTATGACAACAATGACGATAGTTTCT
>CAZYWJ010000049.1:0-11708 GCA_964651785.1 uncultured Cryomorphaceae bacterium
ATGCGGCACTATCCATGCAGCCGCATAGTCAGCTGAAGTCAGAAGGGCCGTCCCCATCTACTCTGCTGACATTCTATCAGAACCCCGATGATGATCATCGGGGTTTTATATTTTTAAGCTTTAATCAGCAATTACAAATCCAAATGCACAAAAATTACCGATGGCCAAAAAAGGACCCATGCCCTCATTTCGAACCGTAGATGACTACATCGCGGCACAACCTGAAAACGCTCAAGATGCCCTGAACGAATTGAGACGAATAATTAAGGAGGAAGTTCCTCAAGCCGAAGAGATCCTCAACTACAAGATCCCTTCGTTCACGTTGGTTCCGGGTGGCAAGCGCGATCACCAAATCATGATGGCCGCCTACACGAAGTTCATAGGCTTCTACCCTTTTCCTACCGTTATGGAAGCCTTTGCCGACGAGCTGAAAGATTACAAGAAAGGCAAGGGCTCGGTTCAATTTCCGCTTGACGCAGCACTTCCGGAAGAACTGATTCGAAAAATGGTGCGGTACAGAGTCTCAGAATTGCGTTCGAGTTAAAATCGTGAAAGAATAAACGGATCAAACCGTTGGCTGAAACAACGACCTCTAATCAATGGATAGAGATTTACTAGAGAGCTATCAAGAGATAGCAAGCTCTTAATCGCTACCTTTCATCACGCCTTGCGCACATATTCAGACTTCAAGCCCATCGCGCCGAATCCGTCGATCTTGCAAGCTATATCGTGATCTCCGTCAACCAGTCTGATGTTTTTCACCTTGGTACCAATCTTAATCGGGCTACTGCTACCCTTTACGGGAAGTTGCTTGATTACGATAACGGAATCGCCGTCTTGCAATACGTTACCATTAGAATCACGAACCAGGCCTTCCTCTTTCAATTCTTCCGGATTCCATTCGTGCCCGCACTCGGGGCAAGCCATCAGCCCTGTACCCGTGGGGTATCCGTAAGGCGATTTGCATTCAGGGCAGGGGTGTGATTCTTCGCTCATGCCGCAAATATAGGACTTCAGAGCAGATCACGCTTTGACTCTTCACACCTCGCTTTGAAAGCTCTGTTCATCGCCTCAAAGCCGGGCTTCGTGTCCTTCTCCAGCATCTTATTGAAAAGCGGAACCAGTATTCCCGTAAACTTTTCGCTTTGCTCAAACGCTACCGTTCCGTCTTCATTTTCGCTTAAGCGGAAACGGTGCTCACCATCAAATAATCCTTTAAATAAAAGATGTCCCAACCACTTGAACTCTTTTTCTTTTTCGAAAACCAGGACACGTGGTTTGAAGGTCATCTTATCTATTTTGGCCACGATCGTTTTTTCTTCCGCCACCTCTCCTCTGATGGATTTGATAAAGGGATTCCAGTCGGGGTAAGCGTCAAAATCGGTAAGAACCTCCCACACCTTCTTGAGATCAGCGTTGATAGTAACTGCGGTAGTGATCTGCTTTGCCATAGTTTCGTGTTTTTGTTTGCGACAAAGATCGAGTCGCGGGATGGCTCTGCACTTGATCTATATCAAGAAACCTTTTTCGCCCTGATTCGGCTGAAGGTCTCGGGAGTCATACCCAGCATGGAAGCGAGGTATTGCTGCGGCACATGCCTGAAGAGGTCTTGATTGAAAGCAAAAAGTTGGTCGTAACGTTCCTCCGCACTTAGGGAGAGATGGTTGAACACGCGATCTTCCAGCGTGATGAAACAGCCCGCGATAAACTGCTTTTCAATTTCGGGCCAGGCGGGTACCACATCTTTCATTCTTCGGTAGCCATCGCCGTCCAGCGTGTAGAGGGTACAGTCTGTCAGTGCCTGAATGTTTCGCCGCGCGGGATGGCCAAAGACGAGGCTGTTGAGATCGGTCACAAAATAACCTTGAAAGGAAATCCATTGGGTGACCTCCTTCCGTTCAGAATAACCGTATATTCTCAAGAAGCCGGAGTGTACAAAGCTCAGCTTATCACACCGCTCTCCCACCCTTGCGTAGTATTCGCCTTTCGGCAAATGCTCTTCGGTAAACATCGAAGCGGTCTTTTCCAAATCGTCTCGGGTTACGTTGAAGTAAGAAGAGATGTAGTTCCGTAGATCGTTCATAGCGGCAAAGATCAAAGACTTCGGCTAATTTGATATGGATTTGAACGACTTATTCGGAAGAATCAAAGAATAAAGGATAGGATATGTACACATTCCATTATGGAATGCCATACATCATTTTGATTTCCTCTCTCTTCTCCTCATCAGCCAAGTCTGAGTTGAACCCTTGCTGCGAACCAAAAACCTGAAAGCCTTCGGTAATGGCGTAATAGCGATCAATGGTCATCTTGAGTGGCGCCAAGGCCAATTCCCCTTCGGCGTAAGCCTTTTGCAGAACGGGCAAATACCTTTTCATCATATCTGCATCAGCGTGCTGAATGACGGCCCACATCACCGATTCCAGTTCAGAACCTACCAAAGATTCACCTACGTATTTTCCATAAACGCGATAGAGTGAATCAACGATCACTTGGTTTTTGTCATCGAGAGGTTTTTGCTTTATCATGAAACCCTCTCCCGTGCGGTGCTTCTGATCTCTTTTCTTAATCTCCTCCATCAGCGTGACGAGATTTTCATCCAAATCGTACTCTTTTGCATACTCCTTTCCCGAAAGGGAGATTTGTTTCTCGGTATCTCCGCTCTTGCATTGAGCCGTTCTACTCAGGAACTTTTTCCTAACGGGCAGGTATTTGTCGCTTTCCCTTACTTGTTTTTCAAAAGCGATGAAGTACTCGCAGGCTCCTTCTGACTGAGCAAACTTGTCGAATGCCAGATCGATGTTTTCCTCTGATTCCTCCAAGGTGAGAAAGGCGGAAAGGACATTGAAATAGTCGGCACGGTTAAACCCTTCGGCATCGTTTTTTACGGCGTCTTGCATCTCTCTGATGATCATTGAGCCGTAGTTAAAATCCTTTTCCGAAATCAGCGAGCTCTTTTTGGGCGTGTAGGAAAGGAGTGCGCTTTCAAAGTTTTGCGAATTCAGCTCTTCCTGAGCCAGCAAATCATTGCCCGGAAAGACAAAGAGTAAACCTGTTGCAATCAAAGCGGATATCTTCATAATTCTATCAGTTAGGCGTATGAAGATAGCTTCATAAGGGATACTCGTTAGTTGCTAATGCTGAACTATAGAAAAATTAACAAGCGCAACGGATGCTACCCTTCGTGCATTATTTCCAACTTGATCCCCGACGGATCTTTGAAAAACAGAGCGTAATATTTCTCCCCGTGTTGGGGGTAGTATCGAGGCGACTCAACTATCTCAGCACCTGCTTCTTTCACCTTGGGGTAGAGTTGATCAATTTCTTCGGGAGAACCCGCCCTGAAGGCCAAGTGGTGCAGCGAACCGGGTCTGCGCCGATGTACCTCCACTTCCTTAAATCCATCGCGTGGCGAGTTGATCCCAAGCGTAATATTCTGGTGGACATATTCTATCACGTCGAAGTCATGCGCCTCTACCCTGCCCTTTCCTTTTCGACTCAAATCAAAACCGATTAACGGTAAGAAACGGTCGTAAAAGGCCTCGGCTTTTTCAAGATTTTTAACGGTGATTTGGATATGATCAATTGTAGGTTGCACGGAATTCTTTTAACTGCGATAAGTTCTTTTTTAATCTTTATGAAAGTAGGTGATTATTTTCATTAGCAGGCCTTACCCAATGAAATTATAAGATAAAGGAGAATTGCGTCCGAATTGAAATGATTATTACCATTTAAGAAATAGCTGATTATCGCAGACATCATTAAAATGGTAGTTCTTAATCGTATGTAATGAGGGTCAAATTAATTGTCACATTTTGTATTTTCGCACGAAATTTATGACTGCCTTTGAATTGAGACGACATGAGAAATTTACTGCCCATCCTGATACTGCTGCTTAGCGTTGAGTTGAGCGCTCAAGATTATTACGAAGAAAAATCATCGCGAATCCCCGTTGCTCAAGAAACGACTTGCATAACCGTCGGTATTTTGCACGGCGGCGGATCATTGATTGGTGCCGATTTGGAGTTTCTTCTAAGTCCTCGATTCGGGGCTCAGGTCGGAATGGGCTTGGTAGGTTTCGGCGGAGGCTTAAACTACCATTTCAAACCGGGTGTCAGAAGTTCAATGCTTTCGGTTCAATATTATAATCAAGGCATAGGCGATAATTTTGCGCAAAGCATGGTTGGACCTTCCTTTGTTTATCGCAGTCAGAAATGGTTTACATTTTCCGTAGGCTTAGCGGGAATACTGGAAGTCGGCGATATGGAAATTTACGATGAAGGAGAACAGCCGTCCGTACTTTTAACATACGCCATCGGTGCTTACTTTCCGTGGTAGTCATTACCTGAGCATGCCATTATTGATAGCCTGAAGCAAAAATTTATTTTTCAATGTTTTTGCCTGTTGGCTAATCCCGTTAGGATTTCAATCTATAGTATTCCTCGTCAGCAGGCTGCTGAATATTAAGGTTGATAAATAAAACTCGTATTCTACGCGATCAAAGCATTGTTTTTACACGGAACATGTGTTGACATATATCCATGAGTTTACCTGCTTCCGGAGAGTTAACATTTTAATTTTGTATGTTTAGATGAAGCAATTTAGTGACCAACCTTCCTCATTTATAAGCTGAACCATTCGGCTGTCAAAATTTGCATCTGAGTGGGGACGGTAAATGCTAAGATATTATGGACCCAAACGACGATCCTAAAAAGTCTCCGGAAAAAAATTCAAAGATTGAATATGACCATCTTAAAGTACAAGAAATAGAAGGATATTCAGGCAATTTCATGAACAGCATCGGCGATCCCATTTTTGTGAAGGACGACCGGAGTCGATTGTTGATGGTGAACGATGCATTCTGCGAACTCTTCGGATCGAGGCGAGAGGATGTAATCGGAAAAACTCTCGCTGAAGAAGTCTCACCTGAAGAAGTGGATAGCTTCTTGAAAATCGATAGAATGGTCCTCGAAACGGGGGTAGAGAATATCAATGAAGAAACTCTGACGATCAGAGATGGTGTCACGAAAATTATTTCTACTCGCAAATCCCGCTTCGTTGATGATGAAGGCCGAAAATTTTTAGTAGGGATTATCCACGACATTACCGAGAGCAGAAAGTCTGCCAGAGCACTTCAAATTGCGAAAGAGCGTGCTGAAGAATACGAAGATCGGTTTCGTATCCTCATACAAAATATGGAAGCGGGAGTTACGGTTCATGCACCCGACACCTCCATTGTACAGAGCAACGAAAGGGCCTCGGAAATTTTGGGTCTGACGGAAGATCAGTTAAAGGGCAAAACCACTATTGATCCTGATTGGAAATTTGTATATGCCGACAATACTCCAATGCGCTTAGAGGACTACCCCGTTAACCGAATTGCGTCGAGCAAAAAACCTCTTAAAAACATGGAGGGCGGTGTGTATCAGCCCGGATCTGACGAAGTAAGATGGGTTTCAATAAATGGTTTTCCCGTCTTCGATAACGAAGGAAATATTATGGAAATAGTGATCGTCTTTTTAGATATCACTGAGCAAAAGATAAATGAAGAACAAAAGTTAGCGAACAGACAAAAACTCGAAAAAACACAAAAAGAGCTCAACGAAGCACAGAAGTTGGCAGGTCTGGGAAGCTGGGTATTCGATCTTTCAACAAAAGAATTCATTTGGTCCGATGAAATGTATCGCATTTGGGGTTTTAAGTCGCAAAAAGATACACCGATTATTGAGCTCGGAATAGATGAAAGAATACATCCTGATGACGTCGATAAATTCAAATCTAAAATTTATCAAGCGCTGGAAGAAGAAATGGCCTGTGAACTGGAGTTTCGGATTAACATTCCCGATTCGGAAGAAAAGGTCATTCGATCTATTTTCAGGTCTGTTGCCGACGAAGATGGTGAGGTAATCATGATGTCGGGAACCGTTCAAGATATTACCTTGCAAAAATCATTTGAAGAGGCTCAGGTAAAACATCAACGCCTGAAAGCCATCGGCGAAATGTCATCATCCATTGCGCATGATTTTAACAACGCTCTCCAAGAGATGATGGGAAATCTGGAGGTTATAAAAATGGAAGGCGAGCTATCCGGCAATAGCCTGAAACGCCTGAATGATCTCCGATCCATCATCGCCGATACGGCTTCCAGAGTAAGCGCGCTTCAAAGATTTGGCGACTCACAAGATGTTGAAGTCTCTGAGGAATCCGTAGATATGAACCTGTTGATTGAAGAGAGCCTCAACCAATCGCGCCCCTTGTGGAAAGATGAAATGGAAAAAGAGGGGTTACAAATCAAAGTAAAAACAGAGCTCAAGAAAATTCCTAAGATCAGATGCAATCACGGTGAATTGAAATCCGTAATCTTCAATCTCATCAAAAACAGTATCGAAGCCATGCCGCATGGCGGAAACCTCACGATAAAAACGGGCACCAAAGATCACAGGGTCTATGCCACCTTTGCAGATACGGGAAGCGGTATGGATGCCGAAGCAAAACTGAAGGTATTTGAACCCTTTTTTACGACGAAGGGCTACAACCTGGGGCGAGGTCTCGGAATGAGCGGAGCCTACACCATCGTAAAGAAATGTGGCGGCGATATCAGAGTGAAATATTCTGAAAAAGGTAAGGGAACCACGATAGAAATGACCTTTCCGAAAAGCATTGAGAACAAAGGAAGGAAACAAACCGAGGCGATCGTGGAAAATGAGAGAACCTACAAAGTTTTATGGGTCGACGACGACTTCATTATAGCAGCTTCATCCCGAAAAATGATTCAGTCATTAGGACATACCTGCGTTTCAGTTAATAGCGGGAAAAAAGCTTTGGACTATCTGGAGGAAAACGATTGCGAATTGATCTTCACGGATATCGGAATGCCTGAAATGAACGGCCGGGAATTGGCCCGGGCCATTCGAAAAAAATTTGATCATAAAATTAAAATTATCGCCGTGACGGGTTGGAATATGAAAGACATAATCAACGATGACAATGCCTTTGACGGCTTTTTGCAAAAGCCTTTTACAATGGAAGACCTCAAGGTAACACTAACCAAATTGTAATCTACCAATTCCGCTTTTATTCCGCGTTACCAAATCAGTGCCTCACCAAAATTTTATGTTGCTCCGTGCGCATAAGATTGGAAAGTTGAAGGAAGTAAATTCCATTCGGCAAATCACCTACGTAAAGCTTTTGACCTTGTCGCTCATACAACTTCTCTTCTACGAGCTGACCGGATAAGTTGAACAGCAATACCCGATCCGTCTCATTTAAGTCAGGAATGGTTAAGGAAGTGTTTGACGGATTCGGATAGGGAAGGTCACTTCGCCCGCTCTGACCGGGACTTACCGCTATCGGTGAAAACGTTTCACTTTCTCCGTTGTAATCCACCTGAGTAAGCCGGTAGTAAACCGTTCGGTCTTCATGGTGATCAATCGTGGAATAGCTAGATTCAGTTGATGTAGTTCCTGCGCCCTCTACTCTATCGATTTCGTTCCACTCCACGGCATCATAACTTTTCTCCACCAGAAAGAAATCATTGTTTTGCTCTGACAGAGTGGTCCACTCAATCAATGTTCCGTAGCTCAACTTATTGGCTGAAAAATCGCCCAACTCAACGGGCAGAGGTAAGGCCATGGTGGCGCATTCGGTACTTCCGGAGACCCCAACTCCCCAGTAGCCCAGGCGCACGGTATGACAATTAATATCGCTTATGGTTATCTCCGTGCAATCGGGATTATTGCCGTAATTAAAAGCACCACCGCTTGCGGTGTAGTGACGCGAAAAATTGAATGTAGTGCGAGTGCCCTCCGTATTTTCCGTGAAATAACCTAAGTAGGAAAAGGGTTCACCGCCCGAACCACCCGTGCATTCCATGTAGACATTCACGGCCAACCCTCGGCCGCTTGTCGATCCTGAAAAAGTTATTTTATAATCAAATTGAACTTCGTAAATATAAAACCACGGACAAAAAGTTGAATAAACAACTGGCTCTACGGGCGTTACTTCTACCGTTGCCGTCCATCCGCGCGATGATACGATTTCACATTGACTAAAAAGAGCATGACTAATCATGCATGACAGCACCAAGGGGAGTACGAATTTCATGACCTCATAGACGAGATAAAACCCAATTAGGTTTCACTGAAATTCACTTCCGACGATTTAAATATCCTTTTGGTCGATGCTAATCACATTTTTATCGAGGTATTGAAAAATTCGAAAAAATTTCTGCAACAATGAATTTCACATTATGATTGAAGCACATCCCAATTGTTCGGAGATACCTTTATCCGGCAGTTGCAGCAATCAATTTTGCACTTGGTTTTAAAGTTTCATTCTTACGGATAAATGATTTCAAATTTTCTAATCCGATTTAGGCATCTTTTATCTTTACCCTGAAATTTTGTTAGATATGCGCCTGACCATCTTCGTTATATCCCTGGCCCTCGCCTTTTCGAGCTGTACTGATGAACCTGTCGCGAGAAAAGTGTCAAAGCAGCCGGACTCCATCGCTCAAATTACGGATGAGTATTTCACGGCACTCACCAATATGAAGAAATTTAACGGAGTGATACTCGTGTTTCTGGGAGATAGCATCCTCTTCCAAGAGAAGTACAATATGTACCCCACCCCTGACAGCTCTGCTTATGTAGATCTCGATTACCAATTCGACATCCACTCGGTTTCCAAGTTGATGGCACGCACCCTCATTGCAAAGCTCGAAGAGGAAGAGCGCATTTCGGGCTCGCAAACATTAGACTCTTTCTATCCTGACTTTCCGCAGGGCAATTTAATCACGATAGATATGCTACTCGATAACCGCTCGGGATTGCCACGCGAGCTCCTCAATTTTGAAGGAAAAGAGGCCGACCTCTCTTCCGATGAAATTGTAGCTGCCGCTAAAACTCAGCCGCTTCTTTTCGAGCCGGGCACCGCTGAACAATATTCGAATGTCGGATACGAATTGGTATACGATATCATCGCCAAAACCTATAAAAAACCTTTTGCTCAATGCTTGATCGATGAAATTTTCATTCCCTGCAAAATGGACCGTAGCGGCGCCTGGTATTACGTCGATACCGATCGCAGCGAAAGTCCTGCTCACAATCACATTCTTCGAGATTCAATTCTGATTGAGGTTCCGAACATTGCCCGAGACGAATTTTTGACCGCCCGCATTTATTCAACCGCAGCCGATTTGCACCGATTCATGCTTCATCTCTTGGAAGAACCCTATGCCTCGTCACTTTCGAATACCGATGGCGTCATCGGAAAAAGCGGGGGTTCGAGAGGCATTCGCGCACAAGTGTACGTCGTTTCAAAAAGCCGATTGGGTTATATTCTGCTCGCTAATTACGACGAGATGCCATTCGCCACGACGGTAGCCGATATGGCGCGCATTATCCGATCGGAGGAAGTAACGATTCCACACCCGATCAATCGGGTGGCCATGAACCTGCCCGATAGCATCATGCAACGCTACGAGGGGCGCTACCTCTTTGCCGATTTTGACGGCTTGGTGCTGCGCGTAGCTGCGGACGGCGACACCCTTGCGCTATATGAAGGTGAGAAAAAAATTGGAAGCCTTTTGCCCGAATCGGAAACCGTCTTTTTCGAAAACCCGAAAGAGGCCGAATCACTCGAGTTCGTGCCTAACGATTCGGGCTATTACGATGCTAAAATGGGATGGAATGGAATCGTCGTAGACGGTGTTCGTTTAAATTAGTCATCCTTGTAAAAATGATCCCTTCTCCATGCAATGACCGAATTGAATGAAATACATTTTACCTATAGAAATAGATTTTACCTAAAACACCAAATCAGATGAACTGATCGCCGGTACCACATCTCTGCCATGCAATGATGCGGATGTTTATCTTCGCTTTCCGTCTCTTATCGACCGCCGTGCATGTAAAAACCGATAATACCTTCATTCTGCCCGAAACCCTAGACTTTATTGAACGGTTCGTAACGGCAATTAATACCGATGATTTTGAAAAATTGACCTGAAATGAACATTGACTTTTTTCAATCCATTTACAATCATCCTTTGATCAAAGCGACCGACCTACAGGAAATTGTCGACGCACACGAAAAAGTCGAATTTACGAAAGGTACCTTCTTTCTGGAAAGGGGAAAAATAGCGAATGAATACGCCATCATTGAGGAAGGTTTAGTGAGGGCATACGTATATGACTTCAACGGAAACGAAATAACCACCGACTTTTGCGGAACATCCGAGATTGCAATTGAAGTATCTTCCCTATTCCGCAGAGTTCCGGCCAAAGAAAACATGATAACCCTCACGCCCGGAATAGCTTGGAAGATTGAATACAACCGATTTCAAAGCTTATTTCATCGCATTGAAGGATTCAGGGAATGGGGAAGAGCCTGGATGTCCGAACAGCTTTTTAATTCAAAACAAAGCCGGATAGAAATGCTGACCAAAAATGCCACCGAAAGATACAAAGCGCTGATCCTGGACAAACCGGATATTCTACGCCACGCACCGATTAAGCATATTGCTTCCTACTTGGGAATTACTGATACATCCTTAAGCAGAATAAGAAAAGAAATTCTCCTTCACTGAGCGTTAACTGTCATATGACAAGAATATTGATAAAGTCCATCTCTAAATTTGTTTGGTATAATCTATCAATATTAAAGACATATGAAAGCAAAAAATCCTGCAGTCTGGTTCGAGATTTACGTTGACGATACGGACAGAGCGAGAAAATTTTACGAAGAAGTACTTGACCTTAAATTAAGTGAACTACCCACCCCCGAGGAGATCAGTGATGAGATGCAAATGTGGGCTTTCCCGATGGATATGGAAGGTGACGGCACATCCGGTGCATTGGTGAAGATGAAGGGTTTTAAGGCGGGAGGAAATTCTACCATCGTTTATTTCAGAAGTGAAGACTGTTCCATTGAGGAAAAGAGAGTTGAAAGAGCGGGAGGGAAAGTGATTCAACCAAAGCAGTCTTTAGGCGAACATGGTTTTGTGATTTTAGCATCAGACAGCGAGGGAAATATGTTTGGAGTTCACTCGCAAAAGTAAATCAGTCAGAAGACAAAATCGCTAAAGCACCGTCACGCATGCGGGAGACAACGGTTTGGGTTTAACATCCGAGCCGTTTTTTTATATAAATGCGGCAAAGACTATCCAAATAGATGATCACGTAATGTCCGAAGCCTGACATTTACTCAGTCGCTTTTTTTCACCATGAAACGAAATGGAGAAAAAGCGAGAAGTGACTTTTGACCATTTCTCCGACTAAGGTGAAAAGAAATTATGCCGGAACCCCTTTTAAAAGAAGGTGACAAACTCACCGTAAGAAACGGGACTTACTTCTATCGCGCCATACGACTAGGTGATGGGTTGAATCTGACGGAAATCGCCATGGAAATCGGGCTGGCGATACCTTCTCCTCATTCTTTTGCTTTGTATTCAAAGGAAAAGAATGATTCTCACGTTTACATCTTAAGCTACGGAGTCGTGGTTTTTTGCAATGCCGATGACGAGTTCATCAAAGAATACATTTCGCGTTTGGAACGGTTTATCGTCGGCCCCGGCCAAAGACTGGAAGATGACCTGTTGGCAATCAGCGTTTCAGGTGGTCAGATTGATGTAAAATTTGACGGTATCCAGTTGGGTCGCTTTGATGACTCCGTGAATAAAATGATCATGCTCCATCTCGCTCAATCGG
>CAZYWJ010000049.1:11808-28275 GCA_964651785.1 uncultured Cryomorphaceae bacterium
GGTCGCTTTGATGACTCCGTGAATAAAATGATCATGCTCCATCTCGCTCAATCGGTGGTATTGGACCATTTCTTTTACGCCAGTCAGAGGCTACTGACCTCCGTAAAAGAACATACGGAATACATGCAAAATCGAGGCAAGATCAGTATGGGACAACGGGAAACCCTGCGTTTTATAGGTAGAACCTTAGGCGCCAAAAACCACATTGCCGAAAACCTCTATATCATGGATAGCCCCGAGCAAACTTGGGATGACGAATACCTTGAAGTATTGCACATAAAGCTGAACAAACACCTCGATCAAGCGCAGCGGTATCGGGTAATTGAAAATACACTTCGAATCGTTGAAGCAAACCTGAGCATCTATGCCTCATACAACAACCATCGCGAAAGCAGCCGCTTGGAGTGGATTATCATCATCCTGATCGTCATTGAGGTGATAAACACCTTTGCCACCGAGCTCTACCATCTATTCGCTTCCGCTTGACCGACTTGAACTCCGGCGATGTACTGAATAAAGTTCATTTAAAACCCCTCGGGCACGCTTCAACCGCATTTTTATAGCACTCTCAGAAAGGCCCATGGCAGCCTGAATATCCTTGATGCTCTGCTTCTCCACGTATTTCATCAAAAGAATAAGCCTTCCTTCAGAGGTCATTTGATTTAACAGGTTTTCCAGTAGCTCCAAGGATTTCTCCGAAGTTAAATTCTCGGGTTCGTCTTCCAGTAAATCGGGGATACTATTCACCAGCTTTTCCGAAACGGACAGATGCATACGCCCTTTGTTTTTTCGCAAATGATCGACGCAAGTGTGATAGGTTATGGCGTAAATCCAGGTTTTAAGCCTCGCTTCTTTTCTGAAGTTCGGCAATTCCAGAAATAACTTGATGAGGATTTCCTGAGTCAAATCCTTGGCTTCTTCGCTATCCTTAACGAAGGAGTGGCAGTTGGTCTGAATATAGGAGGTATAACGGCGAACGATTTCATTGATAGCCGACGATTCACCCAAAGAATAGAGGGCAACCAACTCTTCATCGCTCAGATCGGAATATTTTTTTTTAGCTTGAATGTGACCTTTTATATTTTACGCGTCAAAGCAGCGTGAAAAATAACAAAATCACCTTGACCCGCTCTACTGATTTTCAAATCCTCCCCCAACCTACTGATGTAAGTTGTGGTCCGACGTGTCTTCATGCGGTGTACGGCTTTTACGGTGACTCCATCGACCTCGAAGAAGTAATAAGCAGCGTTCGTCAATTAAAAGACGGCGGCACCTTGGCCGTCATGTTGGGGAATCACGCCCTGCAGCGAGGCTATCGGGCCACCATTTATACTTATAATCTCCACATGTTCGATCCTTCTTGGTTTGAGAACGAAACGGACCTCTCTTCAAAACTGCGAGAACAAGCTTTGAATAAGCGTTCACGAAAACTTCGGCAGGCCACCAAAGCCTACTTGAAATTCCTGTCTTTAGGTGGTCAAATTCGATATGAAGAGCTTACGTCTGAACTGTTGCGGGATCATTTGGAAAAAGACCTCCCCGTTTTGACCGGCTTGAGCGCCACCTACCTTTACGGAACAAAACGAGAAATAGGAGAAACGAATACCTACGACGACATTAAAGGAGAACCTGCCGGTCATTTCGTAGTTATTTCGGACATGAATCAGGAGGGAAACAGAGTAACTATTGCCGATCCCTTGGCTTCAAATCCCATATTACCAAATAAACACCTGTATCAAGTCGACATCGAAAAAGTCATTAACGCAATACTACTCGGTATTGTAACTTACGATGCCAACTTATTAATTATCGAGCAAAAAGTCTGATGAAACAAATTATCGTAACTGAAAATCCCGATAACTGGTCGATGACTACCCCGGAAGTAGAACTCGTAAAACCAATAAACTACATCAATTCCGAAGAATACCGAAAGCAAAGGCATTACCGAGTCATCAATCTTTGCAAAAGCTACAATTACCAAAAAGAAGGCTATTACATATCTCTGCTAGCCGAAGCGCGAGGGCATAAACCTTTGCCTTCAACGGCAACCATGATGGATCTCAAACTCCCCAATTTAGCTCGGGAAGATGCGGATGATTTCAACATGGTGATTCAGGACTCTTTTGAAAAAATTGATACCGAGAAACTGATTGAGTTCTCCATATACCTGGGCAAAACTGCCAAACCCGAACATGCGAAAGTGGGCCAACTCCTTTTCAATCTCTATCAGATGCCCTTGCTCAGGGCCGTTTTTTCCAAAAAGGAAAAATGGCAACTCAGGGCTTTGAAACCGCTCAACATGAAGGACATCGCCAAAGATGAACTTCCCGTGATGCAAGAAGCGCTGAATACCTTTATCGAAGGGAAAAAAGTTATTCCGAAATCAAATAAGAGGAGGCCTTACGATTTGGCTATTTTAGTCAATCCCGCCGACACACACCCCCCATCGGACAGTAAAGCATTGCAGCGATTTGTCAAAGCCGCATTCAAAGTAGGCTTCAATACCGAGTTCATCACGAAAGCAGATTTTGCCCGTATCATCCAATTTGACGCCCTCTTTATCAGAGAAACCACCAATGTGAATAACCACACCTTTCGTTTTTCCCGCAAGGCGGAATACGAAGGGCTTGCGGTAATTGATGACCCGAACTCCATGCTGAAGTGTACGAACAAAGTATACTTAAACGAACTGCTGACATCCAACGGCATCGCCTGCCCGAAATCCGTCAACCTCAGAAAAGGCGATGAGGAGAAATTGGCCGCGCTGGGTTTCCCCTATGTTTTGAAACAACCCGACGGAGCCTTTTCGGTGGGCGTAAAAAAGATTGTAAACAAAGACGAACAGGAAGAGTGGCTCAAAACCTTCTTTCAGGAAACGGATTTGCTCATTGCCCAAGAGTTTATGCCTTCCGACTTCGATTGGCGCGTAGGTGTTCTGGGAGGTAAGGTTCTTTATGTCTGCAAATATTACATGGCCCGAAATCACTGGCAAATCATTAACTGGAGAGCAACGGGAAAAAGTCGGGAAGGCGGCGCCGAAACCCTGCCATTAAATAAAGCCCCGAAAAAACTCCTGGAGATAGCCGAAAAAGCTTGTGAACTGATCGGAAACGGACTCTACGGGGTTGATATAAAAGAGGTAAACGGAAAATTTTACGTGATCGAAATTAACGACAATCCGAACATCGATTCGGGAGTAGAAGACAAGGCGCATGCGGGAAATACACTCTACGAAAACATCATGCAGCACTTGGTAAACGAAATACAAAAAAAATAGAATGAGCAACAGAATGCACCTTTTTCAAGGCTACGGCATTGAATTGGAATACATGATCGTAGATCTCGACACGCTTAAAGTGAAGCCCGTCGCGGATGAACTGATCAAATTTGCCGCGGGTTCGGATGAGTACGTGGAAGACTTTGTGAATGGCTCGGTTACCTGGTCAAACGAGCTGATACTCCACGTGATTGAGCTCAAATGCACCACTCCTACCAAAGACCTTTGGCAACTCAACAAAGACCTGCACGAGAACGTGCAGAAAATCAATGGCATTTTGAAAGAACGTTTCAATGCCTGCCTCCTGCCTACGGCCGCACACCCTTGGATGAACCCGAAAAAGGAAGCCTTCTTGTGGCCCCACGGCAATTCAGAGGTTTACGAGAAATACAACGAGATATTTGATTGCTCGGGGCATGGTTGGTCCAATCTTCAAAGCGTTCACATCAACCTTCCGTTTTACGACAATCAGGAGTTTGCCGCTTTGCATTCAGCGGCGAGGTGTATTCTGCCATTGCTCCCCGCCCTGGCTGCGAGTTCACCAATTCTCGACGCTGCCCATCAGGGCATTCACGATCAGCGTTTGATCTATTATCAAAACAATCAAAAACGCATACCCAGCATCACGGGGAAGATCATCCCCGAGGCAGTAACCTCCAGAAAGCAATATCGGGAAGTCATTTACGACAGAATTGCTGCCGACATCAAACCTTTTGATCCCGAAGGAATCTTGCAACCCCTTTGGTTGAACTCGCGTGGTATCATTGCTCGTTTTGACCGGGGGTCTATCGAAATTCGCATCATCGACTTGCAGGAATGTCCCAAAGCTGATTTAGCCATAGCAGCATTGGTCATCCACGCCGTTAAGTTTTTAATGACCAAGTCGACCAAAGGACTACACGATCAACTCGCTTGGAAAACGAGCGATTTGCACGGCCTTCTGATGGAAACGGTGGAGAAAAGTTCGGATGCGGTTATAAAAGATGCCTTTTATTTGGAGCTCTTTGACCTCAAGGGAAAATCGATGCCCGCACGAGAGGTTTGGTCGGGAATCCTCGATCATTGCCTTAAAGCCTTTCCCGATGAAATGAATCCTTGGGAATCTACCTTGCGGGAAATATTGAAAAACGGCTCTTTGTCAAAGCGAATTTTGTCGGCCACCGATCAACAATTCTCTCAGGAAAATCTTCGTTTGATTTACAAAGAATTGAGCGATAACCTATCCGAGAACGAACTCTTCCTGCCTTGAAATCCACCAATGTGGTGGTGAGTTGCGAGCATGCGGGAAATCAAATTCCTCTCGCTTTTCAGCACCTTTTCAAAGGAGCAGAAGAGGTTTTGGCATCTCATCGCGGATGGGATCCACGCTCAAAAGAGATAGGTCTGATCATGGCGAAGACCTTAGAGGCCACTTTATTCATGACGGAAATAAGCCGGCTCTTGGTCGAATGCAATCGCAGTTCGGATCACCCCTCGTTGTTTTCCGAGTTTACTAAAACCTTACCCACTAAGGTAAGGGAGGAAATTTTGGAAAAGTATTATCACGGCTACCGAGATCAGGTCATCCGACAAATCGAGCATTGTGCAAAACGCTCTGAAGTAGTACATCTCTCCGTGCATACTTTCACACCCATCCGGATGGGAGAAAAACGCAGCACCGATATCGGTTTACTCTTCGATGAAGCTCGCGAGCGAGAAGTGAACTTATGTACAATGTGGAAGAAAAATCTGGAAACCGAATTGCCCGACTTTCGCATTGATTTTAACCGCCCCTATCTCGGTTCCGACGATGGTTTTACCACCTACCTGAGAAAACACTTCCCCGAAGACAGGTATCTGGGAATTGAAATTGAGGTGAATCAAAGATTTCACCGACATGATCAAATAGAGAAAATATCCGCCGCCCTCGTCAAAAGTTTTAAAAAGACGCGGATAAATTAATTGCAAAGTTTTATTTGAAAACAAGTTCATTTCGTAAGCTCGTTAAACTCCGCCCCGAGGAACCTTCTTCCTATCCCGATTCAGAAAATGCCCCGTTCAGACGATTTTTCAGATCAGTCTATGACCTTAACTAATCGCCTACCGTTTGTTCGTATTCTTAAATAAAAAATGCCTGTCTGCTACGACTATCTCGATATTACTTCAGCACTGAATTTATCAGCACCTTCACGGCCGACCTATTTCCTACGGTTACCAGATACATTCCCGAATGCAAACCGGATACGTCCAGCGCTCGGCCCGAAAATCTCTCCCGTATAACCTGTCTGCCCGTCAGATCCCTTACGCTCACCATTTCTCCGATTTGTAAGTCTCCTTTGAAAAAGATAAGCCCCTCGCCCGGGTTTGGGAATACTGAAAAAGAAGTCGCTCCCGGCCCTGTTGCAGACAAAGGCGTGCCGATGGTGTGCAGTGAGGTATTGGTGACAATAGCCTCGTTGGAGTCAAAGAAAATATAAGCCGTATTCTCGATCTCATCACCCGGTTCCAAATCGACCATTTCAATATCAAACCACAGCGAGCCGATGCTCCCTTCGGGATCAGAGGCACTATCGGGCAGCATAATGTTGGAAAAGGTCCACACCACTTCACGTGTTTGGCTGTTCATAAAGAGTGAGTACTCATGCGTACCTCCCAAGGGCTCAAAACTCTCCCAGTCCAACTCTTCCGGAAGGGTATCTCGAATGACTACCGTGGTGGCAGGAAGGTTTCCGGTATTTTGAAAACGAATGCGGTACTTCAATGGGGTATTTGCTTCAATCAGACCTGCCTCTCCCGTTCCCAAAGGAAAACCGTATTTGTCATTCGGGTCGTAAGCGCAGAAGAGGGTATCGGTGATGGATTCGGATTCAGTGCCGGCCACATTACCTTCATCATCATACGTTTCAAGCGAATAACTCACTGAAACCAAACTTCCGAGCAAATCCGAAGAGATATCGACATATGTTACCCATAAGCCCGTTGCACCGCCGTAGTCAATTTCATCTAAATCATATATTAATACATTCCCGTTTATCTGGGTAGGTTCAGGAGAAAAGCTTACGGGAGTCAGGATAGGGTCATAAGTAAACGTAAGACTTCCTGAGGTGGGCTGATTACCGCCATTCCAAATCACGAAGCTATGAGCCAACCCGCTTTCGCAGAGGTACGGCAAACCTGCATCAAAATTTCCGGAAAGGCTAAAGAACGGATCGTCAGAATTCAACCCGAAATTATGAATGTAATTACCCCACCCTATTTGTCCTGAACCCGGGGTAGTGTACACGGGCCAAACATTCTCATCGTACTCAATGGAAACACTCTCGCCGGGAATGATTTCCGGAAATTCATAGTATCCATCGAGATCAGTGAAGGTGGATAAAGAGCCGTAATTCACCTGTATATTACTTATCCTCGGAAAGTCCGGAGAGAAATAGCCTGCTTCATTTGCATCCTCAAAAACATATCCCCATACCTTTTGCACGGCCGGTTCTCCCTCAACAAAAAGGGTGAAAGGCTCATATCCCAATTCGTCCATCGGACCGAAAAATATGGTATCGGTGTAATTGTCATTTTCATCTACAGAGCCGGCCATTGCAAAACCGGGTGAACTATCAAACTCACCCGGATCGAGATAAAACGAGTAGCAACCCGGCTCCAGAAAGGCATAGTTCTGAAAGTTATTGCTCGACAGAGCGTATGCCTCCATCCCCGGGGATACGGCAAAATACAACTCGGAGGTTAAATCCGCGGGATCGATTACTTCCACTTTAATGGTAGTACCTACCGTATCCACCTCATCTTGAACTATTGAAACGGTATCGTTTGAAAGGTTGGCATTGGCTTGATTGATAACCATCATCACTTCATCACCTTCTTGGATTGCCTCATTATTGTAATCCAAACTTACGGATGCACATCCCGTCAATGTTTCCGTGTAAGTCAAGCTTTCCAATTGAACATTGTTCAGATAAACATCAATGGATACTTGGTCTAAATCAGCCGCAGCGTTATTGGATAAAACATAACCAAGCGAAGTTGGATCGCAATTCGGATCGTACAGAGTGGTGTTTGTCCAAGCTATGCCGGGGTCATCTCCTTCCAGACTCGTACAACATCCCAAATACAAACTCTCCAACAGCTCTTCGGGCGATAAAAAGGTATTCTGAAAGTAGCCGTAATCATTAAAGGGGCAAACCCACAGGCTACCCCCTTTCTCAGAGCCAAAGACACCGGGGTTATCGGCAGCTACGATTACCGGTATATCATGCCCTTCCGTCAGATCGACGCTTTCGTATCCTGCTCCTAAGTCAAAAGAATAATCCACATCGTAGACGTCGGCCTCCGAAGCAAAACCTGCTCCTGCCAAGTACAATACCACGATATCTCCTGATCCGCCTTGCCCCAGTGTATTGTAGAGCTCTACATAGGAGCCGTTTTCGTGAAGCGACCAATAAAATCCCCAATCGGAAGTAAAGTCCAAAATCAATACAGGCTTTCCCTCATCGAGATATCCCTGAATGTCGTGGGTAGTCCCGTCAATATCCGTAGCGGTAAACACGTATTGCGATTTTGCTCCGAGAGCAAGACTTAAAGCTAAAATGAGAATATAGAAATGTTTCATGATTGGTGTTTTGGTAAATGATTGGACTTAAAGATAGAAGAATCATCGCCTGATCGACTTTTTTATCGAATCAAGAAATGGCGATTTAGGGAATCCCAATGATGCAAAAAACCATCCTGACGTGATTCTTTCGACCAAAAAGCCATAAGGTCTTCCTCGGGAAACAAGCTACCTCATCATAATTTAATATATTTGAGATCAACCAATTCAACCAAAACTAATGAAGTCAAATGCCATTCTTACTCGCTCCGTTCTCATCTGCGTTATTTTCACTTTGGGAATTATAACCAAATCTTCTGCTCAATGCGATCCGGGCCTGGTTCCCTACACCCTCGTTCTGGCCGACGAATCTGAAACAGCCTTTCCAACGGATATCTCTTGGGTCGTCTCTTCCTCCAATCAAGTGGTGGCCGGACAACTCTGTCCCGACTACACGGGCGGCGTTTTTGAACTATGCCTCCTTCCCGGTGAGACCTATACCTTCACCGCTTGGGATGATTTCGGCGACGGATGGGGATTTCCGGAAGGAACGACGGCTTGGTCCATTTTCTTCCCTGACGGAAGTTTAGCCTTTGCAGGTGAAAGTCCCGACAACTCGGAACCCGGCGATTCCTCGGAAGATTGTGCGGGATTTGATACCGAATTCAGCCTGACCTTTACGGCCATTGAGGCTTTTACGTGTACACCTCCCGTATTCTCCGTAGAAACGGAACGCAATTGCAATGAATCAACCTTCGATGCAGTGGTGACCATCGAAGAAACCAATTCATCAGTACCTCTTCTGATCCTTAGCGCTCAAATTGACGGTGAGCAGGTAGATATTGGCTCCGTTATAAACATACCCGGACAATCTGAAACCTTCAGTAATTTACCGCTCGACACCGACATCGTCTTTACCGTAAACACCATAACGGAGACCTGCCCCGTTTCCGAAATAGTAAACGTTTCATCAGAGAACTGCTTTGTAAGCCTGACCTGTGGCGAAGCCTTTGAAACCACCTATTGCTACGAAAATTTCGACAATTCGGTATTCGCCTATCAAAGTCCCGAAGGTGAACCCGTCTCGCTGGTTTTTACCCAAGGATTAATCGAACCGTGCTGCGACAACATTACCATTTATGACGGTACCGACTTCTCAGGCGAGGTACTCTTTAGCGGTAACAACAATGGAAACCTCGCAAATGTCTCCGTAACCGCCAACTCGGGAGCACTTTTCATGACCATTTCCGCCGACTTTATAGGCAGTTGCGAATCCGAATCTTTCGGTACCGGCGAATGGACATGGTTCACCGGTTGTGGCGATTTTGACATCTCCGGATGTACCGACCCCGATGCCATTAACTACAATCCGGAAGCTACCATCGACAATGGTTCATGCATTGCCCCCGCCGTGAATGACGAAGCCTGCGGAGCACTGACGCTTGATTGCAACGCAGATCCCATTGCCGGTAATTTTGATATGGCTACCACCAACGGAGATCTCGATAACTGCGTCAGCATCTTTCAACCCTCCACCGGCGACTTGTGGTTTACCTTCGAAGCGGACGGAACGAGTCTTTACACCATCTCGGCCGGCGACATATCCGACTTGGCCATTGCGCTGTACAGAGGAGATGATTGCGAAAACCTGACTGAAGTAAAAGGATGTGCGGGTGCCTCACAGTCCTTTACGGGAGATTTTGAAGCGGGCACTTATTATTTCCTGGTGCGTCCTTATAGCTATGCCTTATTTAATAATTTTTATTCCGTCAGCCTCACCTGCATACCGGGCTGTTCTGACCCCTTTCCTGCCGTAGATGAAGAAACATTGGTTACCGAGCCCGCCAATCGGAAAGTCAACGTCTCCTGGATGCCTTTAAAGGATCAGATCGGCTGCCAAGTTCAAATCAGAGAGGCAGGTGGCGCTTTGGTGGGAATCAAAACCGTGGCGGGACCGGAAGCAGGCAGCTATTCCATACCCGTAGCCATGCTCGCACTCGGTGCCGATTACGAATGGCGGGTACGCTGCGGTTGTTCTCAGTCTCCGCTTATTGCAGGACCGTGGAGTTCATGGCAAGCCTTTACTACCCCCGGCGGTTTGGGCATTGCCGTAAACCCCAACCCCACTGCGGGACCGTCAAATGTGTCATTTACCACCGCTAAGGAGGAATACGCTACCTTGGAGGTTTTCGATATGACGGGAAAAATGGTGGAGGCGCTCTTTGCGGGTGCGGTTCAGCCAAATACCGATTACCGATTTGAGTTTGATGGCTCGGCACTACCCGATGGCGTTTACATCTACCGACTCACCACCGAAACCGAATCCATCAATGAGAAATTTATCATCGCGCGGTAGGGCTTACTAAAATCTCGACCCGCCAAATCCTCTTGTTGGAATACCCGTGCGCGCCTTTAATTAGGACTACTACCGCACCAAATAGCCGAGTGCCTCAAACATTTCCTCGGATTTGCGCGAGGTCTTGTTGAGCAATCGGATCAATTCGTTGGTTTGCTTCATGGTCATTTCGCACGTGCCGTTTACCATGGCAGTCGTTTCATCAATCGTGTAGCCGTACGAAACCGTTTCGGAAATCTCATCGCACCGACGAAATGCCGAATGCCAATACCTCGCGATTTCCGCAGGGGTATGCAGATTAATTTGGAAATGATCCCGGGTGGACTCAGCCGCTATGTGTATTGCCTCCAAGGCATTGTAAAGTTTCAGGGTTTGAACGCCCGAACTTTCGCGGCGTCTGATGGTACTTCTTTGATCGTTCAGAAACTGATCGATCAGCATTGGTAACATGAGGTGGTCTTCCATGGCATTTTATTTTCGTGTTTCAAATGTATGGTCGAAATGTATCGTAAAAGATTCCTGAACGTTAAGTTCTGATGAAGAGCCAATTTGCATATCGGGAAAAAGAGATGTCACAAAGAATCCTTTCATCGCTTCATTATGCATATAACGGACTCCTCGAAAGAAGACAATCTTAAACGGCGGGCTGTTTCCGATTCGAATCAAACCGCTCGGAAAGGTCAGTCGTGGCCTGAACATCCTGGTATAACTGAGTAATTTCCTGATACCATACCTGCAGCTCATATACGAATTGGCTCAACTCCATCGGCTTCAACTGCGTAATGGAAAAAGCCATTGACAAGGCCTCATCCGAGCTAAGAATTGCATCGGATTCCGCATAAAAATCATTGAGTTCTAAGGCAGCCACGTACCAGTCGAAGGCAAAATTCTCAGGACAGCCCAAGCCAAATTGAAAATAGTCGATGGTACTTTCTATAGCCAAACGCACCGCCTCAAAGGCCGAGTGCCAATAGATCACCATTTCTTCTTCCGAGAGACCGGTCTTCTCGAATTCTTCCCGGTCATTCCAAATATCCCTGACCAGTGCAGCCATTCCTGAGAGGTTCTTCATCTTTCTTTCCTTTATTTCAGTACGAAAATAACCTCGCTCTTTGTCTCAAACCCTATCCGAGGATTATGCTTCCATTAAGTCGATGTTGCGACCCGGTTAATCCATCCGATTCTCACCCATTCCGCCCTCTTACGGCAACCTATATTTGGGGTTTAATCCGTAGAAACGTTGCATGCAACGTTATTACGGCATCAACGATCCTACGGCATCACCGCGGTAGGATCGTTGCATGCAACGATCCTACCACATTCAACGATCCTACATCATACACCGATCCAACGACGGCAATCAACAATCCCACGTCATCAAACCATAGTACGGACGTTGCAGGCAACGTCCTGACGAACAGGAAACAAATGGCCGCCGTTTCCCCGAAACCGAATTCCATTTCAACGATCATCCGATCCTACAAATCCGCCGTAACCAAATATGGCGACCGCATGAATTTACCCATGGGATGGCAAGCCCGTGTCCACGATCACATCATTCGCGATGCACGCGCCTTTCAATCGATTTCCCGATACATCATCAACAATCCGAAAAAATGGGAGGACGATGAATTTTTCGGTTAGAAATGAAGGGGTTCACTATCTTTCCCAATAAACCCCTTATCGAAAAGAATCCGGGCAATCACCTGAATATTTGTACCTCCCCGAAAGAAATGCCTTTGAATGCGCGCACTTTCGATCGCAATTTTTCCCATCTTTGCGCCGCCATGATCAGAATCACTCTCTTTGCATTTTGTCTCTTAACGGCGGTCGCTCAGGCACAGACCGACACCACTTACACTTCGCCCGAACCGGTAGGCGGAATTGAAAGATTGGCATTGGTTTTCTACACCATTGAGTTTGCACCCGATCAGCGACAATTGCTCGTCGATCGTCCTTTGGAGTTCTTCTTTTACATAAGTGATGAAGGAGAAGCCAGATTGGAAAGTACCAACGGAATTCGCAATCCTGCCATCGTCGACAGCCTGATGTCTGCCGGGCAAAATCTCCCGCCCTTTACTCCCGCAACCCGAGGCGGAGTACCCGTGCAGTCGCTCTACATGATGGAGTTGACGTTTCCAAGCTATCAACCAAACTCCAATATTTTCTATTCCACCTACGGTCAAAAACCTTCCGGCAAATATCGATTGGATGAATTCGACACCCTGTCGACGGATCACCCGTCCATTCAATTTTTGTTCGGCGGTTTCGCCAATGGTTTCGTAGGATCGGCGGGAGACTACCTCGGCACCGGCGGCGGGTTTAAAGTCGAAATGCTATTCTATGATGCCAACCTGATGTATTACGGGATGAATATGGCATTTAGTGGCAACAAGCGTCAGCGCGAATACAGCCTCAGCGATATTCGCAATCAGGCAGAAGCCCCGCCTACCCTGTTTTTGGGAGTAACTATTGGAAAAAAGATCGACGACTTCCTCATTCAGGCTGATGCCGATATGGTGCTTCAAAACATCATCACCGTAGATACGGACACCGATGAGGAACCCGTGCAATTTTGGGGATTCTCCCCCGGCCTCATCGTCAACTACCCCATTGGTATCGGCTCCCGAGTGGCAGTCTACCCCCACGGCAGCATGCAATTCGATCATTACCTCAACCTCCACGCGGGTTATCGACAACTCCTGATGGGCAACTCACAAGCCAAGGGAGGCATGTGGGAAGTCGGACTTTCATGGCGCTTCGGCAGCAGCCCCGTGAATTACTATCGCTTTCCCGAGAAGGCGGAATGACCGGAAAAGTCCGATGCGATCCAACCGGCTCATCAGTTTCGGGTTGATAAGTTCTCTTCATAAACCTACTTTTGGCCCTCAATCATTTTCTTATGCTTCGTATCCTGATTTCTTGTTTCATTCTATCCCTCTTCAGTTCTTCCTCCTTCGCTCAAACTCCGTTAAACGATGAGTGTTGGGGAGCGGCTTTACTCTCAACCGATACCGTCGTTCAAGGTGATAATTTCAACGCGACTTCCTCCGGTCTGCCTGCCAATTGCAACGATTTTCCCTTTTTCGATTTGGATGTGTGGTATAAAATTGAGACGGATCAACCCACTTCCTTGTCTCTCTTATTGACTGCAGCAAGTCCCGATTGGGATGGAGTGATCAAGATTTACAGTGGTTCTTGCAATAACCTCACGGAGCTGGACTGCGCCAACTTCAGAGATGACGGGGAATTCGAATACATCCAGTTTCTGAACCTGGACGCAGGAAATTACTACATCCGCATTTATGATTATCAGGAAACTTCCTCTTTTGAACTTACCGTCTCGGAAGAGGTTTGTCCGCTGGGAGTCCCCGGTCAGCAATGTAGCGATGGCAATCCGGGTACGACCAATGATATTGTCACGGCCGATTGCGAGTGTGTCGGGATACCCACTGAAGTGAATGACGATATATGCGGAGCGCTGGAATTGACCTGCGGCCAAACCTATTCCGGAAACTACAACTTAGCTACCATCAGTCAACTCGACGACTGCTCGGGATCGGGCAAAAAAGATTTGTGGTTCACCTTTGAAGCCGATGGGGTCTCTACCTACTTCGTATCCGAAATAACCAACGACGTCAATGTTTTGGAGCTGTACAGTGCCGACGATTGCACCGGTGAGCTGACGCCAATCGAAGAATGCGTGAGTTTGGACGAGTACTTCGGCGATCAATATCCCGCAGGTACCTACTATGTGCGGTTGAGAGGATATTTCAGTTCCAACTCGTACACCATAAAACTCACGTGCGCAGAAGTGCCTGCAAACGACAGTCCCTGCACCGCAGAAACCTTCGACTGCTCCGCGGAAAATCTGACGGGATCAAACTTCCTGGCTGATTTCGACCCCGTCTGTGGCGGATTGTCCGACGCAGCGGCGGGAGTTTGGTATCGCTTTGAAGCCGACTTTGACGGCCTTTTAAGACTGAATGCCTGCCAGAATAATTCAAACGTGACCGACTTTGAAGTCGGTATATCCGTATATCAAGGTAGCTGCGAAGCATTGGATTGCATCGGGTTTAACGATGGTAACTTCGGGTGTAGCTACAGACCCAACCTGATATTGGACGTTCTGGACGGACAAGTCTACTACTTCCTGATCAGCGGTCGCGATGAGTTCTCCTTTGGAAATTACGATATTGAAATAAGCTGTCTGGAAACTCCCGTAGACTGCCCCGGATTGGGAAATATCGGAGAACCGTGCAATGATGGCAATGACCTCACCTTCGACGATACCGTTACGGAAGATTGTACCTGCGAGGGAGAACTCCCTCAACTAGGGCGGGTTTGCGAAGCTCCTCTTCCCATCACTACCTTGCCTTTTACCGATGCCGACAATACGGCTAATTTCGGAGATGATTACAACGCATCCGATCGACCTCCTCTGGTTTCGGGAGTAATCGTTGGCGAAGGATCCAATACGCCAAACTTTCTCAATGGCGATGACGTGGTGTATGCCTACACCCCCGATGCCGACAATGATATCGATATCTTCGTTTCAGACGAAGACAGTGCACCACTTGGACTCTGGGTTTTTACCGGCTGCCCCTTTACCGAAACCCTTGCATATGCTACCCAATTCGACCTGATTGATTCCTCATCAGAGATTTTCAATTTGCCCGTTGAGGCCGGTGAAACCTATTACATCGTCCTCTCCACACAAGCCCTCTTCGGCTCATTTCAATCCGTAGAATACACCATTACCGTAGCGGAATCTGCCGATGACTGTCCGGGCCTCGATGGTGACATAGGCGATGCCTGCGACGATGAGGATCCAACGACCATCTACGATACGGTGAATGCTTCCTGCGAATGTGTAGGAGAACAAACGTCGCCCGGCGATATTTGCGAAAACCCCGTCGTCATTTCCGAATTGCCTTTTGACGAATTCAAAGACGCACAATTTGTTGAAGACTTTTATGGAAATGATGATATCCCTCCCTTGGCTCCGAATGCAGTCACGAAGGGCGGAAGCCCGCTTGGCTTTTTGAATTTTGCTGAAGTGGTATACGCCTACACGCCTGCCGAAGATGTTACGCTGGACATACAACTCCCGTACGTGATGACTTCCGGTACCTCATTATTTGTTTTCAAAGGATGCCCCTTTAGCGAAACGGTAGGCTATGACGTCAGAAACATACTGGATGGGATTTCCCTTCTCATACCTGCCGAAGCCGGAGTAACCTACTACATCGTGGTGTCGGGTAGTACGGGAGCTCAACTCTTCGACATTGCAATAAGCGAATGCGCCGTCGATGGTGGTGAGTTGACCTCGTCACTCTTATCCCCTGTGGTTTGTTCCGGAGATAATGTAACGGATTTAGTGCAACTTGAGGTGGAGGGAAACCAAGGCCCCAACGGATTATTCGGTATCGTAACCGAAAATAACGATGTGGTAACTGCCAACCAAAGCGGACAATTCAACCTGACCGGTTTGTCCGATGGCATTTACAAATTTGCCCACCTCAGTTACGACGATGATGCCTTTGTAAATGTGGACAATGTTTCAGAACTGGTGGGCTGTTACGACGTATCGAATACCATAGCCTTTCAGAAAACCAACCTGGCGGCAGGGGTTGTAAGTCCATCGGGACCGCAACAAGTATGCGGAACGGATGGCGAACCTTCGATTATTGACTTTGAGGTCTCCGGCAATGTTGGACCCCTGACCGTTTGGGCCGTACTGAGTCAGGACTTTTCGACCATCATTGATTTCGGTAGCAATCCCGACTTCAATTTCGACGATTACGGCCCCGGCATCTATCGCGTAGTTCAGGGAAGCCTTCGCTCGGGAGTAAACCCCGACAATATTGACCCCACCGACCTGCCCGCCTGCATTGCCATTTCCAACAAAGTGGTGGTTCAGGTAATCGATTGCGGTGGTTTAGCTCCCGGCAGTATCATTTCAGCGAACCCCAACCCTACCGAAGGCCTTTCCACCGTCAGCTTCACCGCATTTGATCCGGGCAATTCTACCTTAGAAGTCTTCGACCTGAACGGAAGATTAGTGGAATCCATTTTCGCGGGAGCGATTCAACCCGATACCGAATACCGCTTCGACTTTGACGGCTCGGCTTTACCGAATGGTATTTACATCTACCGATTGACCACCGAAACGGAAATCATCAACGAGAAGTTTATGATTGCACGGTAGGACGTTGACGGGGTGCGTAGGATCGTTGCATGCAACGATCCTAC
>CAZYWJ010000050.1:0-18044 GCA_964651785.1 uncultured Cryomorphaceae bacterium
GCGGTATGGTTTTGATCCATTTCATGGGATAGGTGGGAAAACCAAAGGTAATCCCGAATAACAGGTTAGTTAGCTTTTTTGAATGTAGAAATATTTCACGCAAAGTCGCGAAGACGCGAAGGGGTGTTGGATAAATCAATTAAGAGAATAAAAAAACCGCCGATGCGATAGCAGCGGTATGGTTTTGATCCATTTCATGGGATAGGTGGGAAAACCAAAGGTAATCCCGAATAACAGGTTAGTTAGCTTTTTTGAATGTAGAAATATTTCACGCAAAGTCGCGAAGACGCGAAGGGGTGTTGGATAAATCAATTAAGAGAATAAAAAAACCGCCGATGCGATAGCAGCGGTATGGTTTTGATCCATTTCATGGGATAGGTGGGACCGCCGCAGGTAATCCCAATAACATTTTGAGTTAGCTTTTTTGAACGTAGGAATGTTTCACGCAAAGTCGCGAAGACGCGAAAGGGTGTTGGATAAATCAATTAAGAGAATAAAAAACCGCCGATGCGCTAGCAGCGGTTTGGTTTTGATCCATTTCATGGGATAGGTGGGAAAACCGAAAGTAATCCCGGATATATTTGAGTTTATTTTTCAAGTGTTGCCATATTCACGCTAAGGCGCGAAGAGGCGAAGCGGTTTTCAAACTTTACGAGATTTCACTTCCAAACAAAAAAAGGACGAAAACTCCCGTCTCCGTCCTTTATTAAACTTCAGTTTTGTCTGATTAATAAGAAGCCATAAAATTGGCAAACTCTTTATCATCCGCCAATAGTGGCTCTACGGCATCGAGAAATGGAGTGGCTTCACTCTTCTTTCCTTCTTCTTTCATTAGTTTCGCGTATTCAATGATCGCATAGCGATAGGCAGGCTTGCCTTCGATGGTCACATTAGAAGGAGAAAAGTTTTTCAAAGCCTCTTTGGCTTCTTCAAAAGTAGTTTCAGCTTGATAGGTATTTCTACCTCGCCATTCTGCAGTTCCTTTCAGTAAAATAGCACTGATATCATTCGGATCGAGTCGCTGCACATTTTTCGCGTAAGTCGTACTTTTTCTGTAATTCTCTGTTTCATAGTGAAATTTTGCTTCCTGCATTACTTCAGCCTTAAGCTCACTTACATATCGATCAAAATCAGGCATATACTTGCCTTCTTTATCATATCGTCTGGCTTTTCCGCCATATTTAATGGCATCCCTGAATGCTCGGGGATAATCTTCGGCCATCTCGTCGTTCTTTGACAATTCGAAGTAAGCCATTGAAGCATACATATATGGTCTTGGATCGCGACGCGTATCATCCTTTTCCATGTACTTTTCCGACTTGCTGATCGCTTTTTCGTAATCGCCATCGATGACCATAAAGAGGATCTCTTTCATGTCTTCACCATATTTATCTTCCTCTTCCTGAGCTTTCAAGGGAGATACAAGTAGAAGTGCGGCTATGGCTATCATAAAAGACCATCTGTTTTTTTGCAACATCATATCAGTTAATTCTTTAATCGTTTTTCAATGTAATTTGAATTCATTATTCCGAGAGCGCCCATGTATTTCAATCGGAAATCAACTAAATCTCCGACTTTGTACTCTTGAGTTGATTTGCCCAAATCTAGTACAAGCATATCAGAACTGGCACCTACAATTTCAATATTTTCATCATAAGGAATTAGAAAATCAGGCGAAATATCGAGTAAGCCAGCATCGAGAATAGCTCTTAACGAAGTTTTACCGTAAAGATTTTCATCTATCTCGAGCATTTGGCCACTCGGATTTTCAGCCAGTTCACCTACCGGAAGCATAGGTTTTTCCGTAAGTTCTATGATTTCCATTCGCAATTTGAAAACATCATCATGCATTCCTTCGAATGTTTCACCCGCTTCAATATTCAGGCCAAAGTACAAGGTTTCCCCTATTCTAAAGTGATTCACGGACTTCGGCAACTCTTTTCTGAACAACATGGGAAGAACTACGGAGGTACCTCCGCTTACACTTGGTATTTCAAAATTGAAATGTGCCTTTATCAACTCCTTATACAAATTAAGTTGTATGAACTTGTCTGCACTAGGCATAACGCCGTGCAGACAATTGAGATTTGAACCCATTCCTACAACCTCAATATTTGAAAGTTCAAAAACCCTTCGAAAAAATTCCACCACTTTCTCGCCCATCACTCCCTCACGAAGATCGCCGAGCTCAATCATGATAACTACTTTGTGTTTCTTATTCTGCCGTTTTGCCTCTTCATTAATCAGCTTTAGAGTTACCATCTCCGTGTTGAGGCTTACATCGGCATATGTCACCAATTTCTTAATCGCTCGTTTAGCGGGAGGTTTGATGTAAACGGTTTGAACGGTTTCATCAAGTTCTTTTACAGCCTTTAAATTACTGATTCGGCTATCGTGAATTTCTTTGACTCCTAAATTCAAAATTTCCTGCAGGTAAAGCTTGTTTCCGCATAACATCTTGGTCACAACGCCCCACTCCACTTCATACTGTTCAAAGCGCTCCTTGAGCAGGTTAAAATTTGCTCTCAATTTTTCTCTGTCCAGTTCTACAAATGCCATTATTATTTGATTAGTCGAGGTATATTTCGCGGTAGCCTTGTCAACATTTCGTAATTGAGTTGAGAACTCATTTCACCGAATGAGGCCACCGATATGCGGTGCTTTCCTTGGTTGCCGATAAAAACTACTTCAGTTCCTTTTTCTACTCCTTCAACTTCGGTAACGTCTAATGTAAGCATGTTCATATTAACCGTGCCGATCACTCCTACGCGGTGCCCGTTTACCAGAGCACGTCCTTGATTACTCAAAATTCGCGAGTAGCCGTATCCGTAACCTATCGGTACGATGGCTATTTTTGTTTTTCGGTTGGCCAAATAGCTGGTGCCGTACCCGATGTACTCTCCCGACTCTACTTCTTTTAAAGTCATTACTTTTGATTTCCAAGTAAGGATAGACGTGAGCGGATCCTTATGGAGATTTCTCTTCGTAATATAATCAATCAAAGTTTCCCGGCTCGGCCAAAAGCCATAAATAAGTATTCCGCTACGTACCATATCATACTGCGTATCAGGGTAGCGTAGCATGGCGGCAGAGCAAGCCGCGTGTCTCGTCTCAAATCTTAAACCGTTTTCTTCGAAGTGATTGACAATTTTTTTGAAGAGAGAAATCTGCTTATTTACCCGGTAGTAGTTGCTTATGCTTTCTGCTCCTGCAAAATGGGTACAAATACCTGCCAAGTGCAAGCAATCCTTATTCTCCTTTAAGAGTTTTGTGAGTTCCGGAAAATATTTTTCATCTATACCGGTTCGGTTCATGCCGGTTTCCACCTCAATATGAATTTTAGCTGTAAGCTTCGTCTTCTTCGCTACGGCTATAACCACTTTCAGTTGATCCAAATCATAGATAAAAAATTCATCGCCACGATCAAGGAGAATCTCCACATTGTCCCGGTGAATATAGCCCATGACCATGAGTTGGGACTCGGAGGAGGCACATGCATGAAAATCATCTGCCTCTTCAATGCCATAAACCGAGAAATGGCGAACCCCTTCAGCTTCCAAAAGCGGAACGATTTGGCCGATGCCATGACCGTAAGCATTGCCTTTTATAACCACGGAAAGTCGAACTCCTTCCTTCAATCGGCTGCGCACAAAAGAGAGATTATTTCGCAAAAGCGAGCGATCAATTTCTATATATGAGGAGGCATTCTCAGGCTTCATTTGGCTAAATAATGCTTGTAAAATTCAACAAATATTTCTGCGCCTGAATCAATCAATTCATTCGGGAAATCAAAAGTAGAGGCATGAAGGGGCGCTCTATCCAAGCCCGAACCTAAGCCGAACATATGGGTTTTAAGTCGCTTTGAATAATGACCGAAATCTTCAGACCACCTGAAAGGCTCTTCCATCAATTCGAACGATCGATTCAACTTGGAACAAATCTCTTCAAAATCAGAATGAAAATGCTTATTGGGTGTAGACGGAAAGTATTCTTCAAAATTCAGATGAGCCTTAATTCCGTGAATTTCTTTTATAGCTTGAGTCATCCTCTCCACTTCAGACATCAGCCATTCCAAATCTTCTGATAAAGCTGCGCGCAGTGTTACTAACAACGTAGCATCTGCAGGTGAAACGCCGAAGGAGTCGAGACCTGAGTGCAATGCGATAGGCGTGGCAAGCGAAAATCCTTTTGTTTTTCCGGGCAGACACAAAACCTCATCCAAAATCGACTTTGAGAAAAGCAGAGGATTTACGGCGCCTTCCGGATGAGCGGCATGCGCGGTTTTTCCTTCTATGTGCAATCGAAAACCAACGCTGCCGCATGCAAAAGTATCGGGCTTACTGAGAACCAGCCCCATCGGTTCGCCCGGAATGTTATGTAGTGCCACTAATGCATCGGGCTGAAAATTACTCAACGCGATATCGTGCAACATTTGCTCAGCTCCCTTCCCCGTCTCCTCGGCCGGCTGAAATAAGAAAGAGGCCGTTCCTCTATCCATATTCTCTTCCTCTATCTTTTGAAAGGTAGCCAGAAGTATAGACATATGCCCATCATGACCGCAGGTATGGCTCTTCCCTTCCATCTCGGACTTGTAGGGAATTGTACTTTCTTCTTTAATCGGCAGTCCGTCCAGCTCAGCACGAAAGGCTACGTGTGGTCCGTCACCAAATTTTTTCGTGGCAATAAAACCGTAGCTTCCTTTCGCATTTTTTATGCGGTATTCGGGAAAATGCTTTTGAATGTACTTTCGAAGAAAATGAGAAGTATCTGCTTCTTCTCCGCTTAACTCGGGATGGCGGTGTAAGTAATGCCTGACATCTTCAATGGATTCGGCAATTAGCATGGTTGGATTACTTTTTTTGGTATCTCATTTCCAGATACTTGTTCGTAAAACCAAGTTTCTCATAAAGAAACTTTGCCGGGTTGTTCGGTTCTACGTGAAGGGCTATGCTTCCCTTCGCCATTTCCATGGCTTTTGTCATAAGTTGTTTTCCGACTCCCATTCCTCTGGTTTTAGAATCAACCGCTATGTATACCAGAATGTTTTCGGGAATATATCCCGACATCCCCGTTTGGTTTATTACTACGGCCCCTACCAATTTATTGTCGATTCTTCCGAGCACTACAAACCCACCTTTCCCCTTATGGGAACTACAAGAATACTCGATGGCAGCTCGGATATGATGTTTAGGGTCGCCAAATTCATCGAGTGACTCGAATAAAAAATCTACCAGTTCATTCTCTTCTAAAGTCGTAGGAGAATTTACTGAATCGTAATAGGAAAAATCTACTTTTTGAGATTTATGGATCTTATCTGAAGACATAGAGTCTGCTGATTTAAAATTTTGAGAATTAAACTAACTGAGAATTCCTTCTATCTCTTTATGCGTATTATACCTGCATTGAATTCCAATTTTTCCAGCTTTTCAGCAATGGCGTCAGCCTCATCGCTGTATGCAATAAAGTACAACTTTCCCTTTTTTCGTTCACAATATTCATCGAAGAGTTGCCACTTTGGCAATCGTTCATCCCAATTAGTGAGTGAATCATCGTCGAGGACTTCAAAGATAAAAGTGCCAAAATCTTTTTCGGCAATCATATCCGGAACAAACCCGGGTTCACTGGCTTTGCGGAAAACGGATTGTGGTGAAGGAAAACTTTTAAATGGCGCTTTGATTTCATGGTAGCCTTTCACCCGTAAATAGGCAATTGCACTATTCAACATGCGCTCCCTTTCTTTAGAAATACTTGATTTGGCCATTTGGTCGGTTTTGACAAATATAAAACTTTGAGAAGCCATTAAAAGCGAAGTACAAAATTTAATAGAGTCTCGATAACCGGTTAAAGCACTCAGATGGGTCAAACGATTTCTTTGAACTCCCCCCTCTAAGTTTCAGATTTGTAAACACTAAGATAATAAAGCGAACACAATTTCTTAACTCAATTGAGCGGGCTCCGACAAGCGGATGACCTAGTTTTGTTTATCAAAAGAAAAACCGATGAACAAGATTAGAGTCGTCGCGATAGACGATGTGAGTGATATTCTTGATTTGATTCAATACAATTTGGAAAAAGAAGGAATGGAAGTCACTACCTTCACGGATGGATCCGAAGCAATCAAACACATAGCATCTGCACAGCCGAACATTGTTATCAGCGACTGGATGATGCCTGAACCGGACGGTCTCGAAGTTTGCCGAATTTTGAGAAATCATATGGCCACGCGAGAAATACCGATTATCATGCTCACCTGCAAAGGAGACATTCAAGATTATAAAACGGCCATGAAAGTGGGGGCAAGTGATTATATCGCGAAACCTGTAAGAATGGATGAATTGATCAGAAGAATAAAATTACTTTTACCTCCGGATGGCCTAAAAAGAGCCAATTTCGGATGATAAATCGCTTTCTCCCTTATCTCTTCTTTTGCACCTTTGCCTTCGCTTGCAGCGAAAATGAAACCAAGCACTCAACCGAGGTGGAAAAGACGAACTCAACTAAAAAACTTGATTTTCAAGGTCACCGTGGCAGTAGAGGTTTGCTGCCTGAAAATACCATACCTGCGTTTCTGAAAGCCCTCGACCTTGGCGTAACAACATTAGAGATGGATGTCGTTATCACTAAAGATCATAAAGTCATCTTATCTCATGAACCGTGGTTTTCGCATGAAATAGCGCTTGATCCCGAAGGAAATACCATTTCTGAAGAGGAAGAAAGAAGCCATCGGATTTTCGATATGGAATATTCCGAAACTCAAGGATATGATGTCGGTTCGAAACCTCATCCTCGATTTCCCGACCAGGAAAAAATGAGGGTGGCTAAGCCGCTGCTGAGTGAAGTAATCGCCAAAGCGGAAGAACACGCAAAAAACGCATCTCGGTCGCTGCCGTTTTACAATATTGAAACCAAAAGCCTGCCCGTCGGTGATTCTATTTTCCACCCGAAGCCGGAAGAGTTTGTGGATTTGCTGGTATCGGTAGTCAAAAATGCCGGTGTTGCGGATCGCACCATCATTCAAAGCTTTGATGTAAGAACCCTACAGGTAGCGCACCAAAAATACCCCGAGCTGAAATTGGCTCTTCTCGTAGAAAACTCAGAATCTCCCGAGGAAAATCTGCGTGTATTGGGATTTACTCCCGACATTTATAGTCCCGATTTCACTTTGGTGAATAAGGAACTAATTGCCTTTGCACGCCAGAAAGAAATGCAGGTCATTCCTTGGACGGTCAATGAGCGTGAAGAGATGAATGAACTGATCGAGATGGGAGTGGATGGTCTGATTACGGACTATCCCGACAGGCTGCCCCGGCAGAATAATTAAACGTTACTAGCATGTCTATTAGTCTTAAGAACCGCACGGTCAATCGTGAGCTTAGTTGGTTGTCATTCAATCATCGCGTTTTGCAAGAGGCACAGGACCCTACCGTGCCCTTGGTAGAGCGATTGCGATTTCTCGGAATATTTTCGAACAACCTCGACGAATTCTTTCGCGTTCGGGTTGCTACCATGAAGCGAGTAGAAGCGGTGAGTAAAAAGAAGGAGCTGATCGGAAACAAGACGGCGGCAGAAGTACTTGATGAGATACAGGATGAAGTGGTTCGTCAGAAAGAGCTTTTTGCCGAGATCTATGCAAACATTCTCGATGAACTTAAAACGCACAATATTGAGATCGTTAAAGAAAACGAGCTCAACGAAGAGCAGTCTCTGTTCGTTGATGAGTACTATCGTGCAGAAGTGGCGCCCCTGCTGGTTCCCATCATGCTTAAAAATTTAGATGAGTTTCCCTATTTGCGAGATAAGTCCATCTTTTTGGCGGTAAAGCTCACCACCCGAAAAAAGAATAAATCGGGCACGGCCAAGCAATATGCACTGATCGAAGTCCCCTCCGAACTTACGCCGCGTTTTGTGGTGCTTCCCGAGGCAGATGGCAAAAAATTCATCATGTTTCTGGATGATGTGATACGATTTAATCTGGATAAGATCTTCGGGATTTTCGATTATGAAACACTTGAGGCTTACACCATAAAACTTACACGCGATGCGGAGTTGGATTTGGACGACGACGTTTCAAAAGGCTTTTACGAAAAGATGAAGAAAAGCTTGAAACAGCGCAAAAAAGGTCAGCCGGTTCGTTTTCTATACGATAGCGAAATGCCCGGCGATTTGCTCAAGTATCTGTGCAAAGAATTGCATGTGGATGAAGATGACAACATCATTTCAGGAGGTCGGTATCACAATTCCAAGGATTTCATGAAATTCCCGAATGTGGGCGGGAAAGATTTGGAATGGGAACCTCGCAATGCAGGCGACCACTTTTTACTCACGAGAGAAAGCAGCATTCTCAATGCCATCGAATCGAATGATGTCTTGCTCCAGTATCCGTACCAACATTTTCGCGGGTTCGTGCACTTTTTACGCGAAGCTGCCATCCATCCTGACGTAAGAGAAATCAGAATATCACTTTACCGTGTGGCCAATCGTTCCCGTGTAGTAAATGCTCTCATAAGCGCGGCCAAAAACGGTAAGCACGTTACGGTGATGGTAGAACTTAGAGCCCGATTTGACGAAGAAGCAAACTTAGAATGGAGTCGAACCTTGCAAGATGCCGGTGTAAAAGTGATTTTCGGAATACCGGACATGAAAGTGCACTGCAAACTCGCCGTGGTTACGCGCGTAGTGAAAGGCAAAGAGCTTCATCAAGCCGTAATCGCTACGGGAAACTTTAACGAAAATACCGCTAAGATTTATGCCGACCTTGCCTTATTCACCTCTCACGAAGAAATCTGTGAGGAGGCATTAAAAGTCTTCGCGTTTATTGAAAAACCTTACCTCAACTTCCGATTTAAGCATCTGTTGGTGGCTCCCGCGGCCATGCGAACGAAGTATATTAAGATGCTCAATCGGGAGATACAGTTCGCCAAGCAAGGCAAAGAAGCGTATGCCTTCATTAAAGTGAATAGCTTGGTGGATGAAACGTTGATCAGAAAACTCTACCAAGCGAGCAGGGCCGGTGTCAAAATCCGTCTCTTGGTGAGGGGTATCTGCTCGTTGATGCCGGGCATTCCAAACCTGAGTGAAAACATCGAAATCCACAGCATCATCGATCGCTACTTGGAGCATACCCGTGTCTTCATTTTCGGCAACGGCGGCACGGAAGATATTTACATCAGTTCGGCCGATTGGATGGAGCGAAACCTGGATTATCGCGTTGAGGTGAGTGTAGCCATTTACGACCCTCGCATCCGAAAGGAGATAAGCGACATGATGGAGCTACAGTGGAGCGACAATGTGAAAGCGCGAATCTTGGAAGGGCCACAGCCTAATAATTATGTAAAGCAGAAAAAAGGTGAACCGAGAGTGCGCTCTCAAATGGCGATGTATGATCTCATTGAGACCCAACAAAATGAACTGAGAGAAAATTTCGAAAGCTGATTACTCAGAACCTCGCTGTTGCTCAATGGCAACTGCCCTGCTCATGCTGATTTTCTGTCCGTTGTAAAAAGGCACTACGAAAGAATTGGGGATGGCCGTTTCTCTTACGTAAGCATTTCCCTTACTCGCCTCTTCATAGCTAAAAAACAGCCCTGCATAAAACCTGGCTAAGCCATCTTTTACGGTTTCTCCGCTTACCGGAAACAAGCCCGCAAAATTATTCTTGTCTACATCTTCCGGATAGTAGCCTAACTGAATCTTGTAAACCAATCCGTCGGGTACTTCTTCATCCATCGTAACTTCACCATTTTCTGCCTTATCAAACTGAGAAATATTCTCTGGATCCTCCACTCCTGCTACATCTTTCAAGTACTTCTTGTCGAGTAATTCGCGAATCTCTTCAATACGAAAAGAAGCATCTTCGAGCCCGGATACGGCCATGTTCAGTTGAGCCTCTACCTGCTGCATGGATTTTTCGATAGACTTTGAAATATCCTTTTTCTTTGCTCGCTCAGCCTGCCTCTGCAGTTCCTTGTACATATCTTCATACAAAGCTATTTCCTCTTCGTAGCTGTTTGCCGCTTGCTGAAAGGAGGCTTCATCGGCTTCGAGCCGAATCAATTCATCTTTAAAAGGAAGAACTTCATAATCCGGAATCCTCGCAGTTTCATTCTGAGGTTCTGATTTGAGCAGCAATGACGCATTGAATAAATCCATCACGGCATTGCTTAAATGGCGCGAGGTTTCTTTGCCGAAATAATGATGCGAGGAAATATCAACCATCGGGTAAAATTCACGCATAACGGAATCGGCAATCTGTAGTTTTGATTTCCCCTGATAAAGCAAATTGAGAGCCCTCAAATTGGTTTTAGGCGCGTGAAAAAGTGAGGTATCGCTCAGCATCAAAGAGCGCTTCATAAAAAACAGGGCAGTATCGGCAAAAAGCCGTGAACTATCTACTGAATTTATAAAAGTGGTAAACTTGGTGTAATAATAGCCTTCCTCCGCATAGCGAGCAGCCGCTATAGCAGCATTCTTTGCCTTCGCATTATCAAAGTAATTGCGCTCTATCAAATCTTGCCCGTTCAACACGAGAAGAAATGCAGAAAAAAGGACGGTCAGGCCTAAGGATTTCATCTGATTGGTGAATCAAACACAATTGTACGTCCAAAAATACAACTATTCCAATTCAACCTACCATGGTTTTCAACAATGGATTTATGACAAATCGACCAAAAACCAATTGATTATTCAACCAAAAAAGCCAGTTTTGATATTGTGAAAAAATCTCTCCTTCTCTCCGTACTTTTTTTGCCATTTATTTTGGCAGCAGGAAGCCATGACAAAAATGATCCGTGGGTAAAGGCTTACCGCCAAAAGGAATCCGTGCGTTTGGCTTTGGCCGAAGAAGATCAACAACTGATCGCATTTTTCAACGGATTTTCCGTGGGGGCCAGTGCAGGCTTGGCACTTTTTCACGGCAGTATGGCCGATTACGACATTTTTGCCCCTTTCGAAGATTTTGACACTTACTACAAATTCGGCTGGCGAGTGTATGCGGAAAAGAAATTCGACTTTGGCTTGGGAGCCAAACTGGAATTCGAAAAGGGATCGCTGGGAGGCGGAAGATTGATCGGGAAAGAGAGTCTGCCACTTGATTTCGAATCGGAATACAATACCGTGAACATCAAAGCCACCTACGACATTCTGAACCAATTATTCGGTAAGGGAAACGATTTGGACGATTACAAGTTTTACGTAAACGCTGAAATCGGAATCGGTCTTACATTCTTCCGAGCCATCTCTACTTGGCGACCGGTCGGAACGCAGCAAGGCGAAATTCGCGACTATGTGGGATACACCGTGGTGGATGAAAATCCTCCGACTCAACGCTATGCTTTGGAAGACAAGGATTCTCCGGCAATAGCGCTCAATATTCCCGTTGGTTTCACTGCGGGATATCGCATCAATCACAAAACGGATGTGACCTTCAGCTACGTATTAAACAACTTAGCTACTGACCGCCTCGATGCATGGGATCGTGATTTTTCAGCCAATGACAAGTATTCCTATTTCGGCGTGGGGTTACGGTACAATTTCAACCGTACTAAAGACCAGTACCCGAAGAAAAAAGAAAAAAACGAGAAGGAGCCGAAGGATAAAAAGTGGAGTCTCTTTGGTTCGAAGAAAGACGATGTGGAGCCAAATGAGGTTAGCCTTCCCGGCCCGATTGAGTCGAGACAGTCTAATCCGATTACTCCCGATCAGTCAGACGAGCAGTTGAATGACATCAAGATGAAAATGTTTGAACTCCAGCTCAAGCTTTTCGAGATGCAATACCTGCTGGATGGCGGCGAAGGAACTCCACCTTCCTCTTCCACCACTCCTCCCGGAAATAATTAAAAACCAATCCGGAAACCACCCTCACCGGAAATGACTTGGCCTGAAATGAATTCGGGCGTGTAAACCGGATTTCCCTCAGAGTCCAAATAGAGAACTTCCAAGAACACTACGGCGCCGTTCAGCACTTCCCATTCTGCTGAGAAGCTCGCACCCGTTTGGCTCCAGTCTGTTGTTTCCAAAAACTGTAAACCGGTAACATTCGCATTCCCATTGATAATTTCATACACGTGCGGCTCGCCCTTTCTGGCATACCAAAGTCCCGCCTTAAATCGAAGATTTTTAAGTGGAATGTATTCAATGGCTCCGTAAATCTCATCAGCGTTCTCACCCAAGTAATGGCCGAGATTGTACTGATTGGAAGCAAATGTGGTCGACTCAATTTGGTGTCGATAGGTCCATGGATTCGTGCGGGTGTACTCTCCGCTCAGGTGGATATTTGGCAAAGCATTGAACCAAGTACCACCGAGCTTCAGACTCATGATATTGGTTTGGTTTTCCGAGTCCCAAAAATTGCTGAAGCTCACTTCATCTACAAAAAGGGATGCGTACAGGTGCAAATTCTTGATGGCTCTGGCACTTACGTCTATAAAAAGCTGAGCATTCTGTCCCAACTCATTGCTACCCGTACCCGAGTAGGTGTGGTCAGCCGATTTGTAAAACATGAAAGGAATAAAGTAAACCGGATTCAGACCGTTATCACTGTATATAATCGAGTTACCGAATGTAAAATCGATATTCCAATTCGATTTAATCGTCAGGTAATTGGCTGCAATATTTTTATTGGTATATACACGGCGATTACCGTTGGGCGTCAGGTAGGTTCTGGCGCTATCCAACTCTTCCGAAACCAGCCAGCCGTGGATGTATTGAAACTCCAACCAATCCGTGGGATAGAGTCGGTAATTCAACATGGCATAAGAAGGTGCCTTGCCGGAAAAAATGTTGGCGTGGCGCACCGTATTTCCCCAAATCAATCGATCCTTCATTACGGCCACGTCTCCCCATTTCCACTGATAGGAGATTCCACCAATTGCCTCGTTAAAATCACTGCGATTCTCAGCCGATATCGATTTGTAATTCTCGCCTTGACGGGTAGTGAGGTATTGTGGCGCTGCTAAAACTTCGGACACATTGTTATCGCGCAAAGAGCCATAAAACCCGAAATTGCCCGCCGAGGCAAAAAACTCTCCGCCCACTCTTCGCCAAATGCGTGAACCATTCTCGTTAGCCATAATTGAACCTCCCAAAATAGGATTCACCGTAAGCTCAAAAGTAGAATCGCTGTAAAAGAAAAGGTCGCGCCTTCGATCCCAATCTTTTCCAACGCGAAGCTCTTTGCCATAGTCTTTCAAGAAAAATTCCAGTTGTTCTGATTGCCGACTTGTCAGCTCTTCTTTTTGCGTTTCCAGCTTTTCTAACCACAGCGCGATTTGCTTTCGGCTATAGGGCTTGGCAAAACTGTTGAGCGAGATCCGATCGGCGGCAGCCATTTCGTCCAAAAAGCGATAAACCGAATTGCCGGAAGGCTCATAAACGGTTTGCGCAAAGGTCGCTGCCATTGCAAAAACGCATGTAAAAAGTAGGAGAAGTCTTGCCATCAATGGCTTCGTGCTTTTTTCAAAAAGATATTGGAAAAAGCTTTGAGGCAAACATTGAGGTCAGTTGAAAAAGGATCTTGAAAATAAGCCTTCATGTACCTCGATTCCGATTCCATAATTTCATCGAGCGTTCCGGGCATATCGGCATAAAAAGGCGGAATCAGTCCCGGCTTTCCCTTCACCCGTAGGTCTTTAAGTTCGCTGGAATACAAACTAAGATAGTGCTCGCTGAGCGGTCGCACGCCAACCAGTTTTAAGTCACCTCTGAATATGTTGTAGAGCATCGGAATTTCATCAATCCAAAATTTTCGCATCCATCGACCCCATTTAGTTATTCTGAAATCGTCGGCGAACTTCCCCCCTTCCTGCAAGCTATTCTGCTCAAAAACATACGACTGAATGTATTGAGCGTAAGGATGCATCGTTCTGAATTTGTAAACGGTGATCGGCTGTCCGCGAAATCCGATTCGCTTTATGCGCAACAACAAACCCGTACTCGGCTCGCATTCGGTGAGTGGTTCGGATACTTTTCTGACCTTGAAATACAACTTGCCGTAGATTTCTTCGGTTTCCTCTATCCGAAAACCGCAGTAAACCAATCGTCCCAGTACTTCAGATTTTGACAAAGCACGGTTTCTGCCGCCTGTCAATATAAAGTAGATTTTCTTTGTGAATTTGAATTTCGGGAAGACCCTTTTGAAGATAAAGTCAGATCCATAATAGCCCAAATTGATGACAGGTGGAAACTTGCGAAAAAGACGTTCGCGGCGTTGCTCCAACGTTTCCACACAACCTACGAAGGTTCCATCTTGCTTCAACTTTTGATTCACCAATCGAAAAAATCGGTTGATGCCCTGAATATCATTCACACGATGAAGGTTCAGAAAGTGATCCAAACTCGCGTCTGCGTGCTTCTCAACATTAAAGTGATCTGAAACTTTTACAACTTCCGTCTTGGCTTCGCTCTTTTCCAGCAAAGGAGCCACAAAACTTAAAAGCCGACTTCCCGCAATGCCTCTTACAACTTTCTGTGCACCTGCAACTTCCTCCATAGGTCTTCGGTGGTTGGTTTCACCGAATTTACCGTGACACATCGCTGAAGCAACCTCGTGGCGAAATACTTTTAAACAACTAACGGTGGGTTTTTGCAAGTTCGTCAAAAACCTCAATCCATCGTTTCGTTACATCGATAGTGGCTCCCAGCATTCGTTCTCGCCTTTCGGCAAAAAGACTTTTCAAATCAGGGTTATCAGTCCATTCCTCTACGGTCTCCAAAAGTGCTTCAGCGTTTGACGCAGATATCCCTTTTGTCAACTGATATTTGTGTTCCAATTCTTCAAGATAGCTTAGCTCACCGACAAAATCGTTAAAGCGAATGGATGGCACTCCCAGTACAGCCGCTTCTGCCGCCATGGTTTGCGAGTCACCCAGATAGAGATCGGCGAAGGCCATAGCGTGATGCATCACGGAAGGGTGGATCGGAAGACGATACAATTCTAAATCCATCGATAATTCTCGTTCAGAAGTAATGAAGACATTGCCTTTAGACTCCAATAATTCAATGAGCTTATGAGCAATTTCATTGTTTATTCCTCTTCTGCCGAAATCGTGATGCGCCGTCAAATTGGCAAATCTGAGGATAAAATAATTTCCCGTTTCACGCATTTCAGGAGGTAGCTTGCTGCGATCGGGAGTGAAGTAATCCGGGTGCAAATAGGCCAATTCGTGATATCCTTCGTAACCGATCTTTTTGTGATTGGCGGGAGATTGATCACAGCAATTCGGGGCCAAAATTCTGGTGGCATGCGGAAAGGCGTATTTGGCCATAAGCGGAATGGCCGCGCTGTCATCTTCATTTACTACCACCGAAGGAATTTTTAAGACTCTGCCAACGTGGGTGATTCCAAGGTCGGTGCCTGCCATAAGATCAGGCTTGAATTTTCGAACCAATCTCAGAAGCTTTGCCTCGCGCTTTAAAATGTTTAAGGTAAGGTTCAGCTTTCCGCCTTTCTTGCGTGAAGGCCACTTAACCACTTTCCAGTTTTCTTCCTCGATCAGATCGAATAACACATCCTTACCTCGAGCTACCACGAGCACTTCATCTCCGCGCTCTTCCAATATGCGGATGCAGTTTTTAAAATTGTGGTAGTGAGCCGGATGCCCCATATAAAAGAGAAAGCGTTTCACCTAAGCGGGATTTTCTGCTTTCGCTCGGGCTTCTCCTCCGGCTGCTTAGCATTGATTACTTCACTCATGGCGAGGTGCATCCATGCATTACCCCAACGCATGTATGAAGTTCGATCGGTCACATTTTTATGTTTGCGGTAATAGAAATATCCTTTTGGGTCTCGAAAATTATCTAAGGTGTAAAAAAGTACTGATTTCGCTAAGTCCTCAGCTCGTCTTCCTCCTGTTTGATTGTAATATTTTATGGCGGTGATGATGCCCTGAGCCTGATGATGAATATCCGTGGGGTAATCGTTGGGCAAGCGCCAGAGCGAACGACCTTTTGAACTGAATTGCTCATCTCGATAAAACTCGATTCCTTCCTGCAAAGCCTTTTCTACCCCATCCGAAAAATAGTTTAAAGACTGAGCGATGGAGAGAATTGAATCCAGAATAAAGCCTTGATGAAAATCGATTTGTACTCGCTGTCGCTTTGTCTCCAAGTTTTCACTGTAATTCCAACTACCATCACTCTTCTGTCGGGATATGACCGTATCCAAGGCCCGCTTGGCAATCTCGGCATATGACGCTTGACCGTTATGCGCGTAGCACAAGGCATACGTTTGCGCCGCCAGCAAAGAGGCATTGTAGCAAAAATCGGCTTTGACCGTGCTGTAGCTGATGGCGTAAAGTTCGTCCTGAACCGTGTGATGGAGTGCATCTGAAAGGAAAACGCAAACCTTCTCAATGGCCTCGAGGGCTCTTCTATCGCCGTAGCGTCGGTAATACGCATCGAGGCCTTGCGCTACGAAGCCGCTCACCACCGAAGTGGGCGACCATTCGGGCAAATACTTTTCGGGACTGGCCCACGGAAAGGGATATCCCCAGCTCATTCCCGGGTAGCCGGGTGTTTGCAATTCCAGCAGTTTCTCAAAAAGCCATTTGCACTTTTCCTCATTTTCTTTGCTCGCAGGCATCAGGCTGTACGATTTCAAAAAGAGCCCCAGTGCTTTGGGATTCCACTGTTTTGGTACACCAAAAACCTGACGGAGATTGATCGGATTACGCTTAAATACCTGGATGGCCAATATTGGCGGCCACTTTCCCATTTTTTTGAAAGGAAAGGGACTAAGTAAAATATCGTAGGGATCAAAGCCCTTGTATTTGCGCTTAATGCAATACTGATCGAGTTCATGAAAGGCACGCTTGACGCGGATCAGTTCGCTTTGGGTGAAATCCATCTGCGTTCGAATTCTTCAATGAAAATTTGCTGACCACCCTGTCGCACTGACTCCAGCAAGGCGAAAGTGACCAGTGTGGAATGGAACACCTCATCGACAGGAATGGGAAATGAACTCCCTTTCTTTAATGATTCAGCAACCAGCTCCATTTCAGTTGCATGACCTTTATCTTGCTTTGGCAATTTGTTTTTGCTCGTGCTTTTGCCAAAATAGCTCACCTTTTTAAAATCGTCAATTACAGCCGAAAATCCCCCCGTTGAAACTTCGATGTGTTCTTTCGGCAAAGCCTTATTGCCATTGCTCAAGTAGACCAAGCTCGCAACAGATCCATCGGCGAAAGCCAAATTGGCCGTAAAGGAATCGAAATTTTGCGGCTCCGCTGCCATCGGTACCGCCGCAACGGAAACGATTGGCGATGCAGCCAAAAAATAGCAGAGATCGACGAAGTGACACGCTTCGCCCAAGATTCTACCACCACCGATTTCGGGGTCGTGCACCCAATGGTCGTCGGGTTGGTAGCCTGCATTTACTCGATATTGAATCACCTTGGGTAATTCCAATGAGAGTTTCTTTTTCAACTCTAAGATGGCAGTAGCAAATCGCCGGTTGAAACCCACCATCACATCAGCCTTCGTATTTGATCGGACTGCTTCCTTGATTTCCATCAACTCTTGCATATTCAGGCAAAGCGGCTTTTCTACGAAAACACGCTTTCCAGCCCTTAAGGATTTTAGTGTTAACGAAGCATGACTATCGTGCCGCGTAGCGATCATTACCGCTCCTGCGGAATCATTTTTAATCAGTGCATCCGCATCGGCGAAAGCCCGATCGAAGTCGAATTTTCTTTTGGCATTCTCCGCCGAGTGCGGGCGCTTGGTCGCCACTGCCGATAGGTGAATTTTATCCTTGAGATTCGGTAGGAGGAAATTTCCCGCGAAGGAACCCGCACCGATAAAGGAAACTGAATCCGATTTCAATATCTTCTTCTCCGGACGAGAACTTCTTTCAAGGATATGCTTTTTCGAAACATCATATTCCAGCAATACGCCCATCTTGGACTCCTCTCCATCGACGATCAAGTCAAATGCACGTTTTGCTTCAGCGAAGGGAAATCTGTGCGAAATCAAATCCGAAATAGTGAGGGCTCTAGAACTCAGCAAGTCGGCAAATGCCTGCATATTTCGATTCTCAGTCCAGCGCACCT
>CAZYWJ010000050.1:18144-20833 GCA_964651785.1 uncultured Cryomorphaceae bacterium
GAACTCAGCAAGTCGGCAAATGCCTGCATATTTCGATTCTCAGTCCAGCGCACCTGTCCGATGGGATAATCCAGCCCTTTCTCCTCGTAATTAGCGTCGTAGCGGCCCGGGCCGTATGAGGTGCTCATCAACAATTCCAACTCCTTTCGGTAATAAGCCTTTCGGCTAAAGCCCGTAGGAACGGCTCCGACGATGACCACTTTTCCGTGCGTGCGACAAATCTCACCGGCCAGCTCTACGGGATCGTTCGATGAAGTAGCCGCAGTAATAATCACGGCGTCCACTCCGTTTCCATTGGAGAATCTCCTGATTCGCTCTTCGATCAGCTCGTCTCCGCGAAGGGTTGCGTCGCTAGCCCCTGACTGAAGCGCAAGCTCGACTAACTCGTCTTTAAGGTCAATTCCAAAGGTTTTCACACCTGCCGCTTTGAGCAATCGAATGGTCAACTGACCGATCAATCCCAAACCGATGACGGCGCAATTTTCGCCCAGCTTCAAATCGGCGCGACGGATGCCTTGTATGGCAATAGCACCGATGGTGGTGAAAGCAGCCTGATCGAGCTCAGCACTCTGATCAAGCTTAACACAGAGATTCTTTGGAACGCACACGAGCTCCGCGTGAGAAGCAGAAGCCCCGCCACAGGCCACGCGGTCGCCCGGCTTGAATTCCGAGACACCTTCTCCGATGGAAATGACTTCGCCCGACAGTGAATAACCCAATGGCTGCAGCGACTCCAACTTATTCATCACGAGCTTGTAGGTTTCGGCTACTCCGTAAGTCTGAGCCGCCTTGACCACCTTAGCCACTTCCTCTTTGCGCGACTTGGCTTTGGCCACGTAGCCTTTGCGGGCATCGCTCACCGTCTTGCCTTCCGTGCCCGTGCTGATCGCCGAGAAGGCGGTGCGTACGAGTACTTCACCTTTCCCGGGAACGGGATTGGGTAAAGTAGCGATTTCCATATCGCCTTTTTTCAGGCTTTGTAAGAGTTGATCCAACGGCTCGAATTTGGTAAACAAATGTACTAGCCACAATGCGGAATGCGGCAAGCAGAAAGAGGGTGTTTTCCACAAGTTTTCCATCGCCACCACGTTTTAATTCTTTCTATTTTAACCAAAAATTAGCGGTATGGACAGAGGTTCGGAAAAAATCAGAACGGTATTGGGTTTAATCATGGTCATTCTCTTGGTTTTCATTACCAACAGACTGGATCAGAAACACTTTGAAGAAGTTCAGGAAAAGCTCAGTTCTATTTATTACGATCGAGTGGTGGCGCAGGATTACCTCTTCGACCTCAGTAACGCTTTTCACGATCGCAAGATGAGGATGGCGAATTTGGAGATTCTGAATTTTAACAATGATCAGGAAATTGATGCTTTAATAGCCAAATACGAAGAGACCACGCTAACGAAGAAGGAGAAGGAACTGTTCGGTAGATTAAAAGAAAACATCGATGATCTGAAAGCTCAAGGCATGATAAAACGAGAAACGGCTAATGCCAATATAGAGCGAATTGAAGTGCTTTTGGCCGACTTATCCGACATTCAATTAAAAGAAAGCAAGAGCCTCAAGATTCAAGCTCAAGACTCCTTGGACAGTAGCAACCTGATGTCAAATCTGGAAATGGCCTTGATCATCATTTTCGGAATCGTGCTGCAGTTTGTGCTGTTTCAGGGCGGGAAGAAGAAAAAGACGAAGTGGTCGACTAAGGATTAATTTTTCTTAACTCAATAATATCGAGCAAATCCTTCGGGCGTGCTGCTCTTTCTTTGCTAAGGATCAAATCTTCCAAATTGAGCACTCTCCACTTACGAATGGGCTTTTCCTTGATATGCACTTCTACGGAATCTTCGAAAGCTTGATCGAACGATTTTCCTATTTCAAATTTTGTAATTAACTCGAGATCCAATCCGACGGGAGAAAATTTTACGGAAATATTTTGCGCCTGATTGACTACTTCGTCAGGAAAAGAAGTGATGTCCAAATCCATTTCTTGAAAGACTTTTACCAACATATCCAGATTTTGCCGATCAGTACTTATCCAAAAATCCACATCGGCAGAATGCCGCTGATATCCATGAAAATTTACCGCTCCTCCTCCTACCAGAAGCATCCTTACACCGTGTCTCGCACACAGTTCAATAAACAGATTGATATCATCATCCCAGGTTTTCACACCTTCACCCTCCGTTGTATGACAAAATTTCCGGAATCTTTAACTGTTTCTGCTTTGGTAGGAAACTCTGCTATTCTTTCACTCAATCTCAAAAAAGCGTAAAATCTTTCGACAGGAGTGAGCGCCAAAAACTCTTTTTGCTTCAGCTCTTTGTGTTGCTCTTTGGTGCCGTAAAAGATCTTCATGTCCGTGAAAATAGTGAATAATTCGCTTGCAACATTCAGACCATTCACTACCAAAGCGTGAATCAAAGCTATCTGATCCGCCCTCCCACTGGTATGCGACTTTTCCAACTTTCTCAATTGTTCCATATCAATCTGTCCCGTGGCTTCCAAAGCATCATAGTTCAGGGGTTGATCCAACACTTTTCTATTAGAAAGTAAAGATTAGCGGCATTTCCGAATCTGGCTTTACGGCGCTTTATTGTGTAGGCGGGAAAGACATCGGCATAAATGTCAATCTGATGAAGCAGCTTAAGGTCTCAATTCTATTCTAAAATAACTTCGTAGCCTTCCA
>CAZYWJ010000050.1:20933-26018 GCA_964651785.1 uncultured Cryomorphaceae bacterium
TGATGAAGCAGCTTAAGGTCTCAATTCTATTCTAAAATAACTTCGTAGCCTTCCAGCTTATTGAGTTGAATCAAATTTTCTTTATTAAACTGCTTCATAATAAAAACTTCCTCACAGAGAGATAGAGGCTCGGAGATTAAGGAAGCATTGAATTCAACGGTTGATATAGATCCTTTTATGTGCTTGAGTTTGTCGTAAGCCTGAATAGAAGACATGATTAGTTCACCCTTAATGAGCTTATAACCAACTCTGTACTTCTCTTCTAAATAAGAAAAAGCATTCTTTGGAATATCGCTATTGTTAATGAGTTCTAATTTATATTCATTTTCAACCAGAACACTATCGTCATCAAAAACCGGATAACTAATAAGCAATTTCCAATCTTTCTTGACCGGTCTCGAATAAATAAATTTGGTGTATGAACGATCAGAAATTTTGTCAACTATGTATTCATCCTTTATTCTCTTACGAAATGGAAATCTCTTCCTGAGGTGATCAGATTGTATGAGATAAGCTGATGCTATGTAGTTTAAGTTAGTGCTATTAATAAAATCAGAATTGAATAAACCGGAGTCAAGCCTTATTTCCATCTGACAGAACTTTGACGCATATCCACCGGAATTGAATTTTGTATAAGATTGATATGGTATTTTAAATACACCTTCGATACTCATAGACCAATTACTGTCGGGCAGCGTATAGTTCCAATTAAATGAGAAGTAATGAGTAGTATCGGAATCTTTTAACTTTGAAACCGTATTGTTAATATAACTTCGAAAGGATTCAGCGATATTTTCCTTCTCAGAAATGACTTCGAAAGCTGAAAGCTGATAAGGATTTGGAGTTAGACAAACAGAAGTTTTACCCTGCGTTAATACAATCGATGTATCCAGAGCACTCATCTTGTAAATCTTCAAATTTAAAGGCCACTCTATATTTTCAGAAAATACGATGACTCTTCCTTCCTGATTGGAATAGCCGAGAACTTTTCCATTTTTTTCATCCAGCACATATGCTCCATCGATAGGAGTCTTGTTTTCACAGGAGACAAGAATTACTTGCTCACTCTGCGCGGCTGAGAAGCACGGAAAGAGAAGAATCAGGAGGGCTTGTACGAGAGCGCCTGTATTCAGCCTTAAGAGTAAACTCCTTCTTTTTCTCCGTTTACAGACTTTAAGAAGCTCTTCTTTCAACCAAGTTCAGATTCAGGCTTCACAATCAACATCCCGAAGTTGCGAGCGATCAAAGCAAAAACGGGAAGGGCGAAAAGCCAGGCACCCGAGAGTCCTTCGATCACCATCCAAATAACGGAAGCCAGAAAAACGAGGCCGGTAGACAAATACCTCAGGCGAGCGTCTAAGAGCGAAATTCGGCTCCCATCGTAGCGAATCACCAAAGCGCCGATAGCGCCTATCAGTGCCGATATCGTCATTAATTCCTTGAGGCTTTCAGGGTAGATATCTGAAAGAATGCTTTGCGAGAAAAAGAAAATCGACAGAATGATGGTCGTACCGAAACTCACCTGATCGGGATGATCGGCTGCTTTTACGAAACTATCGTAGACCTTGGTGGAATAATTGTGATAGGTTTCGCGGTCTACCTCCAGCAACTGAACCAGAAAAGGAGTGAGTGAGATCGCCGTATGTTCGAAAATGCTGTGACCTCGAAGGCGAAGAATAAAATATCGATCGGACTCGGAATCGAAATGCACCTCTACACGGCTTCTATACCAATCGAGTTTCGCCATTAGCTCGACTTGACTTGCTTCACATTCAAAAATTTGCTCGCCTCGTGGACTTATGCGAACAACCGGCTCCTTTTCCATGGATAGTTTCACCGTTCGGTTTGTAAAAATATTATACGGGAATACCCTCTTGATATGAATCTTGTTCATGGCTATCCTAATTTGATAAACACAAGATACTAATCTTTTTGTCCGGCTGCCCATTCGGGATTAGCGGATTCTCTCGGAAGTATTAATACTAATTTTTCCATTGTAACGGAAATATTAGTACTATTTTTTCCATTATAACGGAAATATTCATAGTTTCGAAAAATGGTAAGTCGGTTTCTTACTTCTGCATTAAAAAGTCACACCGGGAAAAAAAAGGCAATAATCTTAACCGGGGCTAGACAGGTGGGTAAAACCACCCTGCTTCAAGAGTTTTTCTCAGAAGAGAAAAAAATGATTTGGCTTAATGCCGATGAGCAATCTGTAAGGGAGCGACTTAAAAACTTATCGATTGAAGTTCTGAAAGGGGTTGTGGGAAACAATCAGGTCTTGGTTATTGACGAAGTCCAGCGGGTGGAAAATGCAGGGCTCCTTCTTAAACTTCTTGTTGACAATTTTAAAGATTTAAAAATCGTTGCCACGGGTTCTTCGTCAATCGATATTTCAAACACCATTTTTGAACCGTTGACCGGAAGGCAATTTCTCTTTCACCTCTACCCTTTTTCGCTTACGGAGATGTATCCCGACACCACTCCCTTTCAGATCGAGCAAAAATTACCTTTTCATTTGATTTATGGCTGCTATCCCGATGTTTTCAATAATCAGGGTGATGCGGAGATTATTCTGCGCAACCTGAGCGGACAATACCTGTATCAAGATGTCTTGGTTTGGAAAGATATCCGAAAGCCTGCATTTCTCGATTCCCTGCTGCGATTGTTGGCTTATCAAGTCGGATTTCAGGTCTCGTATCACGAACTTGGCAATAACCTCAAGATAAAATCGAGCACGGTGGAAGCCTATGTTGATATTCTTGAAAAGGCTTTTGTCATCTTCCGGCTGCCCGCATTTAGCAAAAATCCGAGGAAAGAGATTTCGAAATCAAATAAAATTTTCTTTTGGGACAACGGCATTCGCAATGCAGTCATTGACGACTACCGCCCGCTCTCGCAGCGAGATGACGCCGGACTGCTGTGGGAGAATTTCGCGATCAGCGAACGAATGAAACTCCACGCACATCTCAATCGCCATTACCGAAGTTATTTCTGGAGAAACTACAATGGCAGCGAAGTGGATTATATTGAAGAAAAGCATGGAAATGTTTCGGCGTATGAAATGAAGTGGAATCCAAAATCAAATAAAAAAGTAACTCGGGCCTTTACGAATGAATATCCTGAGGCAAAGACGGAAATAATAAAGCCATCGAATATCTCGGAATTTTTGAGGTAGAGTGTATGCGAGCAACTCCGATAAATTCGATCTACCGATGCACCGCCTCAGTAAATTCAGGCTTTGGATTGGTGGTTTCCATAAACCATCAACCCATAAATCAAAGCCGACTGATCTTCCTTAAAACTGACATGTGCTTCTTCCAGCCTGCGCAATTGATCCATATTAATCTGTCCCGTAGCTTCTAAAGCATCGTATGGCATCAGCTCATTGAGTACCGCTCTTTTTGACAACAGCGAACGCAGCGGCATGCCAAATACCGCTTTACGGCGCTTGGTGATACCGGTGGGAAGCACATCGGCGTGAGCGGCTTTAAGAATCTTTTTGGAACCGAGTTGATTGTCGAGCTTAAAGTCAATGGGGAGGCCTGCCGCAAAGGCCACAAACTCGTGATCGGGATAAGGCACTCGGCTTTCCAAGCCGTAAGCCATGGAAGAGCCATCGAGGTAGTGGAGATTCTTCACCAAGAAATTTTCCATTTCAAAATGGAGGAAATCCACGTCTATCTGAAAATCACCAAAAACGGCTTTAAGATTGGGTGGGTTTTTCAAAATAAAGCATTGACATAACCCGAATAAATACACTTCTGAATGAAAACAGAAAATTCAAAAAAAGAGGACGACTGATTGCCATCCTCTCAATTGACATAAACTAAACATTATTCAACAATATGAGTCGCTTTAACAATGGACGCACCATCACTAAGAGCTATAACATACACTCCTGATTTTAAATCTTCCAGAGAAAGCTGAATATTATTACTTCCTGCATCGATATTAAAATTCTTGACTATTCCACCTGATAGACTATAAATGAAACCCGATGAAGGCTGATAATCCTCGAAGTCAATGGACACCGATCCTGTCGAAGGGTTCGGATACACTTGCAATTCAAAATCATCAAGAGGTTCAAGAATAGTAACTTCACTCATATCTGAATAATCAATACTCGGAACATCTAAACCTTGAAATTCTTCCAACCCATTAAAATTAAAGTCACCTTGCGGAAGGAAACCATTACTAGGTGATATACCTTCATTACAATCAGCTGTACCTATCCAGCCAATACCAATTCTCTGGTCATCTGAAGGATTTGACGTATCCATATTATCATAAACCGTTATATGGAAGAATATGCATCCTCCTTCAAGAACATGCATGCCGTCAACTACAGCGTATGGTCTGGCTGGAACGATTATGGTAAGACACAGCAAAAATGCTGTTAAGAAACTGTTGAAAATTACATTTTTCATGTTTATATGATTTTGGTTAAACCTGATTTGTTCGCGAGTTCAGGAATCTCGTCTCAAGGGTTTTGGTGGACCTATGTACTCTTGATGAGTACAATGTAAAAAAAAAACGAATTCACAAAATTTAATTGACTTTTTCGAAAACTTTTTTTGGAGAAACATATTTGCGGGTCAAAACCTATAAACCAGAGTGTTTACGTGACAATCTGAATACCATAAACCATCAACCCATAAATCAAAGCCGACTGATCTTCCTTAAAACTGACATGTGCTTCTTCCAGCCTGCGCAATTGATCCATATCAATCTGTCTCGTAGCTTCTAAAGCATTATATTTCAGAAGTTGATCCAACACTTCTCTATTAGAAAGTAAAGAGCGCAGTGGCATTCCGAATCCTGCCTTTCGGCGCGTGGTAATCTCGGTGGGAAGCACATCGGCGTAGGCGGCGTTGAGAATCTTCTCGGATCGAAGTTGGTTGTCGAGATTGAAGTCGAGGCGAAGACCCGCAGCGAAAGCGAAGAACTCACGATCGAGGTAAGGCACTCGGCTTTCCAAGCCGTAAGCCATGGAAGAGCTGTCGAGGTAGTGCAGGTTTTTAACCAGAAAATTTTCCATTTCAAAATGGAGGAAATCCACGTCTATCTGAAAATCACCAAAAA
>CAZYWJ010000050.1:26118-27752 GCA_964651785.1 uncultured Cryomorphaceae bacterium
AAATTTTCCATTTCAAAATGGAGGAAATCCACGTCTATCTGAAAATCACCAAAAACGGCTTTAAGATTGGGTGGGTTTTTCAAAATAAAGCATTGACATAACCCGAATAAATACACTTCTGAATGAAAACAGAAAATTCAAAAAAAGAGGACGACTGATTGCCATCCTCTCAATTGACATAAACTAAACATTATTCAACAATATGAGTCGCTTTAACAATGGACGCACCATCACTAAGAGCTATAACATACACTCCTGATTTTAAATCTTCCAGAGAAAGCTGAATATTATTACTTCCTGCATCGATATTAAAATTCTTGACTATTCCACCTGATAGACTATAAATGAAACCCGATGAAGGCTGATAAACCTAAAGAGGAGATTATTCATGGAATACAATGCTACCCAATCCATTCTTTTATCTTATCACAATTTTTTTTGATATAGCACCTTGAGATGTCTCAATTTTCAATATGTATGTGCCTTTTGAAAAGGCGGACACATCAATATGACGAGAATCAGAATTATATCTTCTCAAAACACTGCCTGATAGATTTGCAAGTTGTACTGAACTGATGCTCAAATAATCCGGTGACTCTATAAAAAAACCGTTCAGGGTTGGGTTTGGGTAAATATTTACATGCGCACTCAATCCATCTAATCGAGAGGTACTTAGTGGCTGGTTAAATGAAACATCGTCTAATAAAAATTGAGCAAAACCTACAAAACCCGTTGGAGTTGCCATAGTGTGAGCGCTAAAGACAACTTCGACACTATCACAAACAGTTAACGTATCTGATAAAACTAACTCTTCGCTCGTCCAACCATCAGTCACCATTGAAAAACTAGTCGTATCGCTGAAAATTAAGTTACCACTAGCGTAACCTCTAGCTACAACCTTTACAATAGCGGCATTCGATAAACTATCTACATTCAAACTGAAAATAATATTACTCATAGGTATATTAAGATCAGTCCAAGTTGCATATAAGAGACCGGGGGCGTTACCTTCAAATGAAATACCATTTGACTCTATCCGCGCTGCATATGTTCCAGAGAAAGAACTGGTGGACTTACTAACTGAGATCGAATTCTGAACATTATTTGTATTCCAAAATTCAGGAACTTCTATACCTTGTGAATTAACTTCCCAATTTTCAAAGCCTGGATTGTTTTGACCATTTGTCTTAAAACAACACAACACGATAAATATTATAATTAACTTTTTCATATTATTTTGTTATACATGAAAAACATTATTGGACATAACCCTTTAATGTTTAATTTTTATTGGATTATTAAAGCCTGAGCGTCAAACCAGTGAGCCGTATGAAATCGGAAAAAGGTAAATTCATCTCTTTTCAACTAAAGATTTTATATATGAAGGCCAGTTCTCATTAATGTTGGCTAACATCATGGCAGGATTCTTCATGATAAGAAATTGTCTGGTTATTCTGAAAATTTATTGAGTTCAGATATCTCGTCTCAAAAGTTTTGGTCGACCTGCATACTCTTGATGAGAACAAGATGAAAAAAAAAACGATTTCACAAAATTTATTTGACTTTTTTGAAAACTTTTTTTTGGCTCGCATGTTTGCGAGTCAAAACCTATATATCAGAGTGTTCAAGTGACA
>CAZYWJ010000051.1:0-9288 GCA_964651785.1 uncultured Cryomorphaceae bacterium
GCACCGTGAAGCCCCAGCAATACTTGCTCTTGCTCGGAAAGCTTCTCGAAAGAAACCGCCTCCGTAAGGTTGGGTGTTTCATTCGGAAGACTGAGCTCATCTTTATTGGTCGACAATATGCGGTCGTAGTAATTTTGGAGCAAATCGCTCATATAGCCCGCGGCGTCTCCGTTGTTTTCGACCATTCGCTGTAGCATCCCCATCACGATAGGGTCTCCGTCCTGCTTCCACATAATTGACCCGAGGTAAGCGGGTACATGCTCAAAATTCACTTTCTGGTGCAAGAATTTATTCAATTCCAAATCGGGGTTGAGCTTGGTGTCCAATTTTCGGTACACCTTCAAAATATACTTACCCCCATACTGAATTAAGGTATTGCTATGGTGGCCTTGAGTGACTTTCGGACGCAGTGATTCCGTGTTATCATCGTCGACGTGACTTTCGAAGGCCACTTTGCTTTTCTTCAACTTTATTTCCTTGGAAGTAAGCAGATTTTCGAAGAGATATTTTTGCAGCGAACTCCCGTAAAAAGCATCGTACAACAAGCCTTCTTCATCTTCCGTTTGAAAATCGGCTACGACTGCCTCAGGATAAGTTTCAACGATATGTTCGGCTCCGAGCCTTGAGGTAAAACTCAAGGGAAGTAAATAATGGTCGGACATCCCTGCATCAAAGTCGGCTCTGATATTCAGAAAAAGAGTCGGCTCATCATCCACCATCAATTCCGTAGAATCTACAATCTCCAGATTCTGCATTTTTCTTCCCTTTCCGGCAAACCAAGATGCACCTTTCAGAAAGCCGGGCAGGATTTTACTTTCCAATTCCGCTTTCGGCTTCTTAGCCAAAATACCCGTGAGTCCCTTTGCTACTTTCAAAGTATGTCGGGAGCTCACCTCCGTTTCGGCATGGACATTTTCAAGATAAAACCAATGATATGCATACGGTGTCATGGTGAATGAATAGTCTTGCCCTTCCTTTATTTCGGGAAATTCATTTTTACTGAAAAGCTCAGTGGGTACAAAACCGGTAAACTCTCCGAGATCAATCTCGGCAGCCTGAGAAAAACGCGAGAGATTGACCACTACCAGTATAGTTTCATCCTCGTACGTTCGCGTGAAAGCCATCACTTTCGAATTCTCTACGCGCAGAAATTTCAGGTCTCCCCTTCCGAAAGCTTTGTACTTTTTGCGCATGTTGATCATCCGCTTCATCCACCAAAAAAGAGAAGAAGTGTTGCGGCGTTGGGTTTCTACATTGATCGCTTCGAAAGTATATTCGGGGTCCATAATAGATGGCAGATAGAGCTTCTGCGGATTGGCCTTCGAAAAACCGCCGTTTCTATCGGGCGACCACTGCATGGGCGTGCGTACTCCGTCGCGATCACCCAAGTAGAAGTTATCTCCCATTCCGATTTCGTCACCGTAATAGATTACCGGTGTTCCCGGAAGGGAAAAAAGCAGGTAGTTCAGCAGCTCTATTTTTCTGCGGTCATTGTTCATCAACGGGGCCAAGCGCTGTCGAATACCCAGGTTGATTTTTGCGCGAGGATTTTTGGCGTAGACCTTATACATGTAGTCACGCTCCTCGTCGGTTACCATTTCGAGCGTCAACTCGTCGTGATTTCTCAAAAAGATGGCCCATTGACAAGTCTCGGGTATCTCGGGGGTCTGATCGAAAATATCGGTTATCGGATACCGATCCTCCATATTGAGCGCCATAAACATGCGCGGCATTACGGGAAAGTGGTAATTCATTTGGCACTCATCGCCATCGCCGAAGTAAGAGGCAGAATCTTCAGGCCACATATTGGCTTCCGCCAAAAGAAGCGTTCCCGGATAGGATTCGTCGACCTTAGCGCGAAGCTCCTTTAAGAACTTGTGCGTTTCGGGCAGGTTTTCGCAATTGGTACCGTCGCGCTCGAAGAGGTAGGGTACCGCATCGAGGCGAAAGCCGTCTACTCCCATTTCGCACCAGTACTCCAAAATTTTAAACACCTCTTCCCTCACCTTCTGATTGTCAAAGTTGAGGTCGGGCTGGTGGTGGAAAAAGCGGTGCCAATAGTACTGCTCCGCTACGGGGTCCCAAGTCCAATTGGACGCTTCGTAATCCTGAAAAATAATACGGGCATCGCGGTATTGATCGGGATCATCAGTCCATACGTAGTATTCGCGTTCGGACGATCCCTTCGGCGCATTTCGCGCGCGTTCAAACCAAGGGTGCTTATCGGAAGTGTGGTTGATCACCAACTCGGTGATGATTCGTAAGCCGCGCTTGTGCGCCTCTTTGATGAGTTTCTTCAAATCATTTACTTCACCGTAACTCGGATTGACGCTGTAGTAATCGGCTATGTCATAACCGTCATCCCGCAAGGGAGAAGGATAAAAGGGCAAAAGCCAAATAGCCGTAACTCCCAGATCTTCGAGGTAGTCGAGTTTTTCCATCAACCCCGCGAAATCTCCTATTCCGTCGTCGTTTGAGTCAAAAAAAGCTTTGATGTGCAATTCGTAAATAATGGCATCCTTATACCAGTGAAGCTTGTCGTCTAGTTTCAAAAGTCCGTAGTTTTTAATTCGAAGAAATTCATTAAGGTCGAAGCAATTACCGCACCGGTCGAAGGACCGTTTGAGAAGCGCTTCCCTCTAAATATTCGGTTTGGCTAAAAGTTAAATAAATTCAGATGAACCGGCACAGATAGTGCTTTCTCTTTTATGCTTTAGCAAAATCTTAAACTACGGATTACATGCAAACCTTACCGGGGAAACCCTATCCGCTCGGCGCCACGTGGGATGGCGAGGGAGTGAACTTTGCCATATTTGCTTCTCACGCCAAGGAAGTTTTTCTCTGCTTGTTTTCAAAAGACAATCCGAAGGATGAAACGGAGCGCATTCGGTTGACGGAGCGCACTCACCGCATATGGCACACTTACTTGCCGGGCATTAATCCCGGTCAGCTATACGGCTTTCGCCTTGACGGACCTTTCGAACCTCATGAAGGACATCGTTTTAATGTCAATAAACTTCTGATTGACCCCTACGCCAAATCACTTTCGGGTACTATCGAATGGCATCCGTCCTTGTTCGGGTATGAATGGGAAAGTCAAGAGGAGGATTTAAGCTTTAACGGGGAAGACAGTGCTTCATATATTCCCAAATCAGTAGTGATAAATCCACAGTACGACTGGGAAGGGGATCAATCGCCGAATATTCCCTACAATGAGTCGAATATCTACGAGCTTCATGTGAAAGGATTCACCCAAACCCATCCTGAAATACCTGAAGAGATGAGAGGTACTTACGCAGGGTTGGCTCACCCCGCGAGTATTAATTATTTACAAAATCTCGGCATTACTGCCGTCGAATTGATGCCCATTCATCACTTCGTTTCCGACAGTCATCTTGCTGAAAAAGGTCTGACGAATTATTGGGGCTACAATACGATCGGCTTTTTCGCTCCCGACATTCGCTACGCCAAAAGCAAAAAGCCGGGCGATCAGGTAAGCGAATTCAAAGATATGGTCAAAGCTTTTCACAAAGCGGGCATCGAGGTTATTTTGGATGTGGTTTATAACCATACCGCGGAAGGAAATCAAATGGGGCCTACCTTGAGCTTTAAAGGCATCGACAATTTGAGCTACTACCGTCTCGTAGCCGACAATCAGCGATATTACATGGATTACACGGGAACGGGAAATACGCTCAACGCCAACTTACCCAATGTTCTCCAACTTATCATGGACAGTCTGAGGTATTGGATTCAGGAAATGCATGTCGATGGATTTCGTTTTGATTTGGCTTCTGCCTTGGCGCGCGAATTACACGAAGTGGATAAACTCAGCGCCTTTTTTGACATTATCAATCAAGACCCCGTCATCTCTAGGGTGAAGCTCATAGCCGAGCCGTGGGATGTGGGTGAAGGCGGATATCAAGTGGGCAACTTCCCCCCCGGCTGGGCCGAATGGAACGGAAAGTACCGCGACGTGATGCGCGATTATTGGCGAGGTCAGGAATTCATGCTCTCCGATTTTGCCAGGCGCTTTGCGGGAAGCTCCGATCTCTACGAATCCAATCTGCGCAGCCCCATGGCGAGCATCAATTTCATCACGGCTCACGATGGCTTCACTCTGCACGATTTGGTATCGTACAACGAAAAACACAATGCAGCTAACGGCGAAAACAATCAGGACGGTGAGAGCCATAATCGATCTTGGAATCATGGCGAAGAAGGGCCTACTCAGGACGAAAAGATCAAACAACTCCGAAACAAACAAAAGCGAAACTTTATAACCACGCTGTTTTTATCGCAAGGCGTACCGATGCTGGTGGCCGGAGATGAAATGGGAAAAACGCAACACGGAAATAACAACGCCTACTGCCAGGATAATGAGATCTCCTGGTTGGACTGGAGTAATGTCGATGAAGAATTGCTGAACTTTACGAAAGAAGTTATAGCCTTAAAAAAACGACACCCCGTATTCCATCGACGCAACTGGTTTATGGGAACTGAGGTAGCTGAAAATGGCGTCGAGGATATAGCTTGGTTTGCTCCTACCGGTGCACCGATGGAAGAAAAAAATTGGAAAAGGAAAACTGCCAAATCACTGGGGATTTTCCTGAATGGTAAAGGCATCCGGTACCGGGATGACAACGGAGATGAAATAAGCGACCATAGTTTTTACCTCATCTTCAATTCTTCTCACCGCGGAAAAACGCATCAACTACCATCTGCAGAGTATTCCGCTAAGTGGACACGAGTTTTAGACACCGTGCGCTTTAAGCGAAAAGAGGGTGAATCATTTGAGGCTCTCGCCAAACTCAAAATTCCACCGAGATCCTGCAGTGTCTTCATTTCAGATCAAAAGCCATGAGCATTATTTCAATAAAAGAGCGGAATATCGGTGTAACCTTTACTCAAGGTAAAGCCCGGGTACGATTTTGGAGCCCGCTCGCAGAGTCCGTGGCTCTCTATCTTCCAAGTTGTGATGAAGAACTTCCGATGACTCGAAACGAAGACGGGCACTGGACGATCGAGACCCGTCAACTTTCGCCCGGAGAGGAGTATGCTTTTTGCCTGAACAAAAAAAAGGAAATGATTCCCGACCCCGCATCCTTGGCGCAGCCAAACGGGGTGCACGGCCATTCCAAAGCGGTTGATATTCGTAACTTTTTGCTTCAGCAATCTCATCTCGCTCCTGCTTTAGAAGATTATATTATCTACGAAATTCACACGGGCACCTTTTCATCCAAACGAAGTTTTGAAGGTATTGCCGAAAAGCTACCTCATCTGAAAGAACTCGGGGTAACTGCTATCGAAATTATGCCCGTAGCCGAATTTCCCGGAGATCGAAATTGGGGATACGATGGTGTATGCCCCTTTGCCGTACACCACGCTTACGGCGGCGCCGAAGGATTGATTAATCTGGTCAATGCGTGTCATCGCGAGGGAATTGCGGTAATTCTGGATGTGGTTATGAATCACCTCGGACCGGAAGGAAACTACTTGCCGCTCAGCGGTCCGTACTTTACCGAAAAGCATCACACGCCGTGGGGGGCCGCGATCAATTTTGACGACACCCATTCTGAAGGCGTTCGAGAATTTTGGACGGAGAACATTCTGATGTGGTTTCGCGATTTCGGAATTGATGCCATCAGGCTCGACGCCGTTCATGCAATCGTCGATTTCAGCGAGCAGCACATCCTGGCGGAAATCAGCGATAAAGTGGCGGAACTGGCTCAATGGAGCGGTCGAAGGCACTACCTCATCGCCGAATGCGATTTGAACGACCGGAAGTACGTCACCCCGACATCCGACGGCGGATACGGAATGGACGCTCAATGGATTGACGAATTTCACCACGCACTACGTGTTACGGCCGGCGGCTCTCGCGAAGGTTATTATTCCGATTTCCACGGTGTGGTTGATTTGGTAAAATCTTACAATCGAGGCTACGTTTACGACGGAGTCTTTTCCGAGCATCGAAACAAAATGTTCGGAACCGATACTGAAGGCATTCCGCGAAAGCGATTCGTTGCTTTTTCGCAAAACCACGATCAGGTGGGAAATCGCCCCTTTGGCGATCGAAGCAGCACTACCTTTTCCTTTTCCATGCAGAAATTGATGGCCGGAGCAGTGATGATCAGTCCCTTCATTCCGTTGTTCTTCATGGGCGAGGAATACGGTGAAACCAACCCTTTTTACTACTTCGTGAGCCACGGTGACCCTCAATTGATTGAAGCGGTGCGCAAAGGGAGAAAACGAGAATTTGCCGATTTCTATAAAGACGGTGAGGCCATAGACCCTCAGTCGAGAGAAACTTTTGAGCAGTCGACCTTGGACTTTTCAAAGATCGAAAAGGGGACGCATCGCGTCATGCTCGATTTCTACAAGAAACTCATTCACCTGAGGCAAACACATTCGGTTTGGAATAAGTTTTCCGAAGAAAATTTTGAGGCGCACTCCCTTTCGGAAAAAAAAGCACTGGTCATAACCAGTCAATTTGAAGGTGATTCGCTGATTGCCATTCTCAATTTTTCCGCGGAAGCGGTAAGCGCAGACAACAGTCTGAATGAGGAAAAGCTCTTCAAACTACTTCACTCGGCCGATGAGGAATGGGGCGGCAATTCCGAGGGTCCCGAGGAATGGCCGGAGAATCGATTGGAAGTACCTGCAGAAACCATCAGTATTTATTCGACTGTTCATGATTAATCCACGCGCGACATATCGCATTCAATTCAGCAAAGACTTTACGCTGAAAAATCTGGAAGAAATAATTCCTTACCTCGATCGGTTGGGCATCTCGACTATTTACGCCTCACCGATTTTAGAGGCTGCAGCGGGAAGTACCCACGGCTACGACGGAATCAACCCGAAACGAATCAACCCAGAAATTGGTACGGAGAAAGATTTCATCAGGGTAAGTCAAAAGTTGCGTGAGAAAAACATCCAATGGTTGCAAGATATCGTCCCGAATCACTTGGCCTACGATGCCGACAACCCGTGGCTGCGCGACCTTTTGCAGAAAGGCAAAAACTCGACTTATGCCTCTTTTTTCGATTCCGCGTATAGCAGCGATTTTTTCAGCGGACCGATCATGACCCCGTTTCTGGGTTCGCCTCTCGAAGAGGAATTAAGACAAGGCAACATCCGCCTTAAGCTAAGCCGAAAGGAAGTAGAAATCGAAACGCCGGGACAATCTTATCCCGTCAACCTCCAAACTTATGCGCACCTCTTTGCCGAATGCTCCGATCAGGATTTTGAAAATTGGCGAAGGAGTTTTTCTGAGATAAACGGACCCGAGGAGGCGGACCTTGCTTTCAAACAAGTGCGGAAATTTTTGTCTGATTCTGAGAAACGCTCGGTGCTGAAAAGGCTGACGGATACCATAGATGAAAACCCCGAACGCCTGCGGGAAATACTCCGATTGCAAAACTATGAGCTTTGCTTTTGGAAGGAATCGGCAGAGCGAATGAATTACCGCCGTTTCTTCACGGTGAATGGCCTGATATGTCTGCGGATGGAGGACGATCGGGTATTTGATGCCTATCACGATTATCTCTTGGACTTGAAGTCAAAGAAGCTTATTCAGGGATTTCGGGTGGATCATATCGACGGCCTCTTCAACCCCTCTGAGTACTTGAACAAACTTCGCAAGGTTTGTGGAGATGACTTCTACATCGTGGTCGAGAAAATTTTGGAAGCCGACGAAAGGTTGCCGAAAGGCTGGCCGATCCAAGGAAGCACCGGCTATAAATTTCTTTCACTGGTCAACAATCTGTTTACACATGTTGATAGTCGGGAAAAGTTTACCGCTTTTTATCGCGAACTAACCGGCGAACGCAAAGACGTCGGCCATCGCATCTCCGAAAAAAAGGAGTTCATTTTGAAAGAGCACATGGCGGGAGAGTGGGAAAACCTCTACCGCTATTTCCTCCGCCTCGAGCTTTGTCCGCCCGGGGAACTTCCTCCTGCCGTTCAGATGAAAGAAGTTATCGGCCGTTTCTTGATTCACTGCCCGGTGTATCGGCTTTACGCCAATTCCTTTCCTCTGGAAAATGAAGAAGCGGGGCAGGTGCATGAGATCATCTACCGCTTGGAAGAGCTTTACCCCGAACTGACTGAAGGAATTCTGCTTTTGGAAAAAATCCTGCTCACCAATCCTGCGGAAAACGATGCTGAGCTCAATGAGAAAACAGCCGCTTTTTTTATGCGGTGTATGCAGTTCAGCGGTCCGCTCATGGCAAAAGGCGTTGAAGACACTTTAATGTATTCGTTCAATCGATTTGACGGTCACAATGAAGTGGGCGACACACCCGCTTTTTTCGGTTTGTCGGTAGAGGATTTCCATCGGGAAATGCAGGAGCGACAAAAGCATTGGCCGCTGGCTATGAACGCAACGGCTACGCACGACACCAAGCGTGGCGAAGATGTGCGAATGCGATTGGCGGTGCTCACGGCAATACCCGATCAATGGATCACCAAGGTGCGTGAGTGGACGCAAATAAACGCGACTCTCAAAAGCGACGGCTCGCCCGACGAAAACGACGAGTATCTCATCTACCAAACATTGATCGGAGCATATCACTCCGATGCCGAGAAAACTAATTTTCCCGAAAGGCTAGCTGATTATTTGAGGAAAGCTCTGCGCGAAGCTAAGCGACATTCGAATTGGAGTTCGCCGAATGAGGAATACGAAAATCAGGTGATCGATTTTGCCAAAAAAATCATCGAGCCCGACTCGGAATTTAGCAAGAGCTTTAAACCCTTCTTTCAGGAAGTCGCGAAGGCCGGGATGATCAATACCATTGCGCAAGTTTTACTGAAATTTACCTGTCCGGGTATACCCGATGTTTATCGCGGTTCGGAAATCAGAAACCTGAGTTTGGTGGATCCCGACAACCGCCGTCCGGTAGACTTTAAGTCTTTGGAAAAAATGCTTTCGCAATCATTAAATCATTCCGATTTCACCTATCAAAGTCTTTTTACGGAAGCAAAAGCCGATCGGGTCAAGCTTTTGGTTACTTCCATGCTGTTTCCGGAGCGACGAAACCATTCGGAGGTGTTTGAAGAAGGAAACTATATTCCGCTGGAGACGGAGGGAGAGCAGAAAGAAGGTGTTATCGCTTTCGCGAGGATGAAGGACGGAGGAGGTTATATCGTAGTCGCGCCGGTACACGCGGGGTTGAATTTCGAGAACTTGGTCAATTTCCACCGCTGCAACACGGAAGTAATCATTCCTGATCACCTGCCGAAAAAGGGCAAAGAGCTTTTCAGCGGAAGGAGTTTGGCTTGGAA
>CAZYWJ010000051.1:9388-27512 GCA_964651785.1 uncultured Cryomorphaceae bacterium
TGCAGTTCGGCGTGGCTTACTAAAGCGAGCGGGGTGCCTATCGACCTCTTCCGTAAAGTGTGATCCAATCTCTCAATTTCTTGCCGTGTGATGCACTTATCTGATCGGGAACGAGATGCCATCTCCACGTGTATTCGGCGTGCTCACCAGGATTGTTCAGGCGACTCGTTTCATCCAAGCCCAATAAATCCTGAACGGGCAAAATGGCTACCCTTGCCACGGAGGACATGATTAACCGGCACAACTCGTCAGCCACGTTTTTGGTGCTGATTCGCTTTCCGCAATAATCAGAAATCTGTTTGCGGATTTTCCTGTTTTGAACCTTGTACCAGCCCAAAATCGTATCGTTATCGTGTGTACCCGTATAGGCGAAAAAATTCTCAGAATAGTTATGCGGTGCGTGTTCGGATTTTGCCAATTTATCACCGAAGGCGAATTGCAGCACCTTCATTCCCGGAAGGCTCAATTCATCGCGAAGATCCAGAACGGCCCGTGAAAGATCGCCCAAATCTTCGGCAAGCAAAGCACTCAAATCAACGGAACCATCGAAAAAATCCATACCGGGGCCATCCTTCCACTTTCCTTGTTTGGCGGTTTCAGCCCCACCCGGCACTTCCCAATAATCGGCAAAGGCGCGAAAATGATCCAGACGCAAGACATCAAATAAGGCCAGGTTGTGATTAAGACGATCCTTCCACCAGCGGTACTCGTTTTTCTTCATCGCCGGCCAATCATAAACGGGCATCATCCATAGCTGACCGTTTTCATTAAAGTAATCGGGCGGCACACCCGCAATGCCTTGCATCGTACCGAGTTTATCGACTTTAAACAAGTGGCGATTCTGCCATACATCGACCGAATTCAGACTGACGTAAAACGGCAGGTCGCCTACGAGCTCAACTCCTTTTTCGCGGCAATAATCCCGCAACTGATTCCATTGGCGGAAGAAAATAAACTGAAACCACTTAATTCGATTCAATTCCGATTCGTGCTCTTTCTCAAAATCCCGCAATGCCTTTTTATCGGCTTTCGCCAAAAGCTCGGGCCACTCCGTCCAAGGCTTTTTCTCCAGCTTATCGCGAATGGCTATAAACAAAGCAAAAGCATCCAACCACGCCGAATGCTTTTGGCAAAATTCATCGAAAAGAGAATGATGGAGGCTTGACTTTTTCTGTGTGGAAAATTGGCGCCAAGCCAAATCCAAGATTTCGAATTTATCCCGTTCCGCCTTTTCGAAATCAACTACGGTATCGGGGGCTGATCGAAATTTCTTCAGATCAGACTGAGCTACCAAGCCGTCTTTCAGGAGCAGTTCGGGGCTGATCAACAATGGATTTCCCGCAATGGAAGAACTACTGCTATACGGCGAATAGCCGGTGGATCCGTCAACGGGATTAAGCGGCAATATCTGCCAATAGGATGCTTTGGCTTCAGCCAAAAAATCGACGAAGCGATAAGCCTCCGGGCCTAAATCGCCGATGCCATATATAGAAGGCAGTGATGTGATATGAAGTAAAAGTCCTGCTCTCCGATCGTTTGTTTTCATTCTCTGAATGTAGTCAGATTCATTTCGATAAGAATTCGGAGCGGAATTTCTTTCTGATCACTCGGGTGTTCAATCATGAATTATTCGCATCCTTTCCCCAAAGATATTCCAAGGTATACGGACTGCCGTCCTTAGCAAAGTTTTCACCATCAACGAATCGGTATCCATGATCCAGTTCTGCGATTTTTTCCATGTCCTCGGCAGTCAATTCGATCTCCAAGGCTTGTAGATTTTTCTCGATATGATCGGGGTCGGTAGATTTTGGGATTACGGCCGTACCGCGGTTCAGCCCCCAGGCAATAAGCACCTGAAATGGCGAACAGTCTTTTTCCTCGGCGATCTCTTTGATTACATCGTTTTCGTAAAGGACGGGCTCATCATCTTTCTTCATTCCCTCAGGACGATCTCCCGAGCCGAGCGGCGAATAGCCGGTCATATTAATTTCATGGTCGAGGCAAAAGCGGTGTAAATCTCTTTGTTGCAGATACGGGTGTAGTTCTACCTGATTCATTTCAGGCACGGGCCCTGCGTTCATCACTGTTTTCAGATGTGACTCGTTAAAATTTGATACACCGATATGGCGCGTCAATCCTTTCTCTTGGCATTTTGCCATGGCTTTCCAAGTGTCGGTGAGGGGCGCCTCATCGGGCGAGAGAAAATCATCACCGCTTTCAGGCATGGTGACTCCGGGCTTGAAGGCAACGGGCCAATGGATGAGAAAGAGGTCCAAATAATCGAGCCCTAGCTGATCCAAGATGCGTTTTAAGGCTTTTTCGACATCCTCTGCTTTGTGGTCCGAATTCCATAGTTTGGAGGTAATCCAGAGATCATCACGTTGACAAATTCCTTCATCCAGAGCCTTTCGGATTCCTTCACCTACTTCTTTTTGATTTTGGTACATTTCAGCGCAGTCGATGTGGCGAAAGCCTTCTTTGATGGCCGTGTAAACTGCCTTTTTGGCTTCGCCTTCTCCTGCTTTCCATGTTCCGAGTCCGAGTGCCGGCATTTTGTCGCCACCCTTAAATTGCAATTCTTGCGTTCTGGCTTTTGATGTGGTTTCCATATTATTCTGAGTATTTTATAAGTGTCTTTAAATCCATTCTAATAGAGGCATAAACTATTCCAAGAAAAAGGGTCAGGCAACTTACATAGATTCGGAATTGATGAAAAACCAATCATTTATCACTTAAATTTGCCTTTCTCCATCATGAGCAGCTTTATTCGTCGCATACTTTTATCCACGGCCCTTGTCTTCCTTGCCCTTTCGGGAAATGCGCAAGACGGCATAATACAATTGCGTTTTACGGCAACGGAAGCGAGCGGAAGAGTCTTTTTGGACTGGACAATGGATTTGGGTCAAACCTGCGATGGTATTGACATCCTTCGCTCTACCGATGGGTTGAACTTTATGGAGGTGGGGAATATCCCGGGCATTTGTGGCAGTCCTTTCGACACTGTACGCTATTCGTTCACGGACGAGTCTCCCATACCCAATCAAGTAAATTATTACCGCCTCTTCTTGGGTACGCTGGGACCCACACAAACCGTTTCGGTGGAAATAATCGACCTGGAAGGTGCAGGATATCAAGTGCGACCAAATCCCGTCTCAGATGAAGGGCTGGTATATTTCAATAACCCGCGCAGCGCGCTGTTTCGTTTAATCCTTTTTTCGAGTCAAGGCGCATTGATTAAAAGCTACACGACTCGCGATGAATTCTTCCAACTCAATCTCGCAGATGTGCCCGCCGGTCATTACTTCTTCCGTATCGAAACGGATGAGGCCGAGCCCCGATCCATTGGCAAGATATTAGTAGTGCGCTAGCCTGCTCGACACCGTGTTTTCACTAACGCCTCGTTTGAGTGAAAGCTTCCTACAACGTTTCATAAAATGGACTATCCTTCGGTATTAATTGATCGCGACATCTCATGGTTATCGTTTAACGAACGAGTGCTGTTGGAGGCCGAAAGGCCTTACACCCCCCTTATTGAGAAGCTCCGATTTTTGGCTATTTACTCGAGCAACCTGGACGAGTTTTACCGCGTGAGGGTAGCTGCTTTTCAGCGCGCAGCCGAAAATGCCGACGAGGAGTCCGAACAGTATGAAGAATTAAGAGATCTGCTGCAAAAGATTCACGACATCGTTGACGAGCAGCAAGTTAAATTCGGGGACATTTACAGACGGGTCGTGCTGCCCCAAATGGCGAAGCAAAAAGTGCGCATTTGGCAGGGAGAAAGCTTAGACATTCATCAGGAAAAATGCTTGACCCGGTATTTTCAAACTCATGCAAGAGGATTCATTCACTTTCAGGAAGGCACCGTATTTCTCGAGAATCGAAAACTGTATCTGGCCGTTTCATTGGCAAAGAATCAGGGCACGCAAAGGATTGTATTCGTTAATATACCTGAAGAACTGAGTCGATTCGTCTCTTACCCGGCTACCGAAGGCAAAGCGTATATGTTTTTAGATGACCTTATTCGCATGCATCTTCCCCTCCTGTTTCCTGAGGAAATCGTGCGTTCTGCCTATTCGGTAAAAATGAACCGCGACGCTGAATTATACTTGGAGGAAGAATACCGCGGCGACCTTAAGGAGCAGATCTTAAACAGTTTGTCAAAAAGATCTGACGGCGCACCTTCGAGGCTCTTGGTTGACGAAAAGATGCCCGAAGACCTCCGCAAAAAGGTAGAAGAATCAATCGGCTTGGACAGCGAAATGTTCATCGACGGAGGACGGTATCACAATTTCTCCGATTTCTTTGATTTCGAAAATCCCGTGGGTACGGAGTGGGAATATCCGGTGAGGAGAGAAGTTAGGGTAGCAGCTATAGAAAATGCCGACTCCATACTCGATCTGATCGAAGAGAGAGATCAACTTCTTCATTTCCCTTATCAATCGTATGATTATGTGCTTCGATTATTTAACGAAGCTGCGACCGATGGCAGCGTCACGGAAATTCGAGCCACCATGTACCGCATGTCTTCCTCATCGGCTATAGCCAAAGCTTTGATTAATGCGGCGCGCAATGGAAAGAAGGTCGTGGTTTTCGTAGAGTTGAAAGCACGATTTGACGAGGTAAACAACATTCGCTGGTCGGAGAAAATGCAAGAGGCCGGTGTTAAAATCATTTACAGCATTCCCGACATAAAGGTTCACGCGAAAGTGGCTCTGTTTACCCGAGAAAAAGATGGTCGAAAAAGCAGGATTGCCTTTTACGGAACGGGAAACTTCAACGAAAAAACGGCTGCCATTTACGCAGATCATGCCCTGCTGACTTCCAATGCAAACATAAACGAAGAACTGGATCGGTTATTAAAGTATTTGGACACCGGTGATATCAAACCCGATCCGAAACATCTGCTGATTGCGGGATTCAATATCAATGAGCGCTTTTTTCATTTCATCGACCGCGAAATCGATTTTGCGAAGAGCGGTCAAGAAGCTGAGATTTTCGTGAAGATCAATAATCTGGAGGATGAGTCGATTATTCGAAAGCTATACGAAGCGGCAGAGGCGGGAGTGAGAATCAAATTAATCGTGCGCGGCATTTGCTGCCTCAACCCTGAGGTGAATAAAAATATTGAAGTGCGTCGTGTGGTAGGTCGTTATTTAGAACACGGACGTGTCTTTTGCTTCAATAATGGTGGAGAAAAAGAAATCTATTCAGGCTCGGCTGATTGGATGAGTCGAAATCTGCATCGCAGAATTGAAGTGGTATTTCCCCTCGTTGACGAGAAACTTTTCAAGGAGATGGAAGATTACCTCGACATCCAGTGGTCAGCGCATCGAGGCACGGTGGTGCTGGATGGGGAATTGAACAACCTTTTTGCTTTTGATGAAGAATCCGATGTTTCGGCTCAGGAGGACTTCTACCAAATGCTGAAGTCTCGAGAAGAAGTGAAGACGGAACTCAAGAAAGTCTAAAATGAAAACCCTGCGAAAAGACCCACCGTTTGATTTCCGTAAGTGGGTACCAGGGTGAGACCTTGAAGTTTTTTGGTGCGTTTATATCCGTGAGTCAGATAGGCTATATTGGTAACCAAAATCCCGATACCCGCCCCATAGAGCACATCGCTAAGGTAATGTTTGTCATTCATGATACGCAGCGCTCCCACCGAAGAAGCTACCGTGTAGCCGGCAATGGAGTACCAAGGACTTAAATGACCATACTCACGGTGCAAAAATGTGGCTGAAACGAAGGCTTGCGCCGTATGACCGGAAGGAAATGAATCATTGTTTTCACCATTCGGACGGGTTCTGTCTATACCAATCTTCAACACGGTGACCAAGGCAAAACCCATTGCTTCTGCTTTGAGCAAAATATTGGTTCGATCCCAGAAGCCGTGGCGTGCTTCAACTCCTACCAAGTCCAAACCGTAAACGGCCGCGATCGGAGCAAACAAGAGATAATCATCAGCCCTTACACGAAAATCCGGAAATTCCGTATCGCGAAACAAGTTCCACTCATCGTCATTCCAAACATTGTTTGCCGTAAAGGCAATAGCCCCTCCGGCAAAGAGAGCGGTGGGAGCAATCAGAGACTTTTTAAAGATCCTTTTTCGCTCCTCATAAGTGGGAATCTCGTAAGGATACTCGGTCGCCGCCGAATCAATGGCTATTTGCGCCGAAGCGCCTTGAAGAATAAACAGTGAATAAAGAACGGAAAGATATGCTTGAATCGAACTCTTGATAATGACGATGTTTTAGTGATCTGTTAAATAAGGTGGCTGCTTAAGGGCAAACCCTTTGCCGAATGGTATGAAATTCCCGATTAACCTGAACAGTTCTTGTTCAGCGAATGTGGAATGTGACATTTTTCGATTCCGACTGCCAAGCCTAAACCGAACATGTCGAGGTGAGAATGTTTCCCGGTAAACTTCAACTCTACCTGAAGGTGGATTCGATCAACCAGTGCCTGAAATTTGTAGAAAAAATTCACCTCAGTGTGTAGATCAAAATCCTCAACTTTCAACCATCTCAACATTCGCCGGTATGAATTCGTTGAATCTTTTGTATGTGCGAATCGAAGCAAAATTTTATGTCTGACTTTAAAACTAAAATAGTACTCATCGGAAGTTTTCTTTTCATATTGTCGGGATGTGATACCACCGACAATTTATACCCTGACGGGTACACCGCTACGGATCTTCCCGCTGATTCGGTCTCGCACACCATGTATTTGATCGGCGATGCGGGCATTTCCGACCATTCACCCACAGAGCCTTCGCTGAAGCTTTTGGAAAAAATGCTGGAGGAAGCAGACCCGGAAAGATCATCCGTCATTTTTCTCGGTGATAACGTATACCCGAGCGGGCTTCACGATGAGGGCCATCCCATGCGAGAGCAGGATATCAACCGCTTGCACGCTCAACTAAATATTCTACTTGATTATGAAGGGCGTGTAGCTTTCATTCCGGGTAATCACGACTGGTACGAAGGGAAAACCATGGGTGATGCCTACATAGACCGACAGGCTAAATATGTCGAAGAATATCTTGGTAATGATGAGGCCTTTATACCGAAAGGAGGCTGCCCGGGACCCGTTGAAATTTCACTTAGTGATAATCTGACTTGGATCATTTTAGACACCCAATGGTGGTTTCAGCTTTATCGAAAAGAAAATTCCATTCCCGAGGATTGTGAAGTAACGAAGGAGGATGAATTTATCGAGGCGGTTCGGGCTTCGGTGGAACGAAACAGCGATAAACAAATCATTGTTTCTGCTCACCATCCGCTTTACAGCAATGGTACCCACGGGGGATATTTTCCGTTCAGAGACCATATTTTTCCCCTCACCCACTTGCAGGAATACCTTTACATACCTCTGCCCGTACTTGGCAGCGCCTACCCCGTTTACCGCAGTCAGTTCGGCAATGTTCAGGACTTGGCTCACGATCGCTATCAGGAGTTGATTGAAAATCTTACGGGTATCTTTCGATCGCAACCGGGGCTGATTTATACGGCAGGTCATGAGCACAATCTCCAATACCAAAAGCACGATGGTGTGCATTACATTGTTTCAGGGTCAGGATCGAAACGCGGCTACTTGTGGGACAACGATGCGCTGATCTATGGACGAGCCGCTCGGGGATTCGCCAAGTTGATTCAATTTTCTTCCGGAGAAGTTTGGCTCGAATTTTACACCCCTTTGGCAGAAGATCCCATGCAAGCCACCTATCGCGTGCAGCTAACGGATGGTTATGACGCCATTTCTGCACCGGCTGCATAACTGCGATTTCCGTACACCTAAACTTTTGAGCTGAATGCCCAAACACTTTTACATTATAGCTTTTCTCTTTATTCACCTATTCATTAAATGTCAATCGCCCGAAGACGTCGAAACGGTACTGCCATATGAATTTCATCAACCCGACGCGGTACTCAAGTTGCACAATGATCTGCGTGAGATATCGGGCCTGGCCTATTGGAATACGGATACATTGGTAGCCAATCAGGATGAAGACGGTGAATTATTTTTTCTTTCGGCAAGGACGGGCGAGCTTTTGCTAAAAACGGAATTTGGCGACGACGGAGATTACGAAGGAATCGCGGTGCGGGATCAAACCGTATTCGTCTTGCGCAGCGATGGTGACGTATATCGGGTGGAAAACCCCACGAGTGAGGATCCCGATTCGGATAAAAATGAAACCCACCTCTCAGACGACCACGATACCGAAGGACTTTTTTACGAGAAGGATAAAGATCTGCTACTCATCGCCTGCAAGGCCGAGACGGATGAGTTTTATGGCTACAGGACCATTTTCAGCCTGAAGCCGGGCGAAAAGGACATCGACCGAAAACCTTTCCTACTCATCGATGAGGAAGATCTTCTGGAAAAACTACATGTAAAATACGGTAATCGCTTGGGGTCGCGCTTTAAGCCATCAGGCTTGGCACGCCATCCCGAGACGGGCGATCTATACATTCTCTCGGCAGCCAATTCCATTCTGGCCGTTTACGACGAGAAGCAAAATCTGAAGGAGACCGTTCGCCTTCCCTATGCCCATACCAATCAGATGGAGGGCATATGTTTTGCCCCTGACGGCACGCTTTTTATTTCATCAGAAGGAGGAACGGGAAAGATCGCCGTTTTCAAAAAACAAATGAATGAGTAGAATCAATTGGTTCTTTGTAGTGGTTTTCGTGATGCTTACGGCTTGCGAGACCTCAAAAAATATTTATCTCAATGAGTATGAGATGCCGCCCCTTCCCGATAAGGAAGTGCCCGAGCATACCATGTTTCTGATCGGTGATGCGGGAATTCCCGATTCAGCTCCCTTGGAGCCTACACTTGTTTTGCTCAAGCAGAAAATGGACGCCGTGGAAGACTCCATGTCCTCCATTGTATTTTTGGGAGACAACATTTACCCACGCGGGCTCCATCCGAAAAATCACTCAATGCGTCCCGAAGATGAGCAGCACATCAATTCACAGATGGATATCCTGGAGGGTTATGAAGGAAGAATAGCTTTCATTCCCGGAAATCACGATTGGAAGGAAGGCAAGGAAGACGGTTTGGAATTCGTACGTCGGCAGGAGCGCTATGTGGAAGATTATTTGGATCGAGGCAATGTTTTTCTTCCGAGTAATGGTTGCCCCGGCCCCATTGAAATCAGGCTCACCGAAAGGCTGACTTGGATCATTATAGACACCCAATGGTGGCTTCACGAAAACGAGAAATCATTTGGCGACCAAGATGATTGCGAAATTTACACGGAAGACGAATTTCTTTTTCAGGTGCAAGATGTTCTGAAAAAAAACCGAAACAATCAGGTGATTATTTCGGCTCATCACCCGCTTTACAGCAATGGAAATCACGGCGGACACTTCCCTTTCATGGAACACCTCTTTCCTTTAACCAAGAAAAAGCCGCGACTCTATATTCCCATGCCCATAGCGGGAAGCGTTTACCCTTTTTACCGCGGACTGATCGGCGATATTCAGGACATCCCCCACTACAAATACACGGCTTTGAGGAACTACCTCACCGCTATTTTTGATAGGTATGAAGACATCGTATACACATCGGGTCACGATCATAATTTGCAATATCAGAAGCACGGAAATGCGCATTATGTTGTAAGTGGCGCCGGATCGAAACAGAGCTATCTGCGGCAAAATGAAAACCTGATATACGGAAAGGCCGATAAGGGATTTGCCACTTTGCAATCCTACAAAAACGGCGACCTCTGGCTGGAGTTTTATTCGCCTAATGCTGAAGATCCTCAAACGCCGACTTATCGCACCCAATTGCGAGCAGGACACCGCGTGTTGACCACCGAAGAAGAGGCCATTACCACCTTGGAAAAGCAAGATAGCGTAGTAACCGTAGTTCCCGGCGGAGAGTATTACGATCGCGGCCCCGTAAAGGATTTTATCATGGGCGAGCTATACCGCGATGTATGGAATGCGCCCATCACGGTGCCCGTAATTGACCTTTCCGAAGAGCACGGCGGTCTGGAGCCAATCAAGCGTGGTGGCGGAATGCAGTCTAAATCACTGAGGTTGGAAGCCCCCGACGGAAAACAATACGTGCTACGGTCGATCAATAAGTTTCCCGCGACCATTCTGCCGCCTGAGTTGCAAAAAACCTTCGTAACGGAAATCATACAGGACGTTATCGCCGCTTCTCATCCATACGCTGCGGTGGCCGTTCCCCCTCTGGCTAACGCTGCGGGCGTATACCACACCAATCCCAAATTGGTTTACGTTCCGGACGATCCGATTCTCGGACCTTTTCGATCGGAGTTTGCCGGAATGCTTTGCCTTTACGAAGAGAGACCCGATGACGATCAGCGAGACATGGATAATTTCGGCAATAGCCCCGATGTGGAAAGCTCTTGGAAAGTCATTGAAGAGGTGCGCGAAAACTATGACGACAAGGTGGATGCGCATTCTTTTCTGCGGGCGCGCTTGTTTGATATGATCATCGGAGATTGGGACCGACACGACGACCAATGGCGCTGGTCAAAAATTGAATACGAAGACAGTACCATTTACAAGCCCATACCACGAGATCGAGATCAGGTATTTTACACCGTGGACGGGCTCGTGCCGAATATCGTAAACCGAAAATGGCTGGAACGCCGATTTCAACCTTTCGAGGAGGAAATCAGAGATATGCGTGGCTTCAATTTCAATGGGAAATATGTAGACCGCGCGTACCTGGACGAGTTGGAATGGAAAGATTGGCAGATGGTAGTTGATAGCTTACAGTACTTGCTGACCGATTCGGTATTCAGAGAAGGCTTGGCTCAACTGCCCGATACGGCTTACGCACTGGACGGCGAGCGGCTCTTCCGAACGCTGCAAATACACCGCGATAAGTTGGACGAATGGGCACGCAGGTATTATGAAATTCTCGCCGAGGATGTGGACGTGGTAGGAACTTATAAGGAGGAGTATTTTGAAGTAGTGAGGATGAACGATGACTCCACGCGGGTGAGGATATATCCGAAGAAAGATGATAAGCCTGAAAAGGAAGACAGGATCGTTTATGAGCGGATGTTTCTGACGGATGAAACCGATGAAATTCGGCTTTACGGCTTGGATAATGAGGATGTATACGTTTTGGAAGGAGAGGTAAGTGACGGGCCTTTGATTCGCATTGTGGGCGGACCCGCAGATGATCGCTACATCAATGAATCCAATGTGAAAGGGCTCAAGCGAAAGCTGGAAGTTCACGAATCCAAGCAGGCAGCGCATCAGAATCCGAATAATTTTGACTTGGGGAAAGACAGTAAGCTGTTTTTGGCCGAGGATGACCGCGCAGTGACTTATCGTCGAAATCACTTTATGTACAATGTGACCATGCCCTTAATCACGGCAGGGTTTAATCCGGACGATGGAATATTCTTAGGCGGAGGCGTGCAAATAACCCGACACGGGTTTAACCGCAAGCCGTATGATTATCGACATCGGTTGACGGGACAATACGCCATTGCCACGGGCGCCTACGAGTTTGACTATTCATTTGATTATCGATCCATTTTCCATTCGAAATGGGATTTCACGGGCGAACTGAACGTTCTGGCACCCGACTACCTGTTCAATTATTTCGGAGCGGGAAATGAGACGGAATGGATCAGTGATGATTTCAGGGATAATCGATTGCGGTTAAATTTTGTCGAATTCAAACCGGGTTTTGCAAGGAGCTCAGAAGGAGATTTGCATCGATTGACGCTGGGGCCTACCTATTTGATGGTACGTCCGCCCGAAGAGTTGGGAGATGACGAATTGTTTGAATTTCGGGGCTTGGTGGAAGATTTGGATTTTGGGGTTCAGAATTATTTGGGTGCGAGGGCGCGCTACGATTTGAATAACGTAGACAATCAAAAGACGCCTCACCGCGGGATGCGCTTCCACGCGGAATTGAGTTATACGGATGGTTTGGACGATGACCGTACGGACTTCTTTCGGGCGAGTACCGATCTCACCTTCTACGTACCGCTCTCGGTTTTGCCGAACCGATTTACGATAGCCTTCCGAACGGGTACGGCGGCTAACTTCGGTGACTACCCTTTCTTTTTGTCCAATTTTCTGGATGGGTACGAAAACCTGCGGGGATTCCGACGAAATCGGTTTGCGGGCGATGTTACGTTCTATAACAACTTGGACTTGAGACTCAAGCTGCTCGATGTGGAGAATTACGTGTTGCCTTTCGGCATGGGTACCTTTGCTCACGCCGATTTAGGTCGGGTATGGCTCGATGGTGAAGATTCCCGTGTATGGCATTCTTCGGTCGGGGCGGGGCTCTATTTCAATATCATTGATTTCATCGTTTTGACCACGAGCTACAGTCTTTCGAAAGACGATCAAGTGGTATTGGTACAGTTTGGGTTTTTCTTTTAGAGGAATTAGTTGGTTAGGCTTGAGGTTCGTGGTTTTGAGGATGAATGGTTTATTTTACATTGGTGAAAGAAATCGTGCGCCTTTAGGCAAACTGTTCATAATTTCGAAGTCTCTTCCACTTTGTCTTCAAACAAAGTGGAGCAAAATTCAAGGACGTCGAAAGGCAATTTTTGCGCAAGTTCATTCAGGTGCAGATATAAAATCAGGGATGCGCAAAACCCCGGACGACCTTAGAAGACCCGTATGGGCTAAAAATTGCCGCACGCAGTTGTCAAGCGTATGGCTCGTTAATCAGCAGTAGCTCCAATCCTGATAATATTTCTTTAATCAATTTTTACCGGTTTTGCTGCACGACGTCCGGTTCATCTCAAATTAAACATTTTACTCTTAAAATAAGAAGATTAGGACGTATTAGACTCTTGCAGCCGTGAATCCAGACACCACCCTATGGCTAGTTACCTTATAAGTAAAGACATATCAAGCCGGTGACAATAATTTCGTTCAGACTCCAGGATGTTCTCGTCAATTATCAGGTTTAACAGCAGAGCAACCCTCCGGATTTTTCTCAGACCGAGGGGGGCTGAAACATCAAAAACAAGGATATCAGATAGGCAATAACCGAGAGTATGATTCCGAACATAAATACCCGATAACAGATGCGCAGGTATTTGTACTTTTTGTCCAAAACTTTCCCCAAATAGTATAAATCTTTGACCAATGATCGATAGGTATAATCCTCGTCGTTCATCACGTCTACCATACCTTCCATATAGGTATCCAAATCGAGGCTTTTGAAATTACCGAAGAATAAAAGATTTATCTGACGGCTTTTAACCTTTTCCAAATCTGCTATGTTATCGGTCACCTTGGGAATGGTGGAAATGGTAGCGAAAATCACGGCCAGAATACATACCGCGAGCAGCAATACCGAAGGCCAAATGAGGTAGGTATTGTTATCCAATTTCGGCAGTAAGGAAGTAAGCACGATGGAGATGATAATGGCGTTGATACTGAGCATTATGTTCGCCTTATTGTCGGCTATTTGGCTCAGAGCCATATGATTTTTCAGAGTTACCCTGAACATGGTCTCTATACCTCTTCCCCTCTTTTTACGCTTCCCCTTTTTCTTAATCATCTTTTTACGCTTCTTCTTCAGCTTCTTGAGAAACTTGCCTTTCCGCTTACCGTATTTCTGCTGAGCCGATTCGGTTTCGTACTCGGCATCTTCCAAGAAGTCAATATTCATTTTGTCCCACGCCGACTGCTTGATGGGGCGGTTTACCAATTGTTCCTTTTCTTGTCGAAGCAGTTCCGATCGGTTCTTATTGCCTTTCAGCCCCAGATGAGCCAGGTCGGCATCGCGAATAAGCTTCTCGTAGAGATCCTGCGGCTCGTGGTTAATTTCGGTGGCCAGAATGATTCGCTTTATCAATCCCCTCTCCTCTTCGCTCACATTGCGCTCAGCCAGAAAAGCTTCTGCCATCTCTGCACTGAGTTCTTCGTGTCCATCCACCTTTTTCAGATAGCCCAGATCGTGAAACCAAGCGGCAATTTCCAAACAGGCCATCTTTTCCCGATTGACACCCTCAGCCGCTGCCAGCTGCCGCACTTCGGAAACGACGGTTTGGGTATGTTCTAAATCGTGGTATTCAGCGTAATCGGGTAACTCGCTGCTTAATTTATCGGTGGCGTATTGCTCGGCTTCTTTTATTATTGATTGATCCATTCCTTGATTTGTACGCTAAATATATAACTATTGACTTGCTCGGTAATACCCGGCATTTTGGCACGACTATTTAGGCTTTTACCCATTAACGACACCCGTTTTTTATGCAAAATCAAAAGCTTTTCAAAGAAAAGTTTCCGTTTCAGAGTGAATTAAGCTTTGCCAAAGTTTTCAACTTCTGGGAAAATCAGACCAAATCTCCCGTGAAGGAGGTAGCCGATCATGCTATGGCCGTTTTGAAGAAAGTGAAAACCGAGGCTGATTTGCTCAAACCCATTACGAGCATAGATACGGTAACGAAACATTTGGATAAGGTTGAGCTATTGTTGTCTTGCATTTTTAGCAAAGCTACCTGGGAAGATGATATTCAAGGTGCGGTAGCAGCTTTTGAAGAAGATTGCTTTTATGAAACCCCTCGCTTTAACCGAATTATCAGCATATATCGGGAACAATCGACGGATGTAGAGGAAGATGATTTTAATGAGACCTTATACTACCAAATTATCGGGGCCTATGTGGCGATTTTGGAAAAATTCTACGATTTTCCGGTAGAGCGTCGTCCCTCTCGCCTGATCAACTTCAGGGACCCTGAAACGGGATTGATGCGCTATTTTCACGGTTACATGAATATGGACTTCGTCGATATTCAGTTGATCGGTGAACTGCCCGAACTTTCGGAAGACGATTTAGTGGAACTCATCAACAAGTATCAGGACACGAAGTACTGGCTTGAGAAACTGCCTTCCGATGTTTTCAAATTTTCAGGAATGGCCGTAATCAGCTTGGTGGAAATTACCGAGCAGCAGCTCCTTTCCAAGTTGAAGGCTGATTTGCTTAAACCCGATGCCTTCAATTCGAAGACCAGCCTTTCTGAGATTGAGCAAAGTTTCAAAAGTCTGATGGGCCGCAAAGACACCACTTTGGGAATCGCTTTTTATCAAAGGTTGAGAGATGAGATCATAAATTTGGGTACGGACGAGAGTGAACGGCGCGGGCGCTACGACTATAAATGTGGTCTGACATCTGAGGAATCGAAAAAAATGCTGGAGTCTTTGTTTGAAACAAAGAAGCCCCTTATCATCACCAATGTCGCCAAGGCGGATGTAGATAAAACCTTGGCGAAGCAGCTCCTCAACTCGGGTATTAACAGCGTGATCATCGTACCGCTCATCTCGCATTTTGAGGTGGTAGGTCTGTTTCAATTGGCCTCCGAGCAAGCCAATGCTTTCAGTGCACTGGACATATTGCGCTTTGAAGAGCTCATTCCGCTTCTCACCATCGCCGTGGAGCGGGTAAGAAACGAAGAGGAAAATGAGGTGACTCGCATTATCAAAGAAAAATTTACCTCTCTGCATCCCACGGTGGAATGGAAATTTCAGGAGGTGGCGCTCGACTACCTCGATTCCCGGAAGGTAATGCCCGAAGCTGCCTTGCAAAAAGTACTCTTTGAGGACGTATATCCGTTGTACGGCTCTACCGACGTGCGAAACTCATCGGAGATGCGGAATACGTGTATACAGCAGGACTTGACTACTCAACTGGATATCGTGATCCATATCCTGGAAAAGATTATCGAAAAAAATCCCTTCCCCATTTACAAGGAGTTGGAATTTGAAGTAAAAAATTACAGGGAAGATGTGGCAGACGAATTACTCTCTGACGAAGAGGTGAAAATAGTCGACTTCATTAAGTCCGAGATAGAGCCGCTTTTTGAGCACTTGCACGAAAATAATCGTGAGATGCGCAAAGTCATCGAAGAGTACTACGAAGCATTGGATCCCGATCACGGAATCGTCTATGAGAGGCGAAAGCATTTCGAAGAGTCCATTGAGATGATCAACGGCCTTGCCTTTGCCCTGATTGAATCAGAAGAAGAGAAGACACAGAAGATGTTTCCCTACTTCTTTGAGAATTACAAAACCGACGGGGTGGAATACAATATCTACATCGGTCAGTCCTTGGCTCGCGACAAGGTCTTCAACCCCATCTACCTGCAAAATTTGCGGTTGTGGCAGCTCATGCTCATGTGTAAGGTTACCCGAGAAACCCACAAGATTCTCCCGAAACTTCCCATCGCATTGGAAACCGCCCAACTCATATTGATTCAGAGTACGCCGTTATCCATCCGTTTCCGTACCGACGAGAAGAAATTTGACGTAGACGGTGCCTATAATATTCGCTATGAAATAATGAAAAAGCGAATAGACAAAGCCCTGATCAAGGATACGGAGGAAAGATTGACACAACCCCATACCGTTTCGGTTATTTATTCTTTGGATAAGGAAGAGGAAGAATACATGACTTATGTCAAATACCTGAGTCACCTCAATTTTATCGAAGAGGAAGTTGAGCGGTTTGAGTTGCAACATATGCAGGGAGTGAGCGGATTGAAAGCCATCCGTATGCGGGTAAATCTCAGCGATAACGATATGATTGAAAAGGCCTTTGAGAAGGAGATGAAGGAAGTGGTGGGAATAAGTGTGTAGGGCGTAGTGTGTAGTGCGTAGGGAGTAGTGCGTAGTGTGTAGTGAGTAGTGAGTAGTGCGTTTTGGGTAGTGGGTAGGATGGAAAAAATAGATTAGTGGCAGAAGGTTCGAATAAAGTGGCCGATAGTATTTTTAAAACAGCAGATTGAAGATATTCATATAGAACAGAATGAGGACAAGCGATTGGGTTAAGCGCCCGAAATTATCGGCATGGGTGCTGATTTGGATATGCCTATCGGGAAGCGGAATTACCTCCCTTTACGGTCAGGAGAGTGAAGAGGAAATACCGGAGAGCGGATTCGTAGAACTATTCACGTTTCATCCCAATGCGCGGAAGGCATCGTTGGACTCTACGATTTATCCATCCAAATTTATTATCGCACCGATCATAAGCTATAGTCCTGAAACGAATTTGGGAGTAGGCTTTGGGGCGAAATACCTTTTTAAAATAAAGGGTTCGGGAGATGAGACGCGAACTTCAAACATGCCCCTTTCGGCGAGGTACACCCTGGAGAATCAATTCATCCTCTATTCAGGTTTTGAAATCTTCTCGCCGGGCGAAGAATGGATGCTGGAAGGAAATCTGCAGTTTAAGAGTTTCCCGCGTTTTTATTACGGCATCGGCGATGAAACGCCATATGAGAATGAAGAGACATTCTCGTACCGTCAAATACTGATCGAGCCGATATTGCTAAAACAGACCTGGTGGAAATACCTCTTCGTAGGAGCGGGAATTCGTTACAACCGCATAAGTGGCGTAACGGTAGCTGATCCCGAAGGACTTCTCGCCAATTCGGAGGTACCCGGAGCATTGGGCTCGGAGTCGGTAGGCGGCGAGTTTGCGGTGGTATACGACAGTCGCGACAATCTTCTGAATGCGTATAAAGGGTGGTACTTTGAATTTACCTACGGGGTGTATGACAAGAGCATCGGAAGCAGTCAGAGCTTTAAGTTGGCCCGCTGGGATCTGCGTCATTATTGGACTTTGTCGAAACGGCGTCAGGATGTTTTGGCCTTCCATATGATCGGTCACATTACGGATAAAAATGCACCTCTGGCCGAGTTGGCAAATTTTGGTAGTGCCGAAATCATGCGCGGATATTACGAGGGACGCTACATTGACCGAACGATGCTGGCTCTGCAGGTCGAATACCGCCGAGATCTTTTCTATCGATTCGGTGCGGTGCTCTTTGCGGGTATCGGAAATGTAAAGCCCGAGTTGAATGATTTCAATATTGCCGATTTGGATTACTCGATTGGATTCGGGCTGCGCTTCCTTTTGGAAAAGCGTGAGCGGTTGAATCTTCGTTTTGATTGGGGATTCGGACAGGGTACGAATAATTATTATTTGAATATCGCGGAGGCGTTTTGAGGCGTAGGGCGTGGTGCGTAGTGCGTAGTGCGTAGTGCGAAGTGTGTAGGGCGTAGTGTGTGGTGCGTCAAGGAAAAAATTTGGATGGAAGGGCTCGCGGGGCTCGTTTTTCTTTCCACGAATCCCGATAGCTATCGGGACGAAT
>CAZYWJ010000052.1:0-7338 GCA_964651785.1 uncultured Cryomorphaceae bacterium
GCAAGAAAAGTCCTCACGTTTTGAGACACACTTTTGCGACCCACATGCTGAATAAAGGAGCGGATATAAATGCGATAAAAGAACTGTTGGGACATTCATCCCTGGCCGCAACTCAGGTCTATACTCACAGTAGCGTCGAACAGTTGATAAAGGTTTATCGCAGCAGTCACCCGAAAGGCTGAAATATTTTTTTACTAACCCTAAAATATCGGATCATATGCAAATTAGCGTTCACTCCATTCAATTTAAGGCAGATGTTAAATTGATAAATTTCATTGAAGCGAGACTTCAAAAACTCGAACAGTTTCACGATAAACTTTTAGATGCCAATGTCTATTTGAAAGTGGAAAAGAATAATGAGCGAGGCAATAAGGTGGCAGAAATTAAACTGAACATGCCCGGAAAGGACTTATTTGCAAAGAGGCAAGCTACGAGTTTTGAAGAGGCTACCGATCACGTAGTAGAAGCTTTAAGAAGACAAATCAAAAAGACCAAAGAAAAGAGGGCTGTCGCTTAAAGTCAGCTCTTATATCTTTATAGATTTGACCACCCTTTTCGGGGTGGTTTTTTTTATTTTAATGAGTGAAGTGATAGTGTCATTTTTTCTTTTTCCGAAAGAGGTCAATACTTTTTTTTACAAAGGTTTTTTTCAACTGAAATCTTTTATACATTTGCAGACCTTTTTGGACAAAGGTTGGGCCAAAGTGCCCGAAACGTTCTGAATGTATTGTTTTGCCGATGTAGCTCAGCTGGCTAGAGCAGCTGATTTGTAATCAGCAGGTCGGGGGTTCGAGTCCCTCCATCGGCTCTTAAATCTTTCACCGGGGAGATACTCAAGCGGTCAACGAGGGCAGACTGTAAATCTGCTGCCAACGGCTTCGTAGGTTCGAATCCTGCTCTCCCCACAGGTTTAAAAGAGTTTAAGCGGGAGTAGCTCAGTTGGTAGAGCATTAGCCTTCCAAGCTAAATGTCGCGAGTTCGAGTCTCGTCTCCCGCTCTTCTCTTTAACAAGCCGATGAAGCTCAGGCTTGTCTGACTTAATCGGTTTTATTTGACCGATGTAGCTCAGGTTGGCCTGACGAAATCGGCAAAAAAGCCGATGTAGCTCAGGGGTAGAGCGCGTCCTTGGTAAGGACGAGGTCACGGGTTCAATTCCCGTCATTGGCTCATAGATTAGGCATTTTGCACTTGAAATAAGAATCAAATAATCATTTAAACTACTTAGCAATGGCTAAAGAAACATTTGATCGCTCCAAACCTCACCTTAACATAGGTACCATTGGTCACGTAGACCACGGTAAAACGACGTTGACTGCGGCGATCACCACAGTACTTGCAGGTAAAGGCCTGTCTGAATTGAAATCATTCGATTCTATCGATAACGCTCCTGAAGAAAAAGAGCGTGGTATTACGATCAACACGTCACACGTAGAGTATCAAACGGAAAACCGTCACTATGCTCACGTTGACTGTCCGGGTCACGCCGACTACGTTAAGAACATGGTTACGGGAGCTGCTCAGATGGATGGAGCTATCTTGGTAGTTGCGGCTACTGATGGTCCGATGCCTCAAACGCGTGAGCACATCCTTCTTGGTCGTCAGGTAGGTGTACCTCGTATCGTTGTCTTCATGAACAAAGTGGACATGGTAGATGATGAGGAGCTTTTGGAGCTTGTTGAAATGGAAGTAAGAGAACTTCTTTCTTTCTACGAGTATGATGGAGATAACACGCCTGTAATCATGGGCTCTGCACTAGGTGCATTGAACGGTGAAGACAAGTGGGTTAAAACCGTTGAGGAGTTGATGGATGCAGTGGATAACTGGATCGAAATTCCACCACGTGAAGTAGAAAAAGACTTCTTGATGCCTGTAGAGGACGTGTTCTCTATCACGGGTCGTGGTACGGTTGCTACCGGTCGGATCGAAACAGGAGTAATTAACTCAGGTGACGAGGTTGACATCGTAGGTATGCAAGTTGAGAAACTGAAGTCTACCGTTACGGGAGTTGAAATGTTCCGTAAAATATTGAACAGAGGTGAAGCAGGAGATAACGTAGGTCTTCTTCTCCGTGGTATCGATAAAAAAGATATCAGAAGAGGAATGGTTATCGCTAAGCCGGGTTCTATTACTCCTCACACTAAATTCAAAGGTGAAATTTACGTGTTGAAGAAAGAAGAAGGTGGACGTCACACTCCATTCCACGATAAATACCGTCCTCAGTTCTACTTCAGAACGACAGACGTAACGGGTGAAATCATCCTTGGCGAAGGTCGTGAGATGGTAATGCCCGGTGACAACGTATCTATCGAAGTAAACTTGATCGTACCGGTAGCGATGGACAAAGGTCTTCGTTTCGCGATCCGTGAAGGTGGTCGTACGGTAGGTGCAGGTCAGGTAACTGAAATTATTGAATAATCAGATAACTAAGTTTGACAGCAAAGGTGAATGCCAATTGGCGTTCACCTTTCCCTGTCAATACACGGGTGTAGCTCAGCTGGTAGAGCACTGGTCTCCAAAACCAGGTGTCGGGAGTTCGAGTCTCTCCACCCGTGCATAAATCAAGAAACGTGGCTAGTTTAAAAACAACGTTCAAAGAATCCTACGATGAGTTGGTCCACAAAGTGACCTGGCCATCTTGGAAACAATTGCAGAGTAGCAGTATCCTCGTGCTGGTAGCATCATTGATCATAGCGGGAATTATTTTCGTTATGGATTATGTTTTTGGTGTTCAGGTAGTCGATGTAGCCGGAGACGGTTTTCAATGGAGAGGAATACTCGGATTCATTTACGACTTACTAGCCGATCTATAACAGCATGGCAGATTCTGCAGGAAAAAAGTGGTACGTAGTTCGAGCCATCAGTGGTAAAGAAAAGAAGGTTAAGGATATGATCGAATTGGAGATCAGCCGAAGCAATCTTTCTGATCACGTGTCTCAGGTACTTATCCCGACTGAAAAAGTTTTTCAAATACGTAACGGAAAGAAGATTAGCAAAGAGCGAAATTTCTTCCCGGGTTATGTTTTGATCGAAGCTGATTTGGTAGGAGAAGTTCCGCACCTTATAAAGGGTGTCAACAATGTGATTGGCTTCTTAGGTGCAGAGAAAGGCGGAGACCCCGTTCCTTTGCGTACTTCAGAGGTAAACAGAATATTAGGAAAAGTTGATGAACTTGCCGAAAGCGAGGAAGAAATCAACATCCCATACGTGGTTGGCGAGAGCGTAAAGGTTGTCGACGGACCATTCAACAACTTCAATGGAATAATTGAAGAAGTAAACGAAGAGAAGAAAAAACTTAAAGTGATGGTTAAGATTTTCGGAAGGAAAACTCCTCTGGAACTTGGCTACATGCAAGTAGAGAAAGAAGGATAATTATTAACTAATAAGGATACACCGGAGTCTTTTGACTGCCATGTGAGGGCAGTCGCTTCCAGAGACAACGATTATCATAAATTAAAAACCCAAACTTGATATGGCTAGAGAAGTAAGCGGGCTAATCAAGCTGCAAATCAGAGGCGGGGCTGCCAACCCTTCACCTCCCGTAGGACCTGCATTAGGTGCGAAAGGGGTGAACATCATGGAGTTCTGCAAGCAGTTTAACGCTCGTACACAAGATCAAGCTGGAAAAGTTTTACCGGTAGTCATTACCGTTTACACGGATAAGTCTTTTGACTTCGTCGTAAAAACTCCTCCTGCAGCCGTGCAACTATTAGAAGCTGCCAAGCTCAAGTCGGGTTCTGCCGAATCAAATCGTCAAAAAGTAGGTAATGTAACCTGGGATCAAGTTCGCGCGATCGCAGAAGACAAGATGCCTGATTTGAACGCTTTCACGGTAGAATCTGCTATGAAAATGGTAGCCGGAACGGCACGTAGCATGGGGATAAATGTCAAGGGCAAAAACCCTTTTAACGGTTAAACTTTTGTTATGCGAGTATCTAAGAAAAGAAAAGAAGCGCTAAGCAAGTACGACCCAACTAAAGTTTACTCTCTGGAAGAAGCATCCGGTATTGTTAAAGAAATTACAACTACCAAATTTGATTCTTCCGTAGACTTGGCTGTTCGGCTTGGCGTGGATCCCAGAAAAGCAAACCAGATGGTAAGGGGAAGTGTTTCCTTGCCTCATGGTACCGGAAAGGACGTCCGCGTTTTAGTACTCTGTAATCCCGATAAAGAAGCTGATGCAAAAGAAGCAGGAGCTGATTTTGTAGGATTGGATGAGTACATTGAAAAAATCAAAGGCGGCTGGACCGATGTGGACGTAATTATTACAACGCCAAACGTAATGGGAAAGGTTGGAGCTTTAGGTAGAATATTAGGACCACGTGGTCTTATGCCTAACCCGAAGACCGGAACCGTAACGATGGATGTTGCGAAAGCTGTTAGCGATGTAAAAGCAGGAAAGATTGACTTCAAAGTTGACAAGTACGGCATCATTCACGCTACTGTTGGTAAAGCATCTTTTGATGCTCAGAAAATTCGCGAGAACGCAAAAGAAGTTTTGCAAACACTCGTGAAATTGAAGCCTGCAGCTGCAAAAGGAGCCTACATCAGAAGCATTTCCCTCAGCGGGACTATGTCTCCGAGTGTCAAAGTAGAAGCGAAAACCTTTACTGAATAACGGTTAAAACTCAAAAAATGACGAAGACAGAGAAAAATCAAGTTATCGATGAGTTGGCCGAAACGCTATCAGCTGCAAACGTAATTTACCTTGCAGACACTTCGGAGCTTGATGCCGAAGCGACTTCCAATCTCAGAAGATCATGTCACAAGAAGGAAATCAGCCTCAATGTGGTTAAGAATACCCTTCTTAGAAAAGCCTTTGAAAAAGTAGAAGGAAAAGACTTTTCTGACATGTACGATGTATTGGCAGGTCCTACAAGCATCATGTTGAGTGAAACCGGAAACCTTCCGGCTAAGCTCATCAAAGACTTTCGAAAGAAGCATAAAAAGCCAATTCTAAAAGCGGCTTACGTTGAAGAGATGTGTTTCATCGGAGATGACCAATTAGATGCATTGTCCGAAATTAAGTCTCGTGAAGAGCTTATCGGAGATGTTGTCGCCCTTCTTCAATCACCAATACGAAATGTTATCGGTGCTCTTGAATCGGGTAAGAATACATTGGGCGGTCTGTTGAAGACACTCGAAGAACGTGAATCCTAATTTTTTTTAAACAACAAGAATCAAATTAAAATCAAATAAAATGGCAGACGTTAAAGCTTTAGGCGATCAGTTAGTAGGCCTTACAGTAAAAGAAGTTAACGAACTAGCGGAATACCTTAAAGAAGAGCATGGTATCGAGCCTGCAGCTGCAGCAGCAGTTGTAGCGGCGCCCGGTGCCGGAGGTGGCGGCGAAGAAGCTGCAGCACAAACTGAATTCGATGTAATTCTTAAAGCTGCGGGCGGATCCAAATTGGCCGTTGTAAAACTCGTTAAAGAATTAACCGGACTTGGCCTCAAAGAAGCCAAAGGTGTTGTTGATGGTGCTCCTGCTCCCGTTAAGGAAGGAGTTTCTAAAGAAGAAGCGGAATCGCTTAAATCACAACTCGAAGAAGCCGGTGCTGAAGTTGAGCTTAAGTAAGACAAAAACATATTCTTACGCTTATTGTTAAGGTTTAGGTCATCTCGCTTCGGCGGGATGACCTGAGCCTTTTTATGCCTAAATAAAATTTTCAGGCGTTTTTTCTTAATCATTCACAAACCCTGCAGTCTTGGCTACACTTACAAAGAAAAAAGACGAGCGAATAAATTTCTCTTCAAGCAAACACAATATTGAATTTCCTGACTTTTTGGAAGTTCAGATTAAGTCGTTTCAAGAGTTCTTTCAGCTCGAAACAAATCCCGAAGACAGGGAAACTGAAGGCCTTTACAAGGTTTTCACTGAAAACTTTCCTATCACTGATACAAGAAATCAATTCGTACTTGAATTCTTGGATTATTTCGTTGACCCCCCTCGATACAGCATAACCGAATGCGTGGAAAGAGGCTTGACTTACGCCGTACCGCTTAAGGCAAAATTGAAGTTGTATTGTACGGACCCGGAGCATGAGGACTTTGAAACCATCGTACAAGACGTGTACTTGGGTACCATCCCATACATGACACCGCAAGGTTCGTTTGTAGTCAATGGAGCCGAGCGAGTGATCGTTTCGCAGCTGCACCGTTCTCCCGGAGTATTCTTCGGGCAGAGCCGTCACGCTAACGGAACCAAGCTCTACTCTGCCAGGGTAATTCCTTTTAAAGGGTCATGGATAGAGTTTGCCACGGATATCAATGCCGTGATGTACGCTTACATTGATCGTAAGAAAAAGCTTCCTGTTACTACATTGCTTCGTGCCATCGGTTACGAAAGCGATAAAGATATTCTCGAGATTTTTGACTTGGCCGATGAAGCTAAGGTTACAAAAACGGGAGCTAAGAAATTACTAGGTAGAAAACTTGCCGCCCGTGTGCTGAAGAGCTGGGTAGAGGACTTCGTAGATGAAGATACGGGAGAGGTAGTTTCTATCGAACGAAACGAAGTAATTATCGATCGTGAAACAATCATTGAGGAAGAGCATATCGAGCAAATACTCGAGTCAGGTGCTAAAACGGTAATTCTCCACAAAGAGAATATCAACGCCGCCGACTTCTCAATCATTTACAACACGCTCCAAAAAGATACTTCTAACTCGGAGAAAGAAGCGGTAGAACATATCTATCGTCAGTTGCGTAACGCTGAGCCACCGGATATGGAAACGGCTCGTGGTGTTATCGACAAGCTTTTCTTTTCTGAGACAAGATATGATTTGGGTGAAGTAGGTCGATTCAGAATCAACAAGAAATTGGGTCTGGATACCGGCTACGAAGAGCGCACCTTGACGAAAGAAGATATCATCATGATCATCAAGTACCTCATTGACTTGGTGAACAGCAACACGGATGTGGATGATATCGACCACTTGAGTAATCGTCGTGTACGTACCGTAGGAGAGCAACTACACAACCAATTTGGTGTAGGTCTGGCTCGTATGGCGCGTACCATTCGTGAGCGAATGAATGTTCGTGACAACGAGGTATTTACTCCAACTGATTTGATTAATGCCAAGACCTTGTCTTCGGTGATTAATTCATTCTTCGGAACGAATCAGTTGTCTCAGTTTATGGATCAAACGAATCCGCTTTCTGAGGTAACGCACAAAAGAAGAATGTCAGCATTAGGGCCCGGAGGTCTTTCCAGAGAAAGAGCGGGATTCGAGGTGCGTGACGTTCACTATACGCACTACGGACGTCTCTGTACGATTGAGACCCCTGAGGGGCCAAACATCGGTTTGATCTCTTCACTTTGTGTATTTGCAAAAATCA
>CAZYWJ010000052.1:7438-11542 GCA_964651785.1 uncultured Cryomorphaceae bacterium
CCTGAGGGGCCAAACATCGGTTTGATCTCTTCACTTTGTGTATTTGCAAAAATCAACCGTCTCGGATTTATCGAAACTCCTTACCGCAAAGTAGCGAAGGGAGAGGTAGACTTGAAAACCGAGCCGATTTACTTAAGTGCCGAAGAGGAAGATCAAAAAATGATCGCTCAGGCGAATGCTCAGGTCGATGACAAAGGTTTATTCGAAACCGAACGAGTTAAAGCGAGAAAAGAAGGAGATTTCCCGGTTGTTGAACCGAGCGAAATTGACCTTATCGACGTTGCTCCGAATCAGATTGCTTCGATTGCAGCATCGCTGATTCCTTTCTTGGAACACGATGATGCGAACCGTGCCTTGATGGGATCAAACATGATGCGTCAGGCGGTGCCATTGTTGCAGCCCGAATCTCCGATTGTAGGTACTGGATTGGAAAAACGCGTAGCTCAGGATTCTCGAGTACTCGTTACTGCCGAAGGCGAAGGAGTTGTAGAATACGTTGATGCTAAGAAAATCGTCATTCGCTATGAGCGCAATGATGAGGAGAAATTGATCAGCTTTGATGGGGATACGAAAGAATATCCGTTGATCAAATTCCTTAAGACGAACCAAGGTACGAGTATGAATCTTCGACCAATGGTTGCCAAAGGGGATAAAGTTACCAAAGGACAAGTCTTGACGGAGGGTTACGCCACACAGGGCGGAGAACTCGGTATTGGTCGTAACCTGAAAGTGGCCTTCATGCCATGGAAAGGATACAACTTTGAGGATGCGATTGTAATTTCTGAAGAGGTAGTTCGTGAGGACATCTTCACATCGATTCACATTGATGAATACATCCTTGAGGTGCGAGACACTAAACGTGGGCAGGAAGAATTAACTCCTGATATTCCCAACGTGAGTGAGGAAGCTACCAAGAATCTCGATGAAAACGGTATGATCCGCGTCGGTGCGGAAATTCGTGAAGGAGATATCCTTATCGGTAAGATTACTCCTAAAGGAGAGACTGACCCTTCACCGGAAGAGAAGCTCTTGAGAGCGATTTTCGGTGATAAAGCGGGTGATGTAAAAGATGCTTCTTTGAAAGCTTCACCTTCATTGAGAGGTGTGGTTATCGATAAGAAGCTTTTCGCGAAAGCGGTAAAAACACCTAAAACGAAGGCGGCTGAGAAAACGATTGTTGAGGAAATTGACAAGCAATTTGATAAAGACGCTGCCCAACTGAAGTCTTCTCTTATCGATAAGTTGAATCAACTAGTAAGTGGCAAAACGTCGCAAGGTGTTTTCAATAACTTTAAGGAAGAACAGATTAAGAAAGGTGTGAAATTCACTCAGAAAGCCTTGAATGCGATTGACTATTCCATAGTTAATCCAAGCAGATGGACAACTGACGATCACATCAATAACTTGATCAAGAAACTCATCCACAATTACAACATCAAGCACAATGACTTGGTGGGTGCACACAAGCGCAAGAAGTTTCAAATTACCATTGGTGATGAATTACCAAGCGGAATTTTGAAATTGGCGAAAGTGTACATCGCTAAGAAACGCAAGCTGAAAGTAGGGGATAAAATGGCGGGGCGCCACGGTAACAAAGGTATCGTCGCTAAAATCGTTCGTAAGGAAGATATGCCTTACCTCGATGACGGTACTCCTGTAGATATCGTGCTAAACCCGCTGGGTGTACCTTCCCGAATGAACTTGGGACAGATATACGAAACCGTTCTCGGATGGGCCGGTCAGAAGCTGGGTATGAAATTCGCTACTCCGATTTTTGACGGTGCTTCCATCGATCAAATCAATGAGTATACGGATAAGGCGGGTGTACCTCGCTACGGAGTAACCAACCTTCGTGATGGTGGTACCGGAGAGTATTTTGACCAACCGGCAACTGTAGGCGTGATTTACATGCTGAAACTTGCTCACATGGTTGATGACAAAATGCACGCACGTTCCATCGGACCGTACTCACTTATTACGCAGCAGCCACTTGGAGGTAAAGCCCAGTTTGGTGGTCAGCGTTTTGGAGAGATGGAGGTATGGGCACTCGAAGCATTCGGTGCATCCAATATCTTGCGAGAGGTTCTTACCGTGAAATCTGATGATGTGGTAGGTAGAGCGAAAGCTTACGAAGCCATCGTCAAAGGAGAAAATATGGTTGAACCGGGTATTCCGGAGTCGTTCAACGTGTTGCTGCACGAATTGAGCGGATTGGGACTTAAAGTCTCTCTGGACTAATTAATTGTGTTAACGGAGTTTTCAACGAAAGAAAATCATTCCAATGGCCTTAAAAAGGGATAAAAAAGTAGAATCAAACTTTAGTAGCATCACCATCAGCCTTTCTTCTCCCGAAGAAATTTTGGAGAAAAGCCACGGTGAAGTACTGAAGCCTGAAACAATAAATTACAGAACTTACAAGCCCGAGCGCGACGGATTATTCTGCGAGCGAATTTTCGGACCTGTAAAAGATTACGAATGTCACTGTGGTAAGTACAAGAGAATCCGATACAAAGGAATCGTTTGTGACCGCTGTGGTGTAGAGGTTACTGAAAAGAAAGTACGTCGCGAGCGTCAGGGGCATATCTCATTGGTTGTTCCCGTAGCTCACGTGTGGTACTTCAAATCATTGCCGAATAAAATCGGTTACCTTCTGGGACTTCCTACCAAGAAGCTGGACCAAATCATTTACTACGAGCGCTATGTTGTAATCAACGCGGGGCCTGCTGTAAATGAAGAAGGTGAGCAGCTTTCTCGTATGGATTTCCTTACGGAAGAAGAGTACATCGATATTTTGGAGACGCTTCCGAAGGAGAATCAATATCTGGATGAAACGGACCCAAACAAGTTTGTAGCTAAAATGGGTGCTGATGCACTCTACGACTTGCTGAAGACTACTAATCTTGACGAGCTGTCTTACGAATTGCGCCACAAGGCGAATACCGAGACTTCTCAGCAACGAAAGAATGAAGCGCTTAAGAGACTTCAGGTAGTTGAGGCATTTCGTGAAGCAAACTCGCGCATTGAAAACCGTCCCGAATGGATGATCATCAAGGTCGTTCCGGTAATTCCACCGGAATTGCGTCCGTTGGTTCCATTGGATGGTGGACGTTTCGCGACTTCCGACTTGAATGACCTTTACCGTCGTGTGATTATCCGAAACAATCGATTGAAGCGATTGATCGAGATCAAAGCACCGGAGGTGATTTTGAGAAACGAGAAGCGTATGCTGCAGGAAGCGGTTGATTCACTATTCGATAACTCTCGAAAGTCATCTGCAGTTAAAACGGAATCAAACCGTCCTTTGAAATCACTTTCAGATAGCTTGAAAGGAAAGCAAGGACGTTTCCGTCAGAACCTTCTTGGTAAGCGTGTTGACTATTCTGCACGTTCGGTTATCGTGGTAGGTCCTGAATTGAAGCTTCACGAATGCGGTTTGCCGAAAGACATGGCTGCGGAGCTCTACAAGCCATTTATCATCCGCAAGATGATCGAAAGAGGCATTGTAAAAACGGTGAAGTCAGCGAAGAAAATCGTTGACAGAAAAGAGCCGGTTGTTTGGGATATTCTTGAGAATGTTTTGAAAGGACACCCCGTACTTCTTAACCGTGCACCGACTTTGCACCGTTTGGGTATTCAGGCTTTCCAGCCAAAGCTGATTGAAGGTAAAGCAATTCAATTGCACCCGTTGGCATGTACGGCATTCAACGCCGACTTTGACGGTGACCAGATGGCCGTTCACTTGCCTTTGGGCAATGCCGCCATTTTGGAAGCACAGCTTTTAATGATCGCTTCGCACAACATTCTCAACCCTGCCAATGGTGCCCCTATTGCCGTACCTTCTCAGGACATGGTATTGGGACTTTACTACATTACCAAGGGAAGAAAAAGTGAAAAAGATCATCCCGTAAAAGGAGAAGGAAAGATTTTCTATAGTGCGGAAGAAGTTGAGATCGCATACAATGAAGGAAAACTCGCATTGCATGCTCACATCAAGTTCCGATACACTAATGTTGAAGGAAAGACAGAAATCATAGAGACTACTGCCGGTCGAGTATTATTCAATAACATGGTTCCGAAAGAAGTAGGTTATGTGAATCAAGTACT
>CAZYWJ010000052.1:11642-23623 GCA_964651785.1 uncultured Cryomorphaceae bacterium
GAGTATTATTCAATAACATGGTTCCGAAAGAAGTAGGTTATGTGAATCAAGTACTTACCAAAAAGGCTCTTCGTGATATCATTGGTCAGGTTATTAAAACCGTTGGTATGGCCCGAGCAGCCAAATTCCTCGATGATATCAAAGAGGTTGGTTACTTCATGGCATTCAAAGGAGGATTGTCATTCAATTTGAATGACGTAATCATTCCTGCTGAAAAAGAAGTATTGGTAGATAAGGCCGTAGAAGAGGTAAAAGCCGTTACGGAAAACTATTCAATGGGTCTGATTACCAACAACGAGCGGTACAACCAAATCATTGATATTTGGACGCATACCAATTCGAAGTTGACTAATATTTTGATGGATAAACTGAAGAATGACAAGCAAGGGTTTAATTCCATTTACATGATGTTTGACTCAGGTGCCAGGGGTTCGAAGGAGCAGATTCGTCAGCTCTCAGGAATGAGGGGACTGATGGCCAAGCCGCAGAAATCAGGTGCTACGGGAGGACAGGACATTATTGAAAATCCGATTCTGTCAAACTTTAAAGAGGGACTTTCGATTCTTGAATACTTCATCTCTACTCACGGTGCGCGTAAAGGTCTTGCCGATACGGCTTTGAAAACTGCCGATGCAGGTTACCTTACACGTCGTTTGGTGGATGTGGCTCAAGACGTTGTTATTCTGAACGAAGACTGCGAAACCCTGCGAGGTTTGGTAGCTACTCCGCTTAAGAAAAACGAGGAAATCGTTGAAACACTGTACGAAAGAATTCTCGGACGTACTTCGGTTCACGACGTTCTTCACCCTGAAACGGATGAAGTTATCGTTGAGTCAGGAGAGCAAATTACGGAAGAGATCGCTCAGCAAATTGATGAAGCCGGTATCGAAGAAGTTGAAATTAGATCGGTACTTACTTGTGAAGAAAAACGAGGAGTATGTGCAAAATGCTACGGTAGAAACCTGGCATCCGGAAGAATGGTTACCAGAGGAGAATCTGTGGGAGTTATCGCCGCACAATCTATCGGTGAGCCGGGTACACAGCTTACACTTCGTACATTCCACGTAGGGGGTACCGCTTCTAATATTGCAGATGAATCTGAGATTAGAGCGAAAGCTACCGGAACGGTAGAGCTTGAGGAAATGAGAACCGTAGAAAGCAAAGCTGCCGACGGGTCGAAGAAAACCATTGTAGTCGGTCGTTCCGGTGAGATGCGTTTGATCGATGCCAAAACGGGAGTGGTTGTTGCGACGAATAACATTCCTTATGGAGCTGAAATCTTCGTGGAAAGTGGAGATAAGGTGAAAAAAGGAGATCCTATTTGTCAGTGGGACCCGTACAACGCCGTAATCATTTCTGAAGCTGCGGGTAATATCAAATTCGAAAACTTCGAAGAAGGTATAACCTACCGCGAAGAAGTGGATGAGCAGACAGGATACCGCGAGAAGGTAATCACCGAGCGAAGAGATAAAAAGAAAAACCCTGCTATTCTGATCGTTGACAAGAAGTCTAAAGAGGTAGTTAAAACATATAACTTACCCGTAGGAGCTCACGTCAATGTAGAGGAAGGAAAGGAAATCATCACCGGTTTTGTTTTGGCTAAGATTCCACGAATTTCCGGTAAAACCGGGGATATCACGGGAGGTCTTCCAAGGGTGACTGAGCTTTTCGAAGCGCGTAACCCTTCAAATCCTGCCGTTGTTAGTGAGATTGATGGTATCGTTTCTTACGGTAAGATCAAGCGTGGTAACCGTGAGATCATGGTTGAAAGCAAAACGGGAGAGATTAAGAAGTACCTCGTATCACTCAGCAAGCATATCCTCGTACAGGAAAATGACTTTGTGAGAGCAGGTCAGCCACTTTCTGATGGAGCGATCACACCAAGCGATATCTTGGCCATCCAAGGACCTACCAGAGTACAGGAGTACTTGGTGAACGAGATTCAAGAGGTGTACCGTCTGCAAGGTGTGAAGATCAACGACAAGCATTTTGAAATCGTCGTACGTCAGATGATGCGGAAAGTAATCATCGAGGATCAAGGTGATACCCGATTCCTCGAAAAGCAGAGCGTTGAGAAAATCGACTTTATGGAAGAGAATGACAGCCTCTTTGGAATGATGGTGGTAGAGGACGCAGGCGATGCTTCTCACATCAAACCGGGACAAATCATCTCAGCGCGTAAGCTAAGGGACGAAAACTCTCAATTGAAGCGTAAGGATATGAAGCAAATCGAAGCGCGTGAAGCAATTCCTGCTACTTCGAGACCATTGCTCCAAGGTATCACCAGAGCATCGCTTCAAACTAAGAGCTTCATCTCAGCAGCCTCCTTCCAAGAGACAACGAAAGTCTTGAACGAAGCAGCGGTGAATGGTAAACGCGACGACCTTTTGGGACTGAAAGAAAATGTAATTGTAGGACACTTGATTCCTGCAGGTACGGGACTTCGCAAATTCCAAAAAGTAAACGTAGGCTCTAAAGAAGAATACGAAAATTTAGTAGAAAAGAAGAGTACCGAAGGCACCGAAGTGGAGGCCGGAGAATAAACTCTGAATAAAACCAGAAGGCCATCACGCTAAAAGTGTGATGGCCTTTTTTATCTGAAAATTATGGCGGAGCAAAATCAAAACAACGATCAGAACAAGAATCAGCTTAACATAGAGTTGAAAGAAGATGTAGCGGATGGGATCTATTCTAATCTCGCGATCATTACTCATTCCAATGCTGAGTTTGTAGCAGACTTTATCAGGGTGATGCCCGGCATGCCGAAAGCGCGAGTCAAAGCCAGAATCGTTTTGACCCCGCAGCACGCCAAGCGATTAATGCGGGCCCTGCAGGACAATATTCAAAAATACGAAGCCGTACATGGTACCATTTCCGAAAGCAAACCCAATGATGGTGGCGGAGGTATTCCGATGAATTTCGGCGGGCCGACGGCACAAGCTTAAAGCTCGTAAACGCTTTTATTGAAGATGGTATAACCGAAGTTGAAAAAGAAACTCCAAGGTCGGTCATCTCTGCTCTCGTAGTAATTCAGATTGAGGCTTACGGGCCCCAGCGGACTGTGAAAGACCAAAGCTGAAGCTCCGATATAATAACGATTTTCAAAAGGCTCGGGGGTAAATTCAGCTTCGTTTGATCCGTTAATTATAATCTCTCTACCCGGCTGAAAGGCATACCCTTCAATACGCAATTCGAGATTTTTTCGTATTTCAAAAATTGACTTTAAACCTAAAGCGGTGTATTCCGTTGAGCGAAACTCATCCAAAAAAATCGTTCGGCTTTCGGGAATGGGCGTATAGGCCGGGGCTGAAATCAAGGTAGCATTGTAGTTTTCGAAAAACGGTTTAGTAGAATAAAGAGCCTCAAGATCAAAGCCAAAAGTAACGGGGCCAAGTTCTGCAAAGTAATTCTGATACTTAAGCTTAGCTTCAATCCAGCTATGGTCATCTCTGAAATCAAAAGAGCTTTCAGGAACCGTCGTACCATATTGAGTCAACTCTTCGCCCACTACGCCACGAGCGGATATTTCCAAACGTGTACCATGGTTCGCGTAAATTTTGCGATTCAATGTATTTCGATCGATGCCGATCCCCAATGTCCCGAAAGTAAATTTAGTAATGTCTGATGTATCCGCCACCGTGAAGTCCTCCGTCTGATAGTATCGGTCTTCGGTTTCGCCGTAGTCTAAATCAGCTATAAAGATGGTGTTATTCCCCAATGAGCCTATCAAATCAAATCCCCCATATGTTTCTGATTTTACAATGAAGGAGGGCCGCGAAAGTTCGAAGAACGTAGCAAAACTTCTAAAATAGTCCCAGCGATTTAGGACGACGTGTGGTGCTATGCTGACTCGTTTCTTTCCGCCGAAATCGATATTTGCACGAAGCATTCCCGATCCATAAAACTTTCCGAAATAACTATTTGCCATAATGCTGGCAGAGGTCCGCCCGAATAGATCGAATTTTGCGCCGACATATCCAAAATTTACGGGACGAGATGAAAAATTCCCTCCGAAGTATAGTTTCAAATCTTTTTCGCGTTTGACTTTTAACCCAATGGTATAGGTTTCATTGCTCTGATCAAAAACGGCATAAGGCTGTGTATTTCTAACTTTGCCATCCTGAGCAATACGCAAATATTGAGGTTTGAAATCTTCAAAAGTGAAAGTAGTGGATTGAGCTGACGGACCTAACGTACTGGCCACATAGGCTTTTTGCTTTTCAGTAAGATCCCCGGTAACTTCTATCTGAGATATTTTCTTTGCCGGCAATTTTGATTTAAAATGTGAGCGTAAGCTGTCTAGCTCTGCCTTGGTTCGCCTTCTCGACGTATTCGACAGAATCTCATCTACCTTCATCAAAGCACTCAAATAACCACTTTCAATTTGGGCATCCACATCACTAAAGTCAAAAACCGAAAGTTCTGAGGGTGGCTCAATTAAAACACCGTTATCGCAACGAAGGGAAAAATCAGCTTGATTACTGATCATATTTCTGATTTGCGAAAACAGATCATCTTCTTTCGGTGGATCTATACCGGATGCTACATTGCTTCCCACGACATAATCGGGCAGAAAAGCATCATACATCACATCTGCAGGAAAATTATTATAGAGCCCGCCGTCAAATAATAAGGTACTATCAATGGATATCGGCTGAAAGTAAAAAGGGTAGGTGGTCGATGCTCTCAGGGCTCTCGATAAACTACCCTCAGAGAAAATAACTTCTTCTTTTTTCGCGATATCGGCAGCGACACAACGAAAAGGCACCATCAAGCTGTCAAAGTCATAATTGGCTACGGCAGCCGGTCCGGAAAAGATGTCCATAAACATGAATTCCATGAGATCGGGTGTGACCAAATTCGTTGGAAGACTGGCGCTCAATACATTTCGTGGATTAACTTTAAGTCGAATGATCGAAGCATCCATAAAATCTTGAGTGAAGTAGTAGACATCATTCTCGTCCAATTGCCCGTTTATCGCCAGAAGAAAGTCAGGGTTTTTAGTGAAGGCTATGATTTCTTCTACAGAGTATCCTGAGGCGTACAATCCGCCTACCAATGCGCCCATTGAAGTACCCGTTATATAATCGATGGGAATATTGTTTTCTTCAAGCGCTTTGATGACGCCTATATGCGCCAATCCCGCAGCTCCGCCTCCGCTCAATACCAAACCTACCTTTTGTGCCTGAAGCACATAGGAAGAGATCGTGAATACCACCAAGGTGATGATCATTCGCATTCGGTAGCGCAGATTCATTCGGATAAAGCTACTGTTTTAAGCTTGTATGCCTCAACGGAAAAGTCGTCATTTTTCACCGTCGACACTTAAAAGACGTGAAAATTTTCTCAGGTAGCTTATTGATTTCACCTGGCGGGAACCATACCAGGAAAAGCTCTCACCATCCACTAAACGTACATATGAAGAAAACGTCTCACTCATTCCCTTAACGTGTTTTTCCCCGAAAGGGTAGGGCTCGGAGCTCAGTAATAGCACATCGGGATTGAGTTTTTTTATTTCTTCCGGCGAAATTTTCGGGTAACGCTTTCCCTTATTGCCCCACGCAGATATGGCATTTCGTATTCCCAAATGAGCCAGCACATCCGAAATATAGGTATCAGTACCTGCTACCATATATGGCTCTTGCCAAATAAAGTAGAGCGCCGAAATGCTTTTTTCAGATGAAGCCAAAGCGGAAAATCCCGACTTAATTTCTTTAATTAATTCCGATGCTTTTCTTTCAAAACCGCCGAGTGAACCCATGCTGTGGATCAAGTCCAAACTACCTTTTACATCGGAAACTTCACTTATATAAACGGGGATATCGGAAGCCAGCAATCGATCAACGGTTCGCTTGGTATTTTCTTCTTTGTTTGCCAGCACCAGATCAGGCTGTAGTTCCCGAATCAAATCGATATTGACATTCTTGGTGCCGCCTACTATTCGTGCCTTGGTCTCACCCGAAGGATGTATGCAAAACTTGGTCTTGCCAATCACATCGAATCCCAAATCAAAAGCCAGCTCGGTAATGGAAGGCACGAGTGAAACCACTCGCGACGGCTTTTCATTCAATTCTATTTCTCTTCCGACTTGGTCGAGAATTTTCATGCTTATTGCAAAGAAGAAATCAGGTCGTGACGGGAAATAATGTGGTAGCTGTCTTCGTCAATTTTTACCACCACCGCACTGTTTTCCTTATTTATCAGTTTGGTTATTTTGCTGATCTCCTCGTTGCTATCCACAATAGGGAAAGGCTGATTCATGGCTTCTTTCACCTTTATTTTGGTCGTGTCGACTCCGTCGCTGATTAACTCAAAAAGCTTTCTTTCTTCGATCGATCCCACGAATTTTCCATTGTCTTTAACGGGTATCTGCGAGATGTCATATTTCTTCAGCAAACCGATGGCATTGCTCACGGGCTCTCCCGAGCTTACGGTCACCAAGGGTTGGTGAATGTGCTTGTTTACCAAATCGAGTGCACTTTTGTTCAAGACGTTTAAGAAACCACGGTCTCTCATCCAATCGTCATTGTAAATCTTTCCGACATATCGAGAACCGTGATCGTGAAAGAGCACCACGACTACGTCATCTTCCGTGAGCTCGTCTTTCAATTGGTCAATCACGGCATAAGCAGAACCGCAGCTATATCCCAACAGCAATCCTTCTTTTCGTGCCAAATCACGCGCGAAGAGAGCTCCGTCTCGATCCGTTACCTTTTCAAAGCGATCAATCAAATCAAAATCGACATTCTTCGGAAGAATATCTTCTCCGATTCCTTCGGTGATATAAGAGTAGATTTCGTTCTCGTCGAACTCGCCCGTCTCGTGGTATTTTTTGAAAACCGACCCATAACTATCGGCACCCCAAATTTTAACATTTGGATTTTTTTCCTTCAAGTATTTAGCAACGCCGGAGATGGTACCCCCCGTTCCCACACCGACTACGAAGTGAGTTATTTTTCCTTCCGTCTGCTCCCATATTTCGGGGCCCGTTCCAAGGTAGTGAGCCTTTCTGTTGCTCAAGTTATCGTATTGATACGGATAGAAAGAATTGGGGATCTCCTTGTTTAATCTTTCTGCCACGCTGTAATATGACTCGGGATGATCGGGCGAGACATTCGTCGGGCAAACAATCACTTCAGCACCCATGGCGCGAAGTATGTCCATCTTCTCCTTACTCTGCTTGTCACTCAAGGTGCAAATGAGTTTGTAGCCTTTTACAATGCACGCCAATGCCAGTCCCATTCCCGTATTTCCGGAAGTACATTCTATCACCGTTCCACCCGGCTTTAACTTTCCTTCCTTCTCTGCATCTTCTATCATCTGCAGAGCCATTCGGTCTTTGGTACTGTGCCCGGGGTTGAAGTATTCCACTTTGGCATAGACCTTTGCAGGAATGTTGGAAGCTATTCTGTTCAACTTTATCATCGGCGTTTCCCCGATGGTTTCCAGAATGTTATTGTATATCTTGGCGTGGTTCATGTCAATTTTTTTGCAAAGGTAATGACTTAATTGAAGCGAATGGCTTTAGACGGCCTAATGCCGTTGATGGCTAAAGTGGGCAGAATCATCATGATCAAACAAATCAAAAATACGCCGGCATTTAATCCTATCAGGTAGTCCGTTCGCAAAAGTATCGGTACTTCCGAAACGTAGTAGTTGGTCGGATCAAGCTTCAAGAACCCATACTCTTTTTGTAACACACAAAACAAAATACCGATGGCATTCCCTAAGGCCATTCCGACTAAAATGATGTAGCCCGCTTGGTAGAGAAAAACTTTTTGAACGGTTTGGGCAGATGCTCCGATCGCGCGAAGGATCCCGATCATCGTAGTTCTTTCCATAATCAGGATCAATAGGGCAGAAGTCATATTGATGACTGAAATCAGAATCATGAGTGAAATGATGACAATCGTGTTAAGGTCCAGCATTTCCAGCCAGTTAAAAATCTCAGGTGATTTCTGTTTGATCGTTGTCGTGCGCAAATCGTAGTTGAGGTGCTCGTAAATGAGCTGCTCCATCTGCCCGAGCATTTGGTAGTCGCTCAACATTACTTCAAATCCGCCCGTGTAATACCGAGCACTACCGCCTGTGGTGGTTATTTCTATTTCAGATTCATCCGGGCACTGGCATTCTCCCGAGCCGGGAGTCTTTTGCCGAAAGGTAAAAAACGCCGTGTCTGAAAGTGTTTTTCGCTCTTTGGCAATGACGTAAATAGTGGTATCGCCTTTCAGGCAAAACTCGTGAGGCCCTTCCCCGCGAAGGGAATCTGCGCTCCACAATAATTTGGCGCGACCCTCTCCGCCAAAACCATATCCTTTCAGCGAAACCATTCCATCCTTGCAATCCACCATTCGAATATTGGCTTCGAGCCCCCACTGATTTATACGCTTGATTTGATCAATATGGGCCAATACAAATTGCTCATCCAAATCTTGAAGTCCCGTTTCGTAAATTCCGGACACTTTAAAATTTCTTTGGCTCATGCTCCCCTTGGCATTTTGGAAGTAGATCGCCACTTTATCTCCAATACCTATTTGGAGCCTTCCGGCTAAAAACGAAGACAGCAATAATTGATCTTTCGATTCTTCGGTAGAAAAATCGGGAATGCTACCGTCTTTCAGGTTTTTCTCAAAAAATGTCCAATTGTAATCCTCAGCTACGCCTTTCAGTATAATGCCCTGGATGTTATCGCTCGTCTCAATCACCCCTTCTTTCAATGCGTATTGATGAATGCTCTCTACTTCGGGCAAGGTGTCCAGCGATGGATAAAACGGCTGGTCGATAAGTAGTTTTGGTTGACTTAAGCCCTGTCCGCTACCGAAATTGGTGATCTGAATATGAGCACCGAATCCGATGACCTTTTGTCGAATCTCATTTTGAAATCCGATGACAATCGCTACAGCCACGATCATCACTGCCATTCCCAGAGCTATACCGATAGTAGCGATGCGAACAATCGGACCTGAAAGACCTTTTTGCTTACTTTCCCGTTTTATTAAACGTTTTGCAATAAACAGAGCTGTATTCAATGCGTATGTCTTTCCTTTCCGGCAAAAGTATGAATTATGTAATCGCCTTTTCTTGTCTGGCCCTTTTCCTTTCGTGTGGTCCGACTTCTGAAACTTCTATCACAGAGAATAGTTTGCCTCAAAACGAGCCGATCAAGCCCGGGGTTTATGACTTTGAGAAGTTGCTGAGTCAAATTGGAGAAGCACCGATCGCCGTCGTAACAAATCATACGGGAACTATCGGTGAAGTTCACTTGGTAGATTCTCTTCTGAATTCGGGCATTGAAATAAAAAGAGTTTTTGCGCCTGAGCATGGTTTCAGAGGTGATAGACCTGACGGAGAAAAGATTGAAGACGGAATGGATTCCAAAACGGGATTACCAATAGTTTCCCTTTACGGGAAAAACAAGAAACCCTCTGCCGAGCAGCTGGAAGATGTTGAAATAGTGCTGTTTGATATTCAAGATGTGGGAGCTCGATTTTACACCTACTTGTCTACGCTACATTACGTGATGCAAGCTTGCGCCGAACTAGACATTCCGCTTATTGTGACCGATCGGCCAAATCCAAATATTCATTACACGGATGGTCCCGTCTTGGAAAAGGGATTTGAATCCTTCGTAGGATTGCATCCCGTTCCGGTGGTTTATGGTATGACCATCGGCGAATACGCGCAAATGTTGAATGGCGAGGGTTGGCATGAAGCCAAGAAGTGTGATCTGACCATAATGCCATGTTTGAATTATAGCAGAGGAATGAAATATGAATTGCCCGTAAAGCCTTCGCCAAATTTACCCGACATGGAGTCGGTTTATCTCTATCCTTCTCTTTGTTTCTTTGAAGGCACCGAAGTGAGCGTAGGAAGAGGAACGGAGTCGCCTTTTACCATAATTGGAGAACCTCGAAATCAATCGGGTGAATTTAGCTTCGTACCCCATTCCATACCGGGTGCTTCGGTTAACCCGAAACACGAGGGCAAGACATGCATAGGATATGACCTTTCGAATTACATTCAAAATCCTTCGGAATTATCAGAACTTGATCTTTCCTGGCTCGTAAGAATGTACCGAGAAACGGATGAGCCGAAATCGTTCTTTTTGAAAAGCGGATACTTTGATAAACTTGCAGGAACGGATCAATTGAGAGAAGAGATTATAAATGGCATGAGCATCGATACAATACGAGCCGGCTGGCAAGCAGACTTGGAAAGTTTTGAGCTCATCCGCTCCAAATACCTTATTTACGAAGAAGAATAGAAACGAATGGAAACTTTGATAACAGTCTTGATAGAAGCCTTGCCCACCTTGATCATTGCGGGAGTGGTTCTTTACGTTTTTCACGAGTACATGAACTTTGTCAATGAACGAGACAAGCGGTTGGCCGTTCTTAATTCAAAAGTTAAACCAGAAGCCTCGACCTCTGTCATTCAAGCCCCGGGTAGTGATTTTACGGCCAAATTACGATTGCAGGCGGCAGAACGATTCGTCTTGTATTTGGAAAGAATTGAGCCGGGACGATTGGTGATGCGATCTCATCAGAACGGAATGTCGGCCAAGATGCTTCAGAACGAGATGTTGAAGTCCATCCGAGAAGAATTCGATCACAATCTATCCCAACAGATTTATGTTTCTGAAAATGCGTGGAGCTTGATAAAAGGTGCGAAAGATGAAATGACCAAGTTCGTTACGGCCACGGGAGAGGGTATGAAATCTGATTCGACTTCAATCGATTTTAGCAGGAAGATGTTTCAAGCGGCCTCAAAAGTTGATAAACTGCCGGGTGAAGTGGCGATTGAATATCTGCGTCAAGAGATGAATGAGCTCTTTCAAAAATAAATTTCCCTCGCCGTTCGGTATGTATTGGCGTGAGCTTCTATGATGACCGCTATCTTTTCTGAATAGCCGCCACCCATGTTGAAGACTACAGGAATGCCTCTTTTTTTCGTTTCCGTAAAAACGATTTCGTCACGTTTTTTGCATCCTTCTATGGTCATAGACAGGCGTCCGAGTTTGTCTGAAGCCAATACATCTACACCCGATTGAAAGAAAATCAAATCGGGTTGTACATCTTCAATTAATCCGGGCAATGTATCTTTCAATACATTTAGATACGCTTCATCCTCCGTTTTGTCGGGAAGCGCGATATCCAGGTCGGATTTTTCTTTTCGCAAGGGGTAGTTTTTTGCCCCGTGCATACTGAAGGTAAATACCCGCGAATCATTTTCGAAAATTTTCGCCGTCCCGTTACCCTGATGAACGTCAAGGTCTACTACCAGAATTTGCTTTAGCTCTAGCTCTTCTAGCGCATAAGCCGAGCCGATGGCAATATCATTTAACAAGCAAAACCCTTCGCCTCGATCTTTAAAGGCATGGTGAGTGCCACCCGCAATGTTTGCTGCAGCACCATTTTCTATGGCATGGTCTACGGCATCTACCGTTCCTTGAGTGATAATCAACTCTCTTTTCACCAGTTTTTCTGAAAGGGGAAATCCCGTGGCTCTCTCTTCCTTTCGGGAAAGGGATTTGGTAAGTAGTTTATCTAAATATTTGCGGGTGTGGACACGCAAGACTTTCTCCTCTGAAATTACCGACGGATCAAAGAAATTCTCATTTTCCATTGTTCCTTCGTGCAGGAGCTGTTGCGGGAGTAGGATATATTTCTCCATGGGAAACCGATGTCCCGGGGGAAGTTCGTGTGCGTAATGTTCATTCCAAGCTACCTTCAGCATGCTGACTCAACCATCAGGGTAGGGGGAAAGTTCACCGAGTTTTCAATTAGAACTGTTAAAGAAGAGAAGTTATGGTGCCACGGCTTGCATGAGATAACCACAAATGAGGGCGCCGTAGGTTCCCAGTGCATATCCCAATACGGCAAGAAGCACTCCGACAGGGGCTAGTGACGGATGAAAAGCCGCGGCTACAACGGGCGCTGATGCGGCCCCGCCGATATTGGCCTTACTACCAACTGCCAAAA
>CAZYWJ010000052.1:23723-25403 GCA_964651785.1 uncultured Cryomorphaceae bacterium
ACAACGGGCGCTGATGCGGCCCCGCCGATATTGGCCTTACTACCAACTGCCAAAAAGAAATATGGAGCTCGAATTATTTTTGCCACAATGACGAGGATTACCACGTGAACGATCATCCATGTCAGTCCGACCAAGAAAATAGCGGGATTCTCAAAAATGGCCAGCACATTCATCTTCATACCGATGGTGGCAACCAGTATGTAAATGAATACTCCCCCGATTTTGCTCGCGCCTGCACCTTCGTAATTTCTGACATTTGTAAAGCTTAGGATGATTCCGAATGCAGTGGCCAAAACAATGAGCCAGAAAAATCCGGAGCCCAAACTGAACGTGTCCGCTAAGTACGGAGCGTTTTCTTGGATGGCTGGAGCAATTATGGAAGAGAGAAGATGAGCTAAGCCGGTTAAACCGAAAGCAATACCCAAAATCACGGTAAAATCGGTGAATGTGGGCACGCGTTCAATTTTCTTACTGAAGCCATGCATGTAATTTTTGAGGGACTCAACACTTGAGGCGTCCGCCTTAAAAAATCGATCTATACTTTCTGATTTACCTACACCCAACAGCAAGAAAAACATCCAAACTTCGGCAACAATGATATCAACGGTGATCATCATGGAATACATGGACCCGCTGATGAGGTTTTCATCGCCCCTGAAGATTTCGAACATGGCGGCCTGATTGGCGCCACCACCGATCCAGCTTCCGGCGATGGTGGTCATCCCTCGCCAAACTTCATTCGGCGGAACACCGCCCACGACATCGGGGGCAATAAATGAGAATAGCAATATGGCTAATGGACCACCAATCACAACACCTATCGTTCCTGCCACGAACATGATCAGCGCTTTTGGCCCCAGCCTGAAAACCTCTTTTAGGCTAATGCTCAAAGTGAGCAGAATCAAACTCCCCGGAAGGAGATATCTCGAAGCCATAAAATAGAGTTGAGACTTTCCGATGTAAGGATCAATCAGTTCGGCAGGAACTTCTCTGTTGAGGATGAAGTTTTTCAATTGTTTGAAAGAATTCACTCCGCTCAAATCATATCCGGCTGCAATTAGGGCATCTTTCGCCGCTGCTACATCAATCCATTTGGGAGAGATAATTCCAAAAGTGCTGAATAGTGATGGAAGGAAATAGCATAGTAGGAGAGCAGGAATAATTTTGTAAAACTTGGCGCCCAAGGGGTTCTCTCCAAATTTAAATATAGCTAACAGTAGTCCTGCCAAAATACCGAACGTCACGGCATCATTAGTGATCAACGGGATATCCGATACAACTTCCTCCATTCTTTATTCTTTGGTTTTGCCCAAAAATAGAAAAACCAGAGAAGGACTGTTCAAACTCCGGGTTGAATTGATAGAAGATCTAAATTTTGCGAGCTAGATCACCTTTTGTAGAAGTCGTTTTGAGATAATAATATCAGTGGTTCTAGGATACGGGTTTAGTGAGTTCTTTGAACTCAGCAATTTCGCTTACAGTCCTTTGGATATCTTTCATAATGCGTCGTAATGACATAAGCATTTTCTTAAGATGTTCGTAGGCCAAAATAAAAAACCCGCCTTACAAGTAGTAAGGCGGGCTTCTATTTTAGATGAATAGATTATTGTACAACAAGCTTTTCAGCTCCCACGCGTACTTCATTCACTACTACATTTACGTTGTAGATTCCCGAAGCGA
>CAZYWJ010000053.1:0-19550 GCA_964651785.1 uncultured Cryomorphaceae bacterium
GCGTGCATTAAATCACAACTTTTGTCGTTGTATATAGCCAATCTCCACTTGATCAAATATGAAACGAATACCCCTGATATCAGCTATTATTTGTCTTATCGCCACCACCGGGTGCAATAAGGACGAGGATAACCGCAACTTGCCCACAGCCGTGGCTTGTCCGCAGCCGTTTTGCGCGGTAGAGCCCACTGTCGTGGATAACGGGCTTAACATAACCTTCCTCGATCACAAGTTGGCCGCACCGAAGTCGAAGTATTCGGTTTTCTTTAAGGTTGACAATGGATTTGGTCCCGTTACCAACCTCTCCATAGACGATGTGGAGGTAAAGGACAACGGTCAGGTGATCGGCTTTGAAAGCGACAACGAGTTGCTGCCCGATCCGCAGAGCTTCGGTTACCACATCGTGCTCGTAGCCGATTTGAGCGAGAGCGTCACCGAAAGCGACGACTTGCCCGAGGTGAAGGAGGCCATGAGCGCCTTCGTCAATTCCATTCTCATCGACAATAATTCGGAAGTGGGAGAGACCTTCGTATCGCTCTGCTATTTTGATGGCGATCCTACCTTGGTGCGGCTGCAAGACTTTACCACCGACGGGCAGCTATTGCTCAATGCCATTGACAATATCAGCTCCGACCTGACCCGCGATATCTCCACCAACCTCTACGGAGCTTTTGTATCGGGAGCCAATATCATCAGAAACCGGGTGAACAATTCGCCGAAGCTCATCGACGTGGGAGCCATGGTAGTCTTTACCGACGGGCAGGACTTAGCGCAAATAAACGACTTTGAAGATGCCCAAAGCGCCGTAGACGGCTTGGAAGATGATCAAAACAAGATAGACGTCTATACCATCGGCGTGGGTCAATCTACCGATTCCGATGTATTGGATGCCCTCGGCTACAGCGGCTATTTCCCTGCCGATGATTTCGAGACGCTTTCGCCCGTATTCGAGAGCATCGCCACTGAGCTGAATTCGGAGGTAAACAGCTACTACAAGCTGGAGTACTGCTCTCCTCGTCGCGCAGGCCAAACCGAAATCATCATTGAGCTGACCAAAGGCACCAACTCAGGCCGCATCGAGAGTTGTATCAATTCGGATTGTACGCCCGATCCGTGTTGATGAAACGCGGTTCTTGATTAAAAGCCAAATCGCGTATATTTACTGCAAACAGTAAGTAGATGACGGATTATAAAGAAATCATTACGATGGAGCCGGGAAAGCGAGGCGGTAAACCTTGCATTCGAGGTATGCGGATTACGGTCAACGATATTTTGGGATGGCTTGCGGCAGGAATGACCATTGAAGAAATACTGATTGATTTTGACGAATTGACTAAGACTGATGTTTATGCTGCTTTGAGCTATGCGGCTAACAGAGAGAACAGAATATATCAGGTGGCCGTATGAGGTTTCTGTTTGATCAAAACATTTCACATCGAATTCTTGGGCTGCTTCCTGAGTTCTATGCTCATTCTACTTCTATAAAGGCTGAAGGAATGATCAATTCCCAAGACTTGGAAATATGGGAATATGCTAAGGCCAATAATTATACAATTATAACTCAAGATTCTGACTTTAACGATCTAAATGCGCTTCGAGGCTTCACCAAAAATAATCTGGATCCGTACAGGAAATTTGAAAACAACGGAGATTGTTAAGATTCTTTCAGATTATTCAGATGAAATTAAAGTCTTTCTTGATGATCAAGCGTACGGATGTTTTGAAATTTTTAAGTTGAAAACTTCGAAGAGCTAATTATGTTTTCCGACTCTTAACGCTGGCGTACCATTCCACAATGTCTACGCCTTTCTTATCTTAGGCCGTTTTATCATGTCAATCTTATGAAGAAAATCCTCCTCGGCCTCTTGGCCTTCACCCTCACCATTGCCGTAAAGGCGCAAGACGAAAAAGAAACATCCGTATGGGATGCGAAGAACTTTGAAGGACTGAAGATGCGCAGCATCGGGCCCGCCTTTATGTCGGGGCGAATAGCCGATATTGCCATCCATTCCGAAGATGAAAGCACCTGGTATGTGGCCGTAGGGTCGGGAGGCGTCTGGAAGACGGAGAATGCGGGTACCACTTGGTCACCGATCTTCGATGGCGAGGCGGTGTACTCCACGGGTGCCATTACCATCGATCCGAATAACCCTTCGATCATCTGGCTCGGTACGGGCGAAAATGTGGGTGGCCGTCACGTAAGTTACGGCGATGGCGTGTACCGCAGCACCGATGGGGGGAAGAACTGGAAGAATATGGGATTGAAAGAATCCGAACACATCTCCAAAATAATCGTCCACCCGAGCAATAGCGATGTGGTATGGGTAGCGGCTCAAGGTCCGCTGTGGAGCAAAGGCGGCGAGCGCGGCCTCTACAAAACCACCGACGGTGGCGAAACGTGGAAGCGCACCCTCGGCGATGAGGAGTGGACGGGCGTAACCGACATTGCCATCGATCCGCGCAATCCCGATCAGCTTTACGCCGCAACCTGGGATCGGCACCGAACCATCGCCGCCTACATGGGCGGCGGACCCGGCTCGGGCCTGCACCGCAGCACCGATGGCGGCGAAACTTGGACTGAACTAAAAGAAGGCCTTCCGACTTCCAATATGGGAAAGATAGGACTGGCCATATCGCCGCAAAATCCCGATGTGCTCTACGCGGCCATCGAGCTGGATCAGCGCGAAGGCGGCGTCTACAAATCTACCGACAAGGGCAGCACCTGGTCCAAGCAAAGCGATGCCGTATCGGGAGCTACGGGGCCTCATTACTATCAGGAGCTCTACGCCAGTCCGCATCAGGAGGGGAGGCTCTACCTGATGGATGTACGAGTGCAGATATCCGAAGACGGTGGTAAGTCCTTTCGGCGAATGAACGAAGGGGCAAAACATTCCGACAATCACGCCATTGCCTTCAAGGCAAGCGATCCGGATTACCTTTTGGTCGGAACCGACGGCGGACTTTATGAGTCTTATGATCTCGGTCAAAGCTGGCGCTTCTTTGACAATATGCCCATCACCCAGTTTTACAAACTGGCGGTAGATGATGCCGAACCGTTTTACAATATCTATGGCGGGACGCAAGATAACAATACCCAAGGCGGCCCTTCGCGAACCGATAACTACCAAGGCATTCAAAACTCTGATTGGAAGGTGGTGCTTTTCGGCGACGGGCACCAGCCCGCTACCGAGCCCGGCAATCCCGACATCGTTTACGCCCAATGGCAACAAGGCTCGCTCACTCGTGTGGACATGAGTACGGGTGAAGTAGTTGGCATCCAACCGCGAGCGGGAGAGGGTGAGCCGCACGAGCGATTCAACTGGGATGCGCCCATCCTGGTGAGTTCGCACGAGCCGAGCCGCATCTATACGGGCAGCTACCGCTTGTGGAAGTCGGATGATCGCGGCGATAATTGGACAGCCATCAGCGACGACCTGACCCGAGATCAAAACCGCCTCGAAATGGACATCATGGGCCGCAAGCAGAGCTACGACAATGCGTGGGATCTCTACGCCATGTCTACGTTCAACACCATCACCTCCATAGCCGAGTCGCCTCACGATGAGAATGTGCTCTACGTCGGTACCGATGACGGGCTGATGCACCGCACCGACGATATGGGAGAGACTTGGACGAAGATGCCCGTAGGCAATCTGCCCGATGTGCCCGCTACCGCTTACGTCAACGACATCAAGGTAGACCTGCACGATCCGAACACCGTCTACGTGGCACTCGACAATCACAAGCACGGCGACCTGAAGCCCTACCTCCTCAAAAGTACTGATAAAGGCAAGACGTGGAAATCGCTTACGGGCGATCTTCCTGAGAAAACCACCGTATGGCGCCTCGTTCAGGATCACGAGAAGAAAGAGCTTCTTTTCATCGCAACGGAGTTCGGTCTTTACTTTTCAGTAAATGGCGGTACGGAGTGGACTAAAATAAAAGGTGGCGTTCCCACCATTTCCTTCCGCGATCTTACGATCCAGCGTAGAGAAGATGACCTCGTTGCCGCAAGCTTCGGTCGGAGCTTTTACATCTTCGATGATATCGGCGTTTTCCGCGAAATCACCGAAGAGAGTCTGAAGGAAGAGGCACATCTTTATCCCACGCGAAAAGCCTTGTGGTATATTCCGCGTCCCGATCTCGATTTCGGAAAGGGAAAGGGTTCGCAGGGTGCTTCTCACTACATTGCTGATAATCCACCCTTCGGTGCCGTCTTCACCTACCATTTGGCTGACGGCTTCAAGACAGCCAAAGAGAAACGCACCGAAGCCGAAAAGGAACTCAACAAAGCGGGAGAAGATGTTCCCTTTCCGGGATACGACCAATTGGATGCCGAAGGTAGCGAGATGCCCGTACGAATCTGGCTGGAGGTAGCTGATGAGGAAGGTAATTTGGTGAGGCGTGTAGAGGGCTCAGGCAAGAAAGGATTTCACCGCGTGGCTTGGGATTTGAAGCTCCCGCCAATGGAGACGATATCGAAAGGGCGTGACAGTCTGGGGAATGAATCTGCTTTATTAGCGCCTCCGGGTGATTATCAGGTGAGGCTGGTGAAAGAGTCGGCAGAAGGCTTGGAGCCTTTAAGTGAGTACCGATCTTTTAAAGTTGTGCCGCTTCATGAGGGCGGTGCCCTGGAGAATCCGCTGGCCGATCAGAGGGAGTCATTCTGGCGCGATTATGAAGAGCTGACCATGCGATTCTCCTCACTGTATAAGACCCGAAGTGAGTTGGAAGAGCAAATAACAGCACTGGCAATTTCTTCGTCTTACGTGCGAAATAACAATGTAGATCTCACCGCAGAATACCGCGATCTGCGAAACGATTATTATTCGTTTAAGCGTGAAATGAGAGGCAGCCCTTCGAAAAATAAGATAGGAGAGAAGCAGCCGCCGACACTTGGTGATCGCATGTGGGAGTTGCAAATTGCTATTGGTTATTCCACCTACGGACCTACGGGTTCGGCCGTGAAGACGATGGACATCATTAAAAAGGAGCTGGCTGGCCTTGAGCCCCGATTGGAAGAATTAGAGTCTCGTGCCGAAGCGCTTAATAAAAAGGTGGTTGAGGCCGGTGGTCCGCCCGTGGAAGGACTGTAGTAGTGCTTGGAATGAATTCATCACCGGAAGATGCACAGTTGATGTTAATTCGTGTGTATGAAGGCATCGATACCTGAATTATCATGAGGGAAGTGAACAGAGCAACGGGGATTTGGGCTTTGGCTCTCTTTTCGGGGTTGTTGATTCCTTGGCTCGTTCAGCGCGGAATGTTTTTGGACGGAGTGACCTACGCTGCCATTTCAAACAATCTGGCTATGGGTCAGGGTAGTTTTTGGAAGCCGCATTACACCCCGACTTTGTACCCTGTTTTTTATGAGCATCCGCCTCTCGTATTTGGTTTGCAGAGCGGACTATTCACAATATTCGGAGATCAATTTTGGGTGGAACGTTTGTACTCGTTTCTATCGGCTATTGGTGTAATCGCAGGAATGCTGTTTTGTACCAATCAGGTTTTGGACAGAGACAAAGCGATTTTCGCTACGGCACTATCGGTTATTCTCTGGATCAGTATTCCCTTAGTGTTCTGGTCGTTCCGAAACAATATGCTGGAAAATACTTCCTCCGTTTTTACACTGTTTTCTGTCGGTGCATTTTTGGCTTATCGCAAAAAAGGCAAAGCTTGGTATGCCATTCCGGGAGCACTGTTTTTGATCGCAGCCTTTCTGAGTAAAGGCCCCGCAGCTACATTTCCTTTGATTGCGCCGTTTTTAGCTCTTATGCTCTTTCGCGAAGAAAAAGGTAGCTATTACTTCTACGTCTCTTATGGGTGCTTTTTTATGCTAGCCATCATCCTTTATTTTCTTTCGGATGAGTTGCAAACCAATCTGAAGGGGTATTTTCTGTCGCAGGTTTTTCCTGCACTAGAAGGCAAGAGAGAAGTAACGACTGACAATCGATTTAAAATAGTCGGAAAGTTTGTGATGGAAGGGGCCCTCAGTGTTTTGCTGCTGATAGTGATTTGGATAAAACAGAAGAAAATAGCTCTATCGAGTGCTTCCCTCTTCTTTTTGCTTATCTCACTTTCGGCATCTTTGCCATTAATTATCTCGCTAAAGCAACGCAGTTACTACCTCGTTCCGGCGTTTCCTTTCTTGGCTATGGCGACGGCTGTAGCGATTTCGCCCTTACTCTCATTGTTTTTACGAAATCGATCTTCGATTTTTCTTAAACGTTTTCGGTTAGTTGGTGTCGCCTCAATTCTTTTGGTTCTCGTTTATTCTGCCACGCTGTATGGTTCGTATTCAAGAAACAAAGGTTTGATTGAAGATGCCGTGAAACTCTCTGAACTCTTTCCGCGCGGACAGGTCTTTTCAGTATCTAAGGCTGATTGGGAGGATTGGGGGTTCCACGCCATTCTTTCCCGTAAGGGAAGCTTCGGGTTGGATATGAATCGCGAGCATGAATGTTACCTCACCAAATCTCCGGATTATTTACCCGTTGGATACAAAAGAATCGATGAAGATCTTAAAGAACTCTATCTGCTCAGAAAGACTCAATAAAAAAGGCCCTTTTGACATTCCAAAAGGGCCTTTAACCATCAACTCGAATCCTGTCGGATTCTACTAAGCACTTCAACCTAACAAATTGAAATTGTGCTTGCTCAATTAGCCATTGCTATGGCAATTTTATTTTTCAGCGTTCGCGAAACTCCGGATTTGCTGAAAAACTGATCCAAGGTGTAGCTGTACTCCTTGCATCTGTTTTCAGTAAGGCATTTGCGTTCTATCACTTTAGATCCATCTTCGCTGATGTAAAGTTCTACGATACTTCGGGGGTTGTTTATTGTTTCTACCAACTTCATACTAAAACCTCTTTTCGTTATTTGATTGCAATATACGTCAGGATGACACTAAGCGTTCAATTTTGATTTCGATTCGTAAATTAATTGAAAGAATTGTAGATTTGAATTGCAAATAATGAAAATATTACACCTGCATGGCTAAAAAGATAGATCACATAGATTCAGAAATCATTCTGAAACTTATCGATAATGCACGAAAACCTTTTACTGAAATAGCCAAGGAACTGATCGTATCTACCGGCACGGTTCATCAGCGGGTGAAGAAGCTTGAAAATAAAGGGATAATAAACGGGTACTCCATTTCAATTAATTATCATAAGTTCGGCTATACTCTCACGGTGTATGCCGGTGTTTTCGTTTCTGCCGGTCATAGTGCCATGAAAATTATTGATGAACTCCACGCCATACCTGAAGTGACCGTAGCCGACCTTGCGGCGGGAACCTACAGCATCTTTTGCAAATTGAGGTGCAAGGATACGCTTCACGCGAAAGATGTTCTCTTCAAAATGCAAGATATCGAAGGGGTGAAGGGAACCGAAACGATGATAATGCTCGAGGAGCGATTAAACGACAACAAGCGCTTGCTTCGATCCATTATCGGCGAAATGAAAGAAGAGATGAAGTCCTAAGCTTCGCCCAGCTTTCCTTTAAGCTCTTCTACTCGGTTAATTTCAGTCTGGAGGTCTCTTTTTAATTTAGTCTCCCGATCTCTCGTTTTGCGTTTGTGCTCTTCAAACTCCTCCTGCAATTGACTGTAGTCTTTCTTTGTGCTTTTGGTTGTCTTATTAGCCGAGGTAAACCTGAAGTACAAAATGAGTACGGCCGCAATCAAAGCAAAAATGATTACCCAACTGAAGGTGATGTAGCCACTTTTGGTCATATCTATTCCCAAAAAGCTCATGTGTTCAATTTGATAAGCCTGATCGGATAAACTGCTGTCGCGCTGAGCAAGATTAGTTTCGAGTGTAGAAACGGTATTTTTTAAACTCCTCACTTCATTGCGCAAGGCAGTAATCTCCCGGCGATTTTCTTCCAGGGTATCATTTACTGCAGACCAAAACCCATTCAAACTGTTTTGATCAACCACCTTGTATTGCTGATAATTATTTGATTTTTCCTTGAGTTCGATGAACTGATTTTCAAGCGTATTGGGCTCATTGTTCTCTTCGTCTTGGCTCATTCCCGAAAACGGAAGAATAACCATGGCTGCTATGAAAAATAATCGTCGATAATGCATGTGATGATCTTTTGTGCTGAAGGTATTAAACCGCGCAAAGGTAGTTGACTTTTTTTCTTTGACCAGCTTCAAATCCATTCGTTTTGTTCACAATGCCCGTTTTTCTGATCCTCTCCTGAAATGGTTGTGTTTAAACTAAAAACATTGGTAATAGAATATGCTGATGTAAGATAGATCGGATTATAACTAAAAACTGATGTAGCTACATTAATTTTGTGGGGTGAATAAATCACCGGTTTTAAATTAAAGAAGACAATCATGAAAACAATTATTCATAAAGCGACGGAAAGAGGGCATGCAAATCACGGATGGCTTGATACCCGTCATAGTTTTAGTTTCGCCGGCTATTATAATCCTGAGCGAATGCATTTTGGAATGTTGAGGGTACTGAATGATGACGTAGTGCAGGGAGGTAAGGGTTTCGGTACTCATCCTCACGAGAACATGGAGATCATAAGCATACCACTCAGTGGAGAATTGGAACACAAGGACAGCACGGGCAGTGGTGGAGTGATAAAGAAGAATGATGTGCAAATTATGTCGGCGGGTACAGGCGTTTACCACAGTGAATTCAATAAGAATGCAAGTGAACCCGTGAACTTTTTGCAGTTGTGGATATTTCCAAAATACAAAGACATCACTCCGCGCTACGATCAAAAACGCTTTGACCCGAAAGACAGGTTGAATCAATTTCAAGAAATCGTCTCTCCGCTGGAATCCTCAGGAAAAGGAGTTAAGATCAATCAAGATGCTTACTTGCATTGGACGGATATGACCGAAGCAAAGGAGATGACTTACGAAGTCAAAATTGATGGTAACGGGACTTTCATTTTTGTCTTGGAAGGAGATGTTAAAGTAGGAGAGTACCAACTTGAAAGACGAGATGCCATCGGGTTGAGCGAAACGAATAGCATAGATTTTAAAACAAACCAAGGTGCTGAGCTTTTAATCATTGAAGTACCTATGAATTAATTCTTATGAAAAAGAAGATAACGCAAACGCTCCCTGCTCACAAAGTGGACATGGGAGGCATGCCCGTTTTTCAACCATTTCCCACCGGACGAGTTGAGCAGATAGATCCGTTTTTATTGTTTCATCATAGTTTTATAGGGGTGAGCAGAGGAATAAACCCTTTACATGCAGGGGTGGGGCCACACCCGCACAGAGGTTTTATGCCGGTGACGTATGTTATTGCTGGTGAGCTACACCACCGTGATTCTTTCGGAAACTCGTCGGTAGTAAAGGCCGGAGGTGCTCAGTGGCTAAGTGCAGGAAGAGGTATCGTACACTCCGAACGTCCGTCCGCAGCTATGGCCGAAAGAGGAGGTGAAGTAGAAGTGATTCAACTTTGGATAAACCTGCCAAAAGCAAATAAGATGGAAACTCCTTCCTATTTGGGTATTGACCGAGCTGATATGCCTACAGCCAATATTGCCGAAGGGATGTCTTTAGATTTAATTTCCGGTGAGTACGATGATAAAAAAGGAATGGCAAAATCGCCGTTTCCCGTCTTCTTGGCCGCGCTTCGGGCAGAAAAAGAGCAAAGCGGAGTACTCTCATTGCCGGAAGGCATGGAAGGGGGAGTTTACCTCATAAAAGGAGCAGGGAGGGTTAAAGGCTACGGCATTTTGGAAGAGAAATCCTTTTACGGACTCAGTTCTGAAGGTACCGAAATCGAAGTTGAGCTGAAACCCGGGTCGCTCGCGCTGATTCTGCTGGGAAAGCCATTGAATGAACCTTTGGCTACTTACGGACCGTTTGTTATGAACACTCAAACCGAAATTATGGAATCCCTGCGCGACTACAACCAGGGCAAAATGGGGATATTAATAGAAGAGTAATATGGAAACAATGACAAGAATTTCAGAATCAGAACTGATCGATGCATTGAATTGGCGCTATGCAACTAAGAAATTTGATCCGGAGAAGAAATTGAGTGATCAGCAAAGAAACACTCTGCTGCAAGTATTAACATTAAGTGCTTCCAGTATGGGTTTGCAGCCTTATAACTTTATTCATGTCAAAGATGCGGAAATACGGAAGGAATTGAAGGAAGTCTCGAGTGGGCAAAGTCAGATCGTTGATGCCTCCGAACTAATCGTTTTTGCAGCGAAGACGAAGATTGCTCGGGATTACGTTGAGCAATTTGCCCGATTGGAAGGTGAACTTAGAAATCGAAGCGAAGAACAAATTAACAGGAAGATGGATAAAACAATTCAATACGTGAGCAAAAAATCGCCCGACGAATTGTTTAATTGGAATTGCAGACAGGCATACATTGCTATGGGAAATCTATTAACCGCCGCGGCTGTATTGGGAATCGATGCTTGCCCCATGGAAGGCATCGATCCACGGGAGTATGATAGGATTCTTCAATTAGAAGATGTAAATTTACGAAGCCTTGCGGTTGTTACTTTAGGATTTAGAAGCAGTTCTGATTCATATGCGGACGAACCTAAATTTCGATTTCCGGAAGGTCAAATCATTAAGACCATTTGAAAGTATGTCTGAAACGGAGTATGAATTTGAACACGATTTAGAGCGTCAAACCTTTGGGCTCAAGGTAAAAAAAGATTGGGTTGAACTCGAATACCGAGCCAATCGCGAAGGGAAATTCTTCATCACTAATTTGGAAGGGCCGCCTGAGCTCTTGGAAAACGGACTCGGTGATAAAATGCTGGAACATGCTCTGCATTACATTAAAGAGAATGACTACCGATTGATTCCTTCGTGTAAAGCCATTAAAGATTATCTAAAGCGATACCCCGAGTATAAAGAATTGGTGGCTACCGGGATACGAGTAGGGTAATTACCACAATTTCATATACTGCCGGAGGAATAATAAAACGGTGATGAATTTCCTGACCGATTGAAGAAACAATCGTTCTCTAATTGCGTTATAGTTCTAACTGAAAGGAACATTCATTAAACCAATTTGATGTTTGTGTGGCTCCTGTCCGAGATAATTTTGACAGGGCCTGTTGGATCATGGTTGATTAGGTTTTGGTTTAAGTTCCTTCCGGTAATACCGGAAAAATACAGGCCCTGATAAAGAAAGGGAGTCTCAGACGAGGCTCCCTTTTGTATTTTTCTGAATTTAATTTGTTCTAGTCTACATCGTTTTCCACAGCTTCGATTTGAAGATCCAAAATTTCTTCCATCACTTTCAATGTTTCTTTATCGATTTTAGAATCTGTTTTGGCCTGTTTTTTCATGAAACGAAACATGGCATTTTTCTTAATTTCATAAGCGATATAAACCGTGTATTCCTCTCCGTTATAATACTTCTCTTCTCCGATTTTTCGCAAATCAGCCAGACCGGTATTCATAACTTGACGGCTCAGGCTTTGAAATTTATCGGCTACATCTGCACCTACACCATTATCAGTCTGACCTAAATATTGATCAGTTACATTTCTCATGTTTGTACTGACTTGACCGGCTAATTGATTCTTAGCCTCAATATCAGCCTTACCTCTGGCAATGTTGTCTTTTATGCTGGAGCCTTTCCCGGTAGCCCGAAAAAATCGGTTATTGGACTCGTATTTAGAACCTGTAAACGGCTCCTTCACTTTTTCGCCCATCGGCGATTGGCTGCCACAGGCAAAAAGAAATGCCATGGCTAAAAAAGGTAATGCTAAGCGAATCTTCATATTTATAAGTTTGGAGGGGTTGAAGTAAAATTCATGCCAAAATAGCGTAATTTAGATTTAGAAACGGAATCAGATATATGTCAAAATCAAAAAAGACAGACATAAAATGGGGACTGGCCCTGAGCGGAGGTGGAGCCAGAGGTGTGGCGCATGCAGGTGTTTTACAAGCCATTGATGAGAATGGATTAAAACCCTGCTGTATAAGCGGAGTAAGTATAGGCGCTGTAGTCGGTTCGCTTTATGCCGCGGGAATGAAACCCAAGGATATGCTGGAACTTCTTTCCGGAAAAGGTTTTCTTAATCTTTTTCGAGTAAAGCCGAGTTTATCCGGTTTATTGGGAATGAAATATTTAGAAATTGTCTTGGATCAATTTCTGCCTGAAACATTCGAAGAGTTGAATATTCCGCTCCATATCTTTGCTACGAACTTGTCTAAAGGCGAATGCGTCGACTTTCACAGCGGTGATTTAAGCAAACCGATTTTAGCTTCTTCAAGCATTCCTGTATTATTTGAACCTATAGAAATCGATGGAGATAAATACGTGGATGGGGGAGTGATTAATAATTTACCGGCTGATGTCTGCCGAAAGCACTGTTCTTATATTTTGGGAGTGGATGTAAATAAAGGGAAGTTTACCCAGAATCTTAAAACGATGAAAAACGTGGCATTGGAAGTGTTTCATTTAGTCGTTAATAGAAACGGAGAAGAAGGTATGAAGAGTTGCGACTACGTATTGCGACCTGAAATGGAACCTTCGTTTGACTTGCTCGATTTTTCGAAAGCAAAAAGCCTTTTTGATCTGGGGTATCAGGAGGGGATGATTTGGGCTGAAAGATTTAAAAGAGAATACATTGATAATACTGTGGAAACTGAAATTTCTAAATAATGGAAAGAATACTTTTAGCCGTTGACAATGAAGATGGCACAAATCAATTGGTAGATTATGCCGGCAATATTGCTGCTCAATTCAATGCCAGGCTTTACATCTTGCACATTGCCAGACCCGAACCCGAGTTTGTAGGTTACGATGTCGGACCGGAGTATATTCGATTGGATGCCGCGCGAGAATACCGCGATGAGCATCGTTGGGTGCAAAATTTGGCACATCAGCTGGATGCTAAAAACATTGATGCACGTGCCATTTTGATTCAAGGATACGTTTCTGAGGCTATTCTGGAACAGGCTGATGATGTAAATGCAGATTTAGTGATTTGTGGCTCACACATAAACGGTTTCTTTTACAACCTCTTTATGAATAATACTGCAGTGGAGCTTAGCAAAAAGTCGAAGCGACCCTTACTGATTTATCCTATGCCCGAGTAGAGTTAGCTGATTTGGGGTGTGGGTTTCGTTGATCTGCCATGTTTTGATATAAGGCTAAAGCGACGAGGCAGGAGAAGGCGCTTAAAGCATACCACAAAAAATTATATCCGGAATAATTGATCAGGTAAGTGCCCACTGCCGGTGCAGCAATAAAAGCGATACTATAGCCCACTGAGTACATTCCAAGATAACGTCCCCTCGTTTTATCATTAGCACGCTGAACGGTATATGTCGTCATAAATGGCATGGCCAAAATCTCTGAGATACTTAGCAGCGTCATAGACATTACCAAGATGGCTATTCCTTCAGCCAAATTGAACAAGAGCAGACCTGAACCCGCCAATAGCGCACCGCTACTGACAATTTTTTTCACGTTAACCTTATTTCCGAGCTTGGCTACTAAGGGCATCTCTATCAGGAAAACCAGAGCGCCATTTAGCGCCAGAAGCCAGCCTATTTGATTCTCGGGAAGGATATATACCTCACGGTAGTAGAGTGGAATTGTTGTGAAAAGTTGGAAGAAGACCGTACCGTACGCCGCCACAAAGAGCACGAAAACTAAAAATGAAGAATCTTTCCAAGGTGGTTTTGGTTTCAGTAAGGATGGTTCCACTACCGAAGCGGGCTCTTGATTTTTCGGAATGCGGGCAAAAAAGAAAGCGAATAAAAGTCCTGCAAAAATGCAGGTAAATCCATCGACATAGAACAAGAGCGAATAGTCGGTAGCGGCCAAAAATCCACCTATGGCCGGACCGATGGCAAAGCCGAGATTTATAGCCATTCGGTTCAGTGAGTATGCCCGCGTAAGGTTCTTTTTTTTCGCATACTCGGCCACAGCCGTAGAGTTTGCGGGTCGAAGAGAATCAGTGACAACGGTTGTCAAAAAAAAGCCTGCGGCCAGTCCCTCAAAACTTTCGATGTTTTTTAATATAAGGAAACAAATTCCACCCCCGATGAGAGATCCGGTTTGAACCGCAAACGATCCGAATTTATCGGTGAGCCAGCCGCCCAAAAAAGAACCTGCCAAGGCTCCCAACCCGAAAAGTGACAGGATAATACCCGTTTCCGCTAAGGTTAATCCTCTTGCTTCTCGCAAATAAAGACTCAAGAATGGCAATACCATTGTGCCCGTTCGGTTGATCAACACCACGAGAGCCAGAATCCAAGCGGGCTTAGATAGCCCGCTGTAGGATTTAGCATACAATTTGAATAGGTTCATTAGCAAAGGGTCGAGTAACCAAAAGTAGTTTCTATTCACGAATTCACGAGATCACTAATTTATTTTCATCTTTGAAACCAAAGTTTATCGGTCTTGAGTAAATACATAGCAGTTAACTGTTTGGCTTGCTTCGCATTTTTTTCACTTCACATAAATGCGCAAGATGTCGAGGTTGGGATTGTAAAAACCGCGGATTACGACTCAACATTTATACAGACTTTTCCCGAGTTCATCACAGGACGTGTTTATCTCTCGCAAAAATTTACCAATCTCGAATTCTTTGATAATGTGAACGAGCTAAACTTGTATTATGAGCCAAACACCACTTTAAATTTAGGCGTGGGTGCTACGGTAAACGGCTTCACGCTCAATTTGGCGTATGGGTTTAACTTTTTAAATCCCGACTTAGGGCAAGGTGAAACAAAATATCTTGACCTTCAATCTTATACTTATACACGGCATTCCGTCATCGACTTTTACGGCCAATTTTATGATGGTCTTTTTCTGGATAATACCTCAGAATACCTGCCTGATTGGGGAAATGAATATTATATTCGGCCTGACCTTCGCCTGCGACTCTTTGGCTTATCCTATCTGCATTTATTCAACGGTGATAGGTTTTCTTATGCAGCTCCCTTCGTGCAAAACGAAAGGCAGAAAAAAAGTGCGGGTTCTTTCATGCTCGGTGGAGAACTTGCTTTAGTGTATGCCGATGGTGACAGTACCTTGGTTTCTACATTGATAAATGAGGACTACTTTTTTCCTCTAAGGGGTATAAGGGAAATATCATTTCTGGATTTGGGCCCTAAAGGTGGTTACTCTCATACATTCGTTTTTGCGGAATATATGTTCTTAACGCTTTCGCTGAATATTCGATTAGGCGTGGGTCCCTCTCGGTACAAATATGATGATGGAAGGGTAGAAGAGGAATGGTTGGTAAACCCGTCGGCAGACCTTCGTTTTGGATTCGGATATAACTCTCCGGAGTGGTATTTAGGTCTTACCGCAGTAACCTCCACGTTTCAAAATGCTGTAGAAGAGGCCGAAAACGGGATGATTTTCGGAGTGGGCAACGTCAGGCTGAATTATGTCAAACGCTTTTTGATGGGGCCGAAGGTCAAGAAAGTTGTAAATAAGCTACCGCTTTGACTTACCCCGAAGTCTTTCCATCAAAACGTTCTCTTCGATAAATTCGTGAAGACTTAGTTCTTTCTGTAAAGAGTGAAGTTTTTCATGTAATATTCGAAACGACATAGATTGTTCCTTGGATTTTCCTGCTGAATTCATCAGCATGATCATACCCTTTAGGTCAACCTGTGGCTGAGGGTGTCCTTTTCGAAACCCCTCTTCGTTGAAAGGTTTTGATCTTAACTCTTTATTGTCCGAAATAAACGGAAAGAGCTGCTCTTCTTCGTATTGAAAATGATTAAGCAGTCCCGTTCTGAATTCGCGATAAAAGAAAAATCCGAATTCCGAAAGTAACTCAGGACAGTCGTACTGTTTAACTACTACCTCAAGCTGTCTTTCGATCGATGGCAATACGGAGTCCGAATAGTATCGGTGAGAAATAATTAGAAAATCAATCAGCACCGATGTGTCGAATTTCTCGAACCACGAAGCTTTGGCATTTTCCAAATTATCCATGCTGAGAACCAGCTCCGCCAAGAGGAGTTGTCCTTCGCTTTTCTTATCTAAGAAGTTTGAATATCGCTCTGCGAATGAAGTCGAATTGGTGCAGCCCAGCACCTCGTGTAAAGAATACGCCATGATCAAGATTTTTCTTGAAGGTATTCGGACTCTAAATATTCTACAATAGCCTGAATAGGGTATTTAATCAAAAGTGATTTTTAACTCACGGATAATCAAAGGTTTTCATAAGGTCGGTTAATCGGTCAATTTATTCACCGTCAATTGTTATTTGCTCATTTTTGAAGACAACCAAATAGGCTCTCGAATTCTGAAGATCGGATTCGGTCAATGTATCGGAATCCGCGATACGAATATTGTATTCCCCTTCCCAACTTTCCGCTACAACGACAGGCCATTTCTTTGATGTGAAGTAAGTAAAGTTCTTAGCATTCAATGAGTAAATGGTAAAACCACCTTCTTTGTAAATCGGGATTATATCCGTTTTGTAAATATCTGAGGAATTTAATCCCTCCACTGCAATTATGTGCAGATCATTTTCGCCGGAAATCGCAAAGCGATGTGTAAAGCACGAATCCTGATTATACAAATCGTGGCCGATCCAGTTTGTCGGGAGATGCACTTTGTTCCACGTATCATTCGGTTCATTAAGTTCTACCGTTGTACCACTTAATGTTATGTAGACAATTGGATGGCAGTGCCGATGAAAATCAGTAGTGTCACCTTTTTGAGCTTTAACGCTCAAGATTCGTGAGTTCTCGTTTTCATATAATGGTGCGTGAAATTGCTCTTCGTGAACCAAGGGATATTTGTGATCTTGACCATAGATTTGAGTTGTAAGGAGTATCAGATTAAAAAAAAGGATTGATTTAGCGATCTTTTCCGGCATGGTTCTTACATTTAGGGACACCAAAATTTAAAAATCATGAAAATTAGATTATTTCTTACCGCGATTGCTCTGTCTGCTGCGACTTTTTCGTTTGCTCAAACTGACAATACCGTTAATAAAAGTGACCAAGTTAGGACTGAGGCCATGGAGCTTACTGAAGAAATGACCACTTACTTGGATTTGAATGAAGCACAAGTAGAGCGAATGAAAGGCTTGAACATGGGTTTGATGAAAAAGAAAGCCGAGTTGCAAAGCATGGAATTGACCGATGCCGAAAAAGCAAATAAAATCAATGAATTTGAGGAGCGGCATAATGCTACCGTGAAGCAGGTGCTAAGCGACGAGCAATACGAAAAGTTTAAAAAGAAATACGGCGAAATTAAAATGGACAAAATGGAAAAGTCCAAAAAGTGATGATCGTCAGAATTTGAAGGGTGCGCGAGCACCCTTTTTTAGTTTATATACCTATGAAAAAGCTTTTAATTCTGCCATTCTTAATAGTGATGATAGCGTGTACCTCACTGCAAGACTTGCCGGAGGTCACCTCAGCTCAAGATGACCTTCTCGAGAAAAGTTGGATTCTGAAATCGCTGAATGAAGAAGATGTGAATGTCGACGAATATATGAGAGGATTGCCCAAAGTAAAATTTAGAGAAAACGGTGCATTTGAAGGAATGACGGGGTGCAATTCCTTCACGGGAAAATATGCATTCAAAGAAAACCTTAAGCTGGAAGTCGGCGCTATGACCAAAATGAACTGTCCCGGAACCACAGAGGCTGATTTTGTATCGGCCGTAGAGAATACCTCAAAGTTGCTTATGGATGGGAAGGAATTGCTTTTTGTAAAAGAAAATGAAGTTCTTTTGAGATTTAAACCTGAAGCAAAAGATTAACCCATGAGTGATATTGAAATTGCAAATTCCGTAGAGCCGATTCATATAAGTGAGATAGCGGAAAAGCTTGGTGTTAAAACGAATGAATTGGATTTGTATGGCAATTACAAAGCTAAATTGCTGAGACGAGGAGAGGAATCACCTGAAGGCAAATTGATTTTGGTAACGGCGATGACACCGACTCCTGCCGGTGAAGGAAAAACAACCGTTTCAATTGGCTTGGCCGATGCTATGAATCTCGTAGGAAAAAGAACTGCTTTGGCTTTGCGCGAACCCTCATTAGGTCCCGTATTCGGCATCAAAGGTGGAGCCACGGGCGGAGGTTACAGCCAAGTGATTCCGATGGAAGATATTAACCTTCATTTCACGGGAGATTTTACCGCTATAGAGCGGGCCAATAACTTACTCGCTGCTTTAATCGACAACAACCTTCAGAGCAAAAACAGAAGCCTCGATCTGGATCCGCGAACCATTCGTTGGAAGAGAGTGATGGATATGAATGACCGAAGCCTTAGAAGTATGGTTATCGGATTAGGAGGCAAAACGATGGGAATGCCTCGCGAAGCGGGATTTGATATTACCGCAGCTTCTGAAATCATGGCTATTCTTTGTCTGGCCGAAGATTTGGAAGACCTGAAAAACAGATTTTCAAGAATATTCATCGGGCTCAATCGCAACGGCGACCCCGTCTATGCAGGCGACTTAAATGCTCAAGGGGCAATGGCTGCTTTGCTGAAAGAAGCTGTTAAACCCAATTTGGTACAAACCTTAGCGGGAACTCCGGCTTTAATTCACGGTGGGCCTTTTGCTAATATCGCCCAAGGAACGAATTCGCTAATTGCTACGAAGTTAGCAATGTCGCTTAGTGATTTTACGGTTACGGAAGCCGGATTCGGATCGGACCTCGGTGCCGAAAAATTCCTGGACATCAAGTGCCGCGCAGGTAAGATCAGTCCTTCAGCTATCGTAATGGTGGCTACCATCAGAGCTTTGAAATACCACGGCGGTGTAACACTTTCTGATTTGCAAAAGTCAGATGTTGAAGCCGTGAAGCGTGGTATGCCAAATTTAGAGAGGCACCTTGAAAATGGAAAGGTTTATGGTGTGCCTACAGTTGTTGCGGTCAATCGATTTGTATCCGACACGGATGAAGAGGTGCAAGCGGTTATCGATCACTGCAAATCGATGGGAGTGGAGGCATACGCGGTGAACTACTGGCGCGACGGAGGCAAAGGTGGAACCGAATTGGCGGAAGCCGTAGCTCGTGAAGCGGAAAGATTCTCTGGAAAATTCACGCCGGTTTACGATCTTGATCGGTCTGTAGAGGATAAAGTCGATGCTGTCGCGAAGAAAATTTACGGCGCGAAAGAAGTGAGTTTTGCCGTTCAAGCCAAGGCAGACTTGAGGTTGATTGAAAAATTGGGATTATCCGAATTACCGATTTGCATCGCGAAGACGCAGAGCTCTCTTTCGGATGATCCGAAGCGAACGGGTCGACCGACAAACTTCGATATAGAAGTCAGAGAAATTGAAATTGCGGCAGGAGCGGGTTTTCTGATTCCAATCACCGGAAAAATGATGCGTATGCCCGGACTACCCGAAGTACCCGCCGCTGAAAAAATCGATATCGACAAAGAAGGGAATATCTCGGGCTTGTTTTAGTTAGAAAGGTAAGGCGAAAGGATGGCACGCCAAGTCGCCAAGCCGCAAAGGAGAGGTGTTAATTAATTCTGAATTAAAAAAACTTTGCGCCTCAGCGTCTTCGCGTGAAAATATAAAACCGAAAATCGCGTGGCACGCAAAGTCGCTAAGACGCTAAGGCGAGATGTA
>CAZYWJ010000053.1:19650-24366 GCA_964651785.1 uncultured Cryomorphaceae bacterium
AGACGCTAAGGCGAGATGTAAATCAATTCTGAATCTATAAAAAACCTTTGCGCCTTAGCGCCTTCGCGTGAAAATCCAAAACTCCACAGCTATTCTCACTCTGCAATCTTATAAGACCACAATTGCTCCCCGGAATCATTTAGAATTTGAATTTCCACTCGTCGCTCTTTTCTCGGACCGGTGATATTTAATAACCCGAAATTGTGTTCGTTAATCAACGAACCTTCGATTCGGTTCTCGTTTTTTTCATCTCCCGCTTTATGCGTGCCCGATGTAAGCGGCGAGATCGTCAGGTCGTAAATCTTGATGCCATCTATTTCCACCATGCTCATCTCGGAGTGGTGGCGATCTCCTGTGAGAAAAATGACTCCGGTTATCCCTTCATCGGCTATTCGATTCAGCAATTTTTCACGCTCCTTTTCATAGTTGGCGTAGTTTTCATAAACGGCAGCCGTATTTAAAACCTGACTGCCGCAGGCCACAAATTTGAATGGGGCACGACTGTATTTTAACAATTCGATCAGCCAGTCAATCTGTTCCTCGCCGAGCATCTGCTCGTCGATGGTTTTCATATTTGCCTCCGAGCGGTGCCAGCGATTGTCTAAAAAGAAAAAGTGAGCATCTCCGTACTCAATGGCTGAAGTAATTCCACCCAAATCATTTACGCCGTAGTTGTTATTAGCCCAGAAGAGCTTAAAAGCATCTAAGGTTTCATCCCGAAAAGGAAAAGTCCTTGTCGCATCGTTCGGGCCGTAATCGTGATCGTCCCAAATAGCATAGTGATTGGCTGTAGCCAAAAGTCGCTGCAGCTCGGGAAGCGAGCGCGAATGGGTGTATCTGCTTTGAATGCCCGATCGCGAAAACCAATCGACCTCTCTCAGGTAAATATTGTCGCCGAGCCAAAGCATCATATCGGGATTTTGATCGGCTATGGTTTCGAAAATACCGTAATTATTGCCGTACGCTTTTCCCGGACGGTCGTACTTCTCTTCGTTGATGTAGGCGCAACTTCCGAGCGCAATTTTCAGTTCCGGCGGGTCGGTGCGAAATTGCCACAGTTTTTGCGAGCTGAAAGTTAACTCGCGCTCTTGGGTCTGATTTTTCCCATTGGCATAAACCGTATATCCGTATTCCACGCCCGGTTCCAGACTGTCAGCCACCAAAAGTGCTACGAAGGCATTCTCGGGAGTGGCGGCTTTCGCCAATGAGCGATACTCACGCTCAGGCAAGGTGTCAGGCCAATAAACCAATTCCACGATGCAGGCTTCAGTCATCTGCACCCAGATGGCTGCCTCCCTCATTTCGGTGTATCCTTTCATAGGCCCCGATTTGAGCAAGTTTTGTGCTGAAAGCAGACATGGTAAGAGTAGAAGAAGAATGCTGACAATCCTTTTCATGGCATGTGTTTTTTGCAAAGAAAAGGGCAATTTTCAAACGAGAGGTTAAGCGTGTGTTTTATTGCACGACCACTTTTTGTTTTCGTAAGGATCCATCACGATAATGAGCAGTGAACAGATAGATTCCTCGTTCGAGGTTCAATCGCTTATCTACTTTTACTATTTGGATCAGTTTTCCATCAATGGTGAAGACGCTTATTTCTTCGATATCAGTATCCATCTTAAAATTAATTTCACCGCTCGATGGATTGGGGAAAACAAATGGTTTCTGATCAATTTTCTGTTCAGAAAAGGAAAGTGGATCACATTCCAAATCAGATAAAAGTGCCCAAAGATTTTCGTCGAAATCGGATGCCGCGGGCAAGTTGTCATTCGCAGCTTCTCCTTGTCGAGTCACGACTAAACCTTGAGAAGGGACTACGTAGATTTTTTGATCATCCGCTCCTAAGGCCATGTACATGTCGTCAGGTCCTGAAGGGATGAGTGAACCCGGATAGACGTTCTGGTCAAGCGGAAACATATGGCTCTCTTGACCGTTCAGCCACCACAAATATCCATAGGAAGGATTCATCGGTTGAGACGGCGTAGTAAGCGCCGCGATGTAATCTGTATCTTCAAGAACCGCATTGCCATCCCAAACGAAATCGTTCAGTGCCAGAATACCAAATCGAGCCATATCGCGATGGGTGCTGAAATATAGATTTTCAAGCCAAAAGCCCGACATGCCCGTGAGCTCTTCCATGTGAAGATTGGTCAGGGTGTTTCGATCTGAACCCGTCGCTGCTTCAATTACTTCAATCAATCTTTTGTACACTCCATTGTGGTAATGCCATTCCGTACCGGGGGCAGCACCCGTGCATTGAAAACATCCGGGTTGTACACAGTCCCACCACAATACGAAATCGTTAAAAGAGGAACTCATCGAAAGCTGATGGTAGATGGTGCGTTGGTACTCTTCTGTCGAATCGCAACTGGTCCACCCGGTACCTAAATACTGTGAAACGGGGTCATCCAATTCAAGTAGTCCGTTCTCCATTGCTTTTCCCGCAAGGATGGCCGTAATGGTTTTTCCTGCTGAGGCCCAGTACCTAAGATCATTTTGCGAATGTTCATTAAAGTACTGCTCAATAACGATCTTTCCGTTTTTAGTAATGATGAAGGCTTTTGTGTTTTTCTCATCAAGGAAATTCAAGAGGGTGTCAATCTTGTCGGGGCACCAATTTAATTCGGAAGGGTCTGTTGTTTCCCAGTCGGTTCCGTCTAAGGAAGGAAAGTAGGTTTGAGCATCTAAAGATGTGCAAGTCAAAAGGCAGACAAGGAGCGAGATATACTTCATGGTCATCAGGCGGAGATCGGGTAAAAACGTTAACTCAATTACCGCTCGACACGAAAATACACCTTTCCGCATTTATGGGCTACAGGAATGCACTAACGCCATTATTTTAGCGAAAACATGCTAAAATGAAACTTTCGAAAGCCGCTAAAATTATAATCGGAATCTTCACTATTCTACAACTTTTTGTTGCACTCGGATTCGTGGTTTGGCTGTTGGCAGGTGTAGTGCCGGATATTATTGCCGCAGGCGATGACCCGGGACCCGATTTTGTGCTAAATCTGTTGGGTGGAATGTTGGCATGGATCATTTTCCTGATTCTCTATTCAACGGGATTTATGATATTCTACCTCATCCACGCGGGAATGAATCGTGAAACCAGTACGGGAATAAAAGTACTTTGGATCGTTTTAATTCTCATATTTCAGGTACTCGCAGAAGTAGTCTACTATTTCTTGGAAATCCTTCCGGAAAAGTCACTGACGGCTAAGTTGGAGAACTAATCGGCTCTCCTTCTCTCAGTGCTGATTTCTCAGCCATAAAGTTTACGAAGCAGAAACGAAGAGCGTAATACTCCATACTCCATACTCACTGCCCAATACTCAATACCCAATACTCAATACTATTAAATACTTCCAACTATCAAGGCTCATCGTAATCCACAACCATCTTAGTTGTGGTGGGATGAGATTGACAGGTCAAAATATATCCGTCTTCGACTTCCTGATCGGTCAGGGCATAGTTGACATCCATGACGGCATGACCTTCCATAATCTTGGCTCGACAGGTACAGCATGAACCGCCCGTGCAGGCATAAGGCGCATCGAGGCCCGCATCCAAAACGGCGTCCAAAATATTATCCTTATCGGTAACTGTTATTTCAGTTTCTTCTCCGTCAAGTACGATCAATACCTTTGATTCGGCTACCGGCTTACCGTCGCCTCCGCCCAAGTCTTCATTGTCTTCGTCAAGTTCTTCTGCTTCTTGAGTTTCGGGTGGAGGAGTGGTGAATAGTTCAAAGTGAATATTCTCCTTCGCTATGCCCATGGCCGTAAGGCTTTGGTTAATTCCGTTGATCATATCGTAAGGGCCGCAAATGAAATAATCGTCTGCTGTTTTTGCTTCCGCAAAACGATCCATCAACTCAGAGCATTTGTCGGAAGACATACGACCATTAAAAAGTGGGTCCTCCGTTTCTTCGCGACTTAAGAGATGTATCACTTCCAATCTGCTGAGGTATTTTTCTTTGAGCGAGTCGAGCTCTTCTCTGAAAATAATATCCGCTTTGCTTCTGTTTCCGTAAAACAATGTGAAGCTGTTTGATGTGTTCACAGCCAATGCCGTTTTTAACAAAGACAAAATCGGAGTGATACCACTACCCGCAGCGAAAGCCACGATGTGCTTCGTTTCGGACTCGGGCATTTCCACATAGAAATTTCCCATGGGCTTCATTACATCCAATTCCTGACCGGGCTCAATTCCGTTGTTGAGATAACTGCTCATCCGGCCATCTTCTACTTCCTTAACGGCAATGCGAAGATCATCATCCGCTACGGGACTGGAACAGGCCGAATAGGAGCGTCTCAACTCCTCACCATCAAATTCTTTGCGAAGCGTGATGTACTGACCTTGTTTGTACTGAAATTCCGACTTGAGGTCTTCAGGTATTTCGAATGATATGGAAACGCAGTCTTTCGTCTCTCTGCGAACGTCTTTGATCTTTAAGCTATGAAATTTTGCCATGTTGGGCTTTGAAAATTTGGGTGCAAAAATAGGATTATCGGGCCTATCAGCCAAGTCAGTCTTCTAACGCGGGTAGATAATGAATGTTCATGCTGCTTTTCAAAACATTCTTTCGCTTCAGTTGGTAAAAATAAAAGTGCTGACTTCGCCTCCTCGCCATGCCGTAGGTATGGAATATGGGTAGAAACTGTGAAATGGATACCCTTAGATTTTGGCGGGATCGTTGACGCGAAGCGATCAAGG
>CAZYWJ010000054.1:0-2219 GCA_964651785.1 uncultured Cryomorphaceae bacterium
GAGAAGTCAACCTGCGGATAAGGGTTTGCACATGGAGCAGGTCCTCCTTCGAAGGCTACATCATCCCAGAGGTAAATCTCTTCGGGTCCGTTTTCGAGTCCGAAATTGAAGAATACTACGACTTTAACATAGTCTACACCGAAATCCAATGGTGCAGTCAGAGAGTTAGAGAAATCAAATTCCAATGTTTCCCAGTCACCTGCTACGCTGTTTACTACTTCCGTTTCGGCTGAAATTGCTCCGCTGGAGTTTTCTACTTTCATTCTAACCGGAACACCTGACATAGGAGCGAGTACTCGCATGCTAAGTGTAGTACTACCTGCTTCGAATGGGATCGCTTCCGTAAGACTCTGAGCGGGAGCTACCGTTCCTGCAAATGATAGCGCATTTGCCGTACGTATGGATTGTACCACGTTATTTCCCGCATCTTGTGGATCAGCTACTATCGATGACGCGTTTCCGCCAAAGTCGCCCAATGAAATGGTTACCGCAGGGTCATCAAATGTCAATGGAAGCGCGATAGGTGTAAATCCACCTACACCCGGTGCAAACTGAACGTCATCCCAGAAGTAAGTCTCTTCAACGGATGTGCCCGGATCTTGTCCGAAGTTGAAGAAGATCGTTACCAAATTGTAGTCTTGGTTCAAATCCAAAGCTCCTGCCGCAGGAGTGGCGAAATCAAATTCAAGCGTTTCAAAAGCTCCCGCGACTGTTGTGAGGACGTCTGATTCAACAAAAACTCCGGGGTTTCCAACTTGCTCTACTTTCAATTTAACCACGGTTCCCGCATTGGGAGACCATACTCTTACCGACATTCCGGTATTGTCAAAATCAAAAGGAATCGGGTTTTCCAATCCGAGTGGTTGACCTACAGTAGTTCCTGCAAATACTTCTGATCCCGCAGTTCTGATAGATTGAACTACCGTATTTGAGGGATTTGTAGGATCGGTAACGATTGAAGAAGCATTTCCACCGAAATCGGTCAAGCCATAGTCGGCTGAAGGATCTTCAAATGTGATGGGCAAATCAATTTGGTTGATTCCTCCAACGCCGGGAGCAAATTCTACGTCATCCCAAAAATAGGTCTGCTCGGGTGTAGTGCCCGGATCTGCTCCGAAGTTGAAGAAAATCGAAGCTTTTTGATATACATTCCCCAAATTCAATGGTGGCGAAGATGGCACCAAGTCAGCGATGAAATCATAGGTCAACGTTTCCCATGCACCGGAAGTAGTCGTTAAAACTTCGGCTTCGGTGAAGACTCCGGGGTTGCTTGAGTTTTCAACCTTAAGCCTTACGGGAACACCTGCTGCGGCAGAATACACGCGTACACTCATTCCCGTGTTTGCATTGTCAAAAGGAATCGGATTGGCGAATCCCACCGTACCACCGATGGTAGTACCGGCAAAAACCTCTGATCCTGCCGTTCTGATCGTCTGTGCAACCATGTTGCTTCCGTCAGTCGGGTCAGCAACTATCGAGCTGGCGTTTCCACCGAAGTCTACCAAATCGTAGTCCACGTTTTCATCGAAAGTCACGGGTAGATCTACCGGGTCAGCAATGACAATACCGCAGTTGTCACCCACCGTGTAAGTCAAAGTATCTCCCGTGGAGAAGTTGCCTGCATAAGCAAATTTGATCAGTACGGTGAAGGTGTCACCATTCTCAAATCCCGAGAAAGTTTCAGTCAGAACCTGAGTACCCGGCTCGGGAAATACGGGGCCCGTTTCCATGAAATCGGGATTTAGAGTTTGGTAGAAACCTACCAAGCCATCTACTGGATCGAGTAATTCAAATGTGGCCGTCACTTGGTCTCCACTGGTATTGAAGAAGTAGGTGTATCCCTCGGTAAACGGTGCACCGTCTGAACTACCGGTTAATGTGCCCGTACAATTGTCGTTTTGGGCCCAGGCTATGGATGCTACTAAGAGCAACGCTGCTGTAAAAATTGGTTTAATTTTCATAATAATTGATTTTTGATTGTGTTTGAAATGATTGGGAAGATTTTTATAACTCATTGGCATATATGTTTTTTAAAATAGTCGAGGGGGGAGGTTTTGACGAAATCAGGAGTCGGGCTTCTCTCGCATCAGGTAGAATTGCTCCGTCAGATTTGAGATTGAAATTCTGAACAGACCTTCTTCCGTTATTCTCTCGTTTTCGTTATCGATAAAGCTCAAATCCTCAGCCGTCAGGTAAAAAGTGATGGTCTTCGATTCGTC
>CAZYWJ010000054.1:2319-20571 GCA_964651785.1 uncultured Cryomorphaceae bacterium
GCTTTTACATGGTCATAGGTCCAAATGGAGCCCGAATGTCTCGGGTACGTGAATGGCAGTCTTCCGGAAGGGTTCTCCTTACCAAGCAACACATCGGAAATCGCGCGACCCCCTTCATTTCCGGGTAGGTAAGCCAAAATGATGGCCTCAACCAAGGGCTCTATTTCGGTAATTAGCCTGGGGCGACCTTCCAGTAAAACCAAGGTAATCGGCTTAGCCGTTTCGGATAGCTCTTTCACCAAATTTAACTGGGCGAGTGGAAAGTTTAAATCATCAATATCACTCGGTTTTTCCGTGGCGGGCATTTCTGCCAACACGACTACGATTTCATCGGCGCGTTGAGCTAAGGTCTTGGCTTTGGAAATGTTGATATCCTTATCGTAGGTTGTTCCTTCCGCCCAAAGCAAGTTGCCTTTACCTATGGCCGATACCAGCGCTTCTTTGACGGTGAGTTTTTCCTTATCGTTGAAGGTGGTGTCCTGTCCGCTCCACGTTCGGGACCAAGCGCCATTCAGATGGTTTAGCGAATTGCTGCCCACACCGGTCAATAAAATTCGGCTACCTGCCGAAAGCGGAAGATGATTCTTGTCATTCTTGAGCAAAGTCATCGATTCCACCGCCGCCTTGCGCGCTATCTCGGCGTGTTGGTCCGATCCGTAGTTCGGATATAGCTTCGGGTCAGTCTGAACGGTTTCGAATAAACCGATTTTATGCTTGACGTAGAGGATCCGTCTCACCGCATCGTTGATGCGCTCTTCGCTTACCTCTCCCGCTTTCACTAAATCCAGCAGATGTTCTGCAAAACTTGCATCGTATGGTTCCATGCACATGTCGAGTCCCGCGTTGACCGACATTTTGACCGCCTCGCGTTCATTGGCGGCTACCTGATGTGTCGAAACCAAATTATCGATGTCATTCCAATCGGAAATGACAAAACCTTCGAAGCCCAATTCGTCTTTGAGTAAATCGGTCAATAGCGCCTTATCAGCGTGAGAGGCCACTCCGTTCAGTGAGTTAGAACTTACCATGACGGTGAGCGCTCCTGCATCAATAGCGCGCTGAAACGGAGGCAAATAATCTTCGCGCAATACGCGCTCGGGCAGGTACACCGCTGCTCGGTCTTTTCCGTTGTGCGGAGCGCCGTATCCTAAAAAATGCTTTAAACAGGATAGAGCAGAATAAGGAGATCGCAAACTATCGCTGCCGCCGCCTTTGACCATGGCCACCCCCAGTTCTCCCGCTATGTAGGTGTCTTCTCCAAAAGTTTCGAAGGTTCGTCCCCACAGCGGCTTTTTGGTCACATCCATAACGGGAGCGTAATTCCAATGAATCCCCGAGGCCCTCATCTCGTAAGCCGTCACGCGGGCTACCTCGCTTACCAATTCTTTGTTTCGGCTTGCCGCCAATCCGATTTGATGCGGAAACAGCGTGGAGCCTGCGGAATAGTTGGCTCCGTGAACGGCATCTATACCGTACAAAAGCGGTATGGAGTGCTCGGTGTTTTTCGCGACGTAATCTTGTATGATGCCGATGTTCAACCGCCATTCTTCGGGCGAGAAAGGGTAGGTGCCCAGGTTTTGTACGGAACCGACTTTGAAATCATCCAAGTAAAGTCTCATTTTCGCCGTGTCGAGAATTACGGTATCTCTTTTATCCCAAAACTCTCCTTTCGCCAAAGCCATCAGGCTGAGGTTGGTCATTTGCCCTACTTTCTCTTCCAAAGTCATTAGGCCCAAAAGCGAATCGGCAAATTGAAATGATCGATCAGCCTCCCGTTTCTCCTCCCTGTTTTTTGAGGCACACGATAGAACGATCGGAATCAACAAAAGCGCTATGTAAGCTGATTTCTTCAATTTGTCTTTTGGTAAACTCTCACGTAATCAACGATCATTCGCTGGGTATCTACTTCTTCATTCATCCCCATAAGGCCACCCCAGCCACCGCCCATGGCGAGGTTTAGGATGATATTCTGCGGATCGGAAAATGGCCACGACAATTCCGATGAGGTGTCGGAATAGCTGAAGTAGGTTTCGTCATCAACAAGTGCGGTAATGGAGTCGGGCGTCCAAATGACCGAATAGGTGTGAAAACTTTCATTCATGTCAGACACCTTGATGGTGCCCGTAGGCTGATTGCCCAACTTGAAGTAGTAGGCGCCGCAATGTGCCGAGGCGTGGGCCACGCCATTGCCGGTTTCGTTTTCCATCTCGTATCCTACACTTTCCAGAATGTCTATCTCGCCGCAGTAGGGCCACGACAGTTCGTCTACATACGAATCTCCCAGAGTCCAACCGGCAGCCCAATTTCCTTTTTCGGCAGGCACCTTGGCTCGAAACTCAATTTTGCCGTAGACAAAAGACGTTTTGCCTCTTGTTGTCAATCGGGCTGAAGTCCACGGAGAACCCATATCGTTTTTATGGGCTTCTATGATGAGGTGACCGTTTTCCTGACGAGCGTTTTTTGCTCTCTTTTCGGTGTAGTATTGCAGCTCACCATTTCCCCAGCCCCAATTTCCTACATCAAAGGTCCACTTAGTCGTATCGGGAACTCCGGTTCTTTCAAATTCATCGCTCCATACAAGCTCCCAGTTTTCACCCTCCATGTTTTGGGTAAGGGTTTCCGGCGTCTCCTGATGTTTTCGCAAAAGCGAAAAGTGCACCTCGCTAACCTTTACTCCGTTCACAAGATGAAGTCTGATGTTGTGTATTCCTTGGCGCAGAGGGCTGCCATCACGGGTTGCCGATCCGATTTCAGAATTCTTGCCGAGCTCTATATAGCTTGTAATGTTATAGGTGCGATCATCTTTGTTGTGCACGTGATCCTCTATCCAAATTTGAGAGGAATCGGTAAGGCCCGCAGCCATAATTTCAACCCGATACCTTCCCGATACAGGAACCTTAATTTGGTATTCGACCCAACAAGTCTCTTCACAAAGTAAGATCGAATCAATGACCGAATGGTCACCTTCCGAATTCTTCATGTCGTTAAGCTCGATTGAGAACTTATTGGCACTCATTTCTGATGATGTAGCCCTCGAAGTTTCGGTTGATTCCTTTTTTTCCGGACTGCATGCGTAGATAGTCAGTGCTAAAACCGCAAATACCCAAAGACGATATGTTATGTTGGAAAACCTCATTTTACAAGTATTGCTTCCAGTTCTTCCAATGATTTGCCTTTCGTTTCGGGAACTTTCAGTGCGATGAAAATAACTCCGAGCACTGCGAAACCTCCGTAGATAAGGAAGGTCATGGAGCTGCCAATGGTAGCGAGTTCCCAAGGGAATACGAATTGGACTATGGCGCTCACGGCCGAATTGATGAACCCTACAAAGGAGATGGCAACTCCTCTGATCTGTAAGGGGAAGAGTTCAGAAAAGAGTACCCACATGACCGGTCCCAGCGATACGGCGAAACAGGCTACGAATCCGAGTATTCCGATCAGAATTAATTTGGGATCCATTGAAATGGCGGCAGTAATAACCTGCGATTCAAACTCCTTGGCTTTTACATCTCCCAGTATTTCTTTTGCCGCGTTTTTGTATTCCACATCATTGGCAAAGGTCCTCCCAACCAACGGGGCGAGCTGCGTTTGAACCTCAGTGCTGCTTATCATTTCCAGTTTTTCCTGCGTCAGCGAATAGGTAGCTGTGTTAAAGCCGTAAGCCAGAAGTCCCATGAATAGGGCTATGCCGCTTACTCCGAAAACGAGTAATGGCTTTCGGCCAAGTTTATCAATCAAGAGCATCGCCAGTATGGTAAAGACCAGATTTGTAAGGCCCACCAGAATGGCTTGAATGAATGAGGCGTCCGTTCCGATACCCGATTGCTCGAAAATCATCGGGGCGTAAAAGAAGACTGAATTTATTCCGGTGATTTGCTGAAGTACTCCTATGACTATTCCAATAGTGAGAACCAGTGTGAACGCAGGCTTGAATACCTCGGTCAGCGGTGTTTTGCGCTCCCGTCGGTCTACTCTCAGCGACTCTTGTACGGCTTGGATATCAGCTCTGGCCTCTTCTACCTCCCTGAACTTACACATTACTTCGAAGGCTTCTTTTTCTTTTGCTTTCATCAAAAGCCATCTGGGACTACGCGGAACGAGGAACAACCCAAAGAAGTAGAGAATAGCCGGAACGGCTTCCACACCGAGCATCCAACGCCAATTGTTTTCCGCGATGCCCAAGGTCTCCACCCAAGCGGCATCTGAGTCACCCAAGGATAGAATGTAGAAATTGGAAAAAAATGCCAGCGAAATACCGATCACGATATTCAACTGGTTGAAGGAAACCAGTTTTCCCCTCTGCGCAGGCGGAGCTATTTCCGCAATGTACATAGGAGCCAGGATGAGGGAGGCTCCTACGCCGATACCCCCCAACATTCTAAAGATGAGGAAAAGGGTAAAATTGGGAGCCAAGGCAGATCCGATGGCCGAAACCGTAAAAATGATGGCACAAATCCGGAGCAAATACTTTCTGCCGTACTTATCGCTCAGCGGACCCGAAACGATCATCGCCAAGGCAGCTATTATGGTTAAGGAACTCACTGAAAACCCGAGTTCGAGTTCGGTGAGGTTAAAATCTATTTGGACAAATTTATTTACACCGGAGATTACCGATGCGTCAAACCCCATAAGCAGTCCGCCTAAGGCCACAATGGTGGCTACAATCACGATAAAACTCGAGTTCTTCATCTCAGCGGCTGATTTAAAATGGTTAATTAATTCTTTCAGATTTCTGAAGTCTGAAAAACAATTGGTTAAAGCTTATTCGATTGGTTGAGTATTGAAGAAAAAAAGTCCCGAACAACTTGTCCGGGACTTTTTCTCTTACCAATTAATTATTTACGACAATCTTGCCTGTCTTGTTCGTTCCTTCTACACTAACGTTGTAGAGGTATATGCCGTCGGCATAAGCCTCCGTATCAATATTGATGAGATGCGTACCGCCGGATTGATTTTTGAAATTGCGGTTTTCGATAACTCGTCCGGTAATGTCGGTCAATGTTATATTCACGTCACCTGCAGTCAACAGGTTATACTCCAAAGAAACATCGGTGGTCGCGGGGTTTGGAAATGCTTTCAAGTCCGAAACGTATTCTACGTCTTGGTTTGAAACCAATCCGGGAATAGTGATGTTATCGAAGTAGTATTGATCGGTGCCACTCGCTCCCGGATCAATTAAGACCACAAATTGCTCAATATCGGTAGAGTTAATCACGTCGGGAGCAATGTCAAATGTCAATGTCTCCCAACCTCCCGAAACGGAAGTTTCTGCTACCATTTCTTGGATTAAGTCGTTATTGGAAGTTTGAAGGGAAAAGATAACCGTTGTCGGAGCGTTCGGATCCCAAATGTCCATACTTATTTGAGTACTGTTGGCGTTCAGCATCAGTGCACCGTCAGTTCGGGCAATAAAATTATCATCCGTAGCACCGCTGCGTACGTAAGATCCGACATACTCAGATGCGTTGCCGCTTTGATCAGGATTCACCACACGACGAAGGCCCGGAGCATTGGAAGCTACAATAAAATTCACGTTTTGTTGGCACTCGAAGTCCATCAAGACGTTTTCATTGGTTTCAACTCCCTCGCAAGGATCAGTCACGAATTCAGGCCCGTTCAGGTTATCCCAATAATACGTTTCGTTGGTAGTGGCTCCGGGATTGAATAAGAGTGCCAAGCGATTTACATTATTATTAGCCACTGAAGCGTCAGGCTGTTCGAAATAATTGAAAGTCAAAGTTTCCCATTGGTTCGCTACGGTAGTAGTCGCCAAGTAAACCGAATGTCTTCCCGTGGGAAAGTTATCCGGCAAAGCCAAGGTAGAGTTCTCCAGTGTTATCTGAACGGTCGTGTTTGCCGCAGGGCTCCATACGTCAATACTCATTTGTTTGGCTCCGGTCAGGTAATCAGATAAGTTGGCCATTTCGGCATCTATCACGATTACATCAAAAGGAGCACCCGGGTCGCGAATGTATTGTGCTGCAACCTGACTGGTATTGGCTGCTGATTGATCGGGATTCAGGTTATATGGTATAAAAACCCCGTTTTCAAAAAAGTAGGTTCCTTTTCGCTGATCTTCGAAATTATCCCAAGTGGTTTGGGCTTGAGCACAAAGTCCGAGACCTAGTGCCAGAATAAGGGTCGAGTAAATTTTTCTCATGTTATTGGATTTAAATGGTTTGAATTATTGGTAAATACGGACATAATCAACTTCCATCGTCTGTGGAAACTGAGTATTTCCGTCCGGGTTACCGGGAAGATTTCCTCCCACGGCAACATTTAGTAGTATGTGAAATTCCTGATCAAATGGCCACGTGGTGGGAAGGACGGAAGAGCGCGTATTCGGTACCCCGATGTCATTCCCGTCAACTTGAAAAAGAATGCAGTCCTCATTCCACAATACGGAATAGACATGAAAATCTTCGGCAAAATCGACTAAAGGCCATTGATTCCGAGGCAAGGTATCCACGGGAATGGCTTCGGTGTATGTTTGCGAATTGTATCGCCAAAAATCATGGCCGTAGTGAATGGTTCCAAGTATTTCTTCCGGTTCGCTTCCGATGTTTTCCATGATGTCTATCTCACCGCTGGCAGGCCATTGACCGTAGACCGTGTCGGTAGGCAACATCCAGATGGCAGGCCACAGACCTTGTCCGCGCGGTATTTTGGCCCGAACTTCTATTCGGCCGTATTTAACGTCTACTTTATTTCGGGTAACTAATCGAGCAGAGGTGTACGGCCTTCCTTCATAAAACGGATTTTCTCTTTTGGCAGTGATAATCAATTTGCCATCTTCTACGCGTGCGTTCTCTTCTCTGTCAGTGTAATACTGCAATTCATTGTTTCCCCATCCGCACAAGTCAGGACCTAACTGACAACCGTCTGCCGTATCGAAACCCCAGTATTCCGTATTGATCATTTCACCTTCGAACTCGTCTTCGAAGACTAATTTCATATCAGATCTTGCGCTGAATTGGCAGCCCGCAACTTCTTCGACCGGTTTGGTACAAGATGTTGAGAAGAGCAGGAATAAACCTATTGGTATGTACAGGATATTTTTCATAACCGTGTCAATTGATACTGTACGCATTACACAAACTTAACTCGAACCGCTCTCCTTGTCATTTATTTGGTTACATCTTGCCTACATCGAGAATCACATTTTCCACAACAAGACTACATCACTCTACATCATATTTGTGAATATTATTCAATAAATGTCGGAATTACAGTGATTAATAGGGTTTAGGTTATTTCGACAAATTTCATCATCTTTCGATTCGTGAAGAAGCCAATACATTTTATCCTTGATAGGATCTTTTCGATTCAATTGTGTCTGCTCTACATTATTTGTACTGTTTTCGGTGCAGTATCGTATGCTCAGATGCAAACTCCCTTGATCACCAATTACGGCAAAGACGTTCACCGCGGAGGTACGCAGAATTGGGCAATAGCATCGCATCAGGAAGGCGAGATGTATTTCGGAAATAACAGCGGAGTACTGGTTTTTGACGGAAATGAATGGAATATTGTTCCCTTGCCTAATCGCACATTCGTTCGATCGCTTTGCCAGGAAAAGTCAGGCAGGCTTTTCGTTGGAGGACAGAATGAGTTTGGCTATTTCGAAAACGGATTGGTCACCCCAAAATCATATCATAGCCTCAAGGGGTTAGTCCCCCAAGAACATTCGGATTTTGAAGATGTCTGGCGAATTTTCGACGTTGGTGACAGTACTTTTTTCTGTACCGAAAAAGCCGTTTTCCTCATTTTCAATAATCAGTGTGAAACAATTTTGCCTTTGGGTGATCGATTTGAAAACTTCTTTCTTTACGAAAATCAGCTTTGTACTCAGGAAATTGGTGCAGGACTTTCGATCTTTCAAAATCATCAACTAGTTACCTTCATTGACAATGAGAAAATAAATTCTAAAAGAGTTTCTTCCATAATCCCCCTATCGGTAACGGGACACATGATATTGACTCAGAACGGAGATATCTATCGATTTGATGGTTCGAACCTTATTCCCTTTGGTGGGTCTGCAGAAAGTTTTACCAGAGAATTTAAGCCTTACACTGCCCTTAAACTGGAAGATAATTCCATTGCCATCGGCACCACTCAAAACGGCCTGATCCTGATCAATGAGTCGGGTGATATACTCGATCAATTCAACGTGGAATCGGGCTTGTTCAACAATACGGTCCTCTCGCTGTATCAGGATAGATCCGAAAATATCTGGATGGGTTTGGATAACGGTATAGCCTACTTGGAGATCAACTCACCTTTTAGCCTTATCAACTCGATTAACGGACTGGAAGGAACGGGTTACGCAGCGCTGCTCTACGATTCATCTTACTTTTTCGGTACGAACCTCGGGCTTTACAAAGCAAATAACGATGCGGAGGCATTTCGGATTTTAGAAAATACGAAAGGACAGATCTGGAGTCTTCAAGCTCTGGATAACACGTTTTTAATCAATAGCGAGGGCGGAGCCTATTATTACAATGAGGGACGAATCGAGCGAGTATCTGAAGTCAGAAGTTCGTGGAAATTTTATGAACTCAAGAGCTACCCGGGTCACTTTATACAAGGTACGTATAGCGGTCTTTATTTATATCGCTTCGATGAAGGCGGATCATCCCTGCAGCTCATCGGAAAGCTGAAAGGATTTGACGAGTCATCCCGAATTTTTGAAGAAGACGGTGAAGGATACATCTGGGTCTCACACGCCTATCGTGGCTTGTTTCGGCTGAAGCCCGACTATGAAAATCTTGGTTTTCATGAAGTTCAAAAGCTTGGGAAGGATCAGGGTCTGCCGGAAGACTTATACATCACCGTTTCGGAAATCAGAGGTGAGATGGTCTTTGCCACCCAAAAAGGAATCTTTCGCTACGATAGTGAAAGCGGAAACTTTACCGTTCACGATGAACTCACAACTCTCTTAGGTGAAAACCGAAACATACAGCGCATCATTGAAGATAAAACGGGTAATATTTGGTTTATGACCGCTTCGGAATTTGGTCTCATTGAAATCTTGGAAACGGGTCTTTACAACGATGTCGAAGTGCTCTATTTTAATGAGATTCAAGATGAGCTGGTAGATGGATTTGAAAACGTTTTTACCCTTACGGAAAATACGGCCTTTATTCCCGTCGAGCGGGGGTTTTATCAATACAAGCTCAAGCGAAACGGCGGGCCTCCCGAGTTTGAGTATCCGGTGCGCATCAATAAAATTTACCTCACGGAAAATACCGACTCCCTTATTTATCAATATTCCGCGTCAGACTCCTTGGTACCTATTGAGCTGCCCGCTAAGGCCGGAGATATTCGTTTTCATTTCAATCTTCCCACTTTCGGAAAGTTGAATCAGGCGACCTATCAATACATTCTTTCCGGTGAGGATAAGTCGTGGTCTGACTGGACGGCCGAAACCAAAAAGGAATACCACAACCTCCATCACGGTAAGTATACCTTTCAAGTCAGGGCAAAAAATTCATTCGGCCGCGTATCCGACCCCGAATCTTTTAGCTTTTCGGTTTTGCCGCCTTGGTATAAAACCACCTGGGCTCAAGTGGGATTTGTGGTCATCGGCCTCCTTATATTACTCGGTCTCATTCGGTTTGTCGCCTCCAGGGAGGCCAAGAAAACCGAGCAGGTAAAACAAGAGTCAATTCAGACCATTCGTGAAAAGGAGGAGGAGCACCTTCGCGAAAAGGAGAAATCAGAGAGTGAAATCATCCGACTTCGAAATGAGAAACTACGAGCGGAGGTGAGTCATAAGAATGCAGAGCTGGCCTCTACCACCATGCACTTGGTGCAGAAAAGTGAGATGCTTCAAAACATTAAAAAGGACTTGTCTGATCTGGCCGGAGATGGAGATGAGGCTGTAAAGAAGCGCGTTAAACAAATTCAACGCCTGATTACCGAAGATGTAAGGCTGGATAAAAACTGGGAGCGCTTCGAAACACATTTTGATCAGGTACACGAAAACTTCTTCAAAAATTTGCGCGCCAAATACCCCGAGCTTACGCCGAAGGACCAAAAGCTATGCGCTTACTTAAGAATGAATTTGGCCACCAAAGAAATTGCTCCGCTGCTCAATATTTCCGTGCGCGGGGTGGAAATCAGTAGGTACAGGTTGAGAAAGAAACTCAATCTGGATTCTGATACCAATCTGGTCTCGTTTATTATGGAGATTTAGCCTTTCGGCAAAACGCCCTTAAAGTTCGCTGCTGCTGTAAAACGGAAAGTTTGCCGTGGCGGCATTTCCGTTTCCATCGTAAATGTAAACGAACAGCCGATAAGGGCCTTCTTCCTTCGGCGCTCGAAAGCGAATGGTACCCTCCTCAGTCTGACTTTCTATTTTCATATCAATGGCTTCGGGCTTCGACTCCTTATCACCACCCACCTTAATGTCGGTGCTCTCCGGCAAGATTTCCCAGCGATAGGTCAACTGATCTCCATCGGCATCCCTAGCCACGATTTTGGCCGTGGTAGAGTTTCCGCTTTCCACATACACGCCGTCGTAGCGCGTCTTTCCATTCATCGTGTAGCTTTCGATTTGCGGGGATCGGTTATCCGGATATTCTCCCGACCACCCTTTTTCGAGTTCATCCATCACACCCGTTTCTTTTCCGTCTTCTAAAAAGAGTCCGTACCAAGTGGGTGTAGTCTCCTGCTTTTGACCCCAGAGGAAAACGTATGACCCGAGACACATCTCCGGATCGCGAAGTATACCTTGCTCGTATCTCAGTTTATAGGCGGACGCCTTCTCCGTACTGGTTTGCTCGATGGGTGCTCCCCAAGGAGCTTTCGGTACTTCCCAATGTCCGTCGGGTCCCCATTCCGTTATCACGTATGGTTTATCCCAGCCAAAAGCTCGAAGTTGGTTGTCGATTCCGATTATTTCACCGTAAGTATTTATGCCGTATACGTCTATGGCCGGTGCCCGATCTTTTATCAATTGCACCTCCGCCACGTCCAGTCCTGCCGTTACCGTCATCGTGGGATGATTCGGATCTATATCGTGAATCATTTCGGCAATATCGTTTATCGCATCCCACACTTTGAAGTCCGAATAAAACAGATCGGCTTCATTCCCTATTCCCCACATCAATATGGCGGGGTGGTCCTTGTACTCCTTAACGATTTCCGTAAATCGTGCCAATTGCGCCTCCACGGCGCGACTGTCATTATAATCAAACCCTTGGCGTTCAACGCCTACCCAGAGTCCGAAGAGAACGGTCATGCCTTTTTCGTGAGCCTCGTCCAGAGCGGCTACGGCTTCGTGCGCGCCCCATGTCCTTACGGAATTTGCTCCATAAGCTTTCGCGCGATCCATTTCCGATTGACCACCTACACCTTTGATATAATAGGGTTCTCCATCTCGCAACAGCTCCCACTTACCATCCTTTTCTACTACTTCTACTTTTATGGCCTGACCGTAACCTGACTCCATTAGGGAGAATGATAAAAAGATAAGCGCGATCAAGCGAAGTTTTAAGGTCATATCGTATTACATTAATAAGAACGACAATTTACACATCTTAATGACCAACTTGGCACATTAAACTACGGCTGTTGAGTTAATGATGTAGTTAAAATTGTGGAGATGTATGCTTGATGTAAGGATTAAACGGGTTTTGCATCAAGGAATTACCTAACATTGTGTATTCCTTACACAATTAACTCCTGAGCCGATTCATAGTTCAGGTGTTGAGGAAAAAACCAATGATTAGTAAGATGCAGATACGTTTCTCATATAGAGAATGGCTGGTAATCTTTATCCTGTCTTTATCAACTCATTTTGTTCATGGGCAGGATCGTACTTCCACCGACACTTCCGCTATTGAAGAAGCGTCCATGCGAAGTTTCGAAGACCAATTTCTTAAGCAGTCAGCAGGTATACAGTACGATTCTCTTTTTGTAGAAAAGAAACTCCGCGAGAGACCTCAGAAGATTACGGCTTTCGGATACTATCGACTTTTTGTCTATCAGAGAAATATCCGAGAACCTTATCCCGGACTTTCTCCGTTTGAAAAAACGCTTTCCGTTGGTGATGGTTATCGAGAACCCATGATGTCGCTCTCCGTGGTAGCCAGGCCAAACGGAAAATCAAGCTTCGGTACGGAGCTCTTCATCTTTACACCCTACGATGGAAGCATTGAAGGCAATGTGTTTTCAACCAACTTGGGCATCAACTTTTACGGAAACTTCAGAACGGATGTCGGAAACTTCGGAGTAAGAGCGGGAGGTATCCACTGGTACAATGTCAGCCCGTTTACCATGGGCGTGTTTCAGATTCTCGATCGCTTTACCATATTCGATCGCACACCTTGGGAAGGCGTTTCGAATACGGAGAAATACCAAAACTATTACGAATCCGGTCTTACCAGTGCGGGTGACCTTCGGTGGAATAATCAAGCTTTTCAAGGTTTGATTGTAAACGGAGGCAGGCTACCGCTTGATTTTGGTGTCGACCTGTTTTGGGGAAAAACTCAACCAAACGGTGGCTTAGCAGGATCCATTAACGATCCCTTTATCGAAAATCTCAATACGATAGATCAGGGAAATATACCTTCTTATAGTGGTTTTTCAGGAACGGATCGGACTCTCCCTTCCGTGATAATGGGCGGGAGACTTTCAAAGAGTTTTGATAACGGACGTCAAAATCTGGCCTATAACGGACTGGTCAGCCAAACGGCAGTAGATAGCATTGACGAAGACATGGTGCGTCAATATGAAGTTCACACTTTATCGCTCGATTTGAATGTGGGTGGCATCAACATCTCCGGAGAACTAGGGGGCGGCGCTTACCAAAGCCCTACCTACGATAAGAAATGGGGTGAGGCTTTGATGCTCCGCTTCAAAATTCCTAAAAAGTATACGTACCTACCCATCGACCTACAGGTGTACCGTATTTCGAAAAACTTCTACAACGAGAACGGCGAGATTTCGACGAACTCTAACCCTGACATTATTGCCGATAGAGGCCTTACGGTAAATGCAAACGGGGCCGGAGGACAACTCGCCCTCGTAAACCAATTGGTGCATAACCGCCAAGGGGTAAATCTCAATTCTGAACTCGAATTAGGAAAATTCACCTTGGCGGGAGGAATCGGTTGGTCGGCCGAGCTCGATGTAGAAGCTGAAAACTTGAGCTTCGTTCACCGAATAAACGGATTGGCGCTGTCGCGTATTTATAATCCGTTTCCGGAAGGAGCAACGGGGCCCACCGTTTTCGGACCTTACCAACGAAAATTCTCCTTTTTCAGAGGAGTTTCTGAAATCGTGCAAACCACTGATCTGGATCCGGAGACTGCTCAAGCACGAAATCGAAAGTTCTTTAAAGCAGTAGATATCCAAGGGAAGTACGCAACAAAATTCTTGGATCGGGAACTGTTTATTTTCTACATCGGTTCCTTCAATTCTGCCTCCGCGAATCTGGAACCCGTACCCGTCTACAACGACGATGCCTACCTCTACGTGCAGTATCACGAAGTGGACTTGTACTACGAAATCATCCCGAAATTCATCGTAACCGGATATTACGGAATAGAGAATGCCCGCGGTGGAGATAAAACCCGATGGAATGAGGAAACACAGCTTCCTCTGGATCAATTGAACACCGCCTTCGGAATCGGATTCGACTGGCAACTTTCCGAAAATTCCGGTCTGTATGTCAGACACCGCTGGATGAATTTTGAAGACCGAAGCTTTCCCGAAGATAAATTCAGGGGAACCGAACTTACCGTTGAACTCAAAACCTTTTTCTAATGCTTTCCATGAAGAACAGGATTCATATCAGATATCTGATCGTCTTTGCGGCTTTCTTCACGCTGGCCTACGATGGTAGTGCTCAAACGGAAGGGGCTCTGTCCTCCGAAGAAGCCGAAACCTTTCTCAAGGGTGTAAACTTTAACGGGCTCGGACGGGTCTACTTGCGTCAAACCGATATCGAGGGAGATATTTTGGAAGACGACTCTCTTACCCCTCGGAGATTGACCGACGGTGAATTTCTCCTCGACTTGAAAATAAACGCCACTCCGAATAAGAAAACCGAAGTTCAATCCATCCTTCGTTTGAGAAATGAATTCGGTGGTTTTTTCGGTGCGGGTCAATCCATCGAGGTGCGGGAACTTTGGGCCCGTGGCCTTATAGCCGATGTGGTGGAATATCGCGTGGGGGATATGGATATCGAAATGTCGCCCTTCACGTTTTATCTTCCACGGGAGGAGAGCACCGTCAATTTACCTTCAGCTTTCCAACTTCAAAAAGACGTAATCTACTACGAGCAGTTTTATACGGATGACAACACGCGACGAATGCAAGGTGCTCATTTGAATTTCGGATTGAAATTTACGGAAGTATTGCGCGATGCCGATTTCAGAGGTTTCATTGCCCGGGTGAGGGGCACGGATTTTCTGACCATTCCTACAAGGTGGGCATCCGGTGGTGAAGCGAGATTTCGCACGCGAAAGTTTTCGGACGTAACCGGCTCTAAGGCCGATCTGACCTTCAATTTGGTGCATACCTTCGATGACCTTCAGTCGGGAGATGCCAACTCGGGGATTCGCAATACGGTTTACACCGTACAGTATGACATTTTGGGATACGAAACCGAGTCCATGGCCTATTCCCTTTTCGGGGAAATGGGTAGCAGCTCGCTTACTTCCAAGAATGATTCCATCACCTTTTACTCTTCCGATGATGTGTTCTTTACCGTAAACGGTAGAGCCAATTTCAAGAAGAAAAATCTGATCGTTCATGCCGGATACTCAGAAATTGGTCCCGAGTTTTTCAGTATTGGAGCACAAAGCAAACGAGTAGATTTTGACGCTTCTCAAACCTTTTACGAAAGGGTGGGGCCAAATCAGGAAGTCAGAGACATTACCTTATTCGACTTGAGTCGCGATGTGGCCGTTTACACCTACCAATTGTCAGACAGGTTGATGACCTACGATCCCCGTTTTTCAAACACCTTTCCTTATGGTCCTGCTACGCCAAACCGTAGAGGTTTAAATTACGGCGGAGCGTACAAAAATGAGAAGGTAGAGGCGGGAATCAACGGAGCCTTGATGTCTGAGATCAGAGGGCAGGGTACCGAAGAACTCAAAGACTTCTTACTGGTGAAGGCTGCGGTAGATCTTCATTTGAACGAATTTCTGGAATGGGAAAACAATTTCAAGGTGACCTTGGGTTACCAATTTGAAAATACCAACCGAGGTGGCATCGATGTAGAACAAGTGGATTTGACCTCAAACCTTGTGGAAGGAGGAGTCGAGGTAGAACTTTTCGATGATTTTGAGTTGCTTTTCGGTGCGAAACTACTCGATGCACAAGGCAGCGATTACCTCCCGCGCATTGATGAGTTCAATATTGTAAGAGACTTTCCAGGAAGGACGGAAATAGATGATCAGGAAACTTTATTGGCAGGAGGATTGAAATACACTTTCAAGGAGGGGATATACTTGACAATTCAATACCAATCCTTCAATGCAAACGGGCGTTCCGATACATTCAGAGATTATCAGTTGAACCAAATCTTTGCACTTTACACCATGAAATTTTAGATGATGGAAAAGAAAGGGAGAATACAAACACGTTTTATAGGCGCCTTGGCAATTTTATCGCTACTGATTGTGGGGTGCGATTACGATACCGAACCCGACGGACCCTCACTTTTTGATCGATTTGCCCCTCTGGAGCTTTTCGATTCGCTGGAGGTCAGCGCTGCGCAAGTAGATTTCAGCCAAGGCCAATCGGTGTCTTTCTCTGCCGAGTTCAATAAGAGTGTTCCTTGGGTCATCACCGTAACTGGACAGACCAGTGGTGCGGTAAAAATCATTGAGGGATTTGATCGATTTATCAGCGTTGAAAATGCGACATGGAATGGCACAACGACTAATCTGCCGTTTTTCAAAAGCGAATTGTGCTCTGTCGTATTAAGCGTTGACGATGAATCAAACTATACCGATTCTCTTTCCGTCGAAATTATTGGAACAAGAAATTATCCGGGCGGTTTAGTGACTGATTGGGAAAATGGAGTGAATCCAGGATTCATCGAGTTTGCTCAAAGCGGGGCAAACATGCGCTTTGATACTGTAGTTAGTCCTTCCGGTAGTGTCCAAGGAAATGTTTTTTATGAAACATCGGGCGAGGTAGCCTTTGCTGATGACTTAGGAAATATTGCTATGCCCAAGGAAGCTTTTACCGATCCTGACTTTATTATGAATTCCAACCCGGATTTGGTGTACTTCAATGTTTTTGCGAGAAAAGGACCCGATGCCGCTGAAGATATTTATGTTTTTCAGATAATGGAGGATGATGATGGGAATGGAACCTACAATCCAAATGCTGATGACGCCTATGAATATGTAATTCAGAATTTGACATTGGATTGGGAGCAGTACTCTATTAATTATTCCGAACTTACAACCTTTAATGCGAGCGGTGGGGGAGAAATGAATCCGGATAGAATCATCCGAGTTGTCGTACTTCCTATCGGATTGGGCGAGCCATTTGAAGGGTTTCTCGATTATCTTGTTTTTTCTGAAAATGGACCGTTTATGCCATGATGAAATTCACGTACATAGGGATATTCTTATTGCTTCTGAGCTCCTGCGTCGAGTTCAAACAACTTTCCCTCTACGAAGGGGTAGAGCCCGCACCCGTCTTGGAAACCCCGGAATCCATCAATCAGATTGTGGAACCCGAAATCTATTCGGATAATCCCTCAGATATGTGGGGTATCGAAGAGACCATTTGCAAGAATGCCGAACTCACTTACGACGATGTATATCAGGGCGACCAAGCCGTCAAAATTACTTGGAATCGTTCCGTAGAAGGCTGCGAATTTGCCGGTATAGGCATCGGGTGGGACGGATATGCAGGCAAAGACCTGACGCGCGTTATGGATCATGCTGCCATTCGATTTTACGTTAAAGCTCAAAAAGAACGCATGTTCGGCTTGCCGATCGTACTCACGCTTGAAGATTATACGGGCGGAATGGGATTCGCCTACACCGATAACCGCTATTTCGAACGAACTTTTATCGATACCAATTGGCAGAAGGTGGAGGTGCCGCTATCCGCTTTTGATTTGGAAACGGAAAATCTGGATGTGACGAATATCAAACAGCTGCAACTCGAATTGCAGCAAAGCGGAAGCATCGTCCTCGATGAAATTGAACTGGTGTTTTACACAGCGCAAGAAGTGGAGCCTTGGATGGAGGAAGAAAAACTTCCCGATCCGCTCGACCTTCCCGTGACCATTTTTGATGATGCCTTTATCAACAACCACGGCTGGGGAATGATGACCGGCAATTGCAGGGATATTAAGATTACTTCAGGCACCGTATATCAAGGCAGCAATGCCATCAGTGCCAAGTGGGAAGACGGCGAAGACTGCGACGTTATGATGATCGCCGCAAGTTGGAACAAGTGGCACCCCGTAGATTTTACCCGACGAAGTATGGATGATTTCGCTTTTGAATTTTATATCTACAATCGCGAAAAGCCGACTTCTGACTTGAACCTTTACATCGGCTTGATGGATTACAACCGAAACATGGCTCGCACACAGGTAATGGCTGAATATGCAGATAAAGATTTATTCAATGCCTCTTGGACGCGCGTCCTCGTCCCACTGGCAGAATTGGAAGGAAGCGCCATCGACTTCTCCAATATCAAACAGATGTTCTTTCAATTGGAAAAAACGGGCGATCTTTTGATTGACGAGGTGAAGTTGGTCAGAAGAATGGAGAATTGACCTGATCAGACCGATGGCTATCTCGCTTCAACGTAAGCCTTGAAGGCCTCCATGTATTTCAACGTTTGTTTTTTGAAAAGGCCGGGAGCCAGCCACCCCATCAGCTTCATGCCGAAGTTTTTGAAGATAAACTCCTGCTCGCTGAGGTAGCGTGTGCGATTCTCGTCGATTTTCTGAAAGCGAATGGTCATATTGTTCGTCACGGCTCCCATCACATAAGATGTGGTAAACGCCTCGGGAAGATTGCTTTCCCAAATGGTCTCAACCATCGAGAAAGTTCGATTCTTATTCTGAAAGGTCAGTTTGGACTTCGCCCCTTTCTTTCCCTCTTCCCCTTCCAATAACTCTACGGATTGCAATCCCTCCATCCAAACGTAAGCACCTTGCGGATCGAGAAAAGCCGAACTCACTTTTTCAACGGGAGCATCAATGGTAACTTCACAAGTGTATCGCATGGGTATTAGGTTTGAATGGAAAAATAGTCA
>CAZYWJ010000054.1:20671-24360 GCA_964651785.1 uncultured Cryomorphaceae bacterium
TGGTAACTTCACAAGTGTATCGCATGGGTATTAGGTTTGAATGGAAAAATAGTCAATTTATGCTGAACTATATTTGGATGAAATCATATGATTTGAAATATAGGAGAAATTGATTTTTTTCGGATGGCCTTATTAATTTCTCTTAGAAAACAAGCAAAAATCTAAGACTTACTGAAACGGAATGTTAAGATTTAAGGTTGATTGTGATTCACTGAAATGTATCTCACAAAAGGAAATCACTCTAAATGTGTTTACGTTTTGATTTAGTCGTTCGTATAGTCCCTCGGGGGCTTGCACAAATTAAGACTTAACGAAAGAGAGAAAAGAGACCGTGTGGTAGGAATCCGAAAGTTAGTGTGACCTGAGGAGGAACGACGAAAGCATCGGTACCAATGAAAGCAAACAAGACTCCGATAACCCTCCTGAGTTTTTCGTTGTGGGGCAGCGTAGGCCTGGCGCCAAAAAACGAAGGTTGGAACTTTCGGCGGCTTTTACTCGCTCTGTTAATTTTTAAGCGGTGCTCGTGAGAACGCTTCGCTAAGTTGGGCTCCACCTTTTGCCGTCAACTTAGAGAGCGCAGCGAATGATCTCACAGCTTCTTATAGTCGCTAATATGTCAGCTGTAAAAGGTGGTAAGAAAAAATGAACTGCTTTGTTTGTGCACATTGCTTTGATAAGTCTTTCAAATTTCTGCATGGAAGCGGGAAATCATTTTATTCTAAATATTCAAAAGCATAGAGTCCTACCGATTTTATCTAACCGGCTCTAAAACCAACTAAAACACCTCACTTCTTCGCAATATTAACCACCGACGACTCTCCCCTCACCGAAACCTTCCGCGTGGGATGAGGGGCCTTCCAATACCCGTCCATTTGTCGCTCGGCCCCGATTTGCTCATCGCGTTTCAGCGTTACCAAATCAGGTACCGAGGAAAATGTCTCCCCGTCTTTCAGGTAAACCGAAAAATTGAAAGGCGTGTTTTCATCTACGATAAGCGTCACATCCCCTTTCTTCATTCTTAAATCGACGCTATCGAAATTAGGATCCAAGGATTTTATCCTCAAATCACCGTACTCCTGATCAATATTGATCTTACCCTTTAGTTGATCTATCCGCATTTGAGAAAATCGAAAGCTTCCGCGAACTTCCGAGACCTCGCCGATGTGAATCTCATCGTTTTGCGATTGAAAGGTCACTTTACCCGCCTCCTCCAGCTCTATTTCGCTATGCTTGCTTTTGATTCGGATGTCCTCCGCATTTTTCGAGTCCAGCTCGCCGAAGTATACCTCGACTACACCCGTTCCCCATTCATCCACAATCATTTTTCCGTAAGAAACCGACACCTTTTCCGGAAAGGAGATCCTGCGGCTGCGCAAATCGCCGTGCGACATCTCAATATCCAGCCGCCCTTCGTGATCGCCTATGAATACATCTCCGAATTTGTTGGTGATGCGCAGTTCCAAGAAACTCGGTGTCTCGATGAAGTAATTGACTTCTACCGATCGGTCGCCGTCGAAGATGCCTTTAATCCCCTCCAGACTTTTGGTGAAGAACGATGCGTTCTTCCCCCAATTGGTTTTGGCAATAATGAACGAGCCGTTTTTGCCGACCTCTACATCCACAAAGTCCTGCAATTCCGAAATGGCCTTATCGCTCCCGCCTTTCAACGTAATTTCCGCACGGATGGACAATTCGTTTCCTTCCGTCGTTTCTACTATGATGTCGCCGTACTTATTCTCAATCTCCAACCGATCTCTTTCTCCCACGGAGTAGATTCTGTTGATGACTTCATTTGAAGTCATCGAATCCTGTGCCGCCACGGTCAGTGAAAGGCTACAGAGGCACCACAACAATATCTTCATCTTCACCATTTTGGTTTTCATTTTTAAGTTCATCCAATAAGTCTCGCATCAAATCCAGTTTGTAGCGATAAATCTGAATCATGGCTTCTACCACTTGTTGGTCGTCCGCCTCGTTGCCCAGAGATTGACGGAGTTCTTCCAATTCGTCTTCCAAAATCTGAATCATCTCCAGGTCTTCTTCTTCGAGCGAAAAGCTCTTGAGCTCTTCTCCTGCTGCCTCAATCTTCGTTTGGTAGTAGAGTCCTGCCTCTTCCAGTTCAGGATAGCGTCGCATTTCTTCCGAACTCTCGGTATTTTCCACGGCAGTGAGCTCGGTTTTCTCATTTTGCAATGAAAAAATCCATGCTGCACCGATCAGCACGGCCACTCCCGCCGCCACTTGCCAAACTCTCCTCAGCGGCACCAACTTCTCTTCGCGCTTTGGCTGGTGAAGGTCGGCTTCGATCGACTCCCAAATATCCGGCGCTTCCGCATCGTCAAACTCTTCTCGATGTCTATCAAGATAGTCCTTTATGTGATCCTCGTTTTTCATACTGCCTTCATTTCTACTAATTCGCGCAACTTTTTCCTGGCTCTGCTCAATTGTGATTTTGAGGTGGCCTCGCTTATTCCCATTTCGCTCGCAATCTCGCGGTGCGAAAAGTTCTCAAACATGTACAGATTGAATACCAATTTGTAGCCTTCCGGCAAATCCTTTACCGCCCTTTTCACATCGTTGATGTCGTAGTCAAAGGGTGCCGACTCTTCATATTCATCCGCTACGTCTGCTATTTCATCCGTGTCGTGAAATACCATTCGTTTTTTGCGAAGGTGGTTCAACGATTTGTTCACTACGATTCGCTTAAACCAAGCTCCGAAAGAAGACTCCATTCGAAAGCCGTCGAGTTTCATGAACATATCCGTGAAACTCTCCTGAAGGATGTCTTTTGCATCGTCACCATTTTCCAGAATTCGGAGCGCAGTGTTGTACATCGCCTTTACGTATAGCTCGTAAAGTGATTGCTGTGCCCTGCGGTCGCCTCTTTTGCAACGCGCTATCAGGTCGTAGTGGATGTTGTACTCTTTCTGCGGCAACTTCCCGTGCTAAAACCAACCTACTCGAATGCCCGCACCGAATGTCAATCCGCCGAGATCTTCATCTTCCACCCCTCTCATATCGCTGCCATTTACGTACCGATAAGAGCCTCCTGCCATTAATTTGACGTTCCTTACCAAGTTCACCTCCAGGTTGATGCCCGGCTCCAACACGAAGAAAATCGTTTCGTCGTACAACAGGAGTTGATCATGTTGATTGTCCACATCGTATAAACTGAGGTTCGACAATCCCGACCAGCCTCCGCCAATTAGCACGGGGATGGTAAAGTGAACCACCTTCTGATCAAAAAATACCGGCTCGATAAAGAGACCTCCGTACCCCATTTCCAAGTAAAGATCTTCAGTAAAGTTTGGTCCGTCGTCTTCAAATTTCACTCGTGTAGGCATTCCGTATCCCGCCACTCCGATGTTTAGGGCATGGTTCAAAGTGAAAACCAATTCTCCACCCAATAAAAGTGAAGCCTCGTCATAGACTTCCGTCCCTTTGACATTTAAGGAAAGGTGCCCGCCAAATCCGCCGTCCGTTTTCATCAGGGTTTCGACCTCCCTCGGTTTCTCCGTATAGATCACTTCCGTGTCTTGCGCTTGGCTGTAGCCACATGCCATTAAAGCCATACAGGTGATGATAATTCTCTTTTTCATGATTGTGATTAGTTTGTTTTAGTTTTTTCATTTACCAGTTACCAGTTACCAGTTACCAGTTACCAGTTACCAGTTACCAATTACCAGTTA
>CAZYWJ010000055.1:0-11892 GCA_964651785.1 uncultured Cryomorphaceae bacterium
GGAAATGTCGTGATGGATTTCAACACACCCGGAATGTACAGGGGATTCAAAAAAGGTGAGACCTCGGCAATCGAAATCTTTGAGAAAAAATGATGGTCACCCTTTTCTGTCTGATGAATTATCTTGCGGCAAAATTTAATCATGCGCTTTCCGATATATCTTTCAGCATTTGTACTGATGGCTCTCACAGGATGCTCTCAGGGAAATACGCAAGCGAACGCGAGCGAAGAGGAAATAACCGTTCGAACTGAACCGGAATGCGTACCCCACAGTGAGATCAATCATTCAGATGGAATAGCATTTTATAATAACAGCCCTTTTTCAGGTAAGGTGTGTTCCTATCGATCTGATGGTAAACTTCACACAATGACCACATACTCTGCAGGAGAGAAAGAAGGAATGTGGGAAGTGTATTACTCCGATGATCAACGTGAAAAATCGGGATTTACCCGAAAGGGAAAAGACGACGGGCTATACCGTGAATGGTACCCCAACGGTCAACTCAAGTACGAGTATCATTACGATTTAGGCCGAAAAGTTGACGTTTGGAAAAGTTGGTACGAGGACGGAACTCCCTATACCGAGCGTCACTTTAAAAATGATCAACTCCACGGAAAAGTGCTCGTTTGGGATGAGCGCGGAAAACTCGCTAAAGAATACGATTATGTAGATGGCCGATTAATGAATAGCCAAATGCATTTTAAGGAAGAGGGGTTTTAAAGAGTCCTCACATCTCCCGACCCCGAAACCGACTTATTGACCTCTCGCGGATTTCCCGCAATGCTTATATCTCCGGAACCGGATATCACTGCATCAACTTTTCCCGAGGCATTTAAACTGATATCTCCAGATCCTGAAATGACTGCCTTGGCATCCTCACAGGGCATCTTCCCCAAATCAATCTCTCCGCTCCCCGATACGTTTGCATCCACCTTACGGCAGCTTCCCGTGGCATAGATGTCTCCCGATCCGGAAACGGTCGCTTCGACTAAATCTGCCTCAGCTGAAGTTCGGATGCTTCCTGAACCTCCCACCGTCAAGATCAAATCGCCCGACGAACTAACATCTCCTTTAAAATCTCCCGAACCCGATATGCGAATGGCTTTGAGTTGATTGTTGGCAATGGAAATACGCATCTCAGGATTGATAAAACCTGCGTTATCGATGTCGATGATCAACTCCCCTTTTACCACTTCGGTTTTGATATCCTTCAGTGCATCCGCCGGGGCGGTTATGGTCAAACCTGATTCTTTCGTTTCATCAATGGTCACCTCAAAAGGACCATTAACCTGAATGCGATCGTATTTCTCTGCGGAACGTTTCTCCGTAGTTATTTCACCTTCGTACTTCTTTAAATTGCAAGAAGACAGGCCCAATACTAAAATGAGGAAAAAGGAAAAAGTTGATTTCATGATAAGTCAGATTTGTAGGTGAAGATGGAAATTGCTCCGACTTTCGCCAAGAAAAAATCCTTAACCGGAAAAATCAGGGGATGATCGGTCAGGCCAATTCCTTCATGTATTGACGATAGAGGTACAAGGCTATACCATCCGACAATCCGATTTTGGGTACACTGATGAACTGAATATTTCCCGTGTTCATCACCTTGGTGAAAATTTCGCCCGCAGGTACAATTACATCTGCACGGTCATTTCTCAGATTCAATTTGATCATCCTTTCGGTAAAGGTCAATGACTTGATGTACTCGTGCATTTCGGTCAATTCATCCAAGCCCATCAACTCGCCGTAGTTGAGCGAGCTCATCTTAAACAAGCGGTTGATATTTCCACCGGTACCAATGGCTATCAACTCCTTCTCATCCTTGGTGATTTCGGAAACCCAATGTTCCATATCTTCCCAAATCGAAGGTTTGATATCACTCTTTAAAATGCGAACCGTACCTATTTTAAAGGATCGGGCATTTACTCTTTTGTTGTTTTTCAGTAAAGTAATTTCTGTACTTCCCCCTCCCACATCTATATAGAGATAAGTTCCTGAGGGATCGAGCTTTTGCGTTTCGAAGGTAGAAAATATCAAATCGGCCTCTGTTCGGCCGTTGATCACTTCAATTTCCACTTTGGCATAGTCGCGCACCCGAGCGCGCACCTCATCGGAATTGGTAGCCTCGCGCATGGCAGAGGTTGCACAAGCGCGAAAACCTTTCACGTTGTATACATCCAAAAGGTAGCGAAAAGCTTTCATGGTCTTGGCCAATTTCTTGGCCTTGCTCGTGCTGATGTATCCTTTTTCAAAAACAGATGCACCGAGACGAATGGGTACACGTGTCAACGAGAGCTTCTTGATCATCAAATCATCTTCCGTCTCGATTACATCCGCGATGAGTAACCGCACGGCATTAGACCCTATGTCAATTGCTCCGAATTTCAAGATTCCGCTCCCATTCCTTTTAATTGATCTTCAAGTACGGCAATTTTCGCGGCAGCGTCAGCCTCTTTCTTTCTTTCGTTGGCCACCACCTGCTCAGGAGCATTGTTTACAAAGCGCTCATTGGCCAGTTTTTTCCTTACGGAATTTAAAAAGCCCTTCGTGTAATCCAGCTCTTCCTTGATTTTCTCAGCCTGTTCGCCGGCATCCACCGAGCCTTCAAAAGGCACGCCGTATTCGGCACCGCCCATTACAAAAGTGAAAGCTTGTGACGGTAGCTCCGAAACTTCGTTAATGCTTTCCAAATTACAGAGCTTCTCGATCAAGCAGTGAAATTTCTTTTCACCGGAATCCTCTCCGCGCACCTCAAGTTTCAGTTTTTCCTTATTCGGAATACTATTTTGCTTGCGGATATTTCTCACGGAGGTAATTACCTCCGTACTTCGATTAAATCCTTTCAAAAACTCAGCATCAGCTTGGCGAGCTTCAGGCCATGAAGCTACGACCAAACTCTCTTCAGGAGATTTTCGCTCTCTCAGTAAATGCCAGATTTCTTCTGTGATAAATGGCATAAGCGGATGCAGAATTTTAACAACCGTCTCAAAATGCCCGATTACTTTCTGGTGAGTTTCCGTATCGATTTGCTCGCCGTATGCGGGCTTTACAGCCTCAAGGTACCAGCTACAGAAGTCGTTCCAGGCAAACTTGTAGGCAGTCATCAGCACATCAGAAATACGGAACTTGGAGTAGTGATCGTCCAATTCGGTCATCACTTCCGCGATGCGCTCGTCCATCCACTTCAACGCCACTTTAGCAGCTTCGGGCTGTTCGCGCTCCTCGGGCTCCCAACTCTTCACCAGTCTTAGCGCATTCCAGATTTTATTGGAAAAGTTTCTTCCCTGCTCGCACAGCGATTCATCAAAAAGCAAGTCATTGCCGGCAGGCGAAGAAAACAGCATTCCCGCACGCACTCCGTCAGCTCCGTATTGCTTCATCAGCTCAATCGGGTCAGGCGAATTACCGAGCGACTTACTCATTTTTCTCCCTTGCTTATCGCGAACGATACCCGTGTAGTACACGTTTTTAAACGGCTTTTCGCCGCGGTATTCGTATCCCGCAATGATCATTCGGGCCACCCAGAAAAACATGATTTCAGGTGCCGTTACCAAATCATTGGTCGGGTAGTAATAGTCTATTTCTTCTTTAGAATAAAAGCCATTGAAGACGGAGATCGGCCAAAGCCAAGACGAGAACCACGTATCCAAGACATCTTCATCTTGTCGAAGGCTTTGTTTGCTGATGGGTAGCCCGGACTTTTCGGTTGCTTTAGCAGCGGCCTCCTCCAACGTTGCGGCAATCACGAAATCATTCTCATCATCACCGTAATAGTAAGCCGGTATTTGATGTCCCCACCAGAGCTGTCGGGAAATACACCAATCCTTCACATTTTCCATCCAATGACGGTAGGAGTTCTTGAACTTCGATGGCCAAAACTGCACATCGTCATTCATCACGTGTTCGAGTGCCGGCTTGCTCAATTCTTCCATGCTTACAAACCACTGCAGTGAAATGCGCGACTCGATGGGAACATCCGTTCTTTCCGAGTATCCCACCTTGTTTTGGTAGGGTTCTTCTTTCACCAAGCTACCTGCTTCTTTCAGGTCAGCGGCGATCTTCTTTCGAACTTCAAAACGATCTTCACCCACATAAAAACCTGCCGCCTCGCTCAGCGTCCCGTCTTCATTCAATATATCGATGGTCTCCAAGTTGTGCTTGGCACCCAAGTCATAGTCGTTCGTATCGTGAGCCGGAGTGATTTTCAAGCATCCCGTTCCGAATTCCATATCGACATACTCATCGGTTATTATCGGGACTTCGCGATTTACCATCGGCACGATGGCTTTCTTTCCGTGAAGGTGTGTGTAGCGCTCATCCTTCGGATTTACGCAAATAGCGGTATCTCCGAGTATGGTTTCCGGACGAGTTGTGGCAATGGTCAAAAACTCTTCCGTTCCGACTATTTGATAGCGGACGTGGTAAAGTTTAGAATTTACCTCTTTGTGAATCACCTCTTCATCGCTCAGAGCAGTTTTGGCAGCAGGATCCCAATTGATCATACGCTTGCCGCGATAGATATACCCTTTGTCGTAGAGATCAATGAAGGTATCGATCACACTTTTGGAATAGTCAGGATCCATCGTGAACGATTCGCGATCCCAATCGCAACTCGCACCCAGTTTTTTCAACTGCTCCAAGATTATTCCGCCGTGCTCGTTTTTCCACTCCCAGGCGTGCTTCAGAAAGTCTTCACGACTTAAGTCGCTTTTCTTAATATTCTTTTTGCGCAAGCGTTGAACTACCTTAGCCTCAGTAGCGATGGAGGCATGATCCACACCGGGCACCCAGCAGGCATTCTTCCCTTCCATCCGAGCCTTACGCACCAATACATCTTGAATGGTATTGTTGAGCATATGACCCATGTGCAATACACCCGTTACGTTGGGCGGCGGTATCACTACCGTGTAAGGCTCGCGATCATCGGGAGTTGAGTTAAAAAAGCGGTGCTCCAGCCAATATGAGTACCATTTGGATTCTACGGTGGCGGGATCGTACAGCTTGCTTATTTCCATAAGAAAAAGGTGAAAAACAATAAGTCGGCAAAGTTAGAAAAATGGTTGTGCCCGAGTCAAGGCAATCAGCGGGTTTAAGAATCTTGTTAATGTTTTGTTAAGCTCTTTAAGGTTTCCGGTCACAACTGATACTTTTACCCTGAATCAAATAAAATTTAGACCAATGAAAAAGTTCTTACTATCTCTCGCCGTAGTTGCATTTACAGCAATGGGTGGGTACGCTCAAGACGCAAAAGCAGTGACCGGTGGTCCTGAAATCTCTGTAGACAAAGAAGTTCACGATTACGGTACCATCAAGCAAGGTGCTAACGGAACTTGCGAGTTTACCTTAACAAATACAGGTAGCGAGCCTCTTATTATATCTCGCGCCAAAGGTTCTTGCGGATGCACCGTACCTGAGTGGCCAAAAGAGCCAATCATGCCCGGAGAGTCTTCGGTTATGACCGTACGCTACGACACTAAGAGAGTTGGTGCCATCAATAAATCAGTTACTATCACTTCTAATGCTACCGAAAATCCTACGATGGTAGTGCGTATAAAAGGAAAAGTTTTGGCTTCTGAGAATACGGAGAGTATGCCGGTGAAGAAACAGGATGGTGCACCAATGGCCAACTAAATTGACAGGTCGCTGAAGCCCGCTAGCTGCGTTCCGCTCATTTTAAAAACAGTCATTGACTGGATGTCAACTCCTTGATTTTTTAAAATTTCGCGCGTCTTGCTAACGAACTTTTCGACCCGCCAATTCCAAAGAAATATAAGACCGTCACAGTTTAGGCTGAGGCGGTTTTTTTATGCCCGAATTTTTCGGATTTTTGTGCCCTTAATCTACTGAGCAATGCCGAAGTTATCTCGAAAGTCTGCCGAAATGCCCGAATCACCGATTCGGAAGCTGATGCCGTTTGCCGAAAAGGCGAAAGCGGAAGGAAAAAGAGTCATCCATCTCAATATAGGTCAGCCGGATATCAAAACACCTGAAGTGGTGATGAGCTGTCTGAAAAATCTCAAGAGAGATGTCATAGAATATTCAAGTTCGGAAGGCTTTGCGTCTTACCGAGAAAAGCTGGCTACCTACTACCAAAACAATGGAATGCCGGTTAAAACCGAAGACATACTGATCACCACCGGAGGTTCAGAAGCTCTGGTCTTCACCATGATGACTTGTTTTGATCCGGGAGATGAAGTGATTATTCCCGAACCCTACTATGCCAATTATAGCGGCTTCGCCACGATGGCCAGTGTTCATGTGAAACCCATTACGGCAAAAATAGAAGCCGAATTTGCTCCGCCACCCGTAGCCGAATTCGAAAAATTGCTCAGCGAGAAAACCAAGGGTATCGTACTCTGCAATCCCGGAAATCCGACCGGAGCGGTGTACAGCAAAGAAGATATTCAAGCTATAGCTGACTTGGCAAAGAAGCACGATCTATACTTGATAGCCGATGAAGTTTACCGCGAGTTTTGCTACGAAGGTGCCACGCCTTTCAGCGTTTACAACTTGGAAGGCATGGACGAGAACGTAATTCTTATAGACAGCGTCTCGAAGCGCTACTCGATGTGTGGTGCGCGAATCGGTGCCATGATCACGCGAAACGAAGAAGTGAGAAGAACGGCATTAAAGTTTGCGCAGGCAAGATTAAGCCCGCCTACCTTAGGACAAGTGGCTGCCGAAGCTGCTCTGGAAACACCTCAATCATACTTTGACGATGTAATCGAGGAGTACCAAAAGAGACGAGACATTTTGGTGGAAGGGATGAATTCCATTCCGGGAGTTACTTGTCCAAAACCGGGTGGAGCATTTTACTGCATCGCGAAATTACCCATTGATGATTCTGATGCTTTCTGTCGATGGCTCTTGGAGGACTTTAGTGTAGATGGTGAAACGGTGATGCTGGCACCGGGAAGTGGTTTTTATATCACGAAAGGCTTGGGCAAACAAGAGGTGAGAATCGCCTATGTCTTGAATGAAGAGGATTTGCGAAAAGCCATTAATATAATTAAAGAAGCCTTAGTGGTTTACGCCGCAAAAGTCGAAGTTTGACCCGTTAAATGAATCTGAAACCATGAGTTTAAACCAAAATGTATCGGGTCTTCTCGAGCGATTGAGTGAATCGGCTACGCTGGCTATGGCCCGCAAAAGCCGTGAGTTGAGAGATGCCGGTCATGAAGTGATCAGCCTGAGCTTGGGCGAGCCCGACTTTGATACGCCCGATTTTATTAAAGAGGCGGCTAAGGAAGGCATCGATAAGAACTTTACGCACTATATGCCCGTGACGGGCTACGCTGATTTCCGCGAATCGATCAGCCGAAAATTCAAGCGCGATAACAACATCAATTATTCAGCCGAGCAAATCGTAGTTTCTACGGGAGCAAAGCAGTCTCTGGCCAATTTGATTCTGGCCATTGTCAATCCCGGAGATGAAGTGCTCCTACCCGCCCCTTACTGGGTTTCTTACATCGAAATGGTGAAAATGGCGGGAGCCACACCCGTGGTGATCAATACTTCCATCGAAGATGATTACAAAGTGTCGGCAGAGAAGCTTCGGGATCACCTTACGGAAAAGACGCGGATGCTCATTTTCAGCTCACCGTGCAATCCGAGCGGCTCTGTTTACAGCGAAAGCGAATTGCGGGATTGGGCTGAGGTAATCAAAGACTTTCCGAATCTGATTGCGGTGAGCGATGAGATTTACGAGCACATCAACTACACAGAAAATCATTTCAGCCTGGCATCCATTGATGAGATATACGAGCAAACCGTTACCGTAAACGGCGTTTCCAAATCATTCGCGATGACGGGATGGCGAATCGGGTACATCGGAGCTCCGTTGTGGATTGCCAAAGCCTGCAATAAGCTTCAAGGTCAATTTACATCGGGTGCCAGCAGCATTGCTCAACGTGCTGCGAAAGCCGCGGTTGAAGCAGACCCCTCGGCGGTAGACGAAATGAAAGCCACCTTTCTGAAAAGACGAGAGCTATTCGGAAAACTTCTGACGGAAATCGACGGCGTAGAAATCAATCAACCAAAAGGTGCTTTTTATATGTTTCCTCGCGTTTCCAACTTCTTTGGCAAAAGCCACAATGGGACCACTATTAATGATAGCGATGATTTGGCCGAGTACCTGTTGACGGAAGCTCACGTAGCTACGGTGAGCGGTGGTGCTTTCGGGTCGCCTGAATGCATAAGACTTTCATACGCAGCTTCTCAAGCTGAACTGGAAGAGGCGGCAAAGAGAATGGCAAAGGTCTTGAATCAACTCAAGTAAATGACCGAACGGGAGATAGATCAACTTTTTGAGAAGTTCAGTGAACTCAAGGTTTTGGTGATCGGGGATGTAATGATCGACGCCTACCTCTGGGGAAAAGTGGAGCGAATTTCGCCCGAAGCGCCTGTACCCGTTATTTCCGTTACCGAAAAAGAAGATCGCTTGGGAGGTGCGGCAAATGTGGCGCTGAACGTAGCCGCCATGGGGGCTAAGCCCATCATCTGCGCCATTGCCGCCAAGGATGCCAAAGGCGAAACATTGGCTGAATTACTAAAGAAACGCGGTCTTTCTGCTGACGGAATTGTTTACTCATCAGCCCGACCGACTACCGTTAAATCACGCGTCATCAGCGGCCATCAGCACATTGTCAGAGTAGATGAAGAATCGACCCGGCCATTGGATCAAAATGAAGAAAAGGCATTTCTGGAAAACTTAGAAAAGGTGATGGAAAGTGAAAAGCCCGATGTTATCATCTTTGAAGATTACAACAAGGGCTTACTTACTGAACGAGTGATTTCCCGATCCATCGAATTGGCTGAAAAGTTTGGCATTCCCACCACGGTAGATCCGAAAAAGGCGAATTTCTTTAGCTATCGGGGTGTGACGCTTTTCAAGCCCAACTTGAAGGAATTGCGCGAAGGGTTGAAAGTGGAGTTTGATAAAAAGGATCATTCAGCCTTGCGCGAGGCTGTTCAAAAACTCGAAAGAGAAATTGAGAATAAGATATCGCTCATTACGCTAAGCGAAGAAGGAGTTTATGTAAAAAATGGTGAGAACGAAAGTCGAATTCCCGCTCACATTCGCAACATTTCTGATGTTTCAGGGGCAGGTGATACGGTGATATCAGTGGCTGCACTTTGCTTGGCTATGAAGACCGACCCCGCGTTTTTAGCGGCTTTGGCCAATTTGGCCGGTGGTTTGGTTTGCGAGCGTGTAGGTGTGGTGCCCGTTGATCGGGATCAGTTGCTCAAGGAGGCTAAGGTTCACCTGAACAAATTATAGAAAATTAATGTCTGATTTTATTGTTGGTATATTTGAATAAAACCTTGGGCATGGCAGAGAATACTTCAATTTCACTAGGGCAATATTTTGAAAAATTCATAAACGATGAGGTCAAATCGGGACGATATGCTTCTCCGAGTGATGTCATTCGTTCTGCACTACGTTTACTTGAACTGGAAGAAAAGAAAGAGAGAGAGCTGATTAAGGCATTGGAAGAGGGGGAAAAAAGCGGATTTGTCGAAGATTTTGACGCTAAAGATTTTCTCGACAACATCCATACAAAGCACCTGTGATTCCGAGCAATTACCGAATAAGCAACGCCGCTCTCGAAGACTTGGAGCGAATTTGGGTGTGTACATTCAAGAAATGGTCTAAAGCGCAAGCTGACAGATATTTTGACTTGCTACTTAACGAGATTAAATATTTAGCTGCAAACCAAAATGCGGGTAAGTCAGCAGGAATCGCAAGCAAAGATTACCGTGTCTCAACGGTAAAATCACATCTCATTTTTTACAAAGTTAAGAGTGATAATATGGTGGAAATAGTGAGAATTCTGCACCAGAGAATGGATACGAAAAAGCGATTAGGATGAAATCAAAGGGCGAAATAATAAATCAACTTTAAGCTCTGAGGCTTGTTAAGGAAAACGATATGATGAAGCACGACAAGGTTACGCCCTACGCAACTTCCGATCCGAAAAAGAAGCAAGTTGCTGAGATGTTCAATAACATTTCTGGTAGTTACGACTTTCTGAATCACTTCTTTTCGCTGGGTATTGATAAGCAGTGGAGAAAAAAAGCGATCAAAATACTGCGAGAAGATCAACCGAAAAAAATACTGGATGTAGCTACAGGGACGGGCGACTTTGCGTTTGAGGCAATGAAGCTGAATCCGGAAGAAATTACCGGCATCGATATTTCGGACGGAATGCTCGAGATCGGCCGTAAAAAAATCGCGAAGCGAGGGCTGTCTGATAAGATGACCTTTCTGAATGCCGATTCTGAAAATCTTCCTTTTGAGGATAATGCATTCGATGCGGTAACCGTGAGCTTTGGTGTGCGAAATTTTCAGGATTTACTGGCGGGCTTAAAAGAAATCAATCGCGTATTGCGCCCCGGTGGAAAAGCTATCATTCTGGAGTTTTCCAAACCCAAATATTTTCCGTTGAAACAAGTCTACTTTGGTTACTTTAAGTACATCATGCCCCTCTTCGGCAAAGCAATTTCAAAAGACAAGGCCGCATACTCTTATCTTCCGAAATCGGTTTTGGCATTTCCGGAAGGAAAAGAATTTGAAGCCGTACTGGCGCAAGCCGGATTTTCTCGCTCCAATCAAAAAACGGTGACCGGTGGAATTGCATCCATCTACACCGCATGGAAATAATAATTGGCTAATTTCGTTCTGCTTTCGTCGACATGAAAAAAGGCTTACTCATACTCGTTTTACTGGTTACCTCAACGGCAGTTTTGGCCCAAAAAGGCTACAGACCGAAAAACCTCGGTGGCTTCGATAAAAAGAAGTACCACTTCGGGTTTTTGCTCGGGTTCAACAGCGCCGACGTCTACATCGATCGAAAAGCATACACGGCCTTTGAGGATTCTCTCCTTTCGGTGAACAGCCGAAATGCGCCCGGATTCAACCTCGGAATCATTACCTCAGCAAATCTGACGAAAAACGTAAGCATCCGTTTTCTCCCGACCTTGAGTTTTGAAGATCGCGTTTTGGAATATGAATTTTATGCCAATGCCGATAGTACCACCTCTTTCGAGAAACGAATAGAGTTCACTTACATTGACTTTCCGATAAACTTTAAATTTCGGACGGATCGATTGAATAATATCGCTGCATATTGTCTTTTCGGTGCCCGCTACCGCATAAACATGCAATCGGAAAAAGATGTGAAGAATGCCATTGCCGAAGAGATCATCGTGAAGGCGAAAAAGGACGACTTCGCCATGGAATTCGGTGGCGGATTGGACTTTTTCCTGCCCTACTTCAAGTTTGGCATCGAACTGAAAATGGCCGTAGGCATCCCGAACATTCTGGTGGAAGAAGACACGCAATTTTCTGCTCCGCTTCAAGGCTTACGCAGCCGCACCTTCCTGATATCCTTTACTTTTGAAGGCTGATTTTATCGAAATCACTTTATTGCCGCATGAGGCAGAAGACCCTCAAGCCGTTGAAAAGGCTTTATCAGCCAAAGGCAAAAAGAAGGGTGAGCCCTATCACGTAGTTAAAGAATCAATTGATGCGCGTAAAAAGCCTGTCGTCATTCGCTTGCGCTGTGTCATCGGTGAAAAAGCGCCACAGGTCCATTCGCCAAAAACACAAAATGTAGAAAACGCCCGGGAAGTTTACGTAATCGGAAGCGGCCCTTGCGGATTGTTTGCCGCCATCAGACTGATAGAACGGGGCTTGAAACCCATTGTGATCGAACGTGGAAAGGATGTGCGAACGCGCAGAAGAGATTTGGCTAAACTGAACAAAGAGCAAATTGTCAATCCCGAATCAAACTATTGCTTCGGCGAAGGCGGTGCAGGAACGTATAGCGATGGAAAACTTTACACCCGATCAAAGAAACGAGGCAGTGTAAATGAGGTTTTAAACTACCT
>CAZYWJ010000055.1:11992-23451 GCA_964651785.1 uncultured Cryomorphaceae bacterium
GAGCGCGGCGAGTTCTTGCCACCCGCGGCGTATTCGCTCACCCATCAGGTAAACGGATTAGGAGTTTACTCGTTTTGTATGTGTCCGGGTGGAATTATCGCTCCCTGCGCCACTGCTCCGGGTGAAGTTGTAACCAATGGCTGGTCTCCGTCAAAACGAAACAACCCTTACGCCAATTCGGGAATGGTGGTGAGCATTACTCCCGAAGAGTTTGATCCGAAAAGTACCGGCAATCCGTTGCTGGCTTTAGAGTATCAAAAAAAGGTGGAGCAACGAGCGTGGCAAGCAGGTGGCGGTGGACAAATAGCTCCTGCTCAACGAATGATGGATTTCATCGGGAGGAGGGTTTCTACCGATTTACCGAAATGCAGTTACCAACCCGGGTTGAATTCTGCAGAACTCCGCGAAGTTCTGCCGGCATCGGTTTCAACTCGTTTGGCGGAAGCCTTGAAGGTTTTCGGAAAGAAAATGAAAGGGTACGGCACCAACGAAGCGGTACTCGTAGCTACGGAGTCGCGAACTTCCTCGCCCGTTCGAATTCCGAGAAACGAAAACTTTGAACATCCGCAAGTTGAAGGACTTTTTCCCGGTGGAGAGGGCGCGGGCTACGCGGGAGGAATAGTTTCAGCGGCTATTGACGGAATGAACATCGCCGAATCCATTTTCGCTAAAGCGGGCGCCTCTGCCTGAGGTGCGAAAGCAGTATTCCCGCAGAGACGGCCACATTCAGCGATTCTCCGCCACCAAATTGAGGTATGCTGACCTTTCCCGTACATAGAGCTGAAACTTCAGGACGAAGACCGTGAGCTTCAGAACCCATCACCAAAATTCCCTTTTCGGGAAATTCAAAATCATTCACGGAAGTGCCCGACATATCTGCTTCCAGAATTGAGTCGAAAGACGAATTTTCCAAGTATTCAGCTAAATCTTTGTAAAGTACCTTCACTCGGAAAATGCTACCCATACTGGCTTGCACCACTTTGGGATTGTAAAGATCTACCGAGTCGCGATCACATACGATTTGATTGATTCCCATCCAATCGCAAATGCGAATGATAGTACCGAGGTTACCGGGATCTGAAATTTGATCGAGCGCCAGCTGCCAATTTGAGGGCTCTTCCGAAATATCAGTTGATTTGTGACAAACGGCCAAAACCCTATTGGGATTCTTTAGAGCGGATATTCGCCCCAGGTCTTTGGGCGAAACCTTGTAACTATTTTCAGGCAACTGAAAGGGAAGTTCTTCGGGCTCGCAGGCATAAACAATCATTTCTAACTTTGCCTCTGCGTGAATGGCTTCATTCACCAGCTTGACGCCTTCTACTAAAAAAAGACCGTGTTCATCGCGGTATTTTTTTTGGTGAAGAGATTTTACCAACTTCATTTGGTTATTCGATAAATGATCTGTCATACTTCCGGCACTCGTTCGGCTCTTATTCTGAGGTATCTGCGGCGGCCGATTCTTTGGCTGATGTTTTTAGGAGCGGCTATCCTTTTCGGGTGCAATCCTACTAAGCGCCTGGCCGATGATGAATACCTGTTGAAAAAGAACAAATTCAAATTTCAAGAGGAGCCAAAGATAGATAAGGATGACTTAAAGGAAGTAGTAAGGCAAGAACCCAATCGGAAGATATTGGGGGCGCGATTTTACCTGTGGGCGTACAATGTGCCGAATCCGGACAAATTCGAAAAGCGTAACAACAAGCGTCTGCGAAAACTGAAAAAGAAAAACGAAAAGCGAATTGAAAAAGGTAAAGAGCCGAAGGAATTTAAGCCATTCGGTTCGTGGTGGCGAGAAACGGTAGGTGAGCCTCCGGTCGTATTTGATTCCTCATTGGTGAATAAAAGTGCGGAGCAAATACGAACTTATTTGGTAAAACACGGCTACTTCAATGCCGAGGTTTCTTCGAAAATAAATACTCAAGAAAAGAAACAAATGAAAACGGCGGTCTACATAATTGATGCAAAGCAGCCGTACGTAATCGATTCCATCTCATTCGACATCCCCGACCAAAAGCTGGCCAATCTGACTTACGAATCTCGAAAAATCGGAAAGGTCGTGCAAGTGGGTGATCGTTTTGACATTGAAAAGTTGGATGCGGAAAGAAAAAAATTGACGGGCTATTTTCGCAATCGGGGGTATTACGATTTTAATAAAGAGCTCATTTATTTTGATGTTGACTCTTCTCTGAACAGTCATTCGGTAAATTTGGAATTAGGCATCATTCCGCGCAAAGTTCCCTACGAAGGAAATCCCGATTCACTTATCGTGAAGCCTTACAAGCAATACAAGCTAAACGACATCAGTGTAATCGACCGGCCATTTTTACGAAGCAATGAAGTATTCTTATCAGATACCATATTTCTCAAAAACTATCGAATTATTGACCAAGGCCAGCTCAATGTAAAACCGAAAACCATTGGACAAAACATCATTTTCGAAGAAGGAGAATTTTATGAATTGGATAAGGTGACGCGAACTTATCGCCGTCTGAGTACGCTTCCAATAGTTCGTGCCGCCACCATAGAGTTTTCGCCCGTATCGGAAGATGTTGAAAACACCCTGCTCAATGTAAATATCGGCTTATCACCGGCACCGAAACAGAACTTTTCATTGGAATGGAACGGTACGAACCAAGGAGGATTTTTGGGAATATCGGGAACCGTAGGTTACAGAAACAGAAATATTTTCGGGGGAGCCGAAGTCTTGAGTTTGGAAGTAAGCGGGGGATTGGAGGCTCAGCAGCTACTTACTGAATCGGGAACGAACAATGATGTAGGTCAGGGGCTGGGGTTCAATACGGTAGAATTCGGTCCGCAGATTTCGCTGACCTTCCCCGGATTTTTATTGCCCTTCAGTCCCGATAGGTTTTCCAAATCAGCCAACCCTCGGACCTCGCTTATCACTAATCTCTCCTATCAGCGGCGACCCGATTATGAGCGCACTCGGTCTTTCGGTTCGATAGTTTATCAATGGAATGAAACCGCCACGAAAGAATGGCAAATAAGCCCATTGGAATTGAGTTTAATCAAGATAGATCGCTCGGCAGCTTTCGATCAACGCTTAGAAGATATCAACGACCCCTTCCTCTCAAATAGTTTTCAGGATCATTTTATTCAAAGCACGCGTGTCACCTTTACGCTCAATACACAAAGACAAGACAATCCGAAAAGAAATCTCTTTTTCTACCGTGCCGAAGTAGAATCGGCCGGATCGATTTTACGCGGGCTCTATCAAGTCTCCAACGCTTCATTAAATGAGAACGGGGGATTTGAAGCGCTTGGAATTCAATTTGCTCAGTATTTAAAAACAGTGCATGACTTCAGATTTTACAATATTCCGAATGAAAAAATGAGCACGGCATATCGCATTTCGGCCGGGGTGGGTATTCCGCTGGAAAATCTGGATGTTTTACCATTTGAAAAAAGCTTTTTCGCAGGAGGAGCAAACGGAATAAGAGCTTGGCAAGCGCGGACCCTCGGACCCGGAAGTTTTCGTGATCCGGTTCAAAATTTTGACAAAATCGGGGATATTCTGATCGAGGGTAATATCGAGTATCGATTTGACATTACCGATATTTTAGAAGGTGCTTTTTTCGTGGATGCGGGAAATATTTGGATTATGGGAAACGAGACGGAGCGACCCGGAGCCCTCTTTGAGTTTGATCGATTTCTGAGTGAAATTGCCGTGGGCGCAGGTGCCGGTACACGCTTCAACTTTGACTTTTTTATTATCAGATTGGATTTGGGGCTTCAAGTCAAAGATCCTTCACTCGATCCGGGCGAAAGGTGGCTTTTTCAATCAAAAGATAAGTACAATAATTACATCGATAATCTCAATGCTGAAGACAACGATTTGCCTGAACTCTCCTATTACCGCTGGCAATGGAATTTGAATATAGGGATCGGTTACCCATTTTAATTTTGGCGAAGGAGTTTTTTATAGTTTTGTCCTAAGATTGCGAAAAATGGGTTGGTTTAAAAGAATCAAAGAAGGGATAACTACATCAACCAAGGACAAGAAGGAAACCCCGGAAGGTCTTTGGTACAAATGTCCTGAGTGCAGCACCGTGGTCAGTATGGATGAGCATATTGAAAATACTTGGGTATGCAGCCACTGTGATCATCACGACCGCATAGGCAGCGCAGAATATTTCTCCATACTTTTTGACGATGGAAAGTTCACGGAATTTAACCGCTCTATGTCTTCGGGAGATCCCTTGAAATTTCAAGACACTAAAAAATACCCGGATCGAATAAAGGCAGGTCAGAAAAAGACCGGGCTGAAAGATGCCATACGAACGGCTTATGGAAAATCCGAAGGTAAAGAGTTGGTCGTAGCCTGTATGGATTTTGCTTTCATCGGTGGTTCGATGGGTTCGGTAGTAGGCGAAAAAATAGCTCGCGCTATCGACAAAGCCATCGATCGTAAATGTCCGCTTCTTCTCATATCGAAGTCAGGCGGAGCAAGGATGATGGAAGCGGGATTTTCGCTTATGCAAATGGCGAAGACCTCCGCAAAATTGACTCTTTTGAGTGATGAAGGACTGCCTTTCATTTCACTCTTAACCGATCCCACCACGGGGGGTGTTACTGCGAGTTTTGCCATGCTAGGCGATTTGAATATTGCCGAACCAAAAGCCCTGATCGGTTTTGCCGGACCTCGTGTAGTGAAGGAAACCATTGGAAAAGATTTGCCGGAGGGTTTCCAGCGCAGCGAGTTTCTATTAGAGCATGGTTTCTTGGATTACATCGTTCACAGACACAAACTCAAGCAGAAGTTGAATCTGACTTTATCAATGTTTGAAAAACAAGAGGAAAGCAAAAAATAAAGACTATATTTGCAGCCTTAATTTAATCGCATCACTAACATTTAGAAAATTTAGGAATGTACTTAGCTCCGGAAAAGAAGGCCGAGATCTTCAAAAAACACGGGAAGTCTGAAAATGACACCGGATCAACGGAAGGGCAAATTGCTCTTTTCACCTATAGAATCAATCACCTTACAGAGCACCTGAAGAAAAACCGTAAAGATTACAATACGGAGCGTGCTTTGGTAGCTTTGGTAGGAAAGAGAAGAAAACTTCTGGATTACCTGATCAAGAAAGATATCACTCGCTACAGAGAAATTATTAAAGAACTTGGTATTCGAAAATAATTGTTCTTACCACAAAGATTATAAATACTTAAAGGGGCAATATGTCAAAGGGACTGTTGCCTCTTTTTGTTTCAATACATATACACACAACAGATGAATTACGAACTAAAGAGTAAAACGATTGACTTAGGTGATGGAAAGGCCATCACTCTGGAAACGGGTAAACTCGCAAAGCAAGCCGATGGCTCCGTGATGCTGAGAATGGGAGATACGATGCTCCTGGCTACCGTCGTTTCCAATAAAGAAGCAAAAGAAGGAATTGACTTTTTGCCCCTTACGATTGACTACCGTGAGAAATATGCCTCAACGGGTAGATTTCCGGGAGGATTTTTCAAAAGAGAAGCTCGTCCCAGTAATAGCGAAATATTGACCATGCGACTGGTCGATCGTGCACTGCGACCATTGTTTCCGGATGATTATCATGCAGATGTGCAAGTCATGTTGGCATTGATGTCTTCTGACAAAGACCACATGCCTGATGCACTGGCTTGTTTAGCGGCCTCTGCTGCTTTGGCTGTTTCCGACATACCGTTTAACGGACCTGTGTCTGAAGTGCGCGTTGGTAGAAAAGACGGAAAATTTATTATCAACCCAACATTCTCGGAGCTTGAGGGCAGCGATATCGATATGATCATTGCAGGTACTGAATCGAGCATTGTGATGGTAGAGGGTGAGATGAGCGAGATATCTGAAGATGAAATGGTCAGTGCCATTGAGGCTGCACATGCGGCCATTAAAGTGCACTGCCGTGCGCTAAAAGATTTTGGTAAAATGGTAGATAAATCTGAGCCAAAACGTGAATACAGCCATGAAGTGAACGATGAAGAGCTTGAGAAACAGGTGATGGAAGCTTGCTATCAAGGCAACTATGATATCGCCAAAAAGCAACTGGGTAAAGAAGAACGTGGTACGGCTTTCTCTGAGTTGAGAGATGAGTTTATGTCGAAATATTCTGATGAGGAGCTGGAAGAAAAAGGTGACTTGATTAAGAAATACTTCAAGAAAGCACAGAAGAAAGCCATTCGCGACTTGGTTCTGAATGAAGGAATTCGCTTGGATGGCAGAGCTACTACGGATATCCGACCAATTTGGTCAGAGGTGGATTACCTTCCGGGAACGCATGGTTCATCCATATTTACCAGAGGTGAAACACAGTCGTTGACCACTTTGACCTTGGGGTCCAAGATGGACGAGCAGATGATCGACGGGGCTTTGGTTCAAGGAACGGAGAATTTCTTGCTTCACTATAATTTCCCCCCATTCTCTACGGGTGAAGCTTATCCGATTCGCGGAACTTCCAGAAGAGAAATCGGTCACGGAAACTTGGCATTACGCGCCCTAAAAGGCATGTTGCCTACCCCACCTGAAAATCCTTATACCATCCGATTGGTAAGTGATATTTTAGAATCAAACGGTTCTTCTTCGATGGCTACCGTCTGTGCAGGAACACTTGCGCTTATGGATGGTGGTGTCAAAATCAAGGCTCCCGTTTCGGGTATCGCCATGGGCTTAATTACCGATCCTGAAAGTGGAAAGTATGCCGTTCTTTCAGACATCCTCGGAGACGAAGATCATTTGGGAGACATGGACTTTAAGGTAACGGGAACATCAAAAGGTTTGACCGCTTGCCAAATGGACATCAAGATTGAAGGACTGAGTTTCGAGATTTTGAAAAAAGCACTTTACCAAGCTCGCGATGGTCGTGCACATATTTTGGGAGAGATGCTCAAAACCATTGACAAGCCGAGAGAAGATTACAAACCTCATGCTCCACGTATCATTTCGTTCATCATACCGAAAGATATGATCGGCGCAGTGATCGGACCCGGTGGAAAGATTATTCAGGATATTCAGAATACCACGAATACGGAGATTGTTCTCGAAGAAGTTCCCGAAGGTGGTAAAGTGGACATCGTTTCCAGCAATAAAGAAGATATCGATGCAGCTGTGAAACGCGTGCGTAATATTGCCTTCCCTCCTACCGTTGAGGTTGGCGAAGAATACGAAGGAAAGGTGAAGACCATTATGCCTTACGGCGCCTTTGTAGAGGTAGTACCCGGAACGGACGGCTTATTGCACATTTCTGAATTGGAATGGAAACGTGTAGAAAATGTTGAGGATGTTTTGAAGGAAGGTGAAATGGTAAAATTTAAGGTTACGGGCAAAGATCCGAAGACCGGAAAATTAAAACTTTCCCGAAAAGTATTACTTGAAAAACCCGCTCACAAAGAATAGTTTCTTGCATTAGCTTTCTCGTAATCTGCTCTGAATAAGACGGATTAAGACTACAAGTTCAGACACCCGCTTGATTTTTTGTAACTAAAAATCAGCGGGTGTCGTTATATCAGACGAAATTTTTTTGATAAAAACACTTGTAGAACACTTACATGAGACAGCTTAAAATCACGAAACAAGTCACCAATCGCGAAACCGCTTCTCTCGACAAATACCTTCAGGAAATCGGAAGGGTCGAGCTGCTTTCTCCGGAAGAAGAAGTAAGCTTGGCGCAACGAATTAAGAAAGGTGATCATGAGGCACTAGAGAGACTCACTAAAGCAAATTTGCGATTCGTCGTCTCGGTTTCGAAGCAATATCAAAACCAAGGACTTACACTTCCCGATTTGATAAATGAAGGAAATCTCGGACTGATCAAGGCTGCTCAACGCTTTGACGAAACCAGAGGATTTAAATTCATATCATACGCAGTTTGGTGGATTCGACAATCCATCTTACAGGCTCTTGCCGAGCAGGCCCGAATAGTGAGACTTCCTCTTAACAAAATCGGATCGGTTAATAAAATTAATAAAGCTTTCGCCAAATTGGAACAAGAATTTGAGCGTCCCCCGACCAGTGAAGAAATAGCTGAATGTCTTGAAATGACGTTGGAAGAAGTGCAACAATCTTTGCGAAATGCCCATAAGGCGGTCAGCATGGACGCACCATTGGGAACGGATGATGACGCCTCGGGAAGCATGTACGAAGTTTACAGCTCCGAAGACAACCCGAATCCCGATGACAATTTGATTTCTCAATCTTTGGGACTTGAAATTGAGCGTTCGCTACATACATTGACCGCACGAGAAGCTGATGTAATCCGACTTTACTTCGGACTGACGGGAGAAAATCCCCTTACACTGGAAGAGATCGGTCATCGATTTGACTTAACGAGAGAAAGGGTTCGCCAGATTAAAGAGAAGGGTCTGAGACGACTAAAGCACAACTCGCGCAGCACTATGCTTCGGTCTTATCTAGGATAGCGATCTAATGAATCAAACGAATTGAGGGGGTGTTTAACCCCCTTTTTTATTTCCTTTGCAAGAAAGAAAATTAGCATGGGACATTTGATAGCACCTTCCATCCTTTCGGGAAATTTTGCCAACCTCATCACCGACATCGAAATGCTAAATGAGAGTGAGGCAGATTGGTTTCATATCGACATTATGGACGGAGTTTTCGTTCCGAATATTTCTTTCGGATTTCCGGTAATGGAGGCAATTAATGAGCATACGCTCAAGCCAATGGATGTGCATTTAATGATAGTTGATCCCGATCGATACATCAGTCAGTTTAAAAAGGCCGGAGCCAACATACTCACGGTACATATTGAAGCTTGCAATCACTTGCACCGAACCATCCAAGCCATTAAAGATGAGGATATGAGTGCAGGCGTATGCCTCAATCCTCATACAGCGGTTAATGATTTGGAAGACATTATCAATGATATTGATTTGGTATTGATCATGTCGGTTAATCCGGGTTTTGGCGGACAAAAATTTATTGAGAATACCTACCGTAAGATTGAACGCACCAGAAATCTCATAGATAAATCAGGATCCAAAGCTAAAATAGAAGTGGACGGAGGAGTGAATTTAAAGAATGCTTCGAAACTTATCGAAGCAGGAGCTGATGTACTGGTAGCAGGAAGTTTTGTTTTCGGATCAGATGACCCCGCTCAGACGATCTCTGATTTGAAGAACATCTGATTACTCTTTGCCTTCCACATAAGCTTGAAGATAGGCAAACTCAGGCGTGAGTTGGCCTTTGAGGTCCGTTTGGGTTGCTCTTCTTATCACCGACGAATCACTCTTTTCGATCAATTCAGGGAGTATGTGCTTCATCAACTCTTCTCCAAAATCTTCAGAGGCATCTTTTGGAAGTTCACAGGGAAGGTTGTCTACGGCCATAACCCCGATTGCATCTTCATCTAAAAAATCCACCTCTTTCTCTTTTTCAGGATGGTAGCCGTAAAGCGGATCAGCAATAGTAGATGGGCGTAAAGTAGATGCTACGGGTCCGTCAATATCGCAACTTATATCTGCCACGACCTTAATATTAAATTCAGGGCGTTTGGCATCCTCGCGAGTATAAATAAACGGTGCGTTTGCATCCCAGTAATGGCACGAAATGTACAAGTCTGACACTTCGGCATATTTCATAAAATCTGAATCAAACTTTTCGGGATGATTGTAAAACTCGGATTTTTCGAAATCAGAGCCATCTTTAGTTCTGTTATAATCCTCAACTCCCAATTGAGCGTACACGGGTTCTTGAAAGCTTTCAGCCAGAAAATCCCGTGGACTTACTTTTTTAATACCGGCCGAGTCCAGAATTTCCATGGCTCCCCCCGCTACGCGACCTTTACCGGTCAGGACTATCTTAAAACCATTTGGAAGGTCCACTTTATTTAATTCACGCTCGACTTCTTTTCGATCATCACATTCATGAGCGGACTTTAGTTCATATCGTCCGTATTTCTTTCCCACTGCCAGCAGGCCATTATATGCTCCGACTATACCTGCATACCTTCCAAATCCGATAAGGCGTTTACCTTGCTCATTGGTCAGAACCTCGTAATCAATTAATCGAATCTTCTTATCCAAAATAGCATTTAACAAATCTCGATTATAAGGTTGCTTTTTATAGGTATGTGAAAAGAAGAAGTAGGTCTTTCCGGGAATCAGCATATCTAAGGGCACCTCTTTTACACCAAGCAAAACGTCGCGGTCGCTCATGTCTTCTACGACCTCAACTCCCGCTCTCTCATATTCTTCGTCCCGAAATGCACGGATCGAACTGGACTCGACGGTTAGGTCTATATCGGGATACCTGTCGAGCAATTGCCTGCACTGAGCCGGTGTCAATGGCACGCGTTTATCTGGGGGAGTTTTTCCTTCTTTGATCAGGCCGATTTTAGTCATCATTCAGTTTTTTTCAGGTTCGCAAATGTATATGTTTATGGTCGGCCAAAAAAGATACGGTTTGCGTCTCAGAGGCATTGATCAAAGTACATTTGAATTTCAAAAATTAAAGTAACTTTTCACATTAGTTATTCGTCATACAAGAGAATTCCACCACCAATCAAGAATGCTATTCAGGACCATCGTATTGCTCTGCTTTCTCGCACTTTTTTATCAAACTGCCGGTGCTCAAAATACCACAAATACTGATAGTTTAGTTTCGAAGACTGAATTAGTTGAAATGACCGAAGAAGTAGATGGCTTGATGGAATTTGCGGGTTTTCTCGGAAAGAAACTGATCGATAGTGTCAGCAGTCAATTCGAAGATGAGCAACCCGAAGAAAAAAAGAGCATTAAGCGCGTTAGAATTAAGTTGGGACCGATTAAGATTGAACGCATCGAGAAAAGCTAGGAAATGACGAAATGTCATCCTACTTTTGCAAATCGCTTAAATCAATCCTTTTGGGACGATTTTTGCGCATATCATTAAAGATTCTTTGAAATATTGGGGCCGACCGGTTTTGACAACATGAGTTGGTTGTTTGGTAAGCGTGTCGAGCGTTGGAAGTTTGCTCGTATAAATCAATTTCCAAGCCTATAAACGGCGAAAACAATTACGCTCTCGCAGCCTAATAGTCTAAGACTATAGGTTTAATTCCGAAGTGAAGCACAGTAACTCGGAACGAGTACCCTTCAGCTTATCCGTCTTATATGGGCTGAGTTCAGGGTATCAATCTTTAAGACTAGGATGCTTAGTGACTTGATGAGCATCCGAAACTGAAGTAAGTCTAAGCTAAGAGTAGGCTGTTCGATGCCGGCTCTTAGTCGAAAATTAATATTGGACTACACACGTAGAAAGCCAGATAGTCCCATGCTTGGACGAGGGTTCGAATCCCTCCGGCTCCACCTGATGATCAAAAACCCCTGAACGCTTTTTCGTTCAGGGGTTTTTTATTCGGACAAATCGCCGAAAGGCAGCGCAGCAACTTTCAAGGTGATTTGTATGAATAAAAAACCGCCGATGCGATAGCAGCGGTATGGTTTTGATCCATTTCATGGGATAG
>CAZYWJ010000056.1:0-22869 GCA_964651785.1 uncultured Cryomorphaceae bacterium
GGAGACGGTGTTCCGACACATTCACAATCTTCTGTAATCTGATCGTTAATCGTGTCATCCTCACCATCATCACAAGGGTCTCCGATGTTATTTCCATCAGGACAATCGGCCGCACAAGTTGCGCATTGTACGGTCGTCACTACACAGCCGGTAGCCGTGTTACAATCATCATCGACCGTCCAGTGAGGGAAGAGGTCTAAACCACTGGCATTCTCAACAGTAACAGGACTAAATCCTTCCGCTACTACGGGTCCGTTGAATGCTCCTTCACGAACGGTGATGTATCCATTATCCTCAATTGTAAATTCAATGTCTTCACCGGCCGGTACTCCGGTGATGTGCGAGTACTCTGTTTGGAAAGAGCACGTGCTGATCGTAACCAATTCGTTCTGATCGTCACTGATGTCATTTGCAACACCGGGGAATTGGTTTTCATTAAAGCAACCCAAAATTCCTTCACAAGTACAATCTTCAAGAATCACATCATTTACCGTTTCAGGGTCACCATCATCACAAGGGTCACCGAAATCGCCATCGAGATCAGGACAGTCATCCACATTAATTACGATGCTTAGGTCGTAAGGTGTGCTTTGCGGAAAGCCAGTCGTGCCAACAACTATATAATATGTAACTCCCGCAGTTACTGGAAGTGCTTCAATTTCTCTGAAAGTAGCAGCAAATTCTGTATGCGCTCCCACAGTTGACTCAAATAAACACCCAGTAAAAACATATAGTCCTGTACTCGTACCTATATTTTCTACAACTACATCAATTTGTTGATCTTCTGTAGGGGTGTACTCGTAAACCACTTCATCCCCATTCAGATAAGAAGTACTGAAGAAACCAACTACAATCGCATCTGGTGCAAGAGGCGGAACATTTGCTGAAGTGTACTCGTCACCGTAGAAAGAAGTATTATTTCCAGTGTCGAAATAAGGAACACCGTCTACTATAATCGGTGCACCACATACGGTACCGGGAGGAGGAGGTGTACCTACACACTCACAATCTTCGGTGACCACATCATTAATAGTTCCTTCGTCACCATCATTACAAGGATCCCCAATATTTCCGAAACCAGGACAATCAAGCACGATTTCTTCACAGGTCACTTCCATGTCGAAGTTTCCTTCACCCGTCCATCCGTGAACTTGGATATAATAGGTAGTACCGTTAAATACATCAACTGTGATATCAGAACTAAATCCACAAGTACTTAACCCGTCATTGTATGCATAACATGTTAAGTCGTCACATGTACCTGTGAATATTGATATGTCTGAATCATAGTCAGTATTGTCTTGACAAGTGTTCAGTCGAAGCGTTCCGTCAATATCTGAGTTAAATACATACCAAATACCGGCTCCGCCTGCAGACCCGCCACAATCTTCATCAAGTGTTGCTCCTACGGTTGTACCCGAAATAATCCCAGATTCGCAATCAAGTTCGATTGCACCACAGGCCAGATCATTTTCAGGTGGCTCCGTACAAGTTAAACTTACCGCACAGGTTTGAGCCGTGCTCCAAGGTCTTACACGCACAAAATATGTACCTGCTTCATAAATTCCATTGAAGTTTTCCGGAAAGTCCTGACAGGCTACCACTTCTTCCAACTCACCATCACATTCCCCGGCGGTATACATGTTAATTACTACATCACTGAACGAGGTTTCAGTAATTCCATAGGCTGTTTCTCCATCTGATTCAAATGTGAACCAAACATCAGCAGTACCTGAACCAAAGCAGGCATCAGTTAGAGTAGCAGTAGCACCTAAGAAAGTACTATTCACGGCAGGCTCATTACAAACTAACGGAATAGCACCGCAGGGCTCGTCGTTTTCAGGAGCTCCGTCTACGCAAGTCAATGATACCGTGTAAGAGTTATTGAAGGTGGAGCTGCTCCATGGTCTTACCAAAAAGTAGTACGTTCCTTCTTCATACACTCCCGTGAATGATTCCGGAAAGTCAGAACAATCCTCCACCAGTGTCAATTCTCCACATTCATCTCCTGAGTAAAGTGCCACGATCATGTTTGGACTTTCTTCAGCAGAAATCAAATAAGTACTTGTACCGTTGGCGTCAAATTGAAACCAAAGATCACCTGTTGCGGGGCTGAAAGTGCTGCCACACGCAGGCAAAGGAAGGATTTCACTTATGCTTGCTGCATCAAAGTTTCCTGTAAGAGATGGTCCGTTGCATTCTAAAACAAGGGCACCGCATGGTTCATCATTTACTGCCGGAAATATACAAGAGCCGTCGTCAATATTGGCTTCAGGAGAGAAGTTAAGTGCCTCCGGGTCCGTACATCCGGGAATGTCAAACTCTCCACAACCTACCAGCCAATTCCAGCCTCCTTCATATGTAATACTACTCTGGCAACTTATTATAATATCAGAGCTTATTTCCATATACAATGCTCCTGAGTTTGCCGTAACCGAAACGCCGGTTAAATCACCTCCGTTGTCTCCACCGAAAAGTAATTCGCCCGTATTATCTAAACCATCATAGATAAATATTTCGTCAAATCCTGCCTCGATCAAACCTGATTGCATGAAGAAAATAACAGGCTCTTCATTGGGGCTTTGGTATACAAAAATAGATTCGTCATTATCACTATAACAATAAGATACTTCCAAACCTTCACCACAAGTCAGCGGCACAGGACAACCGATTGATGATACGTTGATAATTTCAAACGCCGGGCAGTTTGATCCCAATACGTTTACGGTAATAATTACATCTTCATCCAGTGGTAAATCTTCCAGAACGAAAGATTGTCCGCTAAGATTAGCTACTTGTCCAAGATCTAGCTGAACCCCATCTAATTCAGCCGTGATAATCAACAAGGGAAATCCTTCCGGATTAGCTTCATCTATAGTAACCGTAGCATCATAGTTAAAATCTTCACAACTACGTTCGGTTACAACCGAAAATTCTGCAGCTATACATTCAGGCGGATCCTGCGCTATGAATGTTTGAGACAACTCCAAGCATTGGCCAATACAATCTACAGAAAAGTCTCCTGATGTACAGCCGTTAGGGTTTCCTCCTTCAATCGCTACAGGTCCTCCCTGAACGGCTATTGAATAGACAATATCCACATCGAAAAAATTCCAGCCGTCACCGAAATCATCATAAGCATTGAAAGTGTAAGATACACCGGGAGTTAAACAAAACTCGAATGTTCCTCCGACGTAATCACCACAATCTACGGATATGACCGGATCACCTCCATCGGTTGGAACAATTTCCCAACTTCTTTCTCCTATGAAGCTGCCTCCCGATGCGAGAGTAATTTCGTAGGGTGTCTCACCCGGATCACATTGCGAATAAACCGACATCGCGGTTCCAAATAAAAACGCACATACAAAAAGAGTAGCGCGCCATAGCGTAAACATCTTATTCATCTTTTAAAATTTGGTTACTAATGGAATAAAGAATGGTTAATTCAATCTCACCACAAGTTACGACATATATAAGATGAATTGCAAAAAAGAACGGATGAATTTTTTTCTCAGACTATGATTCCGAAGCTTGGCTGATCATCATCGGGATGCTGTATTAGAAGGGATTAGATGTCTGTAGCAAAAGGATATTCTCTGAAAAAAAGCAAAGCCGCTGCCGATCATTAAAGACCGAACAGCGACTTCTCCCCTTAAACTATATCTTAAATACTATTGAATAATCAATTTTTTTGTGATCGACTGCTTGGCGTGAGTAGCCGTTATTGTATACACACCTTTTGCATTTGAAGGAAGTGTATAGGTTATCGGCGAGAGGTGTTGAAAATCTTGAGTAAAAGTTTTTAAAGGTCTTCCCGTCATATCCCTTACCGTTAATGTCATGTTCTTCCAGTTTCCTTTGGTAACAATGCTTAGTTCTGAACCTGACTTCAGAGGGTTGGGATACACAATCATATTTAAATTGTAAGCGTCGTTCGTAAAACCAATGCTACATTGTCTACCCCAGGGAGTCCATTGATCCGAAAGAAGTGCTCTCGAGATAGTTTGGTAAACCAAGTCTTCGGAGAGAGTTTCGAGCATGTCTTTTGTAATAAACGGACCGGTGTGTTCAATGGTATCTCTGTAGTTAGTCTGTGAATTTGCAAAGATGGTTTGGTATACGGCAGCGCCATTAATAGGTTGCAATTCTAACTGAGCTATTTCTTGATTTAATTCAAAATTGTCACAAAATATTTCTTTCAAAGAGGTAGTCAGCGTGTTAGCCGGTAATGTAATCATGCAGATGTCACCGTATGCTCCCCAATAACCATTATAGTTAATGCGCGAAGAAATCAGATATGCTTCTCCCGGGTTCAGTTCTTTTTCTTCATCAATTTCAATCTGCCCTTCGTCTGAGTAGAAGTATTTTCTTTCTCCTGAAATCGAGCTTTCGAGTCGAAACTCATAGTTGGTAGCATAAAAATACGCGTCGGCCTTTACAATATCTCCGATGGAAACCTCGCTATTATCGCAATCATCCAACAGTAAATTCGGACGATCGATAAGTGCGGTATAAGTGCAAATCTCACCAAACTCGGAGGGTATATTCGGATGCGTGCCTCGAACCCGTATAGAGTAATTGATGTTCGGTTTAATTTGACTGTAGTCGAGCAAAGAACATGAGTTTGTCGCTGTCATTATTGAAAAAGTCTCTTCATCGGTGTTGCTGAATTCCCATTCATAGCCTGTTGCTTCGCTTACGGGGGTGGCAATAATAGCTTTATCCACTGTTCCCGTAGCGTCACAAAAATCATTTCTGAGTTTTGAGCTTGTCAGCGTATCACAACCTAACGTTTCAATAAAGACTTCACCTGAAACGGTGCAACCGTTGGCATCCTCTGCCATCAATTCATAAACTCCGCCGGTCAGATTTTCAAAAGTAGTTTGACTCAATTGAGCGCCTTCATAATAAAGATTGTAGGGTGAGCTTCCGCCTTCAATGATCACCGTACAAGATCCTGTATTCGAATTGGTGCAGTCATCGGCATCTATGTCCGTAAAGTCAATTGTAAGAGGTGCCGGATCTTCTAATGCGATTTCCACGAAGGCAGTGCACTCGTCTTGACTAAGGGTCGCTTGATAAATACCTGCCGATAAATCTGAAAGCGTTGTTTCCGAACTACCCGTGTTCCAAGTCAATTCGAAAGGCCCGTCGTTCATGGTCAGTGATATTTCTATTTCACCGTCGCCTGCTCCGAAACAAGTGGGGTCAGTAACTGACTCTATGGTTATTGACAAATCATCGCAAGGAATGCAGTCGTTCTCAGGATCTTCATCGCAAACTCCGCATTCATCGAAATAGGCATTTCCGCCCCAAACGCCCGCACAATCCTGAGTGCAGTCATTTTCGGGATTTGCATCACATGTTCCGCAGTTGTCTTCGTAGGCAGGTCCACCCCAAACACCGGCGCAATCCTGAATACAGTCATTGTTCGTATTGGCATCACACGTTCCGCAATTGTCTTCGTATGCATTTCCACCCCAAACACCGGCGCAATCCTGAATACAGTCATTGTTCGTATTGGCATCACATGTTCCGCAGTTATCTTCGTATGCGTTTCCACCCCAAACACCGGCGCAATCCTGTATGCAATCATTATTCGGATTCGCATCACATGTACCGCAATTGTCTTCATAAGCATCGCCTCCCCAAATACCTGCGCAATCTTGCACACAATCATTGTTTGGATTAGAGTCACACGTCCCGCAATTGTCCGTTTGAGCGGAGCCGTTCATCACTCCGAGGCAATCGTAACATTCATCCCATGAAGAACCATTGTTGTCGTTACAATCATCACCGGTGCTGACGTATCCCGTCGGCTGAGTACAAGATTGGGTGGTATTATTCGGGTCACCATGACCGTCACCATCATTATCGGCATACCAGGTGGTGTTTTGTGAAATGGTGATGTAATCTTGTCTTACTTGGACGTCTTGACCGAATGCATTTGTTACGGTGAGGCTCACATCATATATTCCGGCGGAATTGTAAGTGATGGATCCGGGATTAGCTTGCGAAGAAGTTAAAGGAGTTCCGCCAAAAAATTGCCATTCGTAAGTATCTATGGTACCGGTAGAGGAGTTTGAAAAACTAATCGACTGTCCGACGCAGGCGTTGGTTTGTGAGGCAGTAAAAGAAGCAAGGGGTGCATTTCCATCGGATTCGAAGCAAAACTCAGTCACTTCTTCATATTCAAATTCAGCACCTGAAGCCAATACATTCCCATCTTGATCGACTACTTCATAGGCACCATTTCCGTTAAAACAGCAAATTCCGTTACCTACTACATCCATCATCACAAACTCGTAGCATCCATCGAGCAGACAAACAGATTCAGACTCGATCTCTCCGCTCTGAAAATTGCCGTACGGCCCGCCTTCGGCCAGAATATTATCGGCATCATCTCTGATCAGCCAAGTCGTCTGACCGCCTAAAACGTCCAAAGTTATATTAACGGTTACGGTATTAGCAGATTCCACGGCTATGTATTCAGCACTCATTCCATTATTTGCAGGATTACTGTCTGTGGCCCCGTTTGGATTTTGAGTCTGTACTTCGAGTGTTTTTGAACCCCAACCACCATCGTATTCCGGGAGGATGATCTCCGTACTTTGATCGGGCCCCAGGAGCCCTGTCCAAGCAAAATTCTGCCAAGATCCACTTGTGCGGTATTGAATCGTTACCGTAGAAAGAGTGGTAGATCCGAGATTTGAAAGGGTCACAATAGGCTGAATAATGGCCGAACAAGAGCTACCCACCGGTTGAGAAATATCGGTAATACCCGCATCCGCTGATACAACCACAGGCGGAACGCAGCCATCAGATTCCAGCAAGTTGCTTCTTGAATTTTGGATAGAAAGTCTCATTCGCTCTTTCTGTCCTTCCGTAAACATGTCTTTACACGATTGGCTGGTGTAGTCCATGTAATTCTCTATTTGTTGAGTTCCGCCACAAGCAGGGTTCGAACAGCTTGAGTTCAATATGGTGGGTGGTGTGTCGCATACACGATCTCCTTGTAGATCGCAATTCGTTTCGCTGCAACTTCCTCCTTGAAAAGTGTGGAAAAGTCCAAAACCGTGGCCCAACTCGTGGGTCAGAGTTCTGTTCATATTGGTATATGACTTCAAATTTCCCGTTGTACCGAAAGCATTGTAAAGAATTACCGTACCGTCCACGGGCGAAGTGGTGGGAAAATAGGCATAACCTTGAATTCCCGAACCGCCGTTGTTGTTTTCAATTTCCGTAACTACCCAAATATTGTAGTAGTCTTGATTTGGCCATCTCGAAAGGTTTTTAACATCCATCTCGTTTGCACCTGATCCCTGTCCTGCCGTGATACCTTCATTGCAATAGTCGGTAACCGAACATCCGCTTACTCGATTGATACCCGAGTGCGGGTTATCATCCGGGTCGCGCTGAGCTAAGCAAAACTCCACTCCGATGTCTGCACCGTCGCCATCTCCGTTGGTACCGGCCATTTTTCGGTAGTCCTCGTTCAATCCGTTTATGGCGCTCCAAACCTGCTCATCAGAGATATTCGATCCTGTTCCGAGCGCATCGCCGTCATGGATGATATGCACCACCACGGGTATGGTCAGAATCTCATTCGATTTGGGAACCATTCCCGATCGAACATTTTCGATCAATTGCTCAAGGGAAGCTTCTCTCGCCAATTGTTCATTCCTGTATTGCTCATCCGTCACCATGCGTTTTTCATGGATGTGTGTATGAGCACATTGCTCGTGAGCTCGCTCGTTTGTGTGAAGAGAATGAGTACTTTCTACGTTTGTTTGAGCCGTAGAAGTATATACAATCCAAGAAAGGATCGTAGTCCAAAATAGTCTTGCGGTCATGAATCAGATTTGCAGGATTCATCACCTTCTACTGACTAAAAGATTATTTGGTTACGACAATTTGCCCTCAGTTGCAAGTAGCTTAATGCTTTCCTTAGCTACCTTTTTGAGAACGAATGTGTTGTTCGATGATATCCCACATTTCCTTGGGAACGGCCTCCAATTGATTGAATTGACCGGCACCTTGAAGCCACTCACCACCGTCGATAGTGACTACTTCGCCATTCATATAGGAGGCAAAATCGCTCATAAGATAGGCTGCCAAATTGGCCAATTCCTGATGCTCTCCCGTGCGCTGAAGCGGAATGCGCTTTTCCATCGAAATTTTTTCTTTGAGAGGGGCAGGCACCAATCGCTCCCAAGCTCCCTTGGTAGGAAAAGGTCCAGGAGCAATGGCATTGAATCTGATTTGATATTTTGCCCACTCCACGGCCAGACTTCGAGTCATCGCCAAAACTCCGGCTTTGGCGGTGGCCGATGGGACCACAAAGCCGGAACCCGTGGAAGCATAAGTGGTTACTATATTCAATACCGTGGCAGGTGTCTTCTGCTCTATCCAATGCTTTCCAAAAGTCAAAGTACAGTTGATGGTCCCTTTTAAAACGATGTCGATAATAATTCCAAACGCTTTCGGACTTAATCTTTCCGTAGGGCTGATGAAATTTCCTGCGGCGTTGTTCAGCAATCCGTTTACCGACCCGAATTTTTTGAGCGTTTCTTCCAGCAATACTTTCACCTCACCTTCATGTCTTACATCACAGGCCACGGCGTGAACATTACCATTAGTTTCTTCAGCTATTTCATCAGCCGTTTTTTGCAGAACGTCCAGCTTTCTGCTGGTAATGACGACGTTGGCGCCAAGCCGAGAAAAGTATGTCGACATACTTCGTCCCAAACCCGTACCACCACCGGTCACCACAATGGTCTTGTCCTTTAAAACCTTATCTTTAAACATCGGTTCGGAATAATGCATTTGGTATAATTTTAGGTGAGCCGAAAATAGACAAAATCAACCCGATTGTGAAAACGACTTATCCTGCAAAAATTTTAATGGCTTGGGCAGAAGCCATTGGTGGAAACAAGAAAATAAGAGAGTGGCTGTCGCTAAATGGTTATCCTGAGCTGAATGTATTTGTATTTGCTTTGAATAATAAAGACGATGCGCGAGACTGGTTAATGAAGAACGGGCATCAACATTTAGCTGCGACTATAGCCGGGGCAGAAGGAAAAAAAGATGCGGTTGAGTGGCTGAAGAAATATAAATTTGATGTGTTGGCTTATGTTGCTTTAACCGGCGATGGAAATGAAGAGGCCTTTAAATGGCTTATCCAAAACGGCCATCGTGAAATGGCCATCGTCGCAAAGCGCATACAGGAAGTCAAAGACATAATTGAACAAGACAATAACGATGTTCACAGAATAAGTACGGATTAAATAACTAAATCAATAAATCATGAAAAGAATGAAAACACTCGGCCTCCTGTTAATGGCCTTCCTTTTTGCAGCGACAACTTCAATGGCTCAGGATAAAGCAGATCGTCCGAGTCCTCCGAAAACGGCAGAAGCCGAATTGGCCTCCGGAAAAGTGACGATTGATTACTCATCGCCTGCCGTAAAAGATCGCGTAATATGGGGAGAATTGGTGCCTTACGATAAAATGTGGAGAACCGGTGCCAACGAAGCCACTACTCTTATGCTCGAAAAGGATATGAAAGTAGGTGGAAAACTTATTCCCGCCGGCAAATATGCATTGTTCACCATTCCCGGAAAGGATGAATGGACGGTAGTAATAAACAGTGAGTGGGATCAATGGGGAGCCTATAACTATGATAAGTCAAAAGATGTTCACCGCTTTAAAGTGAAGCCTCAAATGGCCGAGGAAAATCAAGAACGATTAATGTTCGTTATTGAAGAAAACGGTATGGTAAAAATGAAATGGGAAAAAATTATTGTTCCGTTTGAAATAGGATAATATTCTTCAAGGACCGATTTTAAATTCAAGCCCTAGGGAATCCCTTAGGGCTTCGTTTTTTACGGCATTTAATTCCCAATAAGGCTTTATTAAGGTTTCTTTCAATTTAGCTTCTGTTTTCTGAGGATTTTCGGAGGTAGTATCCCATACTTCCTGCCATCCCAAAATTCGAAAAGGAAACCGGCTTTCGCAATTCACAATCAACTTCCTGTCTAATTCCGGGTAGAAAAGCTGATACGAATAGAACTCTTCAGCCGACTTATCATCATTGACTTGTAAGAATAAGTTGGCTTCACAGGTGTATGCCTTAACATCTTTGTGTTTGAGCCGCAAGTATTCCATTGAAGGAACCATCTCAATTTTTCCCAGAGGAAGGGTTTGTGGTTCCAGGCGCATGCGGTTCCAAATGTCATCTTCAATATAAGTTGCCTCCAACGAAAGCTCTTGATCTCCTTCTGCTTGAAAATAGGACAGGGTTTGAAAATGAAGTTTTCGGTCTCTGAGATTCATCTGTCCGAATACTTGCCCGCACCAGTCTTGAGAAGAGAAAGTTACTTTTAAAGTGGAGGGGTATTTCCGAAACTCGATCGGCGTGAAGGCGCTGGTCATGATCGAATAATCGTAAATTCCCGTTACAAATTTTTTCAGGGCATTTAATTTCAAAATACTCGTAGCCGGCTTGTCACCAAATTCTTTCTTTACTTGATCATCAGGTAAAAAATCTTCGGTAACAAAAATCATTACGGCTTCTCCTTCTCTTTTTTCGCCGTATCGCATTTGATCCAAATCATAACTGTTTAGTTCAGCTTTTCCGGCAAACCAATACTTGGCAAATTCTTCCGGATGGGAGGCCTGATAAGGATCATCGGGAGAAGTATTAACTTGACCTTCACAGGAAGTTAGGAGGAAAAGAGAACCAAGCAGAAGAGATGAGTTAAGAATTCGATGGGTTAAAATTTGAAGCATTGCCAAGGGGTATTTTCAATTTTGTAAGGTAGTAAAACAGCACCACATCGATCATCATGTGAGCCGAAGCGGCGGTCCATATGCCGAAGAATTCAGTCAGGTAACCCAAGCCTGCTATGGCGAGGGTCATAAAAATTCCGTAAAGTGAAATCTTCCAATCACGAGGATCCAAATATCCGTGAATCGCGACAAACAGAATGGCGGTGATCCATATGCCAATCAACGGTTGAATCGCTCCCCGAAACAGAAGTTCTTCTCCAAAACCTGCGCAGAACGAAACGAACCATATACTCGCCGTAGATATACCGAGGCTTTGAATAATTCGCGCATACTTTATTCCAACCTCATTCAAAAACGGTCGTTTAATGATCCACCTTGCACCAAAACCTAAAACGGTTCCAATTAGCAGTCCCATAGCCAACTGCTGCAAAATAGGGGAGAAGCTTCTGAACATGACTTGCAGCGGTTCATCGCGGAAGAAGAATAGTATCAGCCAGCCGATTGCAGGAAATCCCAACAGAGTCAGCCAAGCCAATCCGGTCAATCGGCTCTTCATGCGCAATTAGTCTTGCTCATCGTAATCATCCATGCTGAACACGGTGCTGAACAGATCAGAGAAGGAAAGTCCTTCCTCCATCACATTTTTACTCAACAGCGAGTATTCCGCTAATCCGTGTAAGATGAATTCCATCAGCAGTAGCTTGTCTTCTTTGCTAACTTTCGGGTTGTACTTATCTGTGATTTTATCCAAATCGGGAATTTGGTTGAGCTTGTTTTGATATTCCTTTTCCGTGAGGTCAGCCTCAAGCTCCAGATCATTTTTGCCAAACCAATTCACCACATTGATGTATGGGTTGGGCTCGTTTTTTCTTCGCTTTGCCAATTCGGGATCGGGAAAAAATTGTGGAAACATACTTCGAATCGCTTTTCCCATAAGGGCAAAGGCCACATTCTTGGCCCCTTCTTGCTCTCCCTCGTATACCAATTCTACCTTTCCGGTAATGGAGGGCAATACCCCGAGCAGGTCTCCGATTCGCGCTCTGCCTTTCGCTTCACCGTTTATTAGTATTCGTCGCTCTACCGCACTGGCCAGATTTTCGTAAGCAGATATCGTAAGCCTCGCCGAAACTCCACTTTTTTGATCCACGTACTCGCTGTTTCGCGCTTCCACGGCTAGCTGCTCAATAATATTGGCAACGAGATCGGGAATCTCCACGCTTTTGCGCTGCTCATCCGTAAGCTTGGCTTCCTGCTTAGTTATGGAGGCCGATATCTCAATGCTCTTCGGATAATGAGTCAAAATCTGACTTTGAATTCGGTCTTTTAAAGGTGTGATTATCGCACCGCGATTCGTATAATCTTCAGGATTCGCAGTAAAGACGAACATCACATCAAGTGGCAAACGCAATTTAAAACCTCTTATCTGTATATCGCCCTCTTGGAGAATGTTAAACAAGGCAACTTGGATTCGCGGTTGCAGATCGGGGAGTTCGTTTACCACGAATATTCCGCGATGTGATCGAGGTATTAATCCGAAGTGGATCACTCGTTCATCGGCGTAATCTAATTTGAGATTGGCCGCCTTAATCGGGTCCACATCCCCGATGAGGTCTGCCACCGTAACGTCAGGCGTCGCTAATTTTTCGGTGTAGCGCTCATCGCGATGCACCCAGTCTATCAATGTATTGTCCCCTTCTTTGGCAATGATATCTTTCGCGTATTTGGAAATGGGCTCTAAGGGGTCGTCATGAATTACCGACCCCGCCACAATGGGAATATACTCGTCCAAAAGTTGCACAAGCTGTCGGGCCATCCGCGTTTTGGCTTGACCGCGAAGCCCCAAAAAGTTAATGTTGTGTCGCGATAAAATGGCTCGTTCTACTTCGGGAAATACCGTTTTCTCGTATCCCAGAATGCCTTCAAAAACAGTAGTGCCCGTTTTAAGTTTGTCGATCAGGTTGTCCCGAATTTCATCCTTAATCTTCTTTGGCGCATAGCCCGAGTTCTTTAATTCGGCCAAGGTTTTGGCGCGGCTGTTTGACATATGATTTACCTTTGAACTTGTAACAATCCTCTAAGGTATTGGTTGAGGATTAGAGAGCCAACATTCTTATGAAATACTCACATTTTTTTTTAATGGCGTTTCCGCTTTTATTCATTGCTTGTGAAAATCAATCGACAAACTCGATCGAGTTGCAGGAAGTCCGAATGATCAGAGGCGAAGCGCAAGGAACTACCTATTCCATTAAGTACACCGGACCGCAGGTAGTCAAAAAGAATGAGATTGACTCCTTGCTTGATCGAATAGATCAGTCTTTATCAGCTTGGGTCGAGAATTCAGTATTGTCCGAGTTTAACAAAAGTGATTCCATCTTGGTAACCGATAAGCATTTTTTGAAAGTGTTTTACCGAGGCAAAGAAATTCACGATTTGACAGAGGGAGCTTTTCAGCCTATGATAATGCCGCTCGTGAGAGCTTGGGGATTTGGCCCTGAAGGCGGAACATTGAAAGAAGGATTGGATTTAGACTCCATTCAATCATTGGTCAACTTCGATTTTGAAAGGCTGCCTGACGAAGATTCGGATGGAATCCTGTTTCTCAAAAAGCCGGGGCAGCAACTGGATGTCAATGCCATCGCTCAAGGTTATTCGGTAGATGTAGTGAGTGAATTTCTGGAAAAGAAAGGTGCCGAAAATTATATGGTTGAAATCGGGGGAGAGGTGAGCGCCAAGGGGAAAAACGAGAAGGGTGAGTATTGGCGAATCGGAATTGATAAGCCGAGTTCTACCCCTGAGAATCGCACGTTGGAAGCCATCGTAACCCTGGAGAATGCTTCACTGGCTACCTCAGGCAGCTACCGCAAATTTTATGAAAAAGATGGTAGAAAGTATTCTCATACCATCGATCCCGACACGGGAGAACCTGTAAATCACAATCTTTTAAGCGCAACCGTTTTGGCTTCAAACTGCACCAATGCCGATGCTTTTGCTACCGCATTTATGGTGATGGGATTGGAAAGGACAAAGAGCTTTTTAGCCGCTCATCCGGAACTCGATCTGGAGGTGTTTTTAATCTTTGATGATAACGGTACGGTGTCAACTTTCACCGGTGAGGGAATGAAAGATAAACTGGAAAATCTTTAATCTTCCTTTCTGCACTGCTCTTCCGGGCGGGCGCCGCAAACTCCGCAGGCCGCTCCTTCATCCTGAAGCATGGGATTATTACTGGCACAGGTTCCCGCAAACTGACCGTCTTTTTTGACCAAAATCTTAATGGCGATTCCCGCAAAGGCTAAAGCCAAAAGTCCTACGGTAAGAAATACTAATTTGATCATGAAGAAATCTTTCCGCAAAGATACAAAGCGCAGAGCTTGCATTAAAATCTTCTGATCTCTTCACCGAAAAATCAATTCATAAAAAAAGGTGACATTGATATGCCACCTTTTTATTGTATAAACCATCAGGTTTAAAGCGTGATCATTTTGGTGATCGTTTTGCCGTTTGCTTCTACATGTACACAAAAGGTTTTTAATTCTTGTCCTGAAAGGTCGACAGATACTTTGTGCTTACTATTGGAAGTCGTGCTTTGCATTTGATGAACGATTTCTTTTCCCGGCGTTAGCAAAGTGATTTTTGCATCACCATCATCCGTCGAACGAAATGAAATGGTCAATTCATCCGTTTCAGAATTAAAATTTGTACTAAACGATTTTAGCCTTAAATCATTTCGAGTGAGATCGCCTTCAAACAAGGTCATCGATCGATTACCCGCTTTCAACGATTTGCGTTCTTCGTTTTCTCGCTTCAGCTCAATCAGCGTTTTCTGCTCTGATTTAATCTTTGTGCGAATTGCATCTTTTTCCGCTGCATCATTTTCGGCGAGTAGCTCATCAGTCAAAGTCTTAATGTTCTTTTCAGCTTCTGCCATCATTTCTTCCACCGTAAGGTAGGTGGTCAACTCATCAGAAATCCCTTCCTCTTTAGAAATACTCGTTTGTGCGGAGGCTATCGTGCCGACCATCATGCAGGCCGCAACAGCCAGTGTTTGTAGTTTAGTCATTAGTTCTATTGTTTAGTTTGTTCGACGTAAAACTACTATGCGACTTTACAGCCCTTATGTTAAAAAATCTAATGCGTCAAGTGACGTGATGAACGGTAAAGAAATTGTGATGAGTGGGTAGAATGATTACAACTCAATTAGTTCACCGGAACCGTTGAAATTGGCGTCGATGAACTCGGGATTACCTTCGTATTTAATGTTTCCTCGTTGATTAATCTCTGCATATAAATAATCGGAAGCATATAACTCCATGTCTTGAACGGACGAGTTATTACTTAAGGTTACGGGACTAATGAGAGAGCGTGCTTTCATTCTACCATTCGACGCGGTGTAGAGTTCGGTTTGAGATGTGGTTCCTTTTATAAAGACATCCGTATATCCGACGTGCATTGCTATTCGGGTCAGTTCATTTTTTACAATCAATTCCGCTATTCCGTTGCACTCCCATTGTTCATAGGTAAAGCTTTCTGAATGTAAGGTGTCCCTGAATAATATATCCCCCGAACAGCGATTTTCCAAATAAGAAAAGGTAGGAGCGTAGAGTTTTACCAAGGGGCGTTTGTCAAAATCGCGAACCCAATTGCAGGTAGTTTCGTTCGATATTTTCAATTCGCCATTGGTGTTTTCAGTTTTTATGTGTTCGATGATGTTGTCACCAAAAACGACTTCCACTCTGTACTCTTTTGAATAATGGTATTCCACATCAATATTACTTTCGAGAAAGACGGAATCAAACTCACCTACCGATCGTTCCTCGGTCGTTTTATCTCCGTAGGATTTGAAGCAATCCCACCTGTTTTCTTTGGCGCAACCCGTAGTCAACAGGAGGATAATGATATAGACCGACTTCTTCATTTTAATTTATAGGCTATGCCGATTTCACCGTTATCTGCTCGTGCATAGTGCGATTTTAAACCTGCGAAGAATTGAAATCTATTGAGGTCATAAACCAAGTGATACCGCAAGAATATCAACCCGTCGCCCGTGTATCGTGGTGCTATGTAACTTCCCAGACTGAACCTTAAAACAAGCGGGTCAAAATGCAATTGGTAAATTCCCGCAATATATGGTCGGTAGTTGTCCCGACTGTCGGGATTATCTCGATCCGCCTCATCGTTGGCATACTGTAAACTCTCATTGTAGTTGATCCCAAGCTCACCTCCAATCGACGATTTTCCCGAAACTCGTTTGAGGTAAATTCCGAATAAGTTTAAAATACCATACTTCCTCCCTCCGATGGGCTTGGTCTCTTTCATACCCCCCGATGCTCCCATAATTATTCGAAATTTCTCCGGTTCGTAAGGAGCCTTTTCAAGTGTAGGCAATGGTTGCGGATTGAACCGGTAGAGTAAAGCCATTCTTACCAAAGCCAGATTAATTCCGGAATTAGGCATTTGCATGGCACCGTTTGAATAGTGGTCGATGCCTATTCCCGGACTGAGTATCCACCTTTCGCTAAGTGGAATGTGATAGTGAAGCGCAACTCCGAGTGATGCATTCAAGTGCGATCCGATGGCCGAATTGCGAACATTCTCATCAAGGTCAAAAGGCTTTTCTATCCATCCCGCGCCGAAGGATAGTTTCAGGAAGAGTTTTCTCGATTCCGTAATCGGCAGGTCGAAAAAAATTCTGCCCCCGAAGCCCAGACCCATATATTGAGAGCCCAGATCGTAGCCGGTCAAACTAAAACCCCACCTCGGAAAGTAATACCGATGGTGCCAATCTTTGCTGCCGTCGGTGCGTTTTGTCAGGCTTATCTCGCCACCTTTTATGTGGCTTTCCCTTAAATAAAGCATATCGTCGTGGTGTGGAAGCAATGCTCCCCATAGCGGTGTCGCCTCAATATCCCATGAGGTTTTTTGGGCTTGCGCCGAAAAAGTGAAGACCAAAAAGATGATGGCAATTCTTGTCACGGGCCCAAAAGTAAAAGCTTTCAATATATCATGATTACCTTATATCAGCCATTATGAAATCCCTACTTTTGCATGAAAATGACCGCAATGGAAGATAAATTGAGGGCTTTTGAAAGATTGCTGACCATCATGGATGAGCTCAGGGAAAAATGCCCGTGGGATAAAAAGCAAACGATGGATTCGTTGAGGCATCTCAGTATTGAAGAGATGTACGAGTTGTCAGATGCCATTATCGATGGCAATTTGAAGGAAGTCAAAAAGGAGCTTGGAGACCTAATGCTTCACTTGGTTTTTTATTCTAAGATTGGAAGCGAGAAAGGAGCATTCGACATAGCTGACGTGCTGAATGGTGTGTGCGAAAAACTCATTCACCGCCACCCGCATATTTATGGCGATGTAGATGTGAAAGATGAGGAAGAGGTAAAAGCAAATTGGGAAAAGCTGAAGCTAAAAGAGGGAAAGAAATCCGTGTTGGAAGGCGTTCCGCGATCGCTGCCATCCTTGGTTAAAGCGGGCAGAATTCAAGATAAGGCCCGCGGAGTAGGCTTCGATTGGGACAATGCCGAAGATGTATGGGCTAAGGTGACCGAAGAGATGGAAGAGCTGAAAGCGGAAGTAGATCAAAAATCAGATCGCATTGAAAGCGAATTCGGCGATTTAATGTTTTCTCTCATCAACTACGCGCGATTCTTGAATATCAATCCCGATGATGCCTTGGAAAAAGCCAATCGAAAATTCATTCGTCGGTTTCAATACATCGAAAGCGAGTCGGCCAAAGATGGAAAAAAAATGGGCGACATGACATTGAACGAAATGGATGAATACTGGATTCAAGCAAAGGTTTTAGAAAACGGCTCATAACGATAATCTATGGAAAAAATATTTTCATAGGCTTTTCCCTTAATACCTTTGTGGCAGTTTAAAAAAGAAGAATCATGAGTGTACAAAATATTACAAACGAAGATTTCGAAGCGGTACTTGAAAAAAATGACAAGGTAGTTGTCAAGTACTATGCGGATTGGTGCGGATCGTGTAAATTAATCGCACCGAAGTTTCGCAGACTTTCAGATGATGATCGTTTTTCAGGAATCACCTTCACGGAAGTAAATGCCGAACAAAACGAAGCAGCCAGAAAAGCAGCCGGAGTAGATAACCTGCCGTTTTTTGCAGTTTTTCAAAATGGAAAAATGGTGGAAGGATCTGCGACGTCTAAAGAAGACAATATCGTTGCCATGTTGGGAAAGCTCAACTAGGAATATTCGAATAATCGAGAGTTAAAGCAGGGCAATAGCTCTGCTTTTTTTTATGCGCTCACCTATCAACTCTCGTGTAATTCGCGAAATCTTACCGGCCGATAACTTTCTTCAAATCAGCTCCGAGAATCTTCGAGAATTTCTTCGCCGATTCGCGATGCAGATGGTTACCATCGGTGAAATACATCGAGTCATTCAGATGGAAATAATTGAGATAAGGAATTCCCTGCCTTTCGGCAAATGACGTGATTTGCGCCTCAAAGTCGGGATAGTAAGACTCTTCAATTTCTTCCATTTCCGGTGAAACGGGTATTCGAACAAAAACCACGCGCCCATAGTCAGAAAAGTAGGATGCCGTTTTTTCAAGGGCCTGCCATCTGTTCTGAGAAGGCTGCATTTTCTCGATCAGCTCATTGTAATTCTTAACCTTTTCGATGGTGTTTTTTCTGAAATAGGTGGTGTCGAAAGGGATTTCAATTTCCAGCCAACCGTCACCGTGCAAGAAGATGGCATGAGGCCGGGGCTTTATTCCCGTAAGGGTACGCAGGTCTTCAGAATAGTTTCGAATGATATACTCAAAATTCGGATCTGCATCAGTCATCCACATGTTCGACGGTGCCGTTTCGCATTCTTCAAATACCTCCGTGCCATCTTCCATGTTGCGTTTGTAATTGCTCAGAACGAAAGGGTTGACCTCCAAAATGGTGACGGAATTTTCACTTTTCGAAAATTTCTTTTTGGCAGCATCGAGATAGCAATTACCGTAAGGTGAATTGTAATTGGTGAAGGAGAAATTGAAAAAGGAGGTGCCGGATAATTGATCAGGTCTGATACCCTGGGCTGCGCGAGAAGATCCGAGAATAAGATTATCAGCTTTCGGCTGAGTGAAACGGTTGTAGAAATAATCGGTTCTCGGACCCGCGTGATAAGCTATCACCGAGCCGAAGATGAATGCGACGAGTGCACCCCAAACACCGATATGTAAGAGAAATTGCTTCAAAATTGAAAATAGATGAATTCTTGTTTTTCGGAAGAAGCGAAAAAGAACCAAAGGCCAAACAAGGTTAGGTAATAAGCGTAGCGTCCCGCCTTGGGGATTTTTCCCATCCAAGTTTCAGGTCGGTCATTTTTTCCGATCCATTCGGAAATGAGCATAAAACCAATCAAAGCCAGAAGCCATGGCGGAAAGAAGTAGAAGTTCTCGGGAAGCTGTGGTCGAGTGATCATTCCCGTAAGGTAATCGGCCGCGACCGCAACCGATGGCGCCCGAAAGAATACCCAGGCCAGACACACCAAAAAAAAGGTGAGTGCTATTAAGGCAAATTCTGAAAAGTGCGGAAATATTCTTCGGTGGTCGTTAAGGTGGGTGCGATTTTTACCAAAAGCCACTACCGGCATGATGAAAGCTGCGTGAAGTGCACCCCACGCTATGAAAGTCCAATTGGCTCCGTGCCAAAATCCGCTCACAACGAAGATAATGAACACATTGAGCAAAGTGCGCTGCATACTTCTGCGGCTTCCGCCCAGAGGTATGTAGAGGTAATCGCGAAACCAAGTGCTGAGTGAAATATGCCAACGCCGCCAGAATTCAGCTACATCGCGGGAAAAATAGGGGTAGTTGAAATTCGTCATCAGGCGAAAGCCGAAAAGCCGGGCCGTACCGATCGCGATATCGGAATAGCCCGAAAAATCGCCGTAAATCTGAAAAGCAAACAGTATGGCTCCCATCAACAAAACCGCTGCAGGCTGTTCTTGATAGTTTGAGAAAATTTCGTTGACATAGGGCGCACAATTATCGGCGATGACGGTCTTCTTGAAGAGGCCCCACACAATCAGCCGCATGCCTTCACTGCCGTCTTCGTAGCGGAAAATTTTCTTCTCCTTAAATTGTGGCAAAAGGTTGGACGCGCGCTCGATTGGCCCTGCTACCAGTTGCGGGAAAAACGAAACAAATGCCGCAAATTCAACGAGGTTCTTCGTTGGTTCCAAGCGTTTTCGGTAGATGTCTATCGTATAACTCAAGGTTTGAAAGGTGTAAAAACTGATGCCTACCGGGAGAATGATCGAAAGACTCGAAATATTCGGCTCCAAGCCAAGTGCGCCGTGGCTGAAATCGGCAAAACTCTCAACGAAGAAATTGGCGTATTTGAAATAGGCGAGCAGTCCCAGATTTGCCAGAAGGCTAATACCTAAAAGCAGTTTTCTTTTCGAAACATTCACAGTTGAACTCATGGCACGCCCTGCGAAATAATCGACCAGTGTGCTGAAAGCGATCAGAGCCAAAAAGCGGTAATCCCACCAACCGTAGAACACATAGCTGGCTGTCAGCAGAAAAACATTTCTCGCTCCCCGATATCGGTGAAAAAAAAGCCAATAGGCGCTGAACGCTATGACCAAAAAAACCAAGAATTGGAAGCTGTTGAAAAGCACGGCAGCGAATATAATTTGTTTTGCTTCCACGGCGTTGTTTTCCGCATACGTCGAAATTTTACCTTTGTAGCTTATCTCCAAACAGGTGCATGGCCGATAAGAAGACCAACATCATAGACACGGACGACCTTCTGGTAGTCCTTAAGTTCCTTTCTAAGAACATACTCCTCATACTTGTAATACCGGTTTTGGTCGGTATCGGAGCGTATATTTATGCGCATCGTCTGCCCGATGAATACGGGGCGAAAACGCAAATTCTCTTAGGTTCAGGAACGGGTTACGAGTATCAAAGTCAGATTTACCGAAACCTAACCGGCTATGGTTCGGGGGTGAATCAAATCACCAATCAGATCAGGGTGCTGCAATCGCACGATTTGATTTCGCGAACGCTCGACAAACTCGATTTCAAGGTGTCCTACTACATCGTGGGTCGAGTGAAAACCACCGAGATTCCGAATATTGATGCGTTTGATGTAGAGATAAAATTGGTGGAATCTGACGGATCTTTATTCGGCGTTCCCTTCGATGTGAAGATTCTCAACAAAGAAGAATTCATTCTCAATTTTGAAAAAAACGGAGAGAAAATCGAGCGAAAGCACAAGTTCAATGAAGATGTTATCACCTCGGATTACCTTCTGCGACTCGACCGAAACAGCTTGCTGAGTGATGAGACTTTCAATCAGCTTAAGAACAATGATTACCGCTTCGTGGTAAACAGCAAGAGCTACCTGATCAGCAAGTACAAAAGCAACTTGCGCATTGGGAATGAGGAAAACACCAGTATTTTGGTGATTTCCATGCGCGATGAGCTCGAGGCGAAAGCACGCGCTTTTTTGGATACGCTTTCCACGACTTACATCGATTACACGATTCAATCGCAGATTGATCTGAATAAAAACACGCTCGATTACATCGATCGTCAGTTGAGTGGTATCACGGGTATTTTGGATTCCATTGAGACCAATCTTGAGTCGTACAAAGCACAGCAGGACATTCTCGATTTATCTCGCGAGCAATCGCAGTTTTTTGAAAAGCTGCTCAATTTCGAATCCGAGAAGCGACAGATCAACATGAAGTTGGAATCACTCGAGTCGCTTGAAAACTACCTGATCAGCAGTAAGGAGAATACAAAGATATTGCCACCTGCTCTGTACATTATCGAAGACGAATTCTTGCAAGGTTCGCTGCAAGAGCTTTACAATCTGGAAGTGCAGAAGTCCCAAGCGGCTTATGACATTAAGGAAGGTAGTCCGGGCGCCGATCGTGCCGCACAAACCATGCAAAGCCTGAGAGCGAATATTTTGGTTTACATCAACAATCTTCGGTCGGCTTTGGCTGACAGGATGAAAGATGTGAAAAGCGAAATAGCCTATTACGAGAATTTGCTTCGCAGGCTTCCCGAGTCGCAAAGAGAACTGCTGAACATTGAGCGAAACCTCGATGTAAACGAGAAAATGTTCGTTTACCTTCTGGAAAAAAAGGCCAACACGGTTATCGCCCGCGCAGCCATCGTTCCCGAAGTAAGCATCATCGAAGTAGGTAGAGGAATCGGAATTGTCGGTCCCGAGAAGGATCAAATCGTTTATTATGGTCTCGCCATCGGACTATTTGTGGCTTTGATCATTGCCTTTATCCGCATGATCTTTTTCGATCGCATTCAGAATACACGAGAGCTCAAGCAAATCACCAACCTTCCGATTTTGGGTGGAGTCCCCGGCACGGAGGTCGGCGATGATCAGCGCCTCGTCGTGTCATCCAATACACGAAGCAATGTGGCGGAAGCCTTCAGAAGTATTCGAACGAATCTTCAATATTTCAGTGAGGCGCCGGGTAGCAAACTCATGCTGATCACCAGTCTCCATCCGGGAGAGGGAAAAACCTTTTGTTCGGTAAATACGGCAGCTATTATCGCCAGCGCACACAAGCGAGTATTGCTGCTCGACTTCGACATGCACAAGCCAAAGGTGCACCGTTCGCTGGGTCTATTAAACGAGAAGGGACTTTCGACGTACATCGTGTCCAAAAACACGAAAGAGGAGATTATCCAGAACACCAAATTGGAGAATCTCGATGTAATTACCGCAGGGCCTATTCCTCCCAACGCTTCTGAGTTGGTACTGAGTCCCAGGGTGGAAGAACTGCTTACGGAACTCAAAAATGACTACGAGTACATCATTGTCGATACTCCGCCTTTGATGCTGATTTCGGACTCCATGGTGTTGATGAGGCACGTAGATGTGGGAATGTTTGTAATGAATACCGAAAAGGCCACCCGCGGCGGGGTGCGACATTTGGAAGAAATCGTAGAAGCCAACAAACTCGGCCACACTGCTTTGATTTTGAATAATGTCAAAGCCAAACGATGGAGATACTATTACAGTCGGTACGCTTATCGTTACGGCTATGGTTATGGATACGG
>CAZYWJ010000057.1:0-6271 GCA_964651785.1 uncultured Cryomorphaceae bacterium
TGAAGTATTGTTGGGACTGAAAGTTCCACTACCACCGCTCCATACGGCGCCTGTAGCCAAGCTAATGGAACCACTTAAGTTTACCGATGGATCGTTGGCACAAACGATTTGATCAGAACCCGCATTGGCAGTGGGTGCCGGAGTAAAGGATACGGTCACGAAATCATCTTCGGGAAGACAGTTTCCGTTTCCGGTAGTAGTTAAGGTCAAGACCAATGATCCTGACGCAATCTCAGCCGCGGTCGGATTATAAAGTGCGTTAAGCGTATTGGCATTCGGAATGTAGGTTCCTGCTCCACCGCTCCATGCTCCGCCTGAGGCTACGGTAACCGAACCATTCAAGCTTACTTGAGCATTATTTGAACATACTGAGATAGCCGTTCCCGCTTCGGCAGTAGGTGCGGGAGTAAAAGTGAACTGAACCTGATCAGCAACCTCCGTACAATTACCACTTCCGGTTGTAGTCAAGGTTAAAGTGAGACTACCTGAATTAATTTCAGCTTGAGTAGGCTCGTAAGTTGCATTTAAGGTGTTGGCATTCGGAGTAAATGTTCCCAATCCACCTGACCAAGTACCACCGGATGCGATGGTTACAGATCCGTTCAGTGCAATCTCGGAATTATTCGCACACAAAATCTGATCAACCCCGGCATTGGCCGTAGGGCCATCCGTAAAGTTTATGACTACGTTGTCACTGACTGCGGAACAATTTCCGTTCGCGGTAGAAGTCAGCGTAAGCGTAACAGAACCTGAGTTAATTTCAGAAGTGGTGGGAGTATAAACCGCATTAAGTGTGGTATTATCAGGACTAAAGCTTCCCGCTCCACCTGACCAAATTCCGCCACCTGCTACGGTAACTGAACCGTTCAAAGTGACATCAGCATTGTTTTCACAAATGTTTTGATCTACACCTGCATTTACGGTAGGTGATGGTGTAAAAGTGAATGTCACTTCATCCGTTTCGGGATTACAGTTTCCATTGTCCAAAGAAGTCAGAGAAAGCGTAACGCTTCCCGAAGAAATCTCTGCCGCAGTAGGCGTGTATGTTGCATTTAAAGTCGTGGTGTTCGGAGTGAATGTTCCGGCTCCACCTGACCAGATTCCAAAGCTTGCACCGACTAAAGATCCATTCAAAGAAATGGTAGGATTATTTTCACAGACAAAACCATCCGCACCTGCATTAACGACGGGAGGATCAGTGAAGGTGTAGGTAACTTGATCCGAAACTGCGATACAATCTCCATTTCCGGTAGATGTGAGCGTAAGCGTAACACTTCCGGCCAAAAGCTCTGCTAAAGAGGGCGTATAAACGGCTTCAAGGTCATTAGTACTCGTGCTGTAAGTTCCATTTCCTCCTGACCAGGTTCCGCCGGTAGCCCCAACCACTACTCCTTCCAGAGTGATGTCGGCATTGTTGCTACATACATCGGCATCACTTCCCGCATCTACGGTCGGTGCGTCAGTAATAGTGATGGTCATTTGATCGGTTACGGCAGTACAACCACCATTATTGGTAGTAGTAAGCGTAAGCGTAACGAACCCATTCAGAATTTCGACAGCACTTGGTGTATAGGTTGCGCCTAGCGCCTGATTGGAAGGATTGAAAGCTCCGTTACCTCCCGACCATTCGCCACCGCCTGAAACGGTTACAACTCCATTGAGAACTACTTGCGGGTCATTGGCACAAACGGTTTGATCGATTCCAGCATCGGCAGTCGGAGAAGGGCCGAATGTAATTTCAACCACATCGGTTTCTGCCAGGCAGTTACCATTTCCGGTAGAGGTCAGAGTCAACTCCACGCTTCCGTCAGTAATTTCCTGAGCCGTTGGTGTATACTCAGCGTCGAGGGTTCCGGGTCCCGGATCAAATGTGCCGGCGCCACCGCTCCAAATACCGCCTGTAGCCACATCGATAAAACCATCCAAGGTAACTACCGTGTTGTTTCCACAAGCTATAATGTCTTCACCGGCATCTACTACGGGAGCCGGAGTGTATGTAATTTCTACTTCATCTTCTACGGGAAAACAGTTTCCTACTGAAGTAAGGGTAAGCGTAACCTGACCTGCACTTAAGTCAGCCAAACTGGGCTCATAAGTGGCGTTAAGCGTATTGGCATCGGGAAGAAAAGCTCCCGTACCATTCGAACTCCAAACACCTTGCGTGGCACCACCGGATACCGATCCGTCGAGAATGGTCTCCTGATTTGCACAAACTGTTTGATCGGGACCTGCATCCGTCACGATGGCAGCAGAGAATTCTGAAAAATAACCGAAACGGCAACCTGAGTTGGAACCACCATTTACCAGTCCCATAGAGAACACATCGGCCGAATTGGTAATCAGGTTGGCTTGTCCTACAGGAATTTGAGTGGTATTGAATTGTATTTGGGCGCCTACCCAGTCGCCTCCCGTTCCCGGAACGGGATCAAAATCAGCAGGGTCAATAATTGTGGCATTCCCATTTAAAACGAAATCATCTTGAGCTCCGTCACGAACCAAGAGATTGATAAAAAAGCTTTCACTCGTCGATCTCACAAAGCTAACTTGCTCTGAACCCGCACAGTTCAGAGGCGGCAACTGAGCCATACCCGACTCGCATCCGAAACCGGAAACGTGAATGAGGTAAAACGGCTTGGTGGCTGTTATGTACGTTAATGCATTCGTGATCGGAATTCGATAAGTTTCACCGTTGAACAAAATTGTTTCGGTAACACCATCAATCGAAAGCACCGTATTGTTTGCGGTGGCGACGGCATAAGCAAATTCACCCGAGCCGGAGTTGAGGCCTCCTTTGTTTACGATATACTCATCGCCCACGATATCCACGGGAACAATTTGATCACCGATAACATCACGACATCCCTGTCCCAAAGGACTGATTGAGTCATCCTTGATAGAAACGGCAATGGGTTTATCAGATAAAACTACCGTTCCACTAGGATTCTCTGAGGGAGCTATCGCCGCCAAAGATCCTACCGACCCTGAATAAGTTTGACCCTCATTGAGGGTTATGGTAAAACTTTGAAAGGCGGGATTTCCATCATCCAAATCAGATGTAGGATAGATAAGAACGGTTGTATTATCTTCCGTAGCAACTATATCGAAAGATGTATAGGCTCTCGGAGTGTAGCTTCCGTTTGGCCAATAATTCTGCATCGGAACGATGAACTCCGTACCCAACCCGTTTTGCCCCTTCAAAGCCCAGATGTCCGGATTGTTGGTGGGACTTACTTCGTAAATTGCCGTGATGTCGGCAGTTGCTGAAATGTGAATCCCTGTATTCAGGACAGTGTTTGCCGGGGTAGTTTCCAAATCGGCAACGAAAGCACTCAGGTTGATGGTTTGAGATGCATTAGCCGCAAGGTTCACCGTGATGGGACTACCTCCGTTTAATGCTCCCGGGTTTGCCGGCAGGTCAATTGTCACGGTGGCAGGATCTGCAGCTGCAGCTATTCTGATGTAAATCGGTGTACTACCTGCGTGACCCTGAGTCACTTCAGGCGGCGCAAACCAAAATTCCGTGCTGGTTTGTGAGAAGGCAGTTTGATGCGCAACTCCAATCAATACGAATAAAATGAATAAATGACGAATAACTCGTCGCGAGCAGTTTAAAGGGGATAAATACATTCCGCGTGAGAATTTGTTAATCTCTAGTTTAAGTTGGCTGCCTTGGGGAACGCCCGTTGGCGCATGGCAGATTGCCAATCTATACGCGAATGATCTTGATCGGTTACAAGGTTTTTTTGAGGAAAGGCAAAAAACCGTTCACACGTGACAAGATGAATTTAAAACACACTCTAGCTCAACAATTAATGGGTGCGGGTAAAATTTTCGGGAACGACCAAAATAATATCTCCTCCGGTCAATTCGTCAGCGCTGACCGAATTTACATCGGTCGTTTGAACCACTTTTATCGTAGTGACTTTAAGCTTCGGATAGAGTTCATTCAGGTACCAATAGATTCCTCCGAAATCTTTAGAGTGGAAGTCACCGTTGATGTGTAGAAAGGTGGTTTTCTTTTTTGCGTTTTCACCAATGTTGTGAGCCATCGTATAATCCTTTAAGGCTTGAGCTAAAACGAAATTTTCGGGTTTCATTCCGTGTCCACCGCCCATCATATCGTAGACTTCCTGATAGCCGGGGGTTTCCATCGAAAACGGCATCGGTAAGGGTGGTAGCAGATTCCTTGCCTCTTCCGAAAGCGTCTCCAAGGTGTCTATGCCATTTTTTGCAACGAAAGAGGCATAGCGACGCGGAACATTGGTAGCGATAAAAGTAACTTGAGAATCCGTAGCAAGTTGAAGTAACGGAGCATAATCCGTTTCAAAATTCTGCCACAGCTTTGCCTCGGCTTCAAATTTTTTCATCGGTGTAATACCCGCTAAAAGCTCATCGATTAAAAGCTGATCATCCGTTTCAAAAAACTCACCTCCTAAAATAAGTTCACTCTCTTTCATCAGGCTTTGTGCGGCCTTTAGCTGCAGCCAATGCACCATAGCGTGATCGTGAAACTCTCCGAAGAGAATCACATCAGCATCGGCCATTGACTTCACCGCTTTCTCGAATGAAACCGGCTTTGAATCCAGATAGAATTGAAATGATTTCAGCTCGTTTTGGGCGAGACTTTGAAATGAAAAATTGCAAACGAGTAATATGAATAATATTCTCGACATATATGTTTACGGGTTGATTTTAGATTAATGGACACTAAGGTTTACACCGACAGCTCTAAGTACTTTCAGAATAGTATCAAATTGAGGTTTTGACCCTTGAGCCAAGGCTTTATATAAACTTGGTCTGCTCATTCCTGTTTGATCTGCAATTTTTGACATGCCTTGAGCTTTAGCAACATGTCCAAGAGCGACAATGATCTCATCAGTATTTCCATCCTCCAAAACGGCATTTAAATATTCAGCAATCATCGAGTCGTTTTCTAAGTATTCAGCAATGTCAAACTTCGTTGTGCTTCTAGTATTCATTCTTCAGATTATTTTTTACTTCGATCCATAACTCCTTAGCCTTGGCTATATCCACTTGTTGTGACGACTTTGTACCACCTGACAATAAGATCACAATTTTACCCTTGTATTCTTTGATGTAGATCCTATAGCCTTTAGAGTATTGAATCCGTAACTCAGAAATGCCATTTCCCACGGGCTCACAATCGCCAAAATTTCCATCTTCTTGTATTCGCTGAATTCGAACGAGGATTTTCGCTTTAGCTCTTTGATCCTTTAATCTCCTGATCCATTTATCGAATACAGCAGTTTTTTCAATCGAATACATGCCTAAATGTATTCACTAGGATACAGTTTTGCAAGATTTTTTATCTAAGTCCGGCTACTGCTTTAGAATATTCCTGTTGTAACAGACCTTGGGGCCCACTCAACTTTTTAAATTTGGCGGATGCAAAAAATCTTGGTGGTAGGAAAATCGGGGCAATTGGCGCAAGCCATCTCTAATAATCGAGGCCCTTTTGAGTATGAATTTCTCAATCGCCATGAGGCAGATTTGGCTGAAATTTCTGATCTAAAAGAAGCGCTCTCTGCCAAAGATTTCGACATTCTGATCAATGCCGCCGCATACACGGCAGTGGATAAAGCCGAGGAAGAAAAGGCTCTTTCAATGACAATTAATGCCGAGGCGCCAAAAGCCATGGCGAAAATTTGTGCAGAAAAGGATGCGATCATGATTCATATTTCCACCGACTATGTTTTCGGATCGGGATGGAACCGACCGCTGACAGAAGATGATCCTACAGAACCTATCAATTCTTATGGCCAATCAAAATGGGAAGGAGAGGAAGCAATAAGATCTATTCTTGGAAAGCACTTGATCATCCGAACTTCTTGGCTCTACGGGCTGTCAGGTCATAACTTTCCCAAAACCATGTTGCGATTGGCAGAAAGCCGAAACGAGCTGAAAGTGGTATTCGATCAAATCGGCAACCCCACTTTTGCAGATGACTTGGCTGAAGCCATCCGAATCATCTGCGAAAGCAACCTCAATGGTACTTTCGGAACGTACCATTTCAGCAATGAGGGCGTGTGTTCTTGGTACGACTTTGCTCGTGAAGTTTTGAAAGAAAGACACGCTGATGTGGAGATTTTCCCGGTAACATCCGAAGAGTTCCCCACGGCTGCCCGCCGACCTCATTTCAGTGTACTGAACAAGAAAAAAATAAAAGATACTTTTGGCTTGAAGATTCGCCATTGGCAAGAAGCTTTGGCTGATTTTCTCGAGAAACTCGATACATGAAAACGTTTTTAGT
>CAZYWJ010000057.1:6371-22727 GCA_964651785.1 uncultured Cryomorphaceae bacterium
GACAACAGCATCAGCGGACCCGAAGCTTTTATTCAAACGAATATCAACGGCACTTTTACCCTTTTGGATGTAGCTCGCAATCATTGGATGGAAGCACCCGGGAAACCGAAGTTGGGAAAGGAATCAGCTCGATTCTTACACGTGAGCACTGACGAAGTTTATGGTAGCTTGGGTAAAGAAGGTCTTTTTACCGAAAAGACTCCCTATGCTCCGAATAGCCCGTACAGCGCCAGCAAGGCGGGAAGCGACTTCATCGTGCGAAGCTATTTTCACACTTATGGAATGAACGTCGTTACGACCAATTGCTCCAATAATTACGGCCCTCATCAACATGATGAGAAGCTGATTCCGACAATTATCAGAAATGCGATTAGTGGAAATTCGATTCCCATTTACGGCGACGGGCAAAACGTGCGCGATTGGCTTTTTGTAAAAGACCACTGCTCGGGAATAAAATTGGTTTTTGATGATGGAAAATCGGGAGAGACCTATAATATAGGCGGAAGAAACGAGCGCACGAACTTGTACATCGCAGAGACGATATGCGATATTTTGGATCGATTGGAACCAAAAGAAAATTCATTCCGATCTCAAATAACCTTTGTAACAGACCGACCCGGACACGACTTACGGTACGCTATTGATGCGACAAAAATTGAATCAGAATTGGGATGGAAAGCCGAAGAAAACTTTGAATCGGGAATAGAAAAAACCATTAAACACTACCTCAAAAAATACCAATAAGATGGAACCGAATATTTTAGAAAAGGCCAAACTTTGGCTGGGAGCCGAATACGATGAAGATACGCGCGATGAAGTTCAAACGCTGATTGATACCGACCCGAAGTCTTTGGAAGATGCTTTTTACAAAGACTTGGAATTCGGCACCGGCGGATTAAGAGGTGTGATGGGCCCGGGTACGAATCGAATGAACGTTTATACGGTTTCGATGGCTACTCAAGGATTGGCAAATTACATAAACAAGGCGGTCAACGGAGAAAAGAGCGTGGCGATCGCTCATGACTCGCGAAATAACAGCGACGTCTTCGCCCGGAAGGCGGCAGAAGTTTTAGCTGCCAACGGGATCAAAGTCTACCTCTATCCCGAATTGAGACCGACTCCACAATTGTCATTCACCGTGAGGCATTACGGCTGTACGGCAGGCATCGTGGTCACGGCATCGCACAATCCGAAGGAGTACAACGGCTACAAAGTTTATTGGAGTGACGGGGGACAAATCGTACCGCCTCACGATAAAGCGATTATCGAAGAGGTTAGAAAAATCAGCAGCCCGAAGGAAGTAAAATTGGATGCAGACGAAGAGTTGATTGAAATTGTGAAAAACAATTTAGACGAGCTCTACCGAAAAACGCTTCTGAAAGAATCAATCTATTCGGAGAGCATTGACGGACAGGCCGAAATGCCGATTGTCTATACAAGCCTTCACGGAACCGGGATAACCCAAGTTCCGGGATTACTCACCGACATGGGCTTCCGAAATATCCATTCAGTTAAGGAACAGGAAAAACCCGACGGAAACTTCCCGACGGTACACTCTCCCAATCCCGAAGAAAAAGCTGCATTGGATTTGGCACTAAAACTAGGTGCCGAAGTTGATGCAGAAATACTGATGGGTACCGACCCCGATGCTGATCGAGTTGGTATAGCCGTGAAAGATTTGAACGGTGAACTCGTTCTGCTGAACGGAAATGAAACGGCCTGCATACTCACTCACTACATTCTTACCGGATTAAAAGAGAAGGGTCGATTTCCTGAAAATGGTTTTATCTGCAGCACCATTGTTACCACGGAATTGATGGACCGCATCGCGGAGAAGTTCAACATTCCGTGCTATGTTACTTTGACCGGCTTTAAATGGATCGCTGCGAAAATCAGAGAAAAAGAAGGTTCGGAAAAATTCATTTGTGGTGGTGAGGAGAGCTACGGTTTTATGGTAGGTGATGCCGTTCGCGATAAGGATGCCGTGGTAACCGGGGCCATGCTTTGCGAGGTGGCGGCTTGGGCTAAAGCGAAAGGGAGTTCTTTTTATGAAGAGCTGATCGCGATGTACGCGGAATACGGCTTTTACCGCGAAGCTTTGGTTTCGCTGGTTAAAAAAGGAAAAGACGGAGCCGAGCAAATTTCCGCGATGATGGAGCGCTTTCGCACGAATACGCCGAGTGAAATTGCCGGGTCGAAAGTGGTCGAGCTGCGCGACTTTAAAAAGGGTGAGATTAAAAATTTCGTAACGGGCGAGACGGCTAAAACTGAAATCCCTGCGTCCAATGTCATTCAGTTTTATCTGGAAGACGGCAGCAAAGTTACGGCCCGCCCTTCCGGAACAGAGCCAAAGATCAAATTCTACTTCAGCCTCAACACGAAGATTGAAGGGAAGTCTGATTTTGAAGCCGCCAAATCAAAGCTGGATGCTCGAATAGAAGAGTTGAAAGAGGCGTTCATAAGCGCCTAGCGATGATTCGGGCGGCGTAAATCAAAAACCGTTTTGACCGGATTGAACGTTTCAATCGGAACTTCCACAAAGATGGTGTTCCAGTCGTGCATCGCGCCGTTCCACAATCCGGGAAGCTCCAGCGCCTTGATCGGGCGACCTTGGAAAGTTTTGTCCACGACCATTCCGGAATTGTCATTTCGGTATTTGAGCAAATCAAAACTCTCACCTTTGTGGTTTTTTAGCGAAAGCACTAAATCAACGGGGTTGAAATGGCTGGCCTTAGACAGAATGGCTTGTTGACCTTCGTCATCGGGATCAATCTGAGCGGACTCGACAATTTGCAAGGAGGGCACACCGTCCGATTCTTCTACGAGAAACGGCCCGCCGCCGGGCTCTCCTTCATTTTTTACCATTCCGCAAACGCGCAAGGGACGATTCATCAGATTGAAAATTTGCTCATCCGAATACGCTTTATAATCGCCCGTAAACCAGTTGCTAAGAAAGTCCGAAGCTTTGGCTCTGTTAAAACTTCCGTTTTCAAACTCTTTGCAAAACTGAAAAAGCTCATCTCTGACTTCTAAGAGCACACCCGCCAAAAGTTCTTTGTTTTCAACCGTTATTGATTTGAGCCTGTCGGGAACTACGTTGTCGATGTTTTTGACAAAGACCAAATCAGCGTTCAGCTCATTCAGGTTTTCCAATAGCGCACCGTGACCTGCGGGTCGAAACAGCAAGGAGCCATCTTCTACCCTCGCCCACTCTTCATCATCGGCATAAACGGCGGGAGTGTCGGTAGATGGTTTCTGAAGACTTGTCGCAATCTCATACTTCACATCGTGCATTTTTTCCATGCACCCTTTCAAGCTGTCAAGATGCTTTTTCACATCGTCTGCCGTGTCTTCGGGAATGGTAAAGTGAATCTTCACTTTGCCATTTTTCTGAGCGTACATAGCCCCTTCATGAAAATGCTCTTCAAATGCCGTTCGTTTGTGGCCATCAGCATATCGATGAAACTTGATCATCCCTTTCGGGTAATTGCCGTAATTCATTCCCTTTTCGGAAAGTAGTAACTCTACGGCTTTTCGTTTTCCTTCATCAGTATCAAGTTCAGATTCACTCATTTCAGCTTCCGCTAAAAGCTGATCGTAAAAGGGATAGTCGCTTAATTCGTTCAAGAAGTTCTTGACATTGTCTGTTGTTTTTCCGCTTTCCACAAAAGCATACAACTCCTTAAACATTCGGCTGGCGGCTCCGCTGGCAGGAACAAATTTCAGGACACTTATGTCTTCCCGATCTTGATAAATCTTTCTGAATTGTTTCGTGTCAGTTTCCGATAGCTGTTTTATTCCGGTTCCCCCTGCTGCGTTGCCGTGTAGCTTCATGTAGGGGAATCCGGTCAACAGCGTTTTCCGGTAATTCTTCAGATCCTTTTCAGTGAGTCCACGCTCTTTCAGCGCTTGCGAGTCGGTGCTTTCTACTTGTTGGTCCATGTTTTTGGCTTGTCTTTCAAAGTTAGCGAATCTATCAGTCTTGACCGATTGAGCTAAAATGCATGGGGTGAAATCCTATCTTCGTGCCACGATGGACAAAATTCTTTTGACCGGTGGTGCCGGCTATATTGGGTCACACATCGCCGCTGCTCTCCGGGCGGCGGGCTACGAGCCATTGATTTTGGACAATTTGTCCAATTCCGATTCGGGCGTTGCCGAAAGAATTTCGCGCATTACAGGAAGGGAAGAGAAGATTCATCAAATTGATTGCAGAGATTTTGAAGCCATTCTAAAACTGATCGATAAAGAAGGCGGCATCGATGGAATCATTCACTTGGCTGCTTTCAAAGCCGTTGGCGAATCGGTCGAAAATCCCATAAAGTACTACGACAATAATGTAGGATCGATGACCGCCATTCTTCGTGTAGCGGAAAAACTGAAGGTTAAGAATTTCGTTTTTTCATCATCGTGCACGGTTTACGGCTCGCCTGATTCGGTAGAAGTAATCGAAGACACTCCGATGGGAATTCCCTACAGCCCCTATGGCTACACAAAGCAAATAGGCGAACGAATGATTGCGGATCTTTCAAAAACGGGTATTGCAACGAAATTTGTTTCGCTGCGCTATTTTAATCCGATCGGAGCTCATCCCTCGGCGGAAATCGGGGAGTTGCCGATAGGCAGACCGAACAATCTAATACCCTTCATTTGTCAAACCGCAGCGGGATTGAGAGAAGAACTCACCGTATTCGGAAATGACTACCCGACACCCGATGGAACCTGCATTCGCGATTATATCCACGTCTCCGATTTGGCCGAAGCCCATGTGCTGGCATTGGAGTACATCGGCAGCGACGCGGCTCCTCAACACGATGTGTTTAATATCGGGACGGGAAAAGGCAACAGCGTGACGGAAATCATCAATACCTTTAAAAAGGAAAACGGAGTTAATTTTAAGGTGCGTTTTGGTCCGAGAAGAGCCGGAGATGTTGAAGCCATCTATGCCGATACCGCAAAAGCCAAAACCGTACTGAAATGGCAACCGAAATACGAAATGGCCGATGCTTTGGTACACGCCTGGAATTGGCAAAAAACACTGAAATGAAAAGAGCACTCTATGTCATAGTGACCTTATTTATTTGCCTTTCGGCGAAAGCCCAAAGCGACAGCACCGTAATAGTGAGGGTCGAGGATCGCTATGATGATAAGTTGATCTTGGAATTGACCAACGACATGTGGCTCGATTTGCCGGAAGGCGTAGAGTTGGAAGTGCCTTCGATTGGCTTCAAAGCGCACTTCTATTCCGACTATACGTTTGGCCGCAATTCGAATGTGAGTTTTGCGTGGGGAATCGGGATTAGCGCCGATAATGTGCACAGCAATGCCGCTTTAGTTCAGGAAGAAATAGATGGCGAAACGGGAGATCAGATGATCGTTCCATTTGACGACGACTATGAGTACGAGAAAAACAAGCACGCCACTACTTATTTAGAGCTGCCGCTGGAACTGCGCTACATCGGAAAAGGAAGAAGTGCTTTTCGATTTGCCGTAGGCTTTCGCGTCGGGTATCTGTTGGGAGATAAACAGAAGCTGATTGACTCACGCGGGAAACGAAAGATTTATGATTTTGAGCACATCACAACTTTCAGATATGGTGTGAATGCCAGAATAGGCGTGGGGAAAGTTGCCCTAACCGCTTTTTACTCTCTCACCCCGCTGATAGAAGAAGGAAAGGGAACACAAGTCATTCCGTTTTCCGTGGGTATCGCATTCATTCCCATCAGATAATCCATTCGTAAATAACCGTAAAATAGGTCACGAAAAAACCAACGGCGGCGCCCGCATAGACTTGGGCAGGACTATGAGCGCTGAGAAGTAGTCTTGATGACAATGTGAGACCTGTTAAGACGATCAGTGAAATCAAAAGCGGAAAATTACTGAAATCGTGAATTTGAAACAGGGCGATGGTCGTTCCCAAAACGCCCGCAATTCCGATGGAATGGGCCGAAATCTTCCAGCGAAGATTAATCAGAATGAGAAACAGAACAGACAAGGTGCAGCCCAGATAGATGGTATACACGGGTGGCGGCAAAACCCCCTTTCGTAGTAAGTAATATCCCAAACCAAAAAAGAACAAGGTCGAAATAAAAGGTGCGGTGCGCTCTTTGCGGCCGGGCATGCTGAGCGAGCTTACCACGCCGTACCATTTCAAAAGCAGAATATTTATCCCCGGAAAGGCGATAGTGCTCAAGGCAATGATGAAGTAGATAATATTCTCCTGCTCCTCAACCAGCCTGCCCGACAGATACCAATCAAATTTGAAGGCAATGAACACCGCCAGCAAAGGCATCATCAGCGGATGTGTCAAAGCCGAAATAATCATTGCGGCCTTTCGCATGCTATAGCTGCTTTCTCAATCGCGCCACGGGAATATTGAGTTGTTCCCGGTATTTTGCCACGGTACGGCGGGCAATGTTGTAACCTTTGTCTTTCAGAAACTTCGCAAGCTTTTCGTCGGTCAGCGGTTTCTTTTTGTCCTCGGCGCCGATGCTGTCCAAGAGAATTTTCTTCACCTCCCGCGTTGACACTTCTTCACCGCTATCGGTAGAAAGTGACTCGCTGAAAAAAGATTTAAGCAGAAAAGTTCCGTACGGTGTTTGAACGTACTTGCTGTTTGCCACGCGCGAAATGGTGGAAATATCCATGTGCACGATTTCCGCGATATCTTTCAAAATCATCGGCTTGAGCTTCGTTTCATCACCCGTCAGGAAATATTCCTTTTGGTAATTCATGATGGCATCCATGGTATGCAGCAGGGTTTGTTGTCTCTGCTTGATCGCATCGATAAACCATTTGGCCGAATCAATTTTTTGCTTGACAAAAAGCAGCGCTTCCTTTTGCTTCTTATCTTTTTTCTTGGACTCCGCGTAGCCCTTCATCATCTCGCGATACGAATTGCTCACTTTCAGCTCAGGTGCATTTCTTCCGTTTAGCGAAAGCCTCAATTCATCTTCTTCTACGGTGATGGCAAAGTCGGGAACGATTTGCTGGTTCGACTTTCCGCTGTCGCGTGAACTGTTTCCCGGCTTCGGGTTGAGCTTTATAATTTCGGAAACGGCAATTTTCAAATCCTCATTTGAAATTTCGAGTTTCTTGAGAATTCTGTCGTAGTGTTTTTTGGTGAAGGCATCAAAATGTTTTTCGATAACCTCTTTAGCTATTTTCACTGACGGATAAGTTTGATCCTGCCTTTTCAATTGGATCAAGAGGCATTCTTGAAGGGACCTCGCTCCCACTCCTGCCGGATCGAGAGATTGAATCATCTTCAGAATTTTTTCGAGCTCCTCTACGGACGTCATTATATTCTGAGAGAAGGCCAAATCATCTACGATGTTCTCCAAATCGCGTCTCAGGTATCCGTCATCATCGAGATTTCCGATAAGGGTTTGAGCCAGCACTTCCTCTTCATCGGATATGTTTCTTAAGGAAAGCTGATTTTCCAAATTTTCACGAAATGAACTTCCTGCCGCGTAAGGGGTAGACTTCTCATCATCGTCAGCACTTTTATTGCTCACGCTGGTTTTGTAGGCGGGAATATCATCATCAGACATATAGTCGCTGAAATCGAATTCTTCAGGCTCGTCTTTGCTTTCCTCTTCCCATTCGGTTTCTTCTTTGATATCTTCTTCCTCTTCGTCGGCACCTTCTTCCAGAGCGGGATTGGTCTCCATCTCCTCCTTTATGCGTTGCTCTAACTCAATAGTAGGTACTTGCAGCAACTTCATTAGCTGAATTTGCTGCGGAGATAATTTTTGAAGAAGTTTTTGTTGTAAGCTTTGCTTAAGCATGTTTTATATCAATGAATTCTGTTAGGAAAGTTAATAAGATTCGGCAAATGATGCCTCAATGAATAATTGGTAAGATGCGCCATTTCTTCTCCAAGTTTTTCTTTTTCGTTTTCGGAATTAAATAACTCAATGCAGAAATAGATGCAAAGATACCCGATATAGCCAAGGCTTCACTACTTACTACCGGTGTATTACCCGTATTGAAAAGATTATTTGCAGCATCAAAAACGATGATAGGCGGTATCGCATAGAAAGCCATGGTACCGATGGATCTTACGGATCCGTTTGCCGGCATCACTATCATTTCTATTTCTTGGTAAGGTACAATCAATGCCTCTGAGGTTACAAATGTCGAATCATTTATGGAAGCCACCACCGCAGTGTATGTCGTTTTATCTTCTTTAAAGCGCCATTGAATTTCGTCTCCGATATAATACCGTATTCTCGATTTTTGTTTCCCCGGTTTTTCGAGCAAAATGAATCGATCCATCTGCCCGAAGGCCGAAAGATGGCAAAATATAACCGCGGCTAGAATGGCGAAAATGATTCTCATCGTCAATAGCTGATGCACACGTTTTTTGGTTCGGTAAAGAATTGCATGGCTTCAAATCCTCCTTCTCTTCCCATGCCTGAATTTTTCACTCCCCCGAAAGGGGTTCTCAGATCTCGCTGTAGCCAGCAATTTACCCAAACTATTCCGGCTTCCAATTTTTCAGCTACTCGGTGCGCTCTGGAAAGGTTTTCAGTCCATACGGTAGCAGCCAATCCGTAATTGATCGAATTGGCTTTAGCCAAAGCTTCTTCCTCGGTTTTAAACGTATCCAAAGTAACTACGGGGCCGAAAATCTCTTCTTGATTGGTACGGCAATTTTGATCCAATCCTTCTATGACCGTAGGTTGGATGTAAAACCCTTCGGCCAGTTCTCCTGAAAGGATTTCTCTTTTTCCGCCACAAAGAATTCGTCCGCCTTCTTTCTCAGCGAGCTCGATATAACTCAATATTTTCTTCATGTGGGGCTCACTCACTACGGCGCCCATTTTGGTTTCTTCCTTTGACGGGTCTCCCACCTTCATCTTGCTGACCTTGGCCACGAAAGCTTCCTTGAATTTTTCGTAGAAGGTTTCTTCCACTAATATTCTGGACCCGCAGAGGCAAATCTGACCTTGGTTGGCAAAAGAGCTTCTCACGGTAGTTGAAAGCATTTGGTCAAAATCGCAATCGGCAAAGATCAGGTTCGGGTTTTTTCCACCCAACTCTAAACTCAGCTTTTTAAACTGAGTGCCGGCCACTTCTATGATTCTTTTTCCGGTGGCAGTACCACCCGTGAATGATATAGCTTTTACTCCTGAATGTCGCGTTAAGGCATCTCCGGTTTTTGCACCCGTTCCGTGAATGATATTGAGCACCCCTTTCGGGAATTTAACTTCTTCGGCCACCTGAGCCAGAAGGTACGCGGTCATAGGAGTTATTTCCGAGGGTTTTGCTACCACCGTATTGCCCGCCGCTAAAGCGGGAGCTATTTTCCAAGTGAAGAGGTAAAGCGGAAGATTCCACGGCGAGATGCAGGCCACGACACCAAGCGGGCGGCGCAAGGTGTAGTTTATTCCCAAACCTTCCGTGAAGTGACTTTCTGATGAAAAGTGAATGGCGGCTGAAGCGTAAAATTCGAAATTTTGCACGGCGCGCGGAATGTCTACTGCGCGAGCCAATGAAACGGGTTTACCGTTGTCTTTGCTCTCGGCCTTTACAAATTCGTCCATCCGTTTTTCGATTCCCTTAGCCAAATTCATCAGGTGCGAAAATCGCTCGCTGCCTTTTAAAGATGACCACGCAGGAAAAGCTGATTCAGCGGCGGCCACGGCAGCATCTACATCCTTTTCGCCACTATCGGGTATTTCGCCATAAGGCTTCCCCTCGGAAGGATTGATGTTTGGAATATATTCATCGGATGAAGGCGGGACGAACTGTCCGTCGATGAAATTTTGAATACGCTTCATGCGGTGAATTTCGAAATTCTAAGGATAGCAGAGAAATAATTCTTCCGCGCAAAAAAAGAGAGCCCTCTTTTGAGCTCTCCCTGTTGCGAAAAACATGTAAACTGTAAAACCTGATGCAAATCTAAGGCAAGCAGTCGCAAGGAAACGTTAACACGAGATTACCTTTTGTTAATTAAGGTTAAGGTTTCCTGCATTGCATTCATTGCACTCTTAAATTTGTGACACTTGAAAAAATCCTACATACCCATTCTCATCATATTGATCAGCTTTTCGCTAATAGGGCTGGTCGCCATCCAAATCTATTGGATTCAGAACTCGGTAGCGCTGAGGGATACACAATTCAGACGAAGCGTAAAAATAGCTTTGGCTGAAGTGAATAATGTGCTGGAACGAGAAGAGGCTAAGGAGCGGATGCGCAAATCTGATTTTGGCAACAGAATCCGAGCGCAAATAGACAGCATATCCGATGAGCGAACCATCGCTCATTTATGGACGTCAAACCAAACTCAGACGGATAGCTCCAGTTTTTTAAGTCAGGACGGAACAAGCAGATTAAAAGTTTTTCGGGAAAAAAAGGATATGTCATTTCCCGATCCGATGGTATTGGGTCAGGAAAGAGAAAAAAAGGAAAGCACCGCTAAAGTCCCTAATTATTTCCCCGAAAGGGAACAGAAAATCATCACCGAATTGCTGACCGGTTTGGTGAACATTGACCGTGAGTCTGATATTCTGAATCGATACGGCAGGGATCAACTTGACTCACTTCTGAATCTGCATTTGAGTGACATTGGTGGAATTGATGCCGCTTATGAATTCGGGGTTTTTGATCTTTTTGACAATCCTTTGATTCTATCTGAAGGAGTAGAAGACACCGCTCCACTGTACAATAATGGGTATAAAATTCGTTTATTACCTGATGATTTCACTCAGCCAACCAGATACTTACGTATATGGTTCCCGAACCAAGAATCGTACTTGGTTCGCACCTTATGGCCACTGCTTACGTCATCAGCCATATTTTTAATTGCGATCATTCTTGCTTTTGCCTATAGCATTCGCACCATCTTTCGACAGAAGAAAGTGTCTGAGATTAAAAATGACTTTATCAACAACATGACCCACGAACTCAAGACTCCGATATCAACCATATCATTGGCATGCGAGGCGCTGGCCGACCCGGTGATGAGTCAGTCCGAAAATCGCCACAAACAGTATGTGGGAATGATAAGAGATGAGAACAAGCGGCTTGGAGTGCTGGTTGAGAATGTTTTGAGAAGCGCGGTTTTGGATCGACGTGAGATGGAACTTTCTTATGAAGATGTGGACTTGAACGAGGTAGTACGGACGGCTATTCGCAACATCGAGCTGCAAATAAAACAGAAAGGCGGATCAATAGAGTTGAAAGAAAATGCGGATGCGGGAGTTATCAAAGGAGATCGAATTCACCTCACGAACGTGGTCTACAATTTGTTGGACAACGCCATAAAATACAGCAGTGACCATCCTGTCATTCACGTTGAAATTGTGAGTCACATTTCATCCATTACCTTGAGTGTGGCCGATAACGGAATAGGAATTAAAAAAGATCAACAAGCACGAATATTTGATAAACTGTACCGCGTACCTACCGGAGACGTGCACAACATTAAAGGATTTGGGTTGGGCCTAAGCTATGTAAAAGCCATAGTGGAAAAGCACCAAGGCGTGGTCAGTGTAAAAAGTGAATTTGGAAAAGGAAGTACATTTATTATTCAATTACCATACGAGCATGACATCTAAAACCCGCATTTTACTAGCCGAAGATGACCCAAACTTGGGAACCCTTTTAAAAGAATACCTCGAAGCGAAAGATTTTGAAACTGTCCTTTGCACGGATGGAGATAAAGCCTTTAAAGTCTTTAATCAGCAGCAATTTGATTTTGTCATTTTGGATGTAATGATGCCAATCAAAGACGGTTTTACCGTAGCGAAGGAAATTCGGACAACCAACAAAAAGATTCCGATCATTTTCCTTACGGCAAAATCGATGAAAGAAGATACGTTAAAGGGTTTTGACATCGGAGCGGATGATTACATCACCAAGCCATTTTCAATGGAAGAATTGCTCGTAAGAGTGAATGCTATTCTACGTCGCACGGAAAAAGGCAGAAGCGAAGATGAAGATCAGAAGGTATTCGAACTTGGTATTTTTCACTTCGATTACGAGCGGCAGCTATTAAAGCATGACAATGAAGAGCAAAAACTCACCACTAAGGAAAACGAATTGCTCTATCTGCTTTGCCTCAATAAGAACGGAGTTTTAGAGCGAAACTATGCTCTGAATGCTATTTGGGGCGATGATAATTACTTCAACGGCAGAAGTATGGATGTCTACATTGCCAAGTTACGAAAGCATTTAAAGCCCGATTCCGGAATTGAGATTATCAATATTCACGGTAAGGGGTTTAAGCTTTTGGTTTCGTAAACTACAGGCAGGAAGTTCGTCCGCCGTCTACGGGAAGATTTATTCCATTTATATAAGAAGCTGCAGGAGAAGCTAAGAACGCGATGGCATTTGCTACTTCTTCAGGCTCCCCCACTCTTTTCATTGGGGTAGCGTTTCCCATATCGCTAATCACTTCTTTGACTGATTTCCCGCTCGTTTTAGATTTTCGGTCGGCAATTGCTTCCAGCCTTGCGGTATTGGTGGGGCCGGGCAATACATTGTTCACCGTAATGTTGAATTGGCCCAATTCATTGGCCAAAGTTTTAGCCCAATTGGCTACCGCTCCTCTGATGGTATTAGATACACCTAGGTTTGGCAAAGGTTGCTTCACGGATGTTGAGATTACGTTGATAATTCTTCCGTAACCCGCTTTTTTCATAAGAGGAGTGCAGACAGCCATCAGGTGATGGTTGCAAATTAAATGCATTTCAAAAGCTCGTCGAAACTCGTCAACATCGGCTTCAGAAGCTTTGCCGGCAGGCGGTCCGCCGGTATTGTTTATTAAAATGTGTATTTCGCTTTCACTAGCCAATTCATTTTGAAGAATCTCCTTGACTTTCGATGGATTTGAAAAATCAGCAACAATAAATTTGTGATTCGATGAACGAATGGAATTGAGCTCGGCATTCACGGTTTTGAGCTTCTCCTCGTCTCGAGCGATCAAAATTATTCGCGCTCCCAATTTCGCCATTGTAAGTGCTGCGGCTCTCCCAATACCTTGTGTACTACCTGCTACCAACGCTGTTTTTCCATCCAATCTTATATCCATAACTTGTCGCTTATAGTTCGCGAATATAAGAATCATCTCAGCAGTAAATTTTTTTGATTTCCCTTGAGGGAGGCGTAATAAAATGCCATTACACGTCAACTTTATCAGCTTTCAGCGATTCGCTAGGTGGATAATCGGTAATTTGTATTTTTGATGAATTCGACCACTTGATAAATCAATCATGAAAAAATCAATTTTCATTTCTCTTTTCGTACTACTCGGGTTCACTATGGCCGCTCAAAGCAGCTCCTTAGTACTAAAAGGCGTTTATCAAGGAAAGGATTTGTACGTCAAAAACCCCTTCGGACAAGACGGTGTAGGTTTTTGTGTATTTGAGGTTTATGTGAATGATGAGCTAACGCGCGATGAAATAAACAGCAGTGCATTTGCCATTGATTTTTCCATTTTGGGAATTGAAAAAGGGCAAGAGTTGGAAATTATTCTCAATCACAAAGAGGGGTGCGCGCCTTTGATTTTAAATCCCGAGGCAATAATGCCGCACAGCACCTTTACCATTAAAGATATCAGCGTTTCGAACAATACGTTAAAGTGGACCACTGAAAACGAAAGCGGATCACTCCCTTACGAAATCGAGCAGTTTCGCTGGAATAAATGGGTAAAAGCCGGAGAAGTAAGCGGAACGGGTACTCCCGCTCAGCAAGAGTATACATTTAAATTAAAACCATATTCGGGCGAGAATAAGGTTAGAGTTAAGCAAATAGACTACACGGGGAAGCCGCGCTACAGCGAAGCAGTAACCTATAATCCCGGAGTTTCAGCCGTAACTTTCTCTCCTGAAAAACCTGACAATGCGATCACCTTTTCTAAGGAAACCCAATTTGAAGTGTTTGATAAGTACGGAAACTTGGTGCGTACGGGATATGGCCGCTCTTTGGATATTTCCGATTTAGATAAGGGTGAGCAATATTATCTGAACTACGATAATTCGTTTGGGAGTACTTTTAAGAAGAAGTAGAATTCGCCTCAATCGCATTGGTAATTTCAGTTCTCAGATTCATGTCTTCTTTGTAATGAATCACCGATAAACCAAGCTTTCGTGCAGCTTGAACATGCTCGAATGTATCGTCTACAAATAAGGTCTGAGCAAGATTCAGTTCAAATCTTTCTACAATTTTCAAAAACGCTTCTGAGTCCGGTTTTCTTTCATTGATTTGATGGCTGTAGCCAATGAAGTCAAAACACCTCTCAAAATTTACCCATCCGTATTGTTCATCAATCTTTTTCTCAAACCAATTTTGGTGGATTTCATTTGTATTGGACAGTATGAACAAGCGGTAGGAATTATTTAATTCTTTAACCAGTTCAAATTTTTCGATAGGAAGTTCGCCCAGCATTTTACACCACGCTTCTTCCAGTCCGACTTGATCCGAAAACTTCATTCGCTCAGCCAAACCACCTAGAAATTGATCTGAGCTCATCAAACCTCTCTCGTACTTGCGAAAAAACTCATCTTGTTTATGCTTAGAAAAAGCATCTTCTGCCTTCTCCAAACCAAGTTTAGAAAATGCTCGAATAGTCGCGGCGTAATTTACATCCAGTAGTACTACGCCTAAATCGAAAATAATATTCTTAATCATTTGCCGAATATAAGCGTCAACAAGCTTGTCTAAAAAGGAAGATTACTCTAATTTCGCGCACCCAAGGGGAATTAGCTCAGTTGGCTAGAGCGCTACACTGGCAGTGTAGAGGTCACCGGTTCGAATCCGGTATTCTCCACCATAAACCACGCACGATAATCGTTGCGTGGTTTTTTCATTTTATGTCTTTTTCCTTCCGGTAAAGTTTTTGTCATAATTCGGGTAAAAACGAAAATGACTGAATCAATTAGAACCGAGCGAATACAGGAATTAGTTAAAAAGGAATGTCGTTTTGCGTATTCCGTTAATCCGAAAGAGTCGTTAGATGATGTTCTCTCTAAAACGAATCAATTTAAAAAGGTGAGGCTGGAGGCTGAGAGAGCGGCGATGCAAGAATTCCGAATAGAACATCCCAATAATGAAACTTCTATTGCCGAACTGGAAGATAAGGGTCTGGTGAGGATCTGGGATTTACGAGAAGAAGAATAATATCAAATACCCCAATGAAAAAGCCCCTACCTTTTACAGGCAGGGGCTTTTTTTAGATTAATACTCAACTTAGTTATTCTTCACAACCTTGAATGTTTGAGATCTTCCATCAAGTCCCAGGTGTTGGATAAAGTATACTCCACCTTCTAAACTCTTCAGGTTAATTTCGAACAAACCGGTCGCCGCAGGCACATTGTACTGACCAACTACCTTCCCTGAAAGATCCATCACCGTAAGTGTTTCTCCTTCTTTGAATTCAGAGTTGATAAATACATTTGATCTTGTCGGATTCGGATAAAGTTCACCCGATAGCAATTCACTCTCAGTTTCTGAAATGCTATTGCTCTTATTGTCATCCGTCAAGAACTCAAACGCTGTCCAAGGGCTGTACGGTGTAGTCGATAATGGTGACAACTCGCATGCACAAATCACTCTCCACTCGATATCAAGCCCATCTTGCAGCTGATTAGAAGTGAATGTCAACTCAGATGGTTCAGTTCCCATAATTGTTCCTAAAGTGATGTTTGCATTTCCTCCCGCAGGTCGTCCAAATACACGACATGCTACAGAGTTAGGAACAGGATTCCAGCTAAACTGAATTGAATTTGATCCAACAACTTCAGCTTCTAACCCGTTAGGAGCAACCACACAGTCATCCTCTTCAACTGTAGTGATCAACTGCTCACACGTTGCGATATTTCCACACTCATCTGATGCTGTCCACATTCTGATAAAGCTTGACGGACATATGTCAGAAACATACAGATCTTCATATGAAATATCCATTATACCTACACAGTTGTCGGTTGCTGTAGCAAAACCTGTAACATCCGGTGATGTATCACTTCCACAAGTCACCACAATATCTGCAGGGCAGAATATGTGTGGAGTTGTATTATCAACTACAACCAATTCCGTGTAGAGCTCTTCAGAAACATTTCCGCAAGCATCCTCTGCAACAAATATGCATCGAATAGTTGCTTTAGAAGGACAATCTACATCAGTTGATATTTCTATTCCCGTCTCAGAGAAACTGGCATCATTACAATCATCTTCAACTCCCAATGGAGTCAATCCATTTTGCATGAATATTCCGGCTAAGAAGCTTTCATACACATTCATTTGGGTTGACGTTAAATTACCATCGACATAATCCAGCAGCATCGCGTAATCTACAGCGGTGCAAGTGATGTGCATGCTTGTTTCTTCAGGCATGATCAACTCAGG
>CAZYWJ010000058.1:0-9707 GCA_964651785.1 uncultured Cryomorphaceae bacterium
TAGCCGAAAATTTTAAATCATGAAACATAAACTATTAGGGGTACTCTTCATTCTACTCGTACTCACTTCCTGTAAAGACGATGAAAGCGACAGCCCTTCAGGTAATGAAAACCCAAACCCGACTTCTGGTACCGTGTCGGCGAACATTAATGGAAATGACTTTTCAGGTAATCAAAATTTAAGTAGATTTTTATCATATGGAACATTCATTATTAAATCTGAAGATGATGGAAGCTTTTTAAATTTTGAATTGGAAGATTTTATAGGAAACGCCACCTATTCTTTTACGGAAGGGTCAGGCAATTCAGTAGAATATTATACTACGTCTAATGGCGAGCTTGTTGGATTTCGCAGCCTTTCGGGTGAGATAGTTATTACAGAATTCGACGAGGGAACTAAAACATTCAATGCTACCTTCAATATTGTTTTTGGCAAAATAGGAAGTCCTGCCATTACGATATCCGGGGAGGGGAGTTACAATAGTGTTAAACTTGTTGAGATGACGGAACCGGAAGCAGGTGAAACAACTGTGTTTTACAGCAACAATGAATATTTTGAACTGTTCGATACAGCACGAGTTTTTACCAATCAAGTTTTTCTTGCGACTTTTGAATCAGATGAGAACGGTTTGACATTTGAGGTTCAACTGGATTTAGAGTCACCGAATTCAGTCATAATAAATACAGGAGTAGACTCTTATTTCATAGAATCAAATGAGATTCTGCTATGGACTTATAATGAAGAAAATCAAACTGCTACCGGACATTTCAAAAATTTCGATTCGGACGAAGACTTGGAGATTTGGTTTAAAGACATTCCGCTAGACACAGTGAATGAATCTTATAATAATATCACTTATGATTATAATGGTGATCAAATAACATTTGAAGATGGTTATATTAATAATGATGTTCAAAATGACGGTACATCAAGGTATAGTTTTGTAGCGTTCAATCTCGTTTCTGACACGGTAATTAGTCAATTGTTCGTATTCGACACCTTTCAATCGGTTAGCACGGGATTTACTGAACCTTTGTCTGGTGAAGCCATTTATCAAGATCCTGATAACTCATCAAATGATTATACTTGGGAGAACGCAGTTATGACCGTTGAATCGGTAACTGAGACGAGTGCTAATTTAGTTGTGACTATTGATGGTCGTGGAATTATAACAGGAGAAGGTATACGTATAAATGAGTAAATAATCATCAATAATTCTAAATTCTGCTAGAATTTAATAATGTATTTATTATGAATTTCTTTAATTTACAGAAACTCTTGCGTAATTAAGTCAATGTGTAAAATTAAGGCTCACAAATACCTAAACCTCTCAAAAGCCTGCTTTTCCAGACTTTCCCTGTGATCCGGATGAGCAATCTCAATCAAAGCCTTCGCCCTCTGGCGGAGGTTTTTTCCGTATAAAAAGGCCACTCCCCATTCGGTAACGACGTAGTGGACGTGCGCCCGAGTGGTCGTTACGCTAGCACCTTCCTGAAGGAAAGGGACGATTTTACTTCTTCCCTTAGCCGTTACGGACGGCATGGCGATAATCGGTTTTCCGCCCGGGCTGAGTGAGGCGCCGCGGATGAAGTCCATCTGTCCGCCTACGCCAGAATACTGAAGTGAACCGATAGAATCGGCGCAGACTTGCCCCGTGATGTCAATTTCGATGGCAGAGTTGATCGCCACGACTTTGGGGTTTTGACGAATGATGGCCGTGTCGTTGGTGTAAGCCGCATCTTTAAAAACCACCATCGGATTGTCATCGATAAAGTCGTAAAGTCGCTTGCTGCCCATGGCAAAACAGGCGGTAACCAGATTGGGCAGAACCCGCTTTTCTTCTCCCGTCACCACACCGCTTTCTACTAAATCGATGAGTCCGTCCGAAAACATTTCGGTATGCACTCCGAGGCGTTGGTGGTGGGTGAGTTGACTCAATACCGCATCGGGAATCGCCCCGATTCCCATTTGGAGTGTCGATCCATCCTCTACCATTTCAGCAATGTATCGACCTATTTTTTCCTCTGCCTCACCGAAAGGTCGGGGAGTAATCTCGTGAATCGGAGTGTTTACTTCAACGGCAAAATCTATTTCACCGAAATGAACGAAACCATCGCCATGCGTGCGCGGCACGTTGGGGTTGATTTCGGCTATAACCAGTCGAGCCGATTCCAGCGCTCCCATCGTAATATCTACCGACGAGCCGAGCGAGCAATATCCGTGTTGGTCGGGAGGCGATACGCTAATCAGCGCCACATCAATCGGTAGAATACCCTGCCGAAAGAGCAGGGGCATCTCACTCAGAAAAACGGGTATGTAATCGGCATTTCCTTCTCGAACGGCAGCTCTGACATTCGCTCCCACAAAACAGGCATTGTGCCTGAAAGCCTCCGAATATTCGGCTTTCACGTAAGGCGCAGCTCCTTCGGTATGGATGTGTATGAGTTCTACTCCTTTCAGTTCGTCAGCGCGATCACAAAGCGATTGAATCAATGTGTGCGGTGTCATGGCAACGCTATGCAAGAATACGCGCTGATTGGAGTGAATGTGCTTTACTGCTTCTTCGGCAGATATGATCGGGGTGGCGGCTGTTTTATGGCGCATGTCTTATTCTTTTTTCGTCGGTACAAATGTATCGGATAAGCCGGCGTTAAAACATGATTTTTGTCAAGGCTTACCTGAAATAAGAAGCTCCGTTGATATCCACTACCGAACCCGACAAGTGTTTTGAATCTGATTCGCACAGAAAACCGATCAATCTCGCTACTTCTGCAGAATTGGCAATTCGATTTAAGGGACTCTGTGATTTTATTTCCTTCAAGGCTTTATCGTCCAGAAGATTTGCACTCATATCCGTTTTAACAAAGCCCGGGGCTACCGCCGTTACCGCTATTCCGTGTTTTCCTGCGGCTTTCGCCAATGATTGCGTAAGCGAGTTTAGCCCTGCCTTGCTTGCTCCGTAACCGGGCATGTCGGGTTCACCCCTGTAGGCACCTCTGCTTGATACATTGACGATAGTTCCACTCTTAATCGAAATCATTCTTGTAAGTGCGTGATGACAGACCAAAGCCGCGCCGATCAGATTCACATTTATCGTAGCTCGAAAGTTTGCTATCCAGTCTTTCGCTCCCGACACTACGGGGTGCTTCAGTGCAATGCCGGCATTGTTGACCACGACATTCAATTCTGCGAAATGCTGATCTAATGTTTCGAAAAGATTTTCAATATCTCGATCCAGACTAAGATCGGCTTGGCAGATAAAATGCCCGTTTCCTTTCAATTCAGAAAGTGTTTTTTCGGCTTCGGTCAGGTTTTGATTATAATGCACGGCTATTCTGAATCCTCGTTTTGAAAGTTCTATTGCCGTTGCTCTTCCTATTCCTCTCGATGCCCCGGTTACCAAGGCATTTTTGCTGCTCTGCATCTTGCGCTGAAAATGATTTTGAATCCGGTAAGGTATAAAATTGTGGGTAGTGTATATTCGAACTTTCCAAAACTGAGGAAATGGATATATTCAACATTGTTGTAATTCTTACCATTCTGGCGGCTTGCTTCGCCTTTATCAATACCAAGTTTTTAAAGCTCCCCTTCACCATCGGGCTCATGATCATCGCAATTGTGTTCACTTTGGTGATTGTAGCCGTGGGGGCAATAGACCCTGAAGTATTGAAAGGCGCCAAAACATTGGTGCGTTCCATAGATTTTGAAACGGTTCTACTGGATATCATGTTGAGCTTCCTTTTATTCGCGGGAGCCTTGCATACCAAGCTGGAAAGCCTGAAAACAAATCGAGGTCCCATTGCGCTTCTCGCCACTTTTGGCGTGGTCCTCTCGGCCTTTCTGGTGGCCGGTATGATGTACGGACTGTTTCAGCTTTTCAATTACCCGGTCGATTTTATCTACTGTCTCCTCTTCGGAGCCTTGATCAGTCCTACGGACCCCATTGCCGTGTTGGGTATTTTGAAAGAAGCCAATGCTCCGAAAAAACTCGAGACCAAAATCGTTGGCGAATCTCTTTTCAACGATGGTGTGGGCGTAGTGGTTTTTTTGGTGATTTTCACTATAGCGCAAAAAGGAGTGGAGTCCGTAACGGTAGGCGATGTGGGTTTGATGTTTTTGGAAGAAATAGGCGGTGGTGTAGTTCTGGGGTTACTGGGAGGCTACATTGGTTTTCGGCTTATGCGATCAATCGATCATTACGAAACGGAAGTGCTTATTACGCTCGCTTTGGTAATGGGCTTATACGGTTTGGCGGGAGCGCTGCACTTCTCAGGACCGCTGGCCGTCGTAGTTGCGGGCCTCTTTATCGGGAACAAATCGCCCGAGGTGGCTTGGTCTGACGAGACGCGACTTTATGTAGATAAGTTTTGGGAATTGGTGGATGTCTTTTTGAACGCTTTGCTCTTCGTGCTTATCGGCTTTGAGCTTTTAATCATTGCATTGGACGGTCAGTACATTCTCTTCGGCGCTTTGGCGATTCCCATTAGTCTCTTGGCAAGGTATCTCGCGATATCGGGACCGGTGGCTTTGTTCAAGAAAAAATTGGAGTTCATTCCAAAAACGGACATCATACTTACTTGGGGAGGAATCCGAGGCGGAATTTCCATTGCCTTGGCACTTTCTTTGGAGCCTCAAATGAAACGAGAACTGTTTTTGACCATGACCTATGTCATCGTCGTCTTTTCGATAATCGGACAAGGTTTGACGATCGGGCCCTTGATCAAGCGCATTCTCAGAAAAAACAATTTAGCAGATGGAGCAAAACATTAAACTCACCGTAGACGCGGTCATTTTTGCCGAAAGGGCAGGTGTGAAGAACGTTTTACTTATTCAACGAAAGAACCCGCCGTTTCAGGATCAATGGGCTTTGCCGGGTGGATTTGTCGAAGATGACGAAGATCTCGAAACTGCTGCTCGACGCGAATTGAAAGAAGAAACGGGCATTGATGCCGATGATCTAAAACAAGTGGGAGCTTTTGGTAAGCCGGGACGCGATCCGCGCGGAAGAACGGTCAGCGTGGCCTTTCAGGGAATAGTGGCTTTTCAAATGGCTGAGGCCGATACCGATGCCAAAGCGGTTGATTGGCATCCGATAGACGGATTGCCCGATCTGGCCTTTGATCATGACGAAATCATTTCACAAGCCCTTTTACCGTGAGAATTATGCAAACCGCTATTCTGTTGCTCCTTATGATTTGGGGCTGTTCACCACAAGGCTCTTCATCAAGTGAGATTACCACAAGTCAATCTGATTCTCTTCAAATTGATAAATCAGAACTACCGAAGATCGGGTTCAACTGCAAGGCGAGTTACAATATCGTTGAGCAAACCGCCTTTGCCGATGCGCTTTTTTCTGAGATGAGCGAAAACGCTTTGGAGAATATGGTGCTTCGGATTCCCGGAGGAACGAGATCGCAAAAGGACTTTGCCCGGGATTGGCCCGATGAGAAAATGAAGCTCTGGACCGACTTACAAGAGAAGTATGGCTACACCATGGTTTACGTAGTCAATGGAAATGACAGTCCTGAAAATCAATTGGCGATCATCAGACGTTGGATAGCCAATGGTGCCAAGTTTGAGTTTTTGGAAATGATGACGGAGTACTATTTACCGAAATTTTCGAAACCAAAACTCGACAAACCTGAAGTGACCAAGCGTGTGGATGCAAAAGTTTACACGGAAGAAATACTGCCGGCTTATTACACTTATTTGGATTCACTTGAATTACCGTATTTCCTCATTTTCGCTCCTGCGAAAAAGACTAAAATGGGCACGGAGCGGTACGCGGATTGGAATGATCACATGACAAAATACGTTACAAGCCATAAGGGCACCAAAGAATTCGGAGCCGTTTTACACCTTTATCAAAAGGATTATACCAAAGAATATGATTACGGGCAGATTGACCGTTTGCGGGAAGAATTACCTGAAGGCATGCCCCTAGCGGTAACCGAATTGGGAGTGCTCGACAGGGCTTTACCCTTGGAAGAGCACTCGGAAGAATCCGTAAGGCATATCAGCGAGGTAATTTCTCATCTGCAAGAAGGCGATTACCTCATGGATCAGGTGCTTTATCACGATTACAAAAACGGAAACCCCATGGCCGACACGCATCCGATGTACGGAGGAATAACGCCCAAGGGAAGAGCGGTAGTAGAATACTTCAATAGTCTTTTTGAGTAACTATTTGGCTACTCGCCAAATCAGACCCACTTCTTTTCTGATTTCCATCTCCGATGGGTTCAGGGTAATGTCTTCACCACCGCTTGATTTCATATCGTAAGCTTCGGCCATCATTCGAGGTTGAAAAATATCGGGGCTATCGTTGGAGTATCCGTAGCTCACTTCGTCAAGCGCAATGACCTTTACACCTAGGGCTTCTGCCAGAATTGTTGCTTTCTTCTCACCATCTTTCACGGCTTTTGTCAATGCCTCTTCAAGCAAGGTTTCTTTTTGTTCCTCAGACAAACTGAAGGATAGGCTGTAGCCGAAACTGAATGCCTCATTCTTCAATGTGTTCACTATCGCATTCATGTTGCTCTGATTGTGATCCAATTCCAGCGTCAAGCGAATGGAGCCGACATAGCCTACCAGCTTTCTTTCGCGCTCGAGGTACTGGTATTCGGGATTGATGCTCATCGAGTTCGATTTGATCTTTTCCTTATCGATGCCCGCCTTGATCAAAGCTTCTTTCAAGTCATTGAACGTTTTGGTCAGCTCATTTGAGGTAGCCTCGTAAGTGGCTTCTTTTGCGTCTAGCGGAATGCTGACATTCATCAAAGCAGGTACGGCCTTTACAGTGGCTTCACCTTTTACTTTCATGGTAGAGGTTTGCGCATTGGCAGAAGCCAAAACGGCAATGAACGCAGAGATCAGAAGTAGATTTTTCATGAGTCAAATTTAGTGGCTTTTGTCAAAGGCTGTGCCGAATTGAGAAGCCATCGATTAGAGATGATTGTCTATTTAGAAGTAGTCACCTAAAGTCAGATAGTTTCTGAAGAATTTTCTGTGTTATTAAGTTGATCCACAATTTTTGGTGTACGATGTTCAACACTTGAATTTGACCCTGTCGAGGTCAAATACTTGTATGTAGCAAAATTGGATGAATTTTAGACGCGACCCTGTAGGGGTCGCACATTTATTACGATCACATATTTGCAAGACCTTTAACTACCCGAAACTAAATAAACTTAAAAAGGGCTTTCAAAAAATTATGAAAGCCCTTTTTCACATAGCCGTGGCGCTATTTAATTTGCTGCTTGTTTTTCGTAATTGTGGTTTTGCAACTCGCCTGCGAGGTAACGGTCATAGGCAGACAGATCAAAATGTCCGTGTCCGCATAGATTGAAAAGAATGGTCCTATCCTCTCCGGCTTCTCTTGCCTTTTTGGCTTCTTCGATTACCTGAGCTATGGCATAAGTAGCTTCAGGGGCGGGAATCACTCCCTCGGCTTTCGCGAAAAGAACCCCTGCTTCAAAGCATTCCAATTGCTCTTTCGCCTTAGCTTCAATTAAGCCATCTTTCAAAAGTTGACTCACCAATACACCCGCACCGTGATAACGCAATCCACCTGCGTGAATTTCAGCAGGAACAAAATCGTGTCCCAGCGTGTACATGGGTAAGAGCGGTGTCATTCCGATGGTATCCCCGAAATCGTACTTAAATTCTCCTTGTGTCAATTTCGGACAACTCGAAGGTTCTACCGCTATACACCTGATTTGTTTTTCGCCCTGAAAATTCCGTCTCAAAAACGGAAAAGCAATTCCCGCGAAATTAGAACCTCCTCCAAACGGAGCTACGATGATATCCGGCGAGTCTTGGGCAATCTCAAATTGCTTTTCGGCTTCCAACCCTATTATGGTTTGGTGAAGCAGCACGTGATTCAGGACACTACCCAAGGCATATTTCGTTTTTTCGTCTTGAACGGCTCTTTCAATGGCTTCTGAAATAGCTATTCCCAAACTACCGGGACTTTGGGGATTCTGAGCGAGGATTTTTCGTCCTGCCTCTGTACGATCAGAAGGTGATGGGAAACACTTGGCCCCGTAGGTATTCATCATCATTTTGCGATAGGGCTTTTGCTCGTAACTCAGTTTGACCATGTATACTTCCAACTCAATGCCGAATTGCTGACAGGCATAACTCAAAGCACTGCCCCACTGACCTGCACCCGTCTCAGTGGTGATGCGTTTCACCCCTTGTTTCATGTTGTAGTAGGCCTGTGGAATGGCCGTATTCGGTTTATGCGAACCTGAAGGACTTCCACCTTCGTATTTGTAATAGATTTTGGCCGGAGTACCCAAGGCTTTTTCGAGACCATGCGCCCGAAACAGGGGAGACGGTCGATAGATCTTATACGCGTCGAGCACCTCTTCGGGGATGTCAATATACCGCTCAGTACTGACTTCCTGTTTTATCAACTCCATCGGAAAGAGTGGAGCCAGGTCTTCGGGTCCCATCGGCTCTTTGGTGCCCGGGTGGAGCGGAGGCATCGGCTTGTTAGGCATGTCTGCCAAAATATTATACCATGCCTTTGGCATTTGTGACTCTTCTAAAAAATACTTGTGTTGTTTCATACTGTTGTTATTAATTTTTAAAATGAAAAAAGCCCGATGCGGGTGCAGCGGGCTCAGTTATAAAAGACTGTAATTATTGTCAAGTCAGATTACAAGCAAAGAGAGGCTGCACGAATTTATCCGTATGCCACCACCAAAAATTTTTGCTTGTCAGAGAAATCATGCGACAAAGTAAGCGGATAGTTTTTCTAAATTCAAACTTTTCCATCAGATAAAATTAATGCAAATTGAGCGAAAGAAAGTTTAAATTATTTATAATTAGGTTCTTGGCAAGGGGAATTTTAGTTTATGTACTTTATGCTATATCAATATTCTTGTCAGGCTGTGCAGGTTCCGCTAATCGCGCGATAAAAATGAAAGGATTCTGCTTGGAATCACCACCGATGGAGATTGAAGCTCGCCAAATGCAAGCCGTGGCCGAATCGAATGCCGAGTGGGTTGCGATTATACCTTACGGATTTATGCACCAAAGCGCCTTCGATCTTCAATACAATTCTGAGCATCAATGGTGGGGCGAGCGCGAGGACGGGGTAGTAGAACTAATCAAAATGGCGCACGCTGCCGGACTGCGCACTATGGTGAAACCGCAGATTTGGATACCGCGGCTCTGGATCGGCGACTACCTTCCGGAGGATGAAGAGGCTTGGGAGAATTCCATGAGAGACTTTACCTTGAGCTATGCCCAATTGGCCGATAGCCTGGACGTGGAAGTCTTTTGTTTCGGAACGGAAATGAAGTCGCTTACGAGCACCAACTCCGAATTCTTTTTCGACTTGATTAAAGAAATCAGAACCGTGTACCGCGGTAAGTTGACCTACGCCGCCAACTGGGATGAATATGCCCAAGTCGACTTTTGGAACGAACTGGATTTTATCGGAGTCAATGCCTATTTCCCGCTTTCGGAAGCCGAACATCCTTCGGTAGCTGAGCTGGAAGCTGCGTGGAATTCCTTTTCTGGAAAGCTCGCAGAATTTTCTGAGAAGCAGGGAAAGCCAATACTTTTTACCGAATTCGGATACCGAAGCGTGAAATCAACTGCTGCCAAACCTTGGGAGCACCATTCGGAAGATTACCTAGCAGAAGGGCAAGTAGCCGCCTTCGAGGCCTTATTCAATACCGTTTGGAATGAGC
>CAZYWJ010000058.1:9807-18055 GCA_964651785.1 uncultured Cryomorphaceae bacterium
GCAGAAGGGCAAGTAGCCGCCTTCGAGGCCTTATTCAATACCGTTTGGAATGAGCCTTGGATGGCGGGAGGCTTTATTTGGAAATGGCGTTTCTTTAAAGACATCGGTGGCCATGGCGATCCGTCTTTTACCCCGCAGGGTAAGCCTGCTTTGGACGTAATCAAAAAGCACTATTCGAAATAGGCTACTCCATCAGCCCGAGTGACTTTGCGCGCTGCTCCCACCGATTACGCGCAAATTTTCGCAAGTCTTCTACCGAATCGGTTTCATCGGTAAATTCCATCCCGAAGAGTGTCTCAAAGATATCCTCGAGAGAAATAAGCCCGCGCAATCCTCCGTGTTCATCCACAACCACAGCCATATGACCGTGCTTGGTATTCATTTTTTGAAAAGCCCCCCGTAGGGTCAGGGTGTCGGGCAGTATGACGATATCCCTTTTTATATCATTAATTTTTTTATCATCTTGATCATTGACCAATTCTACCAGCAAATCGTCCTTTAAAACCATTCCCGTGATGACATCGCGCGTTTCGGCATAAACGGGGAAACGTGAAAAGTTCTTGAAGTTTTTGGTATTGTAGAATTCCCTGAGAGTCGTTTCCTCATGCGCCATCACTACCACGGTTCTGGGCGTCATCACATCCTGAACGATGAGTTCATCAAAGGCCAAGACATTCTTGATCAGCATGTGTTCCGTTTGTTCTATCTCGCCGCTCTGTTCTACCGCATCGGCCATGGCCACAAAATCCCGGCGGCTGAAAACGCTTTTCTTCTCACCTCGGTTCAAGCCTTTTGTAATGAGCTTGCTTATCCAAACGAATGGTTTAAGTATGACCATGAGTCCATATACCGCTCTTACGGTAAAAGGAGCGAGCTTTCGCCAATTATTAGCCCCGATCGTTTTAGGAATGATTTCAGATAAAACCAAAATGGCCAAAGTCATGATCGTTGCAATAATTGACTCATAACTCAGGCTCAAGCCAAAGAGGCTAACGGAAGCCGTACCGTAGAGGGCCCCTGCTTGCGCTCCCACACCGATGGCGCCCACCGTATGAGCTATGGTATTAAGCGTAAGTATGGCCGACAGGGGGCGGTCTATATCGTCTTTAAGTTCAGAAATTAATTTTCCCGTCTTGGCATTTTCGCTTAAGCTGCGCTGAACGTAAGATGGAGTAATGCTTAGTAACACGGCTTCCCAAACGGAGCATAAGAATGAAAATACAATAGATAAAAAGAAAAACAGCAGGAGTATACCCATTGGCCAAAGTTAGATCAATAATGCAGACTTTCGAATGTCAGATTCCGTTCCAAAAATATCGCGGCTCATTTTTCTGACTTATTGACAATTGCGCCATCTCGAAAAACTTAACATTGAAAGCATGGAATAAAAGACGAAATTTGTGCTCTCAAAACGAATTGAATGAAAGGCTGGATTACTTCTCAAACAGCAGATCATTTTCGCCTTCCTTTACGGATGCAGTTGGCCGAAATGATTCCTTCGGATTCTAAATTTTTGGAAGTAGGCTGCGGTACGGGCGATCTTTTTTACCTCGTCTCCCAAAAAATATCTTTCGGACTTGGCTTGGACAAATCACTGACGCTGGTACGGTATGCTCAGCAAAAAATGCGAAAGCAAGAGATCAAAAATGTAGCCATCCGAAGAGCTCGTTTCCCCGAAACGTTATCCTATGTGGCCAAATTTGATGTAGGAGTTGCTTGTTTGTTTTTCTCCAATCTACCAAACGAGAAAGCTGAAAGCACGCTTAAGAAGATGTGTGAGCTTTGTCCTGAAATCTTAATAGCTGAATTTGATCCCGCGCATAAGATGAAAACTTCCAAACTCATTACCGAATCAGCGGGGTCATTCGACAAGGAAAACTCGAAAGCCTTCAGGCGCAGCGGGGGAGTAGAGGCACTTGCCGATCGCTGTGGTTTGGAAATAATGAGAAAAGTAAAAGGTCCCTATAAAGGCTTGTTTATTTATACCGTAGCTTCGGAAGCAAATACGGCTCATGTCGATAAAAGACCGAAAAGTCGCTCGATGTACTCTAAAGTTTGAGTTCAGCAGGCTTCTGCGCCTGACACATTTGCTCAGCAATCTGTAGAGAATTATCTCATCCGATTTGAGATTGTTTGGTAAGATCTTCCAAACGAATCAGGAATTCATCTGCCCTGACGGACTTGGTATGCTTTCTGTCAACGTACCGCCAATGAAGTTGAAGTCTATATTCGGAGCTTTGCTCACTCTTTTGGGCGCTGCAGGACTAATTTATGCCGCATACCTTTATATCAATCAGGATGCAGGCACCAAGAGTCTGATCACCTACGGCGTATTGGGTCTGATATTTTTCCTTTCGGGAATAGGTTTAATTAAAAAATTAGATTGATAAATTATAAAACATGAGACAAGTCATTTTGGAATCGGAGCTCACGGATAAAAAATCCATCCTAAATGCAATCGATGCTCATGGCGGAACCAACACGGTAATTCTGAACGAAAATGATTCCGTCTCTATTCTCACTTTTCTTCCGAATAATAAACTGAACGATGTGCTCAATGATTTGAGCCAGATGGATCAGTTAAAGGTCAGTGTTCAATCGTCAGGGGCCTTAGCCATGTACCCGCCCCAATCAGATGTTCCCGAAAAAGCCGTAGACGTAGCGCCGAAGAGTTCATTTGAAATTTATCTCAACGGAATTCAGAGTGTCGGCTCCAAGTTTGGTTTAGTGGGGTATTCCATAGCGGCGGGAATTATTGTTTGGATAGGTTTGTATTCGAGTATTTCGTTTCTGTTGGTAGCTGCCATGTTGGTGGCTCCATTTGCAGGGCCGGCTATGAATGCTGCCTTGGCTACTACGGCAGGGCGCAGTTCTCTATTGAAGAAAAGCCTTTTGCGCTATGCGATTGCCATCGGGTCGGGAGCATTAACGGCATGTCTTCTGACCTTACTTTTTCCGATCAAAGGCTTGACTCCTCTTATGGAAATGGTGAGTCAGGTATCGAAGTTTGCTGTTTTGCTGCCGGTAGTTGCGGGTTTTGCCGGAGCGATAAACATTTGTCAGTCCGAGCAAGATAGCCTTGTGTCAGGTGCTGCGGTGGGAATTCTCGTAGCAGCTTCACTGGCCCCGCCCACCGGACTGTTGGGAATCGGAATCAGTCAGTGGAATATGGTTTTAGTAAAATCTTCGGCTTTCAGGATATTGCTCCAATTAGTCGGCATACATGCTTCGGCTGCTTTGGTTTTTCACTTTTACGGTAAGCTTTCGCCCAAAGGTGTGCGATTCGTTAATGGCAGTACTCGAATGCGAAACGTCACTTCTTTAATAGCATTAGCGCTATTTGCAGGATTAATTTATTGGCAGGTCAATTCGGGTATCAACTTGGAAAAGGCGAGCCTCAAAGCTGAGTTGGATGATTTGGTCACTCAAACATTTGAGAAGAATCCGTCAGTCAAATTGGTATCATCAAAAGTTGAGATATCTCAAAGCAAATCAGATGGCAAGACCCTGGTACTTTTCAATCTGACCCTTTTTGATGAAAATAAGGAGTTTGATAAAGAGGTTGTAAAAAGTGAAGTTGAACGTTGGATGAAGCGAAAGGAGTTTGATATATCGGCGGTATACGATATTACCTATGTTGAAAAATGAGCTAATCCTTCTTCACGATCATTGAGGATAGTGCTCGCCAAAAAATTTCTTTGGCAGGAATCCATCCCTGCTCCATGTGGATGAAAATCTCTCGTTCACGATCTGCCGAATATGCCTTTTTGCCGGTAGTCATTTCAGGCTCAAAGCGATTGAGGTCCACGTTTCCCTCGGCGATTCCTCTGATATTCTCAGGATCGGACAAATCGAAAGCGCCCTCCTTGATTTTTAGCTGAATCAACTCGGCATTCTCATCGCCAAAGCGGATAACGCCCAATGCATCAGAACTGACGATACGAAGGTATTGAACATTGGTCAAGACCTTATCCCAAACGATATCGGAAAATACTTCTATCATCTTTTCAGCAGTCTCGCGATCAGCGGATTTCAGCTTTACCCAATCATCTGCCGTGATGGAATTGGCAGCGAGAAATTGCACAAAATCATCTCTTAATTCTTCGAGTTCGGAAAGGTGGAGTTTGCGGTATTTCATAAGTTGCGAAATTATCATTTTATCGTAATCTCATAATCTAATAGTGGTTCGATTGAGAATATTTGATAATTCATTAACCATAAAATATTACAATCCGTTATCATTCATTATTATATTGGTGATTTAAAGATTGACTATATGTTACAACGAAAATTCGGAAATGCAGTGCGGACACATTACCCTAAAGCACCGGATATTCATTAAATATCAATAAAGTATTTAGGGATGCTCCAAGATGGTCACGGTTCCGAATATTTCCGGAATATTGCTCGCATACTCCTTTGCAATACTGATAAAAAATTGACGGAATGCACCATATTATTTTGGCTATTGCCTAAGAGGAAAAGGTTGCCTTGCCGGGAGGAATCATCATCAATACGGATTACGGTACAGGATGATTATTTCGAGTTAAGAAATTTTGAAGTAATCAATACAAAACATTTATAATTAAAATGAATCAGAAAGAAGTATTTGAAGATTTGCTCAATCACTTCAAGCAATCATTGAATGAAAACGGTGAGCACGACACGGCCATTTTGATCCCTTTCGTGGGTGAAGTGGATAACTATCGCGGTGAGACTTTCGACAATAAGGATATTCAGCTTTTCAGCATCGTAGCTCATTTGCTCAATATGGTTGAGGTAAAAGGGCAGGTAGACGAACGCAGAAATAAGGAAATGCCGGATATGCGAAAGGTTGAAGGCCTTTTCGCGAACACCGTTCAATCACTGATTGAAAAAGGTTTTACCGAGGATGAGATAATAGCCACCCTGAAGCGGCTGCGAATTGAGCCCGTTTTGACGGCTCATCCCACGGAGGCAAAAAGAGCTACCGTCTTGGAGCATCACCGCGAAGTCTTTTTAAGTTTTAAGACCTTGCTTGAATCAAATCTCTCTGCGACTGAACGGAAAAGCACCGAGGCTAAGCTCAAAAGAGACCTATATAAACTTTGGCATACGGGTGAAATTTTTATTGAAAAACCCGATGTACCTTCTGAAAGAAGAAATGTTTTACACTATTTCACGGAAGTCTTTCCAGAGGTCGTTCCCGTTTTGGATCGCCGTCTGAAATACGCTTTTGAGGCGAATGGTTTGAATTTTTCCAAAGTGCAGGAAGCGAATGCTTTTCCGCGTTACAGATTTGGCGATTGGGTAGGGGGCGATCGCGACGGTCACCCTTTCGTTACGGCAAGCATAACCGAAGAGACCTTGATGCTCTTCCGTCTCTATGCCTTTGTGGTCATTCGCAGAAAAATCCTCCAATTGATAAAAGGCCTCAGTTTCAAGTTGGAGATGGAAGAAGCTCCCGACGCACTGCGAAATCGCGCTGAAGAGTTGGCAGAAGAGATAGGACATGCCCCGCTCGAAAGAAACAAGGGCGAAGCCTTTCGGCAATATCTAGGTTTGATTTTGGAAAAGCTGCCGCTGAATACGGAGCGCGGACATTCTACCACTTTACGGCAGCAAGGAAATGACTACCGATTGCGTGAAGAATTAATAGAGGATCTGAAAATTCTTCATCAATCTCTGTTGGCATACGGTGCTAAAACCGTGGCAAGAGAGGAGGTTCACGATGCAATCAGAATGCTCGAAACCTTTGGCTTTCACCTGGGGGAAATAGACATAAGACAAAATTCCGTATTTCACGAAAAGGCCATTGCTCAGCTTCTGAATACCGCCAATCTCGATGGTGACAAATTTTTGAAATCTGATTTTGCGGCACGTACTCAATTTATGACGGATGAATTGAAAACCTTGCGCCCCTTTGCAGGCCCGGGACAGGTGGAAGCTACCGAAGCCAAGGCCGTAACTGAGGTTTATGCAGTTGCGGAGAAGTTTATAGGCAACTATGGAAACCGCGGACTTGGCTCTCTGATTGTCAGTATGACTCGAGATGTGTCAGATCTGCTAGCCGTATATTTACTCGCACGCGAGGCAGGTCTCCTGATCAAAACCGAGCATGGAATAGCCTGCAAACTGCCCGTGGTACCTCTGTTTGAAACCATAGATGATCTGGAGGTAGCTCCGAAAATATTGGAGGCTTTCCTGTCCCATCCCATTACCCAAAATACCATTGCCTATCAAAAGAAACTCAGAGATGATCTGTATCCCGTTCAACAGGTGATGGTAGGCTATAGCGACAGCAATAAGGATGGCGGTATCTTGGCCAGTCAGTGGGGCCTTCACAAGGGACAGCAGGAATTGGCCAAAATCGGAGAAAAGCACGGTGTCACCATCCGTTTTTTTCACGGTAAGGGGGGCTCAATCAGCCGAGGTGGAGGACCGACTAAAGATTTTCTCAAGGCACTTCCGCCCAATACCTTGAAAGGCGACATCCGATTGACAGAGCAAGGAGAGTCGATCGAACAGAAGTATGCAAACAGGGTGAATGCAGTCTACAATCTGGAACTGTTGATGGCAGGAGCACTGGGCAAAACATTATCTTCAAAGGAGGTTAAATCTTCCGAGCATCCGTTGAGTGAGATCATATCATGGATGGCGGGAGAGAGCAGAAAGATTTACGAGGAATTGATCCGAACGGATCATTTCATGGAATTTTACCGCCAGGCCACACCTATAGATGCGATAGAGTCAGGACGTATAGGATCGAGACCTGCCCGACGAACGGGCGCTCACTCATTGAGCGATTTGCGAGCCATACCCTGGGTTTTTTCATGGAGTCAATGTCGCTATAACATGACATCTTGGTATGGTATGGGTTCTACCTTGGACAAAATGAAGCGCGAGAAGAAGGATGCATTTAATGCGATAAAATCTTCCGTCAAGGAAGATCCGTTTTTGTCGTACCTGACCCGAATCGTGGCGATGGGTTTATCGTATAGCGATGAAAAGATTATGGAGGCCTACGCTGAGCTGGTTCAAAAGAAGGAGGTCAGGGAAATGTTTTTGAACAAGTTTAGGTCCGAAAGAGACAAAACACTTGAGCATTTGGCCGAGGTGCTTGATATACCTCCATCTGATTCTGTCTTTCAAATGAGTCAATACAGAAGGCAGCTATTGGAACCATTGCACCGCAAACAGATCGAACTTTTGAAAAATTGGAGGGAACAAAAGCAATATGGCTACGGAAACAAGGAGGAAGAAATGTTGCTTTCACTTTTGCTCTCCATAAATGCTATTTCGGGTGTGATGGGTTATACGGGATAATCCAACCGAAAATTAAAAAGTCCGTTGCCAAAGGGCAGCGGACTTTTCAACTGATGCTATCGTTTTGGTCAGGCTGATTTTTTCTCGGTTTTCAGAAACTCCACGATTTGCACTTCCGTCGTATAGCGCTTCTTACCGTCTTTGTCTTCGTATGAGCGATTGACAAGCTTGCCGGTGATGGCTACTTCGTTTCCTTTACTGAGGAGCCTTTCGGATAGTTCGGCCATCTTTCCCCAGGCTACGAGGGTGTGCCAATGGGTGTCTTTAACAAAATTGCCGTTTGCATCTCGGTGACCTGCGTCGGTGGCCAGGCTCATTCGCGCCATGGTCGTACCGTTATCAAATTTGCGTATTTCGGGATTCATTCCCAAGCGTCCGATGAGTTGTACTCTGTTTATGAGGTTTTTCATTGTTTTGGTATTTAGTAGCTAGTAGCTAGTAACTAGTAGCTAGTAATTAGTAGCTAGTAACTGGTAGCTCGTAACCAGTATGTGGATTATTGAAAATTTTAGATTGTCGACTATCGACTATGACTAGCCATTCTTACTTCCGAGCATCATGAATTCGTTCACGTTGATGTCTACGGTGTGTCGGCGGTTTCCTTCTTTGTCTTCGTAGGAGCCGGTAACGAGACGGCCTTCGATGGCGATCTGTTGACCTTTCTTGAGAAACTTCTCAGCGATTTCAGCATTGCGGTCCCAAGCCACGAGGCGATGCCATTGGGTATTCTCTACTTTCTCGCCTTTGGCGTCGCGGTAACTCTCATCGGTAGCCAGTGAGAACTTGGCCATTTTTTTACCGTTCTTGGTTTCTTTAATTTCAGGATCACCTCCGAGGCGTCCGATTAATTGCACTTTGTTTACCAGTGTGTACATTTCTTCTACATTTTAAATTAGTATTGAGTAATTAGTATTCAGTATTGGGTATTGAGTATTGAGTATTG
>CAZYWJ010000058.1:18155-22221 GCA_964651785.1 uncultured Cryomorphaceae bacterium
ATTCATTTAGCTTTGAGCTACTAACGAAATACCACAGACCACCGACCAATATGTACCGCAAAGCCCTTTTAGAAACTCACACCCGCATCCGACCCTATATCCACCGAACGCCTGTATTGACTTCTAGACTCATAAACGAGCGGGTGGGGGCGGAGCTCTTTTTTAAATGCGAAAATTTTCAGCGTATGGGTGCCTTCAAGATGCGGGGCGCTACCAATGCCATCATGCAGCTTTCGAAAGAGAAGCAGCAAAGGGGAGTGGTGACTCACTCTTCGGGAAATTTTGCTCAGGCGCTCTCCCTGGCGGCGCGTAGTCTCGGGGTGAAGGCCTACATCGTGATGCCCTCAAACGCTCCGCAGGTGAAGAAAGATGCGGTAAAGGGTTACGGTGGTTTGATAACCGAATGCGCTCCCACGATCGAGGCGCGTGAAGCAGCGGCGGCTGAGATCGGTCAGCGACGCGGAGCTACCTTCTTGCATCCTTCCAATGATTTGGAAGTGATCCTCGGGCAGGGTACGGCAGCTCTGGAACTTCTCGAAGACTACCCCGACCTGCAATCCATCTTTTGTCCCGTAGGTGGCGGCGGATTGATAGCCGGTACTGCTCTGGCCGCCGAATACAGCGGTAAGAACTGCAAGGTATACGGCGGCGAACCTTTCGAGGCTGATGATGCCTACCGCTCGATGATCAGCGGAAAGATCGAGAAGAACGATGCGGCCGATACCGTAGCCGACGGACTAAGAACTCATCTGGGCGATGTCAACTTTCCCATCATCCAACGCGGAGTGGAGCGCATTATCAGAGTTACCGAAAAGGAGATCGTAGATGCCATGCGACTAATTTGGACCCGACTCAAGATAGTCTGCGAGGCTTCCTGCGCCGTTCCGCTGGCCGCATTAATCCGCGAGGCTGATTCCTTTAAAGGTCAAAAGGTCGGCATCATCATTTCGGGTGGCAATGTAGACTTGGAGAATTTGCCGTTCTGATAATTTGCGCTGTTAAAATCCAAACCATCCGCCAAGACATTCTTATTTCGCCGTCAGTACGGAATTCTTGGTTCGGGCTACGATGTTATTGAACAGCGTTTACAGTGTTTTACGGACTTTGAGGTTTAACTTCCGGGGAAGTATCTCTGATGGTCATAAAGCTTCCTTTCCGCTATGTATTGAAAAATCAAATTCAGTCTGTCGGAATCACTCAAGGTGTGTTGATCCGAATACTTCTGCTCAATGATTGTCTCCAAGCGCTGCTTTTCCCCTACCGACAATCCTTGGTAATAATTCCGTACAAGGGCGATATCCGTTATTTTTTCAAGATCAACCAAAGGAAGAGGAGTAGCCTCAGGTGCGGCTTTTCTTGTCTTCTTAGGAGGTGACTTCATTTCTCTCGTCGGAGTCTTTTTCGTTGAAACCTCGGTTTTCTGAGGGGTGAGCGTAGTTCTTTCGGAGGTAAGCTCCGATTTAGATATCGACACGTTTGAAACGATTTTTTGCGATGGAACCGTGGTTTTTATATCATCGGATGAATCAGTTTTTTGCGGAAATAACGGCGAAAGATCTGCCACATTGATTTTCTTGAAAAGGAGGCCAATGAAATACAATATGGCGGCATTTACCAACAGTATGGCAATGGTAAGATCAGGATCCGTAAAGTTATCTGCCACGTGGAGGACTCCATTCATTATCATGGCTGAACCCAAGAGGGTGAACAACTTGGACTCAACCATCTTGATTTTAGCCAGTTTAATACCGATCAATATTATGAACAGGTAAGAAGCATAGCCGGTTAAAAAGAGGAGAACCCCCCTGGATAAGGTTTGACCTACGAACGATGGCAAATTATCTATTGACAATCCCTCATCAGGAGAAAAGTATGCACCGAGCATATCGTAAAGCAATAGGTATACTAACCAAGTAATAACCGCGGTAAAAATGAGGTATAAATTGATGAGCACATTTGCTTTCCGGTAGTGCAACCTCTTGTTGAGAAGAATGCGAAATACCAGCAATATCAATAGCCAAAGAAATGAAAACAGAAATCCCCAAGCGGTGGAAATGGAACCATGCAACCACGTTTGTTCCGCAAAGAAGAAGAGATGGTAAATCGCGTAAACTACCGTAGCAGCCGAAAGTATAATGGAAACTTTAGAAAATACGCTGAATAAGGCAGAGCGATTTTGATTGATGTTACTCTTCATTTTAATGGTTATCTTTTGCTTTGTCGGGCAAATTACGCACTAAATCTAAAACCAAATCCATAGCCGTAAGTGCTTTTGTCAAAATGCTTCATCAGTCCTTCAAGTAGCGGACGACTGATAGCCGCTTAGCTACTAAATGCTTAAAACCACTTGAGCTGACTTTTTTATTAACAGAGCTCCTTTTACCAGCCCTGAACGAAGCCGAATCCCTGCTTTAAATTTCAGCAATCGGGAAGATGGGTTCAAGAAGAAAGCTTACTTAAAAGGGCTTGAAATGAGTCAAGTTTTTGGAGTGAAGGGGGTTGTGCGTCAGCTACTGTTGTTGGCAACCGTTTTTCTTTATTCTTTGGTGTACAAAACACTGTCTTTTTCTAAGGCTATCAGTCCAAAGAACTGTGCAACCCAGTAGTCACTAATTGAACTCTGTTCCGGCATGCTTAGATGAAGTACATTTTGAAATTCTTGGTCATCTATTGTTATGTTGTCAAGGTTCTCAAATTCGATGAATGGGACAGTGGATGTTGTATCATCTGCGACTCTCATCATATCGCCAGATTGTGTTACTTCCCAATAGGCGAATATATCATCGAATTCATAAAAAATAGGAGGTCGATAAATCGGGTCTCCGTCTTCATCGTAAATTATATTGCTTTTTATGTTGTGTGATTCGTTTTCATAATAGCCAATGTAGTATCGTCGACAATCACAACTGCTTTTAAACCCACACTCTAAAGTTTCAGCTTCTGAAAGTCTGCTTCTTTCTAGCATGAGGACTATTTCTGATGTATCTGAAGAAAAGGTGTAAACGGAGTCCAAGTCTGGGAAAAGATGCCAATGAGCGATGTCCCTTGATTTGTCAAACGCTTCACATTCTTTTCCACCTTCGCATGAGTCAGCTGTACAGCCCCAAATTAGAAGTAGTGGTAAAATAAATATTCGTCTCATAATTATCTGTTTTTAATGGTTGCCAACTTGTTTATAACAATACCAAACATAGTGTTATGAAACCCGTGGAGGGGATAAAGACATGTTTTGGATGCTTTATTGCCATCTTTTGAGTTTTCGATTGCCTTCAAATATATCGAAACCAATATAATCCGTCACGCACCCTTCCAAACCAAAAAACCCGCCACTGCGGCGGGTCATTTTGTGTTTAGGGGGAAATATAGTTTACAAAAAAGGGGAGGGGGAGAAGGTTATGCGGCCATAATCATGATGGCCATACTGTGAGGGCTGGGTCTGCCCGTGCCGAAGGCCTGTACCCGAAACCAATAGTATTTGCCCGGCTCAAGAGTGTCTATGGTGTAGCTGCACTTGGTGGTAACACCCACCTGAACCCATACCTGAGATCCTTCTTTAGGATTGTCTTCCGTCATTTCTACAATGTTGGCATGCGAGTGATACACCTTTTTCCATCTCAATTGAACAACACCTTGCCGGCTGGCTCGTGTGGCACGTAGTTTTTTGGGTTGGGGGAGGCTTTCAATGATTGTTCTCTTTTTTCGTACCTCAAATCCCGAACTAAGAATTGCCGTTTCAGACTCATCAGCCATCATACTTACATAAGCTCCCAATCGCTTGAGCATCGATACCACGACCTTTTGCTGTTCATTTCTTTTAGCAATAGCTTCACGATCGCCTCCGTTTGCAGAAGTAGTAAGGCTTTCCAGCTTCTTGCGCTCTGTAGTCAAGTCGGCTATAGACGGATCGGGAGAAGGAAAGAGTGGGTTTCCCGACATTTTGGTCTCAATACCTGTACACTTACTGATAAGTGCAGAAGGGGTCAGACCTGAGAGGTTTTCTTTAAGACGTGCCATTTTCGTTTAAGGGTATATTCGTTTAATGGGTAGGTCTCTTTTAACGAAAGTT
>CAZYWJ010000059.1:0-21322 GCA_964651785.1 uncultured Cryomorphaceae bacterium
TATCGCTACGATTTGGCTACCGCCAAAACCACCAACCTTACAGAGAGTAATAAGGGGTACGATACGCACCCCCTTTTCTCGAAAGATGGAAAGCTGGCCTACCTCTCCATGGAGCGAGATGGCTACGAGGCCGACAAGAATGACATCAAAGTAATGTACGACGGAAAGCCCGTAAACCTGACTGCCGACTGGGATGGCACGGTGAGAGAATTTCTGTGGAGCGAAGATGCAAAAACCATCTACTTTACCGCAGCAACGGGCGGAACCGTTCAGCTCTTCAAAGTGAACGTTCCCAAAAAGGCGGATGGCAAAGCTACCGTGGAGCAAATTACCGAAGGGCAATTTGACATTTCCGGATTAGTGGGAATCGCAGGCAGTGAAATCATTTCAGGGCGAAACGACATGAATCGAGCGCGGGAAATTTTCGCCATTGACATGAAAAGCGGAGAGATGCGTCAACTGACTACCGTCAATGATGAAACCTATGCGGGACTAAAGCTACCCGAAGTGAAAAAGCGGATGGTAAAAACATCGGACGGCAAGGACATGACGGTCTGGGTGATTTATCCGCCTGATTTCGATGCATCGAAAAAATACCCTACGCTACTTTACACGCAGGGTGGCCCGCAATCGGCCTTGAGCCAATTCTACTCCTTTCGCTGGAACTTTCAACTGATGGCTTCGCAAGGCTACATCGTGGTAGCGCCTAACCGACGCGGAATGCCGGGCCACGGAGTGGAATGGAATGAAGCCATTTCAAAAGATTGGGGAGGTCAGGTGATGCGCGATTACCTCGCTGCCATCGACGATATGAAAAAGGAGCCATATGTAGATGCTGATCGACTGGGATGCGTGGGAGCGAGCTACGGCGGATATTCTGCTTTTTATCTGGCGGGTATTCACGAGGGTCGCTTTAAATCATTCATTGCTCACGACGGTGTTTTCAACCTGCAGAGCATGTACGGTACTACCGAGGAGCTTTTCTTTGTCAATTGGGATATCGGCGGCCCGTATTGGGAAAAGGATAATGAAGCTGCTCAAAAAACGTACAACGAATTCAATCCTATAAACTATGTCGATCAATGGGATACGCCTATTTTGATCATTCAGGGGGGAAAGGATTACCGCGTACCCATCGGGCAATCGCTCGAAGCATTTACTGCAGCACAACAGCAAGGGATTAAAAGCAGGCTTTTGTACTTGCCTGAAGAAAATCATTGGGTACTTTCTCCTCAGAATGCATTAGTATGGCAAAAGGTATTTTTCTCATGGCTCGATGAAACTCTAGACAAATAATGACACGGAAAATTGCACTTGTAACGGGATCTAATCGTGGAATAGGCTTTCAAATTTGCCGAGAACTTTCCGAGCGGGGATACCACGTATACGCCACCGGAAGAAGCATCGATAAACTTAATCAGACCATAGGGATGTTGCGTGCGGAAAACGACAATGTGACCGCTAAAGTACTGGATGTAACCAATAAAGATAGCATCGCAGCGCTGGTCAAAGAATTTCGGGAGGAGGACATAAAGCTTGATGTTTTAGTCAATAATGCCGCCGTTTTATTGGATGGTGATGTCGATCTGATGGATATCTCACCGGAAGATTTTTTGACCACACTCAACACAAATACCGTAGCTCCATTTTTGGTCACCAGATCCTTCATGTCATTTCTTAAGCAGGGAAGCCGGGTGGTAATGATGAGCAGCGGGGCAGGAGCGTATTGTGATTCGGTCTCCGATTGGGCACCGATTTATTCACTTTCCAAAACCGGCTTGAATGCCGTCACCCGCCAATTGGCTAAGGTGCTGGAGCCAAAAGGAATTTTGATCAATGCCGCATGTCCCGGTTGGGTGAAAACCGATATGGGCGGTGAAGGGGCTACGCGCTCGATCAAAGAAGGAGCTGAAACCCCGGTATGGCTGGCCACGGAAGTAAATGAGTCGGGTAAATTCTGGAGAGATAAGCAAGTAATTGATTGGTAAGGATGACTCCGATTTCGGCGGTAATAATCACTTTCAACGAAGAGAAGAACATCGGCAGATGCCTCGACAGCCTGTCGGGAGTCGCTGAAGATATCGTCGTAGTGGATAGTTTTTCTGCGGATAAAACGGAAGCAATTTGTCGCGAAAAGGGTGTACGATTCGTGCAGCATCCGTTTGGCGGCTATATCGAGCAAAAGAACTACGCCCTGACTCAATCGAAGTACAACCACGTGTTATCGATGGATGCCGACGAAGCCCTTTCCGAAGAGTTGAGAGAATCCATTTTGGAAGCAAAATCAAACTTTATCGCTACCGGTTACGAGATGAATCGTTTGACCAACTATTGTGGTAAATGGATTTACCATACGGGTTGGTATCCCGATCGAAAGCTACGCCTCTTTGACAAGCGAAAAGCGCGCTGGGCGGGAAGAAATCCTCATGATAAATGCGTCTTGGATCAGGGTAGCGTCAAGGCCCGCTTGAAAGGAGATTTGCTGCATTATTCTTTCTACACGATCGATCAGCATTTGGACACCATCAATAAGTTTTCTTCCATAAAAGCGCAGGTGATGTTTGAGAGGGGGAAGAAAGCGCGGTGGTACAATTTCATCGTCAATCCTGCCTTTCGCTTCTTTCGAGATATGGTTATCAAAGGTGGTTTTCGCGATGGTTTTTACGGGTACGTCATCGCCAGAAATTCCGCTCATTCCGTGTTTCTAAAATACGCCAAGCTCAAAGATCTGTATCGGACCAAGTCCTGACTTTCGTCATGTTTTTTTTCAAGTACGATCCTTACTTTTAGACTAGTAGTAATCCACTAAAAACTATAGTCATGGAAAAAGGAAGCACCATAGTCAACCTTAAAGACTTATTTACCGAACAATTGCGCGACCGCTTCGACGCCGCCAAGCAGCAAGACGAGTTTTTGCCGAAACTGCTCAACCGCATAACGGACCAAGAATTGAAGAATATTATCTCTACCGTTGTGGTCAACAATCGCGAACATCTGGAGGAGCTGCCGAGAATTTTTGACGCCATTGAACGCACCGCCGATGGAGAAACATGTGAAGGTACCAAAGCATTGATCCACGAAGCCATGGAAGTAATCAGCCGCTCCGTTGACGAAGAAATAATCGACGTGGGAATAGCAGTGGCCGTGCAGCACATCAAGCACCACGATATTTCAGGGTACCGCACATGCCGTATCTACGCACAAGAGCTGGGTATGCCCACTATTGCCGAAACGCTCGATAAAATGCACGGCGATGCGCAAGCCTGCGATGATGCATTGATAAAAGTATTAATCGAAAGTCTTGGCGAGAAGGCCGTACACCCGATTACGGAGGTATAATCTAGTAAAGTGATTCGGCCATTTTGTTTCATACAGTGCGATTAAAATAATAGAGCGTTGAATTTCGCGTTTCTACGAACATGAAAACCAATCTAACTATTATTGCCTTAATGGCCCTGATCTTTGTTTCTTGTAATAAGGACGATGAAGATGATTCAAGTGATCCGTCATCCGGAACGAATGGCGCCAATGGAGAGAATATTTCATTCAATCAGCCCAATACAGCTGGCTCATATTGGGTCTATCAATGGTATAGAGTTAATTACGACGGAAGTTATACAGTGAGTTCGCGAATTGACAGCATTTATATAGCCGGTGATACCCTGATAAATGATAAAATATACACCGTAAAAAAAGGTAGCTGGCTTACTACGGGTTCGAATTACACCAACATCTTGAGAGATTCCAGCGGATACTTTGTCACTCCTTCAGGTGGCGTTAGATTTTCTTATGTGAATTTTTCTGATACGATCAATAGCAGAATAGCCACTGAGATTTCTGTTCCTCAGTTATCATATTACCGAAAAATGTTCGATAATTCAACCATTTCCGTGCCCGCAGGAGAATTTTCCGGAATTGAGGCGCGAGACTATTATTTCTATGAGTCAGGTCAACCGGTGAATAGCTGCGGTGATTTCGAAATCGGATTTGGTAGTTTTTACGTTGATCAAATTGGACTGGTTAAATATCAAACAACGTATGCCGGACCACTTTATGCTTGTACATATTTTGAGGAGGCGAGACTGATCAGATACTATATTGCCCCGTAGGATAAACGATCAAAGGTAATAATGCCTTAATCTATTTAGAATTACATTTGCGCAGAAATCTCAGATAGAGATTTTTATTTGACCGATTCTAATTCCCAATCAGGTTGTCGCGCAAAGACTCTAAGGCTTCACTGACATTCATCTTTATCACCATTCTGATCGATGTGATCGGGGTAGGTGTGATAATTCCCGTTTTGCCTTCTTTGCTTACGGAGCTCTCGGGAGAAGGACTTAGTGAAGCTTCCCGCATCGGCGGATGGCTGCTTGGCGCTTATGCCCTCATGCAGTTTTTCTTTGCACCCGTGCTCGGTGCCTTGAGCGATCGGTTTGGTCGCCGTCCCATCATACTTATCGCTCTGCTCGGGCTTGGCATCGATTACATCTTCCACGCTTGGGCTCCCACGGTTGCTTGGCTTTTTGTAGGAAGAATTCTCGCGGGAATCACGGGAGCAAGCTTTACGGTAGCTACGGCCTACATTGCTGACATAAGCACGCCCGAAAAGAAAGCACAGAACTTTGGTTTGGTCGGAGCAGCTTTTGGTTTAGGCTTCATTTTGGGGCCGGTCATCGGAGGGGTTACCGCTGAATATGGCGTTCGAGTACCGTTTTTGGTCGCTGCCGGTTTGAGCCTGGTCAATTTCCTTTACGGTCTTATCGTTCTTCCCGAATCTCTTCCACCCGAAAAGCGAATCACGGAGATTAATTGGCGGAAGGCAAACCCCTTTTCGACATTCAAAAACTTCAAAGCCTTTCCCGCTTTGATCGGTTTCATGATTCCCTTCTTTCTGATCTACATCGCAGGACATTCGGTACAATCCACTTGGACATTTTACACCATGTATCGTTTCGATTGGGATGAAGCCACCGTAGGATATTCACTGGCCTTGGTCGGTGTCGTGGTAGCCGCGGTTCAAGGCGGATTGGTCAAATATGTCGTTAGAGCTCTGGGGCAACGCCTGACGGTTATAGTCGGAATGTCGCTATGGTCGCTCGGACTTATTTTATTCGCTTCCGCTAATCGCGAATGGATGATGTTTGCCTACATCTTGCCATACTGTTTAGGTGGCGTCGCGGGGCCCACTTTGCAAGGAATTATGTCCAATCTGGTTCCCGACACCATGCAAGGCCGACTTCAGGGAATTCTCACCAGCATCATGAGCCTTACATCCGTTTTGGGTCCGCCGCTCATGACTTACGTATTTTACATTTTCTCAGGAGAAGACCTGATCTTCCATTTTCCGGGAGCGCCATTTGCCGTGGGAGCATTGTTCATGATCGCTTCACTTTTAATGGTGCTTCGGCCACTCAATAAAGCGAGTGAAAAGCCTGCGGTGACCTGACTTTACGGGCATGCTTTTTATCGCAAAAGATCATAATCAAATTGGTTAGGTTTGCACCAAATGTCGATTCTGATCGAAAAGGTTGATTCAGTAGCTCGACTCAGTGTAAAACAATGTTTTTCGGCGACTATTCGATATTTATTTATGTAGTAGGTTTCGTGGTTCTCTTCAATTTGGTGAGAAGTATTACGAACCGAGCGCTAATTCTAAACCTGATACTCCTTTCGGGAAATGTGTGGCTGATATTGACTTTAGTCAAAGAGCACACGCTCATTGTGTTGTCGGTATTCAGTTTGCTGGTCTTCCTTTCGGGAAAACTGCTTATGGCCAAAAGCCTTAAATCGGTACTCGGCGTCATGCTATCACTGGTTTTGATCCTCTTTTCCATCAGAAATTACCCCTACCTCAATGAGAACATGACTCAAGGTGCCATTTCTTATCTCCGCGCACCGATCATGTCGGTAGAGAAGCTGGGGCTCTCCTACATTCTCTTTCGGTTTATCCATTTCTTAGTCGAGGCTTACCGCAAAACGCTTCACAGGCCCGACTTCCTCACTTTCGTGAATTACATCTTTTTCTTCCCGACCATTCTCGCGGGACCCATCGATACATATAACAATTTTCAGTATTGGTTGAAAAGAAAGAGGTCTTCGTACAATTACAGCCTGTTTTTCGCTGGGGTGACGCGAATTTTTCTGGGAGCAGTCAAAACCCTTGGCATCGTGCCCCTGATCATATCCTATGCCACCGATTATCGGGAATTGCTTCCCGACTATTCTCCGCTCATCGCCTTATCGCTCAGTTTGCTGGCTTATTCAGCCTACATCTATATCGACTTTTCGGGTTATTCGGATATCGCCATCGGAACGGCTTATCTCATCGGGATAAAAACACCTGAGAATTTCAACAATCCGTATATCTCCGCCAACCTTTCCGAATTTTGGAAGCGCTGGCACATTACGTTTTCCAACTTTCTTCGGGTCTATGTTTTTAAGCCGTCCATTGAGGTTTACAATTCCATTATCAATCCGCGTCACCGCCTTTTGGTAACCATTTTATGTTACCTCACCACCTTTACCATCTGCGGGCTATGGCATGGCGATACGGTCAACTTCGTTTATTGGGGGCTGTGGCACGGATTGGGGTTGGCCATCAATAAAGTTTGGATGGTCAAGGTGAAGCCACAATTGGCCTTCAGCCACTCGGGAGCTTACCGATATTTGAGCGTCGGAGTAACTTTTATTTACGTGACCATCGGATGGTGCTTCTTTCACTATTCGCAAGCAGAACTTATTGAAATCTATAACTTGTTGGTGTGAAATTCCTTGATCATTTCTATAAAACCAATCAACTACGCGAAAATGGAATTTTCATTCTCGTCTGTTTGATTGTTTTATCTGTTTTGGGTTTTTTCATTCCTGAAAATATCGAAAGACAAAGCAGAGAGCAGATCTATTCCGTCAGCGGCTTGTACACCAAGTATGAAGATGAAAAAGAGTTATCTACTTTTCTGCAATCGGTTAAGTCGAATGATGGTTACTTGGTTATGGGAACTTCTGAATCTACCTCGCTGGAAGGGGGAAACTACTACGATTTTCTCAATGCCGATGAAGATTTGGATAATACTAAGTTTTCCGTTCTGGCCGGGGCGGGGCGCACTTGCGGGAAGCATATCCCTTGGTTGCTTCATCAAAAAGACCGCTTGAAGGATCTTCAATTGATTTATTTTATCAACCCGGTCTACTGGCGGCAAGATTTGAGTAGCCCCGATCTGAGCTATTACCAAAGGTACCTCAACTACCGCATGACGGAAATTCTCGATTTAACCGAAGAAGAAAGAGAGAGCTATTATTTTCCAATCACGGAATACCATGAGGAGCTCAGTGGATTTCACAAGGTGGTAGAAAGCTTGGAATATGGAATCAGATCCGTTCGAAAAAATTACTTCAGTAATCTGTATTATCTGCTATACCCATCTGAATACGAAGAAAAATTTGAAGTTTACAATCAAGCCGATGAAGACAAATGGATCAGTCATCAAATCGGAAGTATTCACGCCCCCGAAACTTTTGATCTCGATTATAATATTCTGAAAAGCTTCGAACACAAAAACTGGTTCAAGCCAATCGATGAAAATTCCGATTTCAGATATCGGGAATTGTTATCCTTTATCAATTTGTGCAAGAACTATGGGGTGGAAGCAACTTTTATCCTGGGCCCGATAAACGAGCGCTTCATCGAATCTTATTCACCCTCGAGTCTGCCGGCATATCAAAATACCGTAAATCAAATTCGTGATATGCTCGATTCAACGGGAGCAAACTACATAGATGCCACGGATATCTCACCCGTCCTTGGTGCATTTGATGATCACCAACATCACTCGAGCTACGGTGCCTATTTGATCTATTCCAAACTCAAAGCCGAAATCGATGAAAAGGCGTTGGACAAATATCCTTACAAAGGTCGCTATTCTCATAGGGTTAATCGCCTTACTGATGTATCAGAACAAAGGTGACATTGTGTACATCTACGCCAACTTCTAAGATAGTTTAATCTTAAAAGGGAAAGACATAAAAAACCGAAGGTCCTTCACGTTTGAGGGACCTTCGGTTGCTATGAAACAGAAAAACTATATCCTAAAACACCGTGAGTAACTTTAGAGTGAGACGATGAAAGAATGTTGCCTCACGGTTCTGTTGCTTTAAGATAACGTAAAGTTAAGATAATTTTTTGGTCATCGCCATATGTTTGGTAAATAAAAAAGGTTTCATTTTTCAAAAAAGAGTTAAAAATCAAAGAATCAGACAATTTTATCTTTTTAATAAAATGAATATCAAATCGATAAGGGTCGATACGGATTAGTTATTATCTTGAGTAAATCATATTCTTCAAACAGTCAAGAAACCAATAACTTTACATTTAGTCGTTTTGGCGACATCTAAAAGATGTATGAAATGAACTATAGATTAGAAACTGAAAGGATGGACCTAAGGTTTGTGGAAGCAAAGGATCTCATGTTTATACACGATTTGTACTCCTTACCCGAGTCAGATCAATACAATACCCTAGGCATCCCTGCCAATATAGATGAGACAAAGCGTTTACTCGGCTCGTATATCGGTGAAACCGAGAAGAATTTAATCAGACGGTACACTTGGAAACTGACATTGAAGAAGTCAGCTCACCCGGTCGGTTTGATAGCTCTGAATTTGGGCATGGAGAAATACCAATCCGGTGAGGTTTGGTTCAAAATACATTCCGATCATTGGGGAAAAGGTTTGGCAACGGAAGCGCTAAAAGTGGTAATCCATTTTGGTTTCAGCAAATTAAATCTGCATAGAATTGAAGCAGGTTGTGCTGTGGAAAACGGTGCATCCATCCGTGTATTGGAAAAGGCAGGGATGATTCAAGAAGGAAGAAAGCGTCAGGTCTTACCACTGAAATCGGGGTGGAGTGATGGGTATGAATACGGCATCCTGGCAAGTGAATATAATATTAACGTATCTATCTAGTCAGTCGCGGTTGCGGAGCCGATAAACTCATCATAGATTTCGATGATCAATCTATCGAAACAATAGTTTTGGTAGATGTGGTTGACCGACTACCTTTGAATCAATCATCAGTAAAAGCGAAGAATTATGAAGACTCTGTTACTTGCAGTTGGCCTGTCTGTATCGTGCTGGATTAGCGCACAAGACAGTGCCGACAATACGCCTAAATGTCCGTTCGGACACGATGGAAGTTCAAAAACTAATGCTATAAATGAAAATATAGACACCTCCGTGCGTGCCCAATTGGCACCGAGAGACGGTCAGACAAACCAAGACTGGTGGCCGAATAGCCTCGACTTGAGCGTACTCAGACAACAGTCGGAAATGTCGAACCCGATGGGAGAAGATTTCGATTATCGAGAAGCCTTCAATAGTTTGGATTACGAAGCGCTAAAACAAGATTTACGCGATTTGATGACCGATTCACAAGATTGGTGGCCTGCCGATTACGGTCATTACGGTGGATTCTTTATTCGAATGGCTTGGCACAGCGCCGGAACCTATCGCACGGGAGACGGGCGAGGCGGCTCCCGAGAAGGGCAGCAACGATTTGCGCCGCTGAACAGTTGGCCGGATAATGCCAATTTGGACAAAGCCCGACGCTTGCTTTGGCCCATCAAGCAAAAGTATGGGAGCAAAATCTCTTGGGCAGATTTGATGATCCTTACGGGAAATGTGGCCCTCGAATCAATGGGTTTTGAAACCCTCGGTTTTGCGGGAGGGCGAGAAGATGTATGGGAGCCCCGCAGCAATGTGTATTGGGGACCCGAAACAAAGTGGTTAGACGATCAACGTTATTCGGGTGATCGTGAATTGGAAAAACCTTTGGCCGCCGTTCAGATGGGATTGATCTACGTAAATCCCGAAGGTCCGAACGGTAACCCTGACCCGAAATTGGCAGCTCAAGACATCAGAGAAACCTTTGGCAGAATGGGAATGAACGACGAAGAAACCGTCGCGCTTATTGCCGGTGGACACACTTTGGGGAAAACCCACGGCGCGGGACCTGCTACGCATGTTGGTGTAGAACCCGAAAGAGCGGGATTGGAAGAGCAAGGATTTGGCTGGACCAGCGACTATAAATCGGGTGTGGGACCCGATGCCATAACTTCTGGGCTGGAAGTCATTTGGACTGAAACTCCCGATAAATGGAATCACGGTTACTTCAAAGCACTGTTTAATGAAGAGTGGGAGCTTACCAAGAGCCCCGCCGGTGCGCATCAATGGGTGGCCAAGGATCCGAAAGTGATGGTACCCGATGCTTTCGATGAGAATAAGAAACACCGCCCGACCATGCTTACCACTGATCTTTCCTTGATTGAAGATCCTGAGTATCGCAAGATTTCAAAGCGGTTTATGGAAAATCCCGAGGAGTTTGAAGAGGCGTTTGCCAGAGCCTGGTTTAAGTTGACTCACCGCGATATGGGCCCCAAAGCTTTGTACATAGGCCGTGAAGTGCCCGAAGAGGAATTCATTTGGCAAGACCCGATACCTGTAGCCGATTACAAAATGATCGATGCAAAAGACATTGATGGTTTGAAAGCTGAAATAATGAAGTCGGGACTTACGGTGAGCGAATTGGTGAGTACTGCCTGGGCTTCCGCTTCTACTTTCAGAGGCTCTGATATGAAAGGTGGGGCCAACGGAGCACGCATCCGCCTTGAGCCGCAAAGAAATTGGGAGGTAAACAATCCGGAGCGATTAAATAAGGTTCTTACGAAACTGGAAGAGATTCAAAAGAATTTCAACGAGAAAAACAAAGAGAAGAAAGTTTCCATGGCAGACCTGATCGTACTCGGCGGATCTGCAGCTATTGAGAAAGCAGCGAAGGAAGGCGGGTATTCAGTGAAGGTTCCCTTCACACCGGGCAGAACCGACGCCACTCAAGAGCAAACCGATGTAGAGTCAATGGCCGTTTTGGAGCCGATTGCCGACGGGTTTAGAAATTATTCCAAAGGAATATACACGGTACCCGCTGAAGCGCTATTGGTCGATAAGGCACAGCTCCTCGGATTGACTGCTCCCGAAATGACCGTTTTGGTAGGCGGGATGCGTGCAATGGACACCAACTACGATGGTTCCGATCACGGAATTTTTACCGATCGAAAAGGGCAGCTTACCAATGATTACTTCGTGAACCTGCTGAGCATGGATACCAAGTGGAAGGCGACCGATGACTCAAAGCAAACTTATACAGGGACGGATCGCGCCACGGGTGAGTCAAAATACACCGCGACCCGAGTGGATTTGATATTCGGTTCCAACTCGGAGCTTAGAGCTTTGGCTGAAGTCTATGCCGCTTCGGATTCCAAGGAGAAATTTGTGAAAGATTTCGTGAAAGCTTGGGTGAAGGTGATGGAAAACGACCGATACGATTTACTGTAAGCTTGAGAATAGTGATAGAGAAAAAGCCGGTGAGAGTTCATCGGCTTTTTTGATTTTGTCTATTAAAATATCTGCAACTCACGAAGTCACGAAAACATCTTGATCTTTAAATCAAAACGAATCGTAAGTTCGTCTTTCACTTTTACCATTCCGAAAAACTTCACCGGTGGTTTTATCCCGAATTCGGTCAGGTTCAGATCTACTGCTCCTCGACTAAATAGCGTATTTTCACTGAAGTGAGAGGAAAAGATGTGAAGTCTTTTTTGTTGAGAATGACCACCTATGGTTAACTCTACGGTGAAATACCCGATGGACAAACCGCGCTGAATATTCCGTTTTTGGGTTTCGGGGGAGTACCAGTGCGCTTCCAAAAACTCTACCTGAATGGTTGAGTGTTTCGGATAATCCAGTAAATCAGCAAAGTCTTTATTGATAAGTTCACCACCACAGTCGAAGTCAAGAACGGGTAGGTCCAGTAGTCCATCATCGAAAACAATGGTTTGGTCTTTCACCAATCCTTGAAAATTCAATTCCTTGAAAACGGCGTCTTGATCAAAGACACATTCAAAGGCGTTTACATTTGTTCGAACTTCGATGACTAATTTGCTTTCGGTAGTAGGTGATAATTCTACGCACTCGGGAAAATCGGTACTTGCTTTCTGAGCTTTGACGAAAACCCCGATCAATAAAAACACTGTGATTATCGAGAGTCTCATTGTTCCGACGAAAAAATAGGTTCGATGTCTCCACCGAACCTATCATTAATTTTTGAAATATGAAAATCAGAAACTAACCACTGCTTCCAGGACAATCCCGCTGAATTCGCCTTCTTGGAATCGAGTTCCATCCCAGCCATCGCCATCATAAGTATTTTGAACGTATTCCAATTTGGCCATAATGTGGTTGGTAAGGAACCACCCACCGCCAACATTGTATCTTGAAATTTCAACTCCTTCGGCAGCATCGCTACCGGTTACCACATTGTATCGTCCGCCGAAGTAGAATCGGTCGTCCGTTCCGAATCGGTACAGTAAATCTCCCGCAAACTGATTGTAAGTTGATTCACTTCCGCTAAATTCTACGGTATTGATCATTTCATAGGTTCCGAAGAACTCCAATCCTTTGTATCTCACGAAAGGATTGATCATAAAAGAAGTCACTTCAGGAACGGTAAAGGTAAATCGTCCGCTCCAGTCGTTTCCTTCCGTTTCGGTGTCCATCACGTTGTAGTATCGGCTGCTGGCGCGGTCTCCGTTGTATAAGAATACTCGTTGGTCACCACTGTTGGTGTAGCCACTTGCGGTAAGTCGGAAACGCAGATCTGAATTAAGCTGTTTGTCATAGCCTATTTTTCCATAGAAAGAAGGAGTCTCCTTAATATCTTCACCTCCCACATCCACACTTTGATTTAGCTTTCCGTTTGAGATGGCACCCATTACCAGCCAGCCATTGTTACGGTAGTAGATTTCTCCGAATGCTTCGGTGGTAAAACCATCTATGATGTAGTTTCCGACAAAAGGATTGTAGATTGCCAAGGCATTATCAGTACGGCGGAAGTGCCAGTCCCCGTAGTTTATTTCATCCAAACCTACGCGCAACGTTACATACTCCATTACTCCGTCCAGAAAACCCTCTTTTACAAAATCGAGCTTGTCGATCAATAAGTGTCCGCCTTTGACCCAAGCTTCGGGGTGGTGGCGAGAAGACAAATATGTTCTCAAATGAAGCCTCACTCCATCCTCCAAGGCCGCATCAATATTGAGGTTGGCGGTAGGTAGATTGAAGTTTGTTCCGAGTGGAATGAGACCCAAAGAGTCCCCTGTTTCAAAGGCATTTGAATGATCCAAAGCTTGAAACTGCATGGCAAAGTCAGCCCCGACCCTTACGCGTACACCGTCAAAAGGTATGGTGTCTTCTTGGGGAGCTTCAAATTGATTGATTCCTTCAAAGCCCGGCTGACGATAGCTGTCCATCGGTGGCTGAGTGTATGTCTGCCCGAGTGAAGTTGAAAATGGAATTAACAATAATGCTGCAAAAAGAAATTTTATAGTTTTCATGATTTGTAGAGTTAATTAGTCATTATTAATGTAAAGAGGATGTTGACATCTTTTCCCACCACTATAGTACCCAGCAGTGCCGTGGGTGGCTCAATGTCGTATTCCGTCATATCAATTTTCTTAGCTCCCGTGATGGTTATCCTTTTTCCCTCGGCTTCAATTACTCCCTGCACGGTGATTTCCCGCTTCACACCTGCTATCATCAGGTCTCCGGTAGCTACTACTTTACTCCCGGCTATTTCTTTTATTCCCGTCAGGCTGAAGACGATGTTTGGAAAGTTTTCAGACTTTAAAGCTTCATAAGTGAGGCTGTTCATTTTTGATTTCCCACTTTCGATGGATTCGGACCTTATCGTCACATCCAAATCTTTGATAGAGGTTACCATACCATTATTGATCTCAAAAATGGCCGAGCCTTTTACATCTTCCACCTTACTTTCCCAGTCGTGAATGGTAGATGTGCCTACCACCGATACCTCCGACGTAGGACTAACCATGTACTTTTGGGCGTAAATCGTGAAAGAAGCGATAAGCGTTAAGCTTAATAGAAGGGTTTTTTTCATGACTTTTTATCTTAATTGGCGGATCAAACATACAGCCATGGAAGGGCCTAAATAATGACATTGGTCAGTTATTCGGATAACCTGATAAAAGTCAGTTTTATAATTTCTAAAGAGAAAAGGCTCCGGCTAGGAGAAAAAGTGCGTGAGAAAATATAATCGATTACAGATAATAGCCTTCGACCGAATAATGCGAATTTATTATAAAGCCGAAGTAGTCACTAAATAAGTGATTCCCTGTCATTTTTAAAGGGTATTCAATAGATAGGCTAAACCACTACCATGATTCCCGAAATTGTAAGATATTAGCAACTGACCTATACTAAAACTAAACGAACGTCATAAATACTGAAGTGATGCCGATATCGATTAAAAAGATTAATGAAGAGTTTTGGTTCAAAATCCCCAAACACGATATCTTAAGGCCATTTTTCATGAGCATCGTCAGCGACAGCAATCACTGGCTGTTCATTTCTTCAAACGGCGGTTTGACTGCCGGAAGAAAGAATGCGGAACACGCTCTCTTTCCGTACTATTCGGACGATAAGGTTACCGACATGTCGGACATTACGGGAAGCAAAACCATTATTCGGGTGCGCGATGCCGAAGAGGAAGTAAAACTCTGGGAGCCTTTTTCAAAATTCGGTGTACAGAAGTACCGCTTAAGCAGAAATCTCTACAAGAACCGATTCGGAAATAAAGTCATGTTCGAAGAAGTAAACCACGATCTGGGGCTGAGCTTTTGGTACGAGTGGTCTTCGAGTAATCTCTACGGATTCGTGCGGAATGCAGGAATTGATAACCACGGCAATTCCGCAGTGAAGTTGGAAGTTTTGGACGGTTTGCAAAACCTCTTGCCTTATGGGGTTGACAGCGATTTGCAAAAGCGCCAAAGCAATTTGGTCGATGCTTACAAACGCAGCGAATTGGTCGAAAAGTCGGGTTTGGGCATTTTTGCCTTGAGCGCGATCATCGTAGACCGTGCCGAACCGAGTGAAGCCTTGAAGGCAAACGTGGTTTGGGCCACAGGTATTGAGGTAGAGAAGTATTTGCTTTCTTCTTTGCAATTGGATCGATTTCGCCAAGGTGAAGACCTGCGTGCGGAAACGGATGTAAAGGGAGAGCGCGGGGCTTACTTCATTTACGCGAAAGCGAAGATTGAAGCCGGAGCTAAACACGACTGGTCAATGGTGGCCAATGTGAATCAAACCCAAGCAGATATCGTATGGCTGAGCCACGAGATCGTTTCAAACCCGAACCTTCGTGAGCAAGTATTGAAGAATGTTGAAGAGGGAACGCAAAAGCTCAGACAAATCGTCGGTGCTGCCGATGGCTTGGAGCTCACCTCTGATGCCTTACGCGATACGCGACATTTTGCCAATGTTCTGTTTAATGTGATGCGTGGCGGTATTTTCGACTACAATTATCAGATAGAGAAAAGAGACTTTTTGCAATACCTGAATAATGCCAACAAAGCGCTTTATCAGAAACACAAGTCAGAAATAGATGAACTGAATGCGGTATTCGATAAAGCCGAATTGAAAGAAAAAATTCTTGCATCAGGCGATGCAGATTTGATCCGCCTGGGCGAAGAATACCTGCCGCTGCGCTTCAGCCGCCGTCACGGCGATCCAAGCAGACCTTGGAACAAATTCTCCATCAATACCAACAGTGAGGTAGACGGATCCAAAATTCTGGACTACGAAGGAAACTGGCGCGACATCTTTCAAAACTGGGAAGCCTTGGCGCATTCTTATCCCGACTTTATTGAAGGAATGATTTTCAAATTCCTTAACGCTTCGACTTTTGACGGGTACAATCCGTATCGCATTACCAAAGACGGTTTTGACTGGGAGGTGAGCGAGCCCGACGATCCCTGGTCTTACATCGGCTATTGGGGCGATCACCAGATCATTTATCTGCTCAAGTTTTTGGAATTTTACGAAGCGTACAATCCCGACAAACTTCGAGAACTTTTTGACAAGGATTTCTTCGTTTATGCCAACGTGCCATACCGAATTAAGCCTTACGCCGAAATCGTAAAGAATCCCAAGGACACCATCGAGTTCGATGAAGAGGCCGATAAGTCAATTCGCCAAAAGATTGCGGAGAGGGGCGCTGACGGGGCTTTGCGCAAAAATCAAAATAATGCGATCCATCGGGTAAGTTTCATTGAAAAGATTTTGGTCACCGTTTTGGCGAAAGTCTCCAACTTCATTCCCGAGGCAGGAATCTGGCTTAATACGCAGCGTCCCGAGTGGAATGACGCTAACAATGCCTTGGTCGGAAACGGCGTGTCTATGGTCACGCTTTGCTATTTGCGTCGCTTTCTGAATTTTATGGAAGTGGCATTGTTGGCGGTGAGGATCGAGAAGGTTGCAATCTCCGAAGAGGTGGTTGCACTGTTTGAGCAAACGAAAGAGGTCATTGAAGACTTGGAAAAAGCCATCAACGGGCCAATAGACGATCAGCTACGCAAATCCATTACCGACAGGCTGGGGCTGGCGGGCAGCGCTTACCGCGAAAAAGTATACAACAATGGTTTCAGCGGAGAAAAAGTCGAAATCGAAGTACGCTCATTACGATTTTTCAGTACGTGGACACGCAAATGCCTGCAGCATTCGATACAAGCCAATCAGCGCGAAGACAAGCTTTATCATTCTTACAACCTGATGGAGTATTCTGAATCGGGTATAGCCATAAGCCGGTTGGATGAAATGCTCGAAGGCCAAGTGGCGGCTTTGAGCTCCGGATTTCTCGAACCCTCGGACGCGGTAGAATTGCTCGATGCCCTTCGTCAAAGTCGCCTTTACCGAAAGGATCAAAACAGCTACCTTCTTTATCCGAATAAAGAGCTTCCCGGATTTCTGGAAAAGAACACGATTCCCGAAAATTTGGTGAATAGATCGGAACTCTTGAAAAAGATGATGGCGAATGGAAATACGCAAATCATTGAAAAAGATGTAGAAGGGGACTATCACTTCAACGGAAACTTTCGAAACAATTCTGTTTTGAAAGAAGCTCTTGATCATCTCGCGGGCTCAGAATATGCTGAATTGGCGAAAGCCGAAGAAAAGCTAATCTTGAAAATTTACGAGGCAGTATTCAGCCATCGCGCTTTTACCGGACGGTCGGGTACTTTTTTCGGTTACGAAGGTTTGGGGTCCATTTACTGGCATATGGTTTCGAAACTCCATCTGGCCGTCGGCGAAATTTGCCATGAGGCATACCGATACGATGAGTTTTATGAGGTTCAAAATCCCTTGGCGGTGCACTTCGAAGAGATCGGCGAAGGAATAGGAATTCACAAAGACCCCGAGCTGTACGGAGCATTCCCCACCGACCCTTACTCGCATACCCCGTGGCATCGTGGCGCTCAACAGCCGGGTATGACGGGACAAGTCAAGGAAGACATCCTCGCGCGCAGAGTTGAGTTAGGCGTATTTATTGAAGAAGGGAGACTGTATTTTTATCCTTTCCTCTTGAGGAAGAAAGAATTCCTGACGGAAAGCAGCCGTTTTGAATATTTCAACGTAAAGGGAGAACGCAGAGAGATCGAACTTCCCGAAAATTCCATTGCTTTTACAGTGTGTCAGGTGCCGGTGATTTATAGATTTATAGGAGGCATTACAGCATTCAGGGTAGAATTGGAAAACGGAAACAGCCAAAAATCAGAAGGGAGTGTATTGGACACGGCTACTTCCAAATCCATCTTTTTGCGAGAAGGAAAGGTGAGAGCGATTTACGTATATCTTGATGACGATTTTTTACGCTGATACTATGAAAAAGGAGTCCATATTACCCTTGATTTCGTCACAAGAGCTGGTCGGATTTCCGTCAACTTCAGAATTGATCATCATCCACGCAGGTGGCGGGAGAGAAGCCTATCAGGAAAAACACATTGCCGGTGCGCGCTACTTGGATCCGGAAGGCGATCTCTCGGATATCAAGCCCGATGCAGCACAAGGTGGTCGACACCCTTTACCTACGGCAGCGGCCTTCGGTAAAACGATAGCTAAAGCGGGAATAAGTCCCGAGACTCACGTAGTAACTTATGACGATAAATCAGGAGCCAATGCCGCCGCTCGCTTCTGGTGGATGATGCGCTCAATCGGCCACGAAAAAGTCCAAGTCCTGAACGGAGGCTTACAGGCCGCCGAGAAAGCAGGTATACCAATTGATTCCGAGGAGGTTGACTTTGAGCCCGTCTCGAGTTATCCCGTAGAGGAATGGCAATGGCCCGTAGCGACGATGGATGAAGTGGAGTCTGCTGCGATCGATTATAATCAGGTAGTAGTCGACGTGCGGGATGCGTATCGCTATAAGGGCGAATCAGAGCCCATCGACCCCGTGGCGGGACATATACCCGGGGCGGTCAATATTCCCTTTAGTGAAAACCTCGATGAGGATGGTTTCTTCTTATCGGGCAACGAAATCCGCGAGAAATACGGCCCACTCTTGGAAGATTACAAAGCCGTTATTCACTGCGGATCGGGAGTGACGGCTTGCCACACCATATTGGCCTTGGTCGAAGCAGGATTTGATATCCCGAAATTATACGTAGGTAGCTGGAGCGAATGGTGCAGAAATGATAAACCGATCGGTAGGACAATTTGAGGGTTTATGAATTTCGAATTAGAATTTTATCACAAAACCGAAGAAGAGCTTATTCGGTTTTTAAAGAAAAGATTCGAGGAAGATGTGCCTTCAGGCATAGGAATACCTCTTTCTTTCAATACCCATATAGCTTTGGACCATCAGGTTTACCGTTCAAATGTCCCCATTACACACAAGGTAAAAATTCATCTTTTCGAGAGAAATTCTTTACGCGTGTTGAGCTTAAAATTTTCTTTACTTCCACTTCAAATGGTTTTTCTCGTCATTCTTCTACTCCTCGGATTGAGTGCTCATTTCATTCTCGGAAACTTACTTTTGATAATAGTTTTCCTCTTCTCGATGGGATTAATTTACGGAATGTATCGCAACCGTTTATCTGCTTTTATGGAGAATTACGTCGAACAGCTTAAAGCGGAGATCTTACATGGATGAACTCTCATTGAACAGAAAAAGTGTGATAATCCACTTTACCATTCTTTTTTCCAGACAATCCCTCATCACGCTGTAGGCGTGAAATATCTGTAGAAATTGATATTATCCGAGAGTCAGGTGTTGGCGTGATTTTTTCCACCGGGAAAAAATCATGACAACACCGTTCATCTCTTTTTGCCATCTTTTCATTTACCTTTAAAGCGATTTGAAAAACAAGGATAAACTCAGTCTGGAAAAAGCTTTTCGCCTTTTTGAAACGGGTGAAATCGATCAATTTGAAGTAGGAACGTTTCGCGGTCTGCAGCAAATCCACCTGAGCCTTTTCGAAGGCTTGTATGATTTTGCCGGCAAAGTGCGTGAACGAAACTTATCCAAAGGAGGCTTTCGATTCGCGAACTCACTATATCTAAAAGAGATTTTGGTTAAGATCGAAGAAATGCCCCAAGGCAATTTTGATGAAATCATATCAAAGTATGTCGAAATGAATATCGCTCACCCCTTTATGGAGGGCAATGGTCGATCTATGCGCATATGGCTGGACATGATGCTCAAAAAAGCCCTGACCAAAATGGTGAATTGGCAAAACGTAGATAAAATCCTCTATCTCCAAGCCATGGAAAGAAGTCCTGTAAATGATTTGGAACTGAAAGTCTTGCTCAAAGAAAACCTGACCGACAAGGTCGATGACAGAGAAATGATCTTCAAAGGCATCGAGCAATCCTATTATTACGAAGGTTATGACAAAGAGGAAGATGAATAACTTGCGTAAACGGTTATCGCGGCTTGAGTCAAGGATAAAGGTTATATGTTGGCGGGCACCATTTACCACAATGTTACTCGACACCCTCACACTGCAGGCGTGACATCTATGTAGAAATGGAAATCGCACGAAGTTGAGGTTTTGGCGTGCTTTTTTCCACCGGGAAAAAATCATGACAAAACCGATTTTATATTTTCGAACCTGATTTAATTGATTTGAATACCATCCTAAAAAACCTGATCGAAGCCGAGCGCAAAGCCGAACTTCTTTTTCAATCCGTAGAAGAGCGCGGCCTCATTAAAGAGGATAAATCCGAAAAGCAACTCAATAAAGAAGTTTTTGCTTTGGCCGACGAACTATTCGGCATCAAAAAGTTTTGGCATAAACGTATCGTGCGCGCGGGAAAGAACACGCTTTTACCTTACGAGGAAAATCCGCCCGACCTCATAATCCAAGATGATGATATCCTTTTCTTCGACTTCGGGCCGATCTTCGAAGAGTGGGAGGCTGATTTGGGAAGGACCTACGTGGTCGGCACCGACAAGCGAAAGCTAAAACTCAAAGCCGATGTAGAGAAGGCCTGGCAGGAAGGAAAAGCCTATTTCGATAGAAATAGAGAAACGCTCACGGGAGCGGAATTTTACCAATACACCGCAGACCTCGCCGAGAAATACGGTTGGCATTACGGAAATATTCACTGCGGCCACCTCATCGGTAAGTTCCCGCACGAGAAGATAGTCGGGGAAGAAAAGATCAATTACATCCACCCCGATAACCACAAAAAGATGAGCGATCCCGACCGGCACGGCAATGAGCGCTTTTGGATTTACGAGATCCACCTCATTGATCCCGAGCAAGAAATCGGCGGGTTTTACGAACAACTCGTATCTTAATCGCTATGCCACAAAAAGTCAGATGGGGAATACTGGGTCTCGGTAAAATCGCGCGGAAATTTGCTTCGGACTTGCGCTTATCAGATGGCGCCATTTTGCAGGCCGTAGCATCTCGCGATGGTGAAAAGGCTCAAGATTTTGCTCGTGAATTTGGGGCAATTGACTTTTACGATTCCTACGAGGCCATGGTGGAGTCGGCCGAAATAGATATCGTGCATATCGCCACTCCTCACGTTTTTCATTTCGAACAGACCATGCTTTGCCTGGAAAACGGCAAGTCGGTGCTCTGCGAAAAGCCTTTGGGCATGAACCAAACCGAGGTGGAAACCGTGATTGCCACTGCCAAAGAGAAAAACCTTTTCCTTATGGAAGGGATGTGGACGCGATTTATTCCCGCTACGCTCAAGCTTTTGGAATTAATCGATTCCGAAGCCATCGGTGAAATTCAGTTTATTCGCGCCGATTTCGGCTTCAAAGCGACCGGAGACAAAAGTTCCAGAATTTTCGATAAAAATCTTGGCGCGGGCTCCTTGCTCGATATCGGCATTTACCCCGTTTACCTAAGCCTCCTGCTATTTGGTATTCCGAATGAGATCAAAGCCTTGGCTCGAATGA
>CAZYWJ010000060.1:0-18323 GCA_964651785.1 uncultured Cryomorphaceae bacterium
GTAGCGCTTTCGGGCATTATCAGTGTCATTTCCACTCCGAGCAGTCGAGCTATCATTGCCAAAGCAATACCCGTATTTCCGCTGGTAGCTTCAACCAATCTGTCCCCTTTCTTTATATCCCCTCTGTCAAGAGCACTTTTCAGCATGCCGTAGGCAGCTCTGTCTTTTACGCTGCCCCCTGGATTGTGGCCCTCTAACTTTGCGTAAATGCGAACCCCGCTTTTACTAAAAATACGACTTATCTCAACGAGCGGAGTGTTTCCGATTAATCTTTCGAGTGTCATGACTTAAATTCAATGATGTCGGTTTCCCCGTCATTATTGGTCAGGGCTGCCTTATAATAAACTTTCGTGTGTGGAGGAACGCTGCGAGTAAGCCATACATTCCCTCCAATAATGCTATGATGTCCAATGACCGTTTCTCCACCCAAAATAGTGGCTCCGGCATAGAGTACCACGTGATCTTCAATGGTAGGATGGCGTTTTTTCTCGGCATCCGATTTGGCCACACTGAGTCCACCCAAGGTAACCCCTTGATAGATTTTAACGTGGTCGCCAATGACCGTAGTCTCACCTATCACAATACCCGTTCCGTGATCAATGCAGAAGTGTCGTCCGATTTCGGCCTTGGGATGTATATCGATGCCCGATTTGCCATGAGCCAGTTCAGAAATAATTCTCGGAATTAGTTCAACCTCGAGGTCGGTGAGAGCATGAGCAATACGGTATGCCGCTATGGCGTAAAAGCCCGGATAAGATCGAATAATCTCCGTATCTGATTTAGCTGCAGGATCCCCTTCGTACATAGCCTGCACATCTTGTTCGAGCAGTCCGTAAACCTCTTCGAGAGAATCGAAAAAACGCTTCGTTACACCATTTGCATCCTGAGAGCGATGCGGGTTTCGAGCCAGAAGTACTGATAATTGAGCCTTTAATTCTTCGGTATGTGATTCGAATTCTGAAAAATTTGAATAGGATTGTTTATTAAATGCAGGAAAAAGCAAAGAGATGATGCCATCAGTGAAAGAAATAATTTCAGACGGTGACGGGCAATCGTCGCAATGAACATTTTTATCGTAAAGGAATCTTAGAAAGGATTGCTCCATAGATTGGAAAAAGAATTGTTGGTCCTTGATTATTGATTTATTCTCAGCTCGAAGGTAATTTTTGTCTCAGGTCTGAAAGTCGCTCCGACCGAACAATAATTATTTACTGCCAAACTTATCGCTCGATCTGCCTTTTTCGGGTCTACCTCTCCTTTTAAATGAAACATCAAATGAATAGAATCAAAAGGTTTAGAGGCGCCCTTATCGGGGCGCACACCTCTCACATCGACTTTAAAATCCGTAACTGACTGCCTTTGTTTTTTAAGAATCAAAGCCGCATCAAAAGCACTGCAAGTCCCTAAAGCGGTAAGCAAAAGCTCCATAGGTCTCATGCCTTTTGACTCTTCTCCTCCATCCACGGATATCCAATTTCCTGTATTGTTCTCTCCCTTAAAGTGAAGATGATCATCCTGCCGGATAATGCTCACACACATTTCCATAAAATTTTCCCGGTATTAATTACTAATGGAGTTTCAAAGTTAGCGAATCTCATTGGTCGAAAATTTCACGTGCCTTCTGAAGTGCAAAATTTGAACTTTCCATTGACTAACAACTTCTGACAGAAGCTGAAAAATCCGCTATTAACAAATTCGAGAATTTCAATTCATTCTCATTCGTCGAAAACCCGAATAAACACCGAACTCTCCTTATTCACTTGCGTTAAGCAATAGTTAATATTGACGAACGATTCGAGATAAATGACAAAGAAAGCTCCCCTGCTTCAGACGGATAAGGCGACCATCGAAATAAGCAAATACGGCATACTCCATAAAACGGAGGATGAAGAACTGAATGAATTGGTTGAAATTGCCGCTGCCGTTTGCTCGATGCCAATGGCAGTAATCACTCTTTGCGATAAGGACAAACAATATTTTGTGGCAAAAAAAGGGCTGAAAATGCAGAGTGTGCCATTGGAAGGTTCATTCTGTGTTCACACTCTCCAAGGTCATAATTCAATCTTGGTCGTAAATGATACTTTGGCTGATGACCGTTTCAGACAGAACGACTATGTATTAAATTATCCCCACATCAGGTTTTATCTCGGCATCTCGCTTATTACGCCTTCGGGCATTCCTATCGGTACTCTTTGCTTAATGGATGTCAACACAAGAGAACTGAATGCTGAACAGGAAAATGCCATCAGACTTATTTCCAAAAGGGTAATCAGAAATTTGGAACGTCGGAAACTGTTAAACAGCCAGAATGAACAGATACTTTTTGATCAAAAGAGACTTCGATTTCTCACGGATAACGTCCCCGGGGCCATCTTTCAATTAGATTATCACCACGATGAAGATCGCTATGAATTCTCTTTCACCAGTGCCGGAATTTCGAAGCTACATCCGGCTCTCCGGCCAAAGCAATTGATGAAGGATCCATACCTTTTTTCCGATCTCGTTCATCGTGACGACTTGCCGTCATTTCATAAAAGTATAGGAGCAGCCATTCGCGATTTCAGTCCTTGGCAAAAGGAATTCAGGATGGTGGGCAACAATGTGAACGTGTGGATCAGAGGAATAGCAGTGCCGCGTAGATTCGGTAATATTACAGAATGGTATGGTGTTTTTGAGAATATCAATTATTTGAAAGAATACCAACTAACGCTGGAAAGTATTGCTTTTGATATTTCACATGGACTGAGAAAACCCGTAAGTAATCTCATGGGCCTGATTGACCTGTTCGAAAAAGACGGATTGACTCAGGAAGATAACGACAATTTCAAAAACTATATTAAAAAGGTCTCTGCCGAACTTGACAAGTTTACATTTCAGTTGAATGATACGTATTCAAAGAAAACAAGAGATTTTGAAAAATTTTTTCAAAATAAATGTATCAAAGTGGATTCTTCCATTTAATCAGTCCTCACTTCTAAGCTCAGATTCTTCGAGGTCAATTAAGATTGAACCTATCGAATAAGAGAACCATGCTTTGAACATTTCCAAACTTATTTCTTCCGGCCACAAATCTTCATTTGTAGTGGTGAGAAAGAGTTCATTCGCAAAAATATCTTCCCAATTTTTATCGAGTGGCTCTTCAATGTTTTCCCAGTTTCCATCAATCAGATAAATGGTTGCTTCATCCTGGTCTGAAGGTGATGTAGGCTCTTCTTCGGGCAGTACGGTATTTGCCCAATCGTGATAGGCCTGCTTAGGAATGACGGCTATAGCGCCGCGATTGAGTGTATCTCCGTATGCCATGGGTATTCTGATTTTTCGCAAAACTAATACAATTACAAAGCATAGGCATCCACCTTCCAAAACAGACTCAAATTTGAACAAATGAGGGCTTTCCGACTTAATATTGTATTTTGCACACTAAGTAAAACCGTTTAAGACCAGTAATTTCCGGATGAGCACTAAGTCATTTCTACTCTTTATCACAATAGTGATTTCTACATTAAGCTATGGCCAAACAATAGTTTTAGAAGATGATTTCGAATCTTCAGAATCAGGTTTAAATTGGGAGGGAATAGAGGCAACGGTGGATACGGGAGCGGACAATCCTCTTCTCACGGATCTTAATATGTCTGATGGTGTAATGAGTTATGCAGATTACGGAGCCCTTTATGGCCATGTTCGATACGATTCTCCCGTGAATTTTGACCTTACCGAGAACAGCACTTTTTCATTGAAAATTTACATTCCTTCTGACGGAGTAACGGGCGATCAGGAAAATCAAATATCCCTCAAGCTTCAAAATGCCGGACTCAATCAACCGTGGACAACCCAATCGGAAATTATTAAACCGGTGATTCTCGATCAATGGCAGATAGTCACATTTGATTTTTCGTCAGATGATTGGATAAACCTAAGTAGCTCCTCTCCTGCCCCGACGGAACGATTTGATCTCAACCGCGTATTGCTACAAATCAATGGTGAGAACAATACAGACCAGGTTACGGCTTATATCGACGATTTTGCTTACAATGGTATTTTGGATCCTGATGCAAACCCTACTACTTCTCCATACACATCCTTAGTTTGGGCAGATGAATTCGAATCAGAGGGAGCCGTAAATTCTGAGAAATGGTTTCACCAAACGCAACTTCCAAACGGATTCAGTTGGTTCAATAACGAGGTGCAGCACTATACTGATCGAGAAGACAACAGCTACGTAGAAGACGGTAATCTCCATATAGTAGCTAAGAGCGAAACCTATTTTGATCAGGGAATTACGAAAGACTATACTTCAGCAAGGTTGAATTCAAAATTTGCATTTACTTATGGTCGGGTCGTGGCCAAAGCAAAATTACCGTTTGGCCCGGGCACTTGGCCTGCCATATGGACTTTGGGAAAAAACGTTATTGAAAACGGCGGATACTGGGCAGATGAATTCGGTACGGCTTTTTGGCCTGCTTGTGGCGAAATAGACATAATGGAGCATTGGGGAAACAATCAAAATGTAATTTCCTCGGCTTTGCACACGCCTTCGAGTCACGGTGCTACGGAAAACTACGGAACAACTTATGACGATGATGTTTCGGAAGAATTTCACATTTATGAAATGATTTGGACCCCGGATGAGATAAGCTTCAGCATCGACGGCATGGTATATTACACCTATGCACCTGCCGTGCAAAACCCCGACACGTGGCCTTACACAGCCGATCAATACCTTTTATTGAATGTGGCTCTTCAAGAAAATGTAGGTCCTGACTTTACCGAAGAGGAAATGGTGCTCGATTACATTCGAGTTTATCAGGAAGATACTCCCTTAACCACATCCAACGGAACGACCGAAAAACTAAAGCTCTACCCCAATCCGGCCGGCCACGTTTTGAATGTTGACATTCCTTCCGGAAATGATGTTGGCAGAGTGGATGTCTTCTCCATTACGGGTGAAAAATTGCTGTCGCAAAATGCTACCGAAGGGAAGGTAAGTATAGATTTAAGCCACTTAGCTCAAGGCTCATATATCGCTACCTTCACGAGAGGCGATCACTTTGCCACTCAGCCGTTCGTAAAGCTCTGAATAAAAAATGCCCGTCGCTAAACGGGCATTTGGTTGGTTCTATTGGCGTTGTATTAACGCATCATAACGCTCTTCACGTTTACGAATTCTTTCAAGCCGAAGCCTCCGTGCTCGCGACCATATCCTGAGTCTTTCACACCTCCGAATGGCATGGCCGGGTCTGCAAGTCCGAAAGAATTGATGAACACCATTCCCGTGTCAAAATGCTTCTCAGCCATTTCGATGGCGGCATTCGTATTTTCTGAAAGTATTGCTCCTCCCAGTCCGAATCGACTATCATTGGCAATACGCATGGCATCGTCATTATCCTTGGCTTTAATCAAAGACGCTACCGGGCCAAAAAGCTCATCATCATAAGCCGGCTGACCGGGATTTACATTCTCCAAAACCGTGGCCGGATAATAAAAACCTTCACCGTCGGGCATCTCTCCTCCGCAAGCTACTTTTGCTCCGTTTTTCACACTTTTGGTTACTTGCTCGTGAAGCTGCTCGCGCAAATCCTTACGCGCCATAGGGCCTAATTTCGTATCATCGCTATTGGGATCACCCATTTTGACTTCGCTCATGGCTTTAACAAATTTCTCACGAAATTCATCGTAGACCTTTTCAGTAGCTATGAATCGCTTGGCTGCAATACAGGTTTCCCCATTATTGTAGATTCGTCCTTGCACGCACACTTTTACGGCTTTGTCAATATTGGCATCATCCAAAATCAAATAGGCGTCGTTACTACCCAATTCCAAAACGGTTTTCTTCAATTCTGCGGCAGCCTTCTTACCGATATTTTTACCCGCATCTGGACTTCCGGTTAAGGTAACACCGCGGACCAATTTATTCTTGATCACCTCATCAGACTGATCGTGATTGATAATAAGTGAGGTAAACAAGTTTTCGGGCAGTCCACCTTTTCGATAAATCTTTTCCAACATTTTACCGGTACCCGTCACATTCGAGGCGTGCTTGAGCAATACTCCGTTACCCGCCATAAGGCTTGCGATGGAATAGCGCACGACTTGGTAAGCCGGATAATTCCAAGGTTGAATACCATATACCACTCCGATCGGAGCGTACGATATTCTTCCGCGCTGTCCGTTCACCATATCACGCTCTTCCGTTTTCAGTGCTTCAGGACCCGTCTTGGCCGTGTATTCGCAAATACCCGCACAGAGATCAATCTCCTGCTTGCTTTGCTTCAATGTTTTTCCCATCTCATCCGTCATGAGTTGGGCCAGTTCATCTTTGTTTTCAGTCAAGGCCTTTCCGATACCTTTAATAATATCGGCTCGATCATTAGCCGAAACATGTCTCCATTTCAAAAACGCATCATGACACGCTGAAATGTTATCTTTTACTTCTTGATCGCTCATATAATCGTAGTATTCCAAACTATTTCCGTTTGCGGGATTAATGGTTTGTACTACTTCATCTGTTGCTACTTCGCTCATATTTTAAATTTTTTAATTATTATCAAACTCGACTTACCCTTGCTCCGTTGGCATGAGGTATACATCGTTTACATTCACTCGCTCGGGTTGGTTGAGCGCATAAAAAATGGATTCCGCAATATCATCGGAATCCATCGGAGTCATCTCCTTCATTCCTTCCAACTTCTCTTTGATGTCTTCATCGGTTATGGTTTCGAAGAGATTCGTATCAACTGCTCCCGGCTCGATGGATGTTACGTTTATTCCGTGCTCAGGTGCCAACTCTTGTCGAAGCCCTTCGCTAAACATTTTTACTGCCGCTTTAGTGGCGCTGTATACTGCTCCTCCCGGGAAATAACGGTGTGCCGCGGACGAAGAGAGATTAACAATGTGTCCGCCTTTATTCTCCAGCATGACGGGCAAGATGGCTGCTACGCCGTTGAGCACTCCTTTAAAATTAACATCAACCATCTGCATCCATTCATCGGTCTTGAACTTTTCAATATAGGAAAGCGGCATCAGCCCGGCATTATTTATCAAAATATCAATAGTTCCATAAGCTGAGACACTTTGAGAAACCACATTCTTAAAATCTTCCGGTTTAGTGACATCCGTTTTAACCACAAGAGCTTCTCCGCCTTCCTTTTCAATATTCTCCTTCAATTCGTTCAGCTCATCTTCGCTTCTGGCGCACAACACGACTTTGGCTCCTTCTTTCGCCAACCTTTTAGCAGTGGCTTTTCCTATTCCGCTCGATGCTCCCGTAATTACTACAACTTTGTCTTTAATATTCATTTGTTTGTTTTGAGGGTTTAATTTTTATCTACCTTTTTGATTCAAAGGTCAATCCGGAATAATCAATGAGCCATAACTCAACGCAGTACTGCCTTTGTTCCAAACTCACATCTTTCACAATGCGAATTGAGTCAACGTATTGGGGATTTAAGTCTCACATTTATAATGTGATAGTGAAACTGTCGTAAACTAAACTCCCTTGAAATAGAATCAAACTCTGTATATCCGACTTATCTTGGAGCCGACTATGAAAAATCTTATTCGAATTATTCTGATTTTAATTTTGGCAGCACAAGGCTATCTCGCCATTGAAATATTCACCCTCAACCGAGAAACGGCCGAATACTCTCAAGATAAAATCGAACTATCAAAGATCAAATACGGTCTGTTCAATGTAGACGTATGGAAGGAGAAAATCAGTGAAATTGTTTCCGACAAGATCGATGAGTTTGAAATAACCGATGAGAATCGTGAGAAGATGCGTATTTCCATTCGTTCCTTCCTCTACGAACAAGTAGATTTATTTGAAAGGCATTACAAAGAGCGAAACAAAGAGACGCTGGGCGGTTTGCTACGCTCGGCCGTCGCCGGACTCACCAATACCTTCGATGAAATAAAAGAGGAAGTTCCCAATATCACGGATCAAATCATTAATTTCTTGGACGAACCGCAAAATCGCGAAAACCTTAAAAGTTTTATTCACACCAAGCTGGATCAATACACTAATGAGACTTTCTCTGAGACAGACTACACCCTGCAAAATGCTATTCTGGAAAAACACGGCGTAGAGTCAAGGACTGAAGCATTTGAATTCTTGGCAAAAAAAACCGAAGAATTCAGCTCAAAGAAAGATACCTTATTAAGAATTTCGGGAAGCCTTTATCTTCTTGTAATGTTGATTCTGATTTTTGCATTCAAAGGTGATAAATGGACCATGGCTTTAATAATCGCATATGCGGCCAATCTTCTAAGCTTGGGTGTATTGCTTCCAATGATCGAAATTGATGCGCGCATTGCTGAATTACGCTTTTCACTCATGGGAACTGATCTTTCTTTTACCGACCAAGTTTTGTACTATAAAAATAAAAGCATTCTTCAGGTTGTAAAAACCCTTATGGAAAATGGAAAGGCCGACCTGATAGCTGTAGCATTTTTGGTATTTACATTCAGCGTTCTCTTTCCTTTTTTCAAACTCTCCTCTTCCGTTGTTTACCTCTTTAAAAAAGAAGCGGAGAGGTGGAAATTCATTCAATTTATGGTTTTTAAAACGGGTAAATGGTCCATGGCTGATGTGATGGTTGTAGCTATTTTTATGGCATACATCGGCTTTTCAGGAATTGTAACCGAACAATTAGGTCAGCTCAAAGATATCTCTACCAACGTTGATATACTCACTACCAACAATTCACAATTACAAGAAGGATTTTTCCTTTTTACGGGTTTCGTAGTATTGAGTATTTTGATTTCAGCTAAAATAGATCGAAGTCGTAATACTGCTGAACAATGAATATTTCACCAGATTTCACCACAACACCTAGAAGCAATATTTCACCCCGATCGGTGTATGATTAAAATAATCAAAGAGATTTATTCAAAATTACTTACTCATTTTTTTTCAATTGGGATATCTCGCTTTAAAACCCTAATTTTTGGGTAGCAAACCACTGTTTTCAAACTTTATGTTCTAGCATATTTTAATGCGTATAGCGTCAAGGTGGATTCTACGCCTCGGCCGCTTATTTCCGCGGGAACTCATTTATATGCATTAAATGTACCTTACCTCTCTGCAAACGATACGACAGCCCGCCCATCAGAACCGTCAAGGAACCCCTCAAATTGAAGTTTCCCTATAGTGATTGTGATTTCAACCGATGGATTTCTTTTCATACATCCATCTGTAATTTTTTTATCATATCATCATTGAGTCTATCCGAATAGGCGCCGTAGGCATCTACCAAAGTTCCTTTTACCGGTTCATTAATTCCGGAAATGGCAAAGAGTATGGAAGAATCACCCGGATTGGTCATTCCTTCAAAGCGAAATACCCGATCAATCTTAAATTCATTTGGTGAAAGGCTCAACTCTTTATCACGACTATAAATACAATCTGACTTGAGATTAAAATCTAAAGTATAACCTTCTTTCGTCAAAGCGTTCATGGCTTCCGAAAGGGTGTCATAACTGGCTTTCATAATTCTTTCAATATAGTCAATCAGCGCCTGAGCTTAAACCCTTTGCGAATAAATTCCGACAACCGCTCGATATTTTTAGAAAGATATTGTTTTCCTCGGTTCTTTTCAGAATTCTACTAATTTGTTGACGCACCTTGAAACTTTGTGATCATTTCGCGACTCAGTTTATCAGAATACGCACCATAAGCATCAACCAATGTACCTTTGACACCGTCGGATTTAGAGCTGATGGCATATAAAATCGAGGAGTCTGATGGATTGGTCATACCTTCAAATCGATAAAATTCATCGATGGTAAATTCGTGCGGTCCCAATTTCAGATCACGTTCGCGACTGTAGATTCCATCTTTCTGTAAGTCAAAATCCAAGGTGTATCCCTCTTCTTTCAGACCATTCATGCCTTGTGAGAGTGTTTCAAATGATTGTTTCATTTTTCTAAGAGTTATCATGTTTTAATAAATAAGCCGGCTGTAAAAGGAAGAAACAAATTAAATTTACATATTTGGTTTAGAGTTCGTTACCTCAATATTTCGAGTCACGGGATTAAAAGGACTATCCACGGTATTACCATCGGCATCAACCAGCGTTAATGTTATGGCATGCAATCCTTCGCCCAAACCTTGAATGATAAAAGGCCGCCATTCATCAATGGTGAACGAATGCCCGGCAATTTTTGCCATAACCTTATATCCGTCAGGACTCAAATTGACATTCATCAGATAAAAATCCAGCAAGATATCCGGGTTTTGTCCTATATCGTACGAACCTTTAGGTCGACTGTAAAACAAGAAAGGCTGAGATAAATCGTAATCTTCCTCGTTTGTATCCCCTACGGTAAGTTGAATTAATTCTGCCACACCGTCATTTTTTAAACTCAAATGGTAAGATCGCGAGAGAAACGAAAGCAAAAGGTATTTACCTGCGGCTAAATCTTCAGAAAATTCAGGTTTATAATGCGCCATATAGGGTCGGTCGTTTAATATAGCATGAATGTGCTGCCCTTTGTCAGATTCTGCAATATCAAAATCGAGCCGCTCGGAGGTCTTACTGCCTAATTCAAATCCATCCACTTTGTATTTTACGGTTAACTTTCCTTCAGGAAGAGTGGCACCACTTTCAGGTTCGGATACTTTGAGAGATGCTCCCGGAATTTCTTCTACATTTTCGATAGCAGTCAACTCCACAAAGCTTTTTCGCTTTCCTTCTTCCAGAGAAGCATTCATATCTCCTCCTTCATCATCGGGCTGCTCTGTAGTTATTACATCATCTTCTACCTCAATGTCGTTTTGCCTTTCTCTGCCTTCACAAGCTGTGAATAAAAATGCCAGAACCGTAAAAAATGCAGTAAGTCTTCTCATGATTTAAATGTTTTACTGCGAACAGACCAATATTGATTCCATACCATAACGGACAAAAGTCAAAATCGAAAAGAACTTATCGATGGTAATAAAAATCTACTTGCAGAAGGCGATTACACTGAAGTTAAAAAAGTTAAGACTTAAAGCCTCCGATTCTTAAAACCTTCTTGACAAAAGTCAAATACCCAAATTCTCTCCATGAGCCGGGTAGCAATTTCCCCGGAAAGTGAAAATTGCGTCTAACCGGCCACTTCTTTTATAAGAATTTTCTTTAGGGCCATCCATTCCTCCTCCATTTCCAAAAGTGCGTTTTCGACTCCTTGAATTCTTCCGTTGTCAGCACTCTCTTCAACCTTTATCGTAATAGCGGCCAAATCATTAAATCCGAGACTAAGCGAACTACCTCTTACAAAATGTGCAAGTTCTTTCACCGTATTCAAATCCTCGACTTCCATCGCTTCACGCAATTCTTTCATTTTACGTGTATTGTCGGCGATGACTGTGTGTAGCATCTTTCGGTAATCATCGTGATTATTGCCCAAATTATCCAAGAGCATTTCCTTGTCAAATCTTCCCGATGCTTGCTTCGGATTCTTAACGACCACTTTTTTTACATTCCGGATGAATTGCTTTTGCAAAACATCCCTGAGCTGAATATGGTCTACGGGTTTTGAAAGCAACTCATTCATTCCCGCCTTTAAGCTTGATTGGGCTCCTCCTTTACTCACATCGGCCGTGAGCCCGCAGATGAAAATTTTCGTTCCCGATTCTTTTTCCCATGCCCGAATTTTTGAGGTTGCTTCCAACCCGTCCATCTCAGGCATTCTGATATCCATTAAGATCATGTCGGGTTTGTGTACTTTAGTCAACTCCACGGCTTCCCTGCCATTTTTAGCTTCAAGCAAGGTGCATTTCGGTAACATTTGGCTTAGAAGCGATTTAGACAAAGCCATATTAACCTTATTGTCCTCAGCTATTAAAATTATTTTTTCTTCATCGTCATCAATTGAATTGGACTCATTATCGGGCACCGGGAGATTTTCCGTTTCCAAGTCAAGTTCACCCTCTTCGATTTTTCTCAACATTCTAAAGAACAATCGAGGCTTTAATGGTTTCTGAACTCTCAAATGCACACTCAGCTCATCGCATTCTTCATTGAATCCGGCATCAGCCATAGAAGAGTTCATCACCATAAAATGACAGTGCGAGATATCTATCGACTTATTTTCTCGAATTTTTTTGATCGTTTCCAACCCCTTAAGGTCGGACATATTTTGATCCAAAATCATCAAGTCATAAGAAACTTTCTTTTTCTTCAATTCCGCCAGAGCTTTTTTGCCTGAATCAACCATCTTTACCTGAAGCCCCCATTCGGTTAACAAATCCCTCATGTACCTTCCGGCAACCTCATTATCTTCTGCCAAAAGACATGATTTTAACACTTTCGGACTTTCGGGGATGAAGCTTTCTCCTCTCACGCATTTTACCTTAATGGTAAAATAAAAATTGCTCCCCTCACCTTCTTTGCTGTCTATTTTTATCCGGCCTCCCATACTTTCGGCCAGACTGTTGGCTATAATTAATCCCAAACCCGTACCGCCGTATTTTCGTGTCGTTGCGCTATCGGCTTGAGAAAAGGCTTTGAAGAGTTTGTTTTGAGCAGCTTTAGATATACCGATACCGGTGTCTTTTACTGAAAATTTAATCTCGCAATTCGAATCATCGACATTCTCAGAAGTCACCTCCAGGATTACCTCACCCGCTTCGGTAAACTTCACTGCATTGCTCAGCAAATTTGCTAATATTTGTTTCAGTCTTACTCGATCAATTTCGACTACCTGCGGCAGATCAGATCCGATTTTAAGTATAAGTTCCAAGCCTTTATCACCCGCGGGATAGGAAACAATATCCACTGTCTTTTCCAGCAGATAGTATAGATTTGTTTCAATGTACTCCAGCTCTACTTTCCCTGCCTCTATTTTTGAGAAATCGAGAATATTGTTGATGATCTCCAACAGATTTCGAGCGGATTTATTAACCAGATCAACGTATTCCTGCTGAGTACTGTCCATAGAGGTTCTGCGTAACAGATCGGCAAAACCGATTACTCCATTCAGCGGGGTGCGAATCTCATGGCTCATATGGGCTAAAAATTCCGACTTAGCCTTGTTTGCCTCCTCTGCCTTTTGCTTAGCCCTCATCAATTCCTTCCGTGTCTTGATCAAGTCCGAAATATCCTGTGTGTTTCCGTATATATAGGTCACCCTGCCATTCTCATCCGTTTTGGGTTTGAAGATGGTGCGCACACTGAGTTCATTTCCCTTACTGGTATTGATTTTCAACTCCACGTTAAAACCCTTTCCCAAGCGCAAGCTCTCGTTCCACAGATCCTCAACTATAGGACGGTAGTGCGGATGATAAAATTCAAAAACCTTCTTAACCGTAGGTTGAAATGCCGTCGATACTTCATACAAATCGTACATCTCTTTAGTCCATGAAAATTCATCGCGCTCCACATTATAGGACCAACCGCCCGTTCTAGCTACCTTACTTGTTTCGTTCAGCAGTCGTTCACTTTCTTTCAAAGCTTCCTGAGTTACCTTCAAGTTTGTAATATCCGTGAAAACGCTCAAATTAAAATCCGTTCTGATTCGGAAAGCGTGGTAGTACGCATACTTCGTTGGTCCGTTTTCCAGCTTAAACTTAATTTCACCCTGTTCCTTCTTCTTAAAGTTAAAGAGATAATCTTCTTCTTTCTCAAGGAGTGGTCTCTGAAAATTAAAATCTTGCAGGTTCATTCCCGTCAACTCATCCTCCGATATTTCAAACAGACCTAATGCTGCCCTGTTAAATGATGTAATGTAACCTTGGTTATCGCAGACCAAAATGGGTGTGAGACTGTTGTCAAAAATGGTTTTGTATTGCTCTTCGCTTTTCTTTAATTCGCTCTGTGTGATTACTTTTTTCGTGATGTCGATAACCCCGGCTATCGCTCCGATGAAATCGCCGTTTTCATCAAATATTCCCGATGTGGAAATTCGCGTATGAACCGGATCGCCTGATTTTGAAATGAAATCGACATCATAAGTTTCAGTTACTCCTGCTGCCCGCCGCTTTCTGTTTTTATCAAATTCTTTCTTTGCTTTTTTATTTAGAAAATCGCGCAGATCTCTTCCAAGCATCTCCTCTTTCGTATAACCAAGCATTTCGGCCATTATATCATTTAGAAATACCGTCCGGCCGCGCCGATCTACCTGCCAAATTCCTTCGTTGAGGCTATGAATGAGCTCGCCATATTTCTTTTCTTCCCGCAGAAGCGCCAATTCGCTTTCCTTGTTTTCGGTGATGTCCAGATTCAGATTGTCCCAAATAATGCTTCCGTCTTGAATGACTTTATATTTTGAAAACACCCTCAACCACCTGATATTGTTTTCCTGATCTCGCACTCTGAAATCAGCAGTAATGCTTCCTTCTTTAGAATCAACTATTTTAAATGCACTAGACAGTGCTTCCAAATCCTCTTCCAGAACTTTGCCCCACAACAAGCTTACATCCTTCTCTGCCTCTTCTACGGTTACACCCAAGATATGCTCCACCCCTTTAGAGATATAGACAACCTCTTCCGATTGATCGGGGTGATAAATGTACCTGACCACATACCCGGGAATATTATCTGTAAGACTACGAATCAGTTCATCTTTGCTTTGCAACTCCTCTACTGCCTTCTTGCGGTCGGTAATATCTAATTGTACGGTATCCCAAACCACGCTACCATTATCATTTTTTTGTGGTTTTCCCTTTACTTGCAGCCATCTGATCTTTCCTGCTTCGGGCATGAGTCTGAATTCCATATCCAACAGAGTATTATTTCTTTTAGACTCTTCAAGGGAATTTCGAATGTAATCCACATCTTCTTTGACTACCTTATCCCATAGCAAAGAGATATTCTTTACAGCCTTTTCATGCTCCACACCGAAGATTTGTTCAACTCCTTTACTGGCATAATCTACCGCATCAGTGCCGTCTGCATTTAGTCTATACTGCATTACCATCCCGGGGATGTTCTCGACAATATTTCTAAACTTCTTCTCGCTTCGTATCAATTCAGTGCTCTTCTCTTCGAGCAATTCCTGCAAGTGGTTGCGGTGTTTTTCCAATTCTTCTTCTTGCTTACGCTTTTCTGTAAAATCGGTAAACGTCATCACCACTCCTTGTATCACATCTTCCATAGTGCGGTATGGAATAATGCGCAACCAATAGAAACGATCATCCGATGATTGCACTTCTATTTGCTCAGGCACCAATGTTTTTAAAACGCGCTTAGCATCGTCTACCAATTCATCGTAAAGGAGCTTATTCGTAAATTGCTTTATAGACCGACCCTTATCGGATTCACGCAAATCCATAATTTCAGAAATGGCGGGAGTAAACTCGAAGATTTTCATCCCCTTATCGAGAAATACCGTGGCGATCTCCGTGCTGCGCAGCAAGTTTTGCAATTTGCTATTTGCCTCATCCAGGTCATTTATCTTGGTGTTGAGCTCATCGTTGGTCGAGGTCAACTCCTCGTTGATGGACTGCAATTCTTCCTTGGAAGTTTCCAGCTCCTCATTGGTGCTCTGCAGCTCTTCATTCGTACTCTGGGCCTCCTCATTTGCCGATTTGAGTTCTTCATTGGTACTCTCGAGCTCCTCAATGGTATTCTGAAGGTATTCTTCCTTCTCATCCAGTTCTCGCTCCAATTCGCTCAACGCTTTTTGGCCATCCAGCTCATTGTCGATCTGAATGCGCGTATTTCCATTCGATCGCGAAGGTTGCATAACCACAACAAACAGATCAGAGTTAACACCGGTATTCTTCAGTGGTCCAACGGATAAATCAACGCGCGGCGCATTTTCTAATTCCTCGCCGTCCTCATCGGTCAAAACAATATCCTTATGAAAAACTTCTTTTCCCGCCTTCTTTGCTTTTCGCAAGGCTGTGGCTATGGGAAGACGTAATCCCGACTTGGCTACTTTCGTGAGATTCGTCGAAATCTCTCCGGTTGAAATTTCCAAATAATCTCCCGTTCGTCCCTGGACGTATAATATTTCCCCTTGGTCATTTACAATTACGCTGGGCGGAATATGCTTTTTCAGAACGTATTTTTCAGCCAATTCGCTCAAGCTGCTCTCCTCACTATCCTGATTTCTCTTAGTCGGTGAAATGCTTCCCGAAAACCCATCCGTCAATCGCCAGAACTTATTCGGTGCAACGCGCGAACTCAGTTTCCTGAACACCTTCATGTGGCGATTCTCCGTCTTGAAAAATTTCGCCGACTTCCCCAAGGACTCCGAATTTCCCAATACCAGCACCCCGTTATTGCGTAGCGAGTAATGGAATATGGTAAGCGCCTTTTCTTGCAGACTTGTGTCCATATAAATGAGCACATTTCTGCAGGAAATAATATCCAGATTAGAATAAGGCGGATTTTGCAAAAAGTTTTGTTCGGCAAAAATGACGCTTTGTCTCACAATCTTCTTCACGCGGTATTTTCCACGTTCGTTAACGAAATATCGTTTTAACAATTCTTCGGGAATATCCTGAACCACGGAATCCGAATATGCACCTACTCTCCCTTTTTGGACGGCATCTTCATCAATATCCGAAGCAAATATGCGCAGGTTTACATTGAGGCCGTGCTTTTTGATATAATCCAGACAAATTAACGCATAGGAATAGGCTTCCTCCCCCGTAGCACAACCGGGTACCCAAATGCGCAATTCCTCTTTGCGTTCTTTGAAAATTTTTGGCAAGAGTACATCTTCGATATAGTCCCACACCTGCTTGTCTCTGAAAAAACCCGTAACACAAATCAGCAACTCTTTGTAAAGGGTATCCTGCTCCGATTCATCGTTTTGCAATAAGTCAAGATACTTGTTTACATCTTTGAGTTTATGTACGGTAAGTCTGCGTAATATGCGCCTGTAAAGTGTGTTTTTTTTGTATTCGTGAAAACTATGCCCCGTGTGATTTTGAATAATATCCAAAATATCTGACAAGGCACCTCCCAGTTTTTCCTTTATCTGCTCTGAAGGCGGAAAAGGTTCAAAATTGTTCTCAAAGTAACGCTCCAAAAGGTCGGGCATATCCTCTACGGGAAGGACTTCATCAACAATTCCCGTTTTCACGGCATTTTGAGGCATACCATCGTATTGCGCCCGCTCGGGACTTTGAACGAGCACCAAGCCGTTTCGCTCTTTAACTTTTCGTATACCCGACGATCCGTCCGACCCCGTTCCCGAAAGGATGATGGCAACCGCACGATTTTCCAGTAAACTGAGCGATCTGAAGAAGTGGTCGATGGGCAATTGTCGCCCCTTATCTCGCTGCAGTTTGGCCAAATGAAGCCTGCCGTCTTCTTTATAGGTCACACTCTTATCCGGTGGAATGACGTAACAATGATTCGGCTTTACCTCATCGTTTTCTTCGATTTGGGCCACCTTCATTTCGGTATAGCGTGATATGATATCGGCCAGCATACTCTCGTGATTAGGATCGAGATGCTGAATGATGACGAAGGCCGCACCAAACCGCTCGGGCATGTTTTTGAAAAAACGCTCAAACTCTTTCAAACCACCCGCTGATGCTCCTAGTCCTACTATTGGAACAGGCTTCCTTTTATTTTCACTCATACCAACTGACAAACTCTACAAACATTTGAAATCATTTGACCGGCGCACAACACCTTCATTTTGTTCGTTTTAGATTTTTGGGTTTGAATCAACCGGACTTCCTTTCCTCAAAATTTGAAAGTACTAAATAATTCCACTTTGAGAAGTTTCTCAATTGACTTAATTAAATCCAATGATTGCCATTCGGATTATTTACTTTTTTTAATACTTTGACGAATAGCCCTTTCCTTGCTAAAGAAGGTCATGTCTTTTATTATCGTATGAATATCCTTTGACCGTAATTGTAGAAATTCAGCATTTTGAAAAATTGACTCGGGTCAATAGGATCATTGAATTTCTTTACTTGCTCGCCAATTCTGTTGAGGATTTGCCGTTGAACGAAAAAGCGCATCGACCGAGGGTCTGAATTAGTTCTCTTCAGGACCTTGAGAAATGTAAATATGTTCTTCTTACAATATTAAGTGATTATCGGGTAGTGAACAATAGATCGTACCTTCTTCTATTCGTTCACCATGCTCGGCCAATTTAGCTTTTAAGCCGGACTGACGACCAAGAATTTTGTATAAGTAAGAGATCTCAAAAGAGGGGAAAGGCTGAACTACTAAAATGGCAGCGGGCAGGTCTTGTTTTAGTTCTTTTACCAAAGCTTTGAGAGCAATAACACCACCTGTAGACGCTCCGATTACCCTAATTTTCTTACTTCGGCGTGTTAGCATTATAAAGTTTCCACTTTAAAATCAATTTTCACGCCGTGAAAGAGATAGGACTGAACGGCTCTTGAAGGATTACCGCGTAATCTGACA
>CAZYWJ010000060.1:18423-20997 GCA_964651785.1 uncultured Cryomorphaceae bacterium
GCCGTGAAAGAGATAGGACTGAACGGCTCTTGAAGGATTACCGCGTAATCTGACAAAGACCATAATTGATAACAACTATTGGGCGAAAAATGGCACCGAATATGATGGTATGAAAAACACACAAGCCCGTCCTCGTTTGGATCGGGCTTGTGAAACCAATTTGATTTAATGAGGGATGCCCGAGCTTAGAACATCTCTCAATAATCTAATGTACAGCATATACGCTCAAAAAACGAATTCGGATTTTGAACTTAACTTAAAGTTCCATTCACCTTTACATTCTCAACATTCACTTCATATCAAGCGAAGCTCTTTATCCCGCCCCGCCAGAATGGTTTTACCACTTTGAAAAAATCTATTTTTGAAAAAAACCAATCATTATGAAAAAACAACTATTTACATTAAGCGCTGCCTTAATCATTAGCGGCTCGGTGCTTCAGGCGCAAACATGCAACGAAGTATGTCCCGCCGTAGGACTTAGCTCTCAATTTGAATGGATAGCAGGAATCAGCATCGGTCCCCTGTTCAACATCTCGGGCAACAATGGCGGGTACGCCGACTTCGGCACTTCCATACCTGCTACATTCGCTGCGGGCAGCAGCTATGGATACACGATAGCTGCCGGCTATGGCGACGGCCCCTTTTCGGAAACGTGGAAGGCCTGGATGGACTTCAACCAAGACGGCGACTTTGAAGACCCGGGAGAACAAATCATCGATGATTTCGGTCAGTTTCAGTTAAGCGGATCGGTATCCATTCCTTCCAATGCTTACAACGGATTGACGAAACTACGCGTGGCGATGGGCTTTGCGGTAAACAACCTTTGCGAAGATGTGCCCGAAGGAGAAATTGAAGACTATTGCGTAATGGTAACGGGAGGCATCGACCCGCCCGATCTCTGCGATTCGAGTATGCCCGTTACGGGATTGGCCTCCACCATCGGAGCGAGTAGCATCACCCTCTCTTGGGATGCCGTTCCCAATTCGGTAGGCTGCCGCGTATCGGGAGGACTGACGGGCAATTTCAACATTAACAAGAACGTGATCGGCTTTGAAGCCAATTCCCTGACCGTACCGCTTTCGGCGCTGGCACCGGGCGAGTACAACTGGCGCGTGGTATGCGGCTGCAGCCTCACGCCGCCTTACGACCTGACGCCAAATTCAGCTACGGCCACCTTTTCCATCGGCGGCAGTGCCATCGGATTGGCTGCTTCGGGAGGCGCTACCAACTTTGGCCTGAGCCTCAGCCCCAACCCTACCGTTCAGGATTTAAACCTTTCGGTAAATGCGGGTGCGGAAGCAAATCAAGTCATCACGGTGACGGATCTTGCAGGGCGCACGGTTATGCAAAAAGACACTCAGGTAGCGGAAGGTTTGAACACCATTAGAATGGATGTAAGTGCACTTTCTGCTGGTACTTACCTCATCCTTTTCGGAAACGGGACGGAAGGTATGGCCTCGGCTAAGTTTGTAAAGCAGTAAGTCTTGGGATAAAGTTGAGCAAGTCCGATTTTTTAACAATTTAAAAGCGGAATTGGCACACTGAAACGATTCAGCTCAACAGGAGAAATATGTTTCTGTTTATCCCTGATTTCACCTCAACTACTGCCCCATTCCCCGTAAGGTAAAGCACCCGTAAACAGGGCTCGAGCACGGATAGTGGTCAAAATCAGATTGGAAAATTATTCGAAATGAATTGGACTTTAAATTGGCTATAGACATAGTGTCGAGGCATGGTGCCCGACTCAACTAAAAACCCTTAAGCAATGTCTAACGAAAAGAATAAATCACAGAACGAACCTAAATCTTCTCAGAAATCACAAGATGAAAAGAGAAGAGAAGAGCAGAAGAAGAAGGAGCAGCAATCAAAGAAGCCACAGCCACAGGCTAAGCGCTAATTGTTGTTAATCGATGGTCTTTAGTCGATAGTTTGTTGTCGATAGTCGATCGTCGGTTGTATGATATGAGAATAAGACGGGATCTTCGGGTCCCGTTTTTTTTTGTGAAATTCAGGCGTGACGAGAAAAGCGTTATTTACACCGAGTGCGCAGAGAAGCGTTTGACAAGCATGGCGTATTTTTGAGAACTCAGAGCTCGCTTAAGCTCGGGTGAGAAACTATAATATGCTCATATCTCTCTCTGAGTCTAAATCGCTGCGGACTCTGCGCATCCTCTCCGTCTCAGCGTTTATGCAAACGCTAGTCACCATCGACTTCAAACCACAGACTAGCGACTCGATACCAGCTACGATCAGCAAAGCTTAATTTACACCGAGTGCGCAGAGAAGCGTTTGACAAGCATCGCGTATTTTCGAGAACTCAGAGCTCGCTAAAGCTCGAATGAGAAACTATAATATGCTTATCTCTCTCTGAGTCAAAAACGCTGCGGACTCTGCGCATCCTCTCCGTCTCTGCGTTTAATCAATGTTAATCCTCATCGACTACAGACCACCGACTATCGACTATCGACTAGCTACTAGTTACCGGCTACTAGCTACTAACCCTATGCCCCCTCCCGATCAGGAAGTACAGTACAGACCCCAAAATGGGTAAGAAGAGCACCACCAAAATCCAAA
>CAZYWJ010000061.1:0-6088 GCA_964651785.1 uncultured Cryomorphaceae bacterium
AGGGTTGGGGCAGCGGGTGGGAATGCTCATCTCTACTTCTGATCTCTCACAGATTCCACGGATTGACACAGATTCTTTCGTAAATCGTTCTTGGTCATTCGCGTAGCGAGCTGCGACAATTGACTATTGACCACCGACCATCGTGGGAAATATACCAGACAGTAAGAGAACTTTTTCGTCACCTAACTCCACGAGCATTGATGGGACCGACACTGCCAAAAGGTTCACTCACCAATATCCGTTCGCACGTCGTTCTTTCCGTGCCAACATAGTGCTTTCATAATTTGCGATTTTAGTTTAAGGTTAAATTACGTCCGCACAGAGTCATAAATAGTACCGGTTTTATTGCTCTTGCAAATTAGAACTTAGAGCCCGGCACATACTTTGGCTAAAATGAGCTAAATAAAAAAAGAACACAAAAATGGATTTAGCAAATAAAGTAGCGGTAGTAACGGGAGCAAGCGGAGGCATAGGAAGCGCGATAGCAAAGAAGCTGGACGAGCACGGATGTCACGTAGTATTGACGGCGAGAAGTACGGAAGACCTCAGACAGTTGGATTCCGAATTGCAAAACACCTCACTTGTAGTCGAAATGGATGTTGCTGATTCGAGCAGTGTAGCCAAAGCCTTCGAAAAGATAAATGGTCACTTTCCCGATATCGATATATTGGTAAATGTAGCGGGAGTGATGCCTTTAACCTATCTCAAAAATCTTCATTTGGATGAATGGTTGAATACCATTGAGGTAAATGTAAAAGGTGTACTGCGCACCCTTCACGGCGCACTTCCTGCCATGAAGAAAAAGAAGTCGGGACATATAGTCAATATTGCCTCGGTAGATGGAAAAGAACTATTTGCGGGCGGAGCCATCTATGGCGCTTCAAAGGCTGCGGTAACTGCATTATCTCGCGCTATGCGTATGGAGCTTTCTCCTGAATTCAATATCAAGGTGACCTCAATAGAGCCGGGTACGGTGGATACCCCGTTAAGAGAAGACATTACGGACAAAGAACTTCTGGAAGATAAAGACTATGGTGGCGACGAAGCCAAGTTGAGTGCAGATGCAATAGCCCGAGCCGTCCTATACGCCGTTTCTGAAGATGATAGCGTCAACATTAATGAAATCCTCGTTAAGCCTACGGGCAAATCGTAGATCGATTTGACACGGATGGTTTGAATACCTCCTTCAGATACGGACTTTGAATATGGAAGTGATTTCTTTCGAATAATCTAAGGGTTGGCTTTCGCCTGATCGCTAATCCGAAAAAATCGGTTGGCCGATTTAAACCGTCAAAAGTTCTACCCAAAACTCAGCTCCCTCTCCTTCTTTTGAAATTATACCTATTTGTCCGCCCATCGCTTCGACAAATTCCTTTGAAATGGCCAGACCCAAACCCAAGCCATCGGTTTTATCGCCCGATACTCGCTTAAACGGTTCGAAGATGAGTTCTTGTTGCTGCCTTGAAATGCCGGGGCCCTCATCTTTCACGCTGATACGAACCCGATGAGTGTTATTTCCGACGCCCTTCACCGAAATCGTTCCTTGAAGAGGGGTATAACGAATTGCGTTTATGAGAATATTGTTGAGCACCCACGTGATCTTGTGCGTATCCACCAATATGTCAGGCAGAGGGCGATCAAGACGGACTTCTATTTTCAATTCTTTTTCCTTCGCGAAAGGTTCCACAGCCTTAACGGCCTTTTCTATTGTAAATTCAGGGTTTTCGAAGGTTCTGTTCAGTTCGATCAGACCTCTTTCAATCTTAGAGATATCGAGCACCTGATTGATGGTCTGTTTTATTCGCTGATTATTTTCGTCAATGGTTTGCAGCCATTCCTGTTGCTCTCGGTTAAGCCCCCCGAGTTTAGCGTTGCGAAGTAAGTCCGTCCCCATTTCTATGGCAGCCACGGGCGTTTTCAGTTCATGGCTCAAGGTGCTCATAAATGCGGTTTTTGCTTTTTCCTTTTCAGAAAATTCGGTCACATCGGTAAGCAGAATCACGTGACCTGAAAGTATTGGCTTTTCTTCTCCAATCGGAGTTACGAGTACGTCGATAATATCTTTAGAAAAGAGTTTTTCCTTCCTGTCCTCGGTAATGGAAACGGGTTTGAACTTCCTTTCTTCCCATTCGCGCCCGGGCATCATTAAATCCGAAATCAGAGAGTTCAGCAACTCATTGTGGACGGCCACATCAGGGGCGTATTTTCCCATCAGCTCATCGCGCTTCAGGTTGAGTAGCTTTAAAGCCTTCTTATTTGCGAATATTATTTTCTTGGCAGTATCCAAACCTACAATGCCTTCGCTCATTTGATTAATCACGGCATTGAGTCGATTTCGCTCGGCCAGAATTTTTGAATAACTGCTTTCTTCGTACTCCTTCAGCTTACCCACCATCTTATTAAATGAATAGGCCATTTCACCAAACTCATCTTTTCTTTGCATGGAAATGGTGGCTTCATAATCTCCTTTGGCCACCTTTTTAATCGATTCGTTGAACCTTTGAATAGGCTTTATGATCAGCGACGGAAATGAAAAGATGACCATAAGAGCGAGAATGATCGTGCCCGCGCCGATGGTAATCATATATATCAATACCTTCTCCGAACTGCTTTGAACTTCGGAATTTCTCTTCAGCACGGCATCCTCATTTAAAGAGTATAAGCGATTTAAATTCTGCTTGATTTGATGGATCAGGATTCGGGCTTGTTCAGCTTCACCTTTTTCCAATAAGGCGATTAAGTTGTGAGATTCGGTTAATAGCTCATTGGTAAGTTCGCGCTCACCGCTCTCCGTTACGTTTGCGGCCTGTAGCCGAAGGTTTTCTTTAAAACTTAAAATTTCATCTGCGGGTAGTGGTGAAGGTGGCTCTTTCTCATTCAAGCTAAATTGGATCGCGTCCAAAGAGTTATCCATTTCATGGACATACTGCAGCGTGCGGTAGTTGTCTTTAATGATCTCACCCGAGTTGCGGGAGAGTATGTGAATGTAGTAGCTCCCGACCCCTCCCAGCCCTACCAACAGAACGAGCATAAGGAGCAATGCCAGCAATATTTGATGTTTGATTTTCATTCTACAAGTTTAAAAGACGACAATGACATCAATTTCGGTATCTTTTAGGAGCTTTAATAATTTGTCAAAATAATTTCTGCCCGTCAGCTGACGCCACAGAGAGAAAGTAGGGCGGCCGGTTACGATATTCGTGATTTGAAGTTCTGACGCCTTACCGTATATGGCTTCGGGAATGTCTTCGGCACTTACCGTAACTATTACCGCTCCGAGTTGTTTGGCCCATTTCATATTCTCGAGCAGTTTTCGTTGGCTTTTAAGATCTATTCTCGCTGAGTCTTCGCTTTTGGTTTTTATATAAAGCACATACCATTCAGACTGATAATGATCTGCGAGGCGAGCCGTTTTACGTATGATCTTTTTCCCCGCTGAATAATTGGTGCTGATGCAGGCCATAAATCTTTCAATGGGCATTCGTGATTTTACGGGCAGGCTTTTCTCAATTTTCTTTTCTACCTGAGAGGCCACTTTTCTCAAGGCCAAATCACGTAGTTGAAGAATTTTTTCAGGCTGAAAATAATTGTCCAAGGCTCTTTGAATGCGGTCGCCTTTGTAGATCTTGCCTGCTTTCAACCGCTTTATTAAGTCTTCGGCCGGAAGGTCAATATTCACCACTTCGTCGGCATACCGGAGGAATCTATCGGGAATGGTCTCCGAAACGTCAATTCCCGAAATCTGCTTAACGCGATCGTTCATACTTTCAAGGTGCTGAACGTTGAAGGCCGTAATCACATTTATGCCATTGTTCAGGATTTCCACTACATCCTGCCACCTCTTTTCGTTCCTGCTTCCGGGAATGTTGCTATGAGCCAATTCATCTACCAAGACGACATCGGGATGCTGACTGATGATGGCGTCAATATTCATTTCCTTGAGTTCATGGCCTTTATGAAATACATTTTTTAAAGGAATAACAGGGATGCCTTCGGTAAGCTCCCAAACTTCTTCGCGGTCGTGAGGTTCAATGAGTCCTGCCATTACATCTATACCCGCATTGAGGAGCTCATGCGCTTCCTGAAGCATACGGTAAGTTTTGCCTACACCGGCAATCATACCGATGTAGACTTTTAACTTACCTCTTTTAGAATTCCTGATCAGGTCTAAAAAATCCTCTGATGAACTTATGCTTTTAGACATGTACGGTCTTCTTTATTTAAACTATATCGGGTTCTTTACTGAATTTAGAGAAAGATGCTCAATGATGTACCCACAAAGTAGTTATCCGTGGTGGGTGTTTGTTCTTCATCAAGAAAGATTCGGTCTTTTCTACTGCTGAAGGTACGACCTTCAATCCTCCAAAGCACGTTTTCTCTTATTTGTACATCGAGGTTTACAGAGTATCCAAATGTCCGGAAGCCATTGGGTGTTCCCGTCGAAATGATCACTCCCCCTTCATCGGAATAATACTCACCTCGGGCGGCAAGTGTCAGCTTCTCGGTAAGCGCATAGCGGGCAATCAAAACCGGGCTATACCAAGAGTTGTAACGGCTGCTTCCTTTTGCTACCTGCTGAGCACCGATGTCAAAACCGGCAATCAGACCCAAATCTTCAGTGAGTTGAAACTGGCCGTAAAAGTTATGGAAATAGCGCATCTGTCGGGTGCTGTCGGGAGTATCGGTGCCAATGAAGGAAGAGCTGTTGAGCGTTACGCGATCGTTGGGTGTCCAGGTCAGTTGGTGCCCGAAGGCAGGAGTTTGATTGCCATCCACCCGCTGAATGCGCTGCCAGCCATTCAAAACCAATCCGCTCAGAAACCATTTCTTGTTCTCTGAGGTGTAAGATATCTTCGCCCCTGACAGGTAGTAAGGTGAGTTTTCAGCCAAAATGCTTCGAGTCATGTTCCAGGTAATCGCACCAATGGCGCTTTCAAACCCGATGTGTGACGCAAATATTCCCGCATCTACCCAGAGATTTTTTTTCTTGGAGAGTTTGACACCGACATTGGCTTCAAAGGCATTCTTTAAAACTCCGGGCTCGGCGGCGAGATTCGCATTGGCATACGTACCCGCCATAAGAGCGAGCTTACCTCTCACCTTGTCATCATCATATGCGGCTTGAATATATCCGAAGTTCAGATTCACTTCGTTGTGTCGGTTGAAGGAATAGAGGAAATCAGGGCGAACATGATCATCGGGGTTGGCGAAGTCATAAACGTAGTAAGTTTCGACATATCCGCTCATTTCAAAAAAATTCTTTGTTGAATCTGATTGAGCTTCTGCGAAGTTGACCATCACAAGCATTGCTAATGCAGCAATAATTGACTTTTTCATTTTAAAATTATTTCAGTTTGTCTAATTCTATATTCAATTTGAGCACGTTTACATAACCACCGGGGCCAAGTAAGCCCAGCAGTGGTTCTTCGGTCTGCTCTTCCACCAATTTGATGATTTTATCCTGAGCTATTCCTCTATTCCCGGCAATCCTGCTTATCTGAATCATGGCTCCTTGTTTAGAAATATTCGGATCTAACCCCGATCCCGAAGCAGTGACGAGGTCGACAGGAATATCTGTTTTCTTCAATCCGGTATGGTAGGCCATTAAGGTATCAATTCTGTCTTCTACCAATTTCAGAAAGTCGGGATTTGTAGGTCCGAGGTTAGATCCTCCCGTCGCTGAGGCGTCATAATCCACTGCCGAAGGTCGACTCCAGAAATACGCTGAGCTATTGAACGCTTGTCCGATTTGCTCATAACCTATCAACATATCATCCTTGTAAATCGGATTACCCTGACTTGCTTCAGGCGCGATAAGATTCGCCAAACCCACCATAGCAGCGGGATAAATCACTCCAAAAATCAGCATGGTTAATAATGCCAAGCCGAGTGTTCTTCTTATTGTTTTCATTCTGTTTTTAATTTTTTTACTTGTTTTTTTGACTTGTTTTGAGTGACTTGTGAGTTGTGATTTGTGACTCGTTGTTTGTGATTTGTGACTCGTTGTTTGTGATTTGTGACTTGTGACTTGTTTTGAGTGACTTGTTGTTTGTGACTTGTTGTTTGTGACTTGTGAGTTGTGACTTGT
>CAZYWJ010000061.1:6188-20944 GCA_964651785.1 uncultured Cryomorphaceae bacterium
GTGACTTGTTGTTTGTGACTTGTGAGTTGTGACTTGTGACTTGTTTTACGTGACTTGTTTTGCGTGACTTGTGACGAATTACTAATCACTAATTACTAACAACCAATCACTACTTACTAATCACCAGTCACCAATCACCAACCAACCAATCTCAAATTTCATTTACTATCTTTCCATAAACTGTTTAAAATCATTCATAATGGAGACTCCTGCCCCGCATAAAAGACTGGAATGTTGGAAGAAATCGTTTCTCTTTGTAAAAGAAGTGTACCGGTTGACCTCCGACTTTCCGTCTGAAGAAAAATATGGACTTACTTCACAAATACGCAGGGCAGCGGTATCAATTCCCGTCAACATAGCAGAAGGCGCGGCAAGAAACACGAAAAAAGAATTTGCCAATTTTCTGCATTTCTCACAGGGATCAGCAGCCGAACTTGACACATTGCTTGAGCTTACCGTTGAACTCGGACTTGTCGAACCAAAAAAAGTGTCTTCTCTCATAACTGAATTAAATTTGATTTCTAAACTCATTAATGGACTGATTAAGTCTCTCCGCAGATAAGGCATTCCCGCAACCCATCACCTCAAACCCATTCACTAGTCACTAATCACCATTCACTAATCACCATTCACCATTCACTAATCACCAACCACTAATCACTATTCACTAATCACCAACCACTAATAACTAATCACCGGTCACCAATCACTATTAACTAATCACCAACCACTAATCACCAGTCACCAACAATCAACCACTACCCACCAATCACCAAACTCACCAAAAGGTCAATCAACTTTATTCCTATAAAAGGGACTATGATTCCACCTAAGCCGTAAATCAAAAGATTTCGTGTGAGCAGCTGAGAAGCACCAATCGGTCGATATTTCACTCCTCGTAGAGCCAAGGGAATCAACATGGGGATAATGATTGCGTTGAAGATCACCGCTGATAGAATGGCCGACTCCGGACTACTCAGGTTCATAATGTTCAACGCATTTAAGCCGGGAATGGAAGCTGCGAACAGCGCGGGGACGATGGCGAAGTATTTTGCTACATCATTCGCAATCGAGAAGGTAGTAACGTTTCCTCTGGTAATCAGGAGTTGCTTACCGATCTCCACCACTTCCAGCAACTTGGTCGGATCATTATCGAGATCCACCATATTGGCTGCCTCTTTTGCTGCTTGAGTTCCGCTGTTCATGGCAATTCCCACATCAGCCTGTGCCAGTGCCGGAGCATCGTTGGTTCCGTCTCCCATCATGGCCACAAGCTTACCGGCTTCCTGCTCTTTTTTGATGTATTCCAGTTTGTCTTCAGGTTTGGCTTCAGCAATGAAATCGTCAACTCCTGCTGCTCTGGCAATATATTCAGCCGTCAGAGGATTATCCCCCGTAACCATTACGGTTTTCAATCCCATTTGTCGAAAACGAGCGAAGCGCTCCTGAATACCGGGTTTGATGATGTCTTCCAGTTGAATTACACCGACAGGTTTGTGATCAACCGCCAATGCCAATGGAGTTCCACCTTTCTGAGAAATTTCCTTTACTTTTTCTTCAAAAGCCCTCAGATCGGCGTCCATAGCATTGCACCATTTTTTAATGGCATCCCAGGCTCCTTTTCTGATTTGTCTTCCACCCCTGAGGTCTATCCCGCTCATTCGGGTTTCTGCTGAGAACTTAATAAAATCTGCTCCTTCGACCCTAAGATTTTCCTTGCGAACACCCTTTTGTTCAGCCAATTCCAAAATTGATTTTCCTTCCGGCGTTTTGTCCGAAAGAGAACTGAGAGTGGCCAATTCGGCAACTTCCAAATCATCGGCATCGGCCAGGGCATAAAAATGAGTCGCTTTTCGGTTTCCGATCGTAATCGTTCCCGTTTTATCCAAAAGCAACACGTCGATATCACCCGCTGTTTCAACGGCTTTACCCGATTTGGCGATAATATTCGCACCCAAAGCCCTGTCCATCCCTGCGATACCAATTGCCGAAAGCAGTCCTCCGATAGTTGTAGGAATAAGACAAACAAAGAGTGAGATCAAGGCAGCAATGGCGATGGCAGCATTTGAGTAATCTGCAAAGGGCTGAAGGGTAACGGTCACGATGAGGAATACTACCGTAAAGCCGGCCAGCAAAATGGTTAAGGCAACCTCATTAGGCGTTTTCTTTCGGTTGGCGCCCTCCACAAGACTAATCATTTTATCGAGAAACGACTCTCCGGGATCGGAAGTGACCTTCACCTTTATTTTATCAGAAAGGACTTTTGTTCCTCCGATCACACTGTTGTGATCGGTTTCAGCTTCGCGGATTACGGGAGCAGATTCTCCCGTGATAGCCGATTCATCTATCGAAGCCAGACCTTCAATGATTTCGCCATCAGCGGGAATAATATCTCCTGCCTCGGCGATATACATATCGTTTTTGCGAAGATCTGAGGCATTGATTTTCTTTATTTCACCACTTACCAGAACACGCTTCGCTTCGGTATCCGTTCGGGTTTTTCTCAGCGAATTGGCTTGAGCCTTACCGCGTGCCTCTGCGATGGCTTCGGCAAAATTGGCAAAGAGTAAAGTGAGGATCAGAATCAAGGTAATGATGAGATTATACCCTGCGTTTCCTAAAGATTCGTTGGATGAGAAGACGGATATAAGGCTCACCACAATCATGATGACCGTTCCGATCTCCACTGTGAACATGACAGGGTTTTTCATCATATCGCGAGGGTTGAGCTTGGCAAATGAAGCCCCCAGCGATTGGCGGAGGATGTCTCCGGTAAACAACTGTCTATTATTAGATTTTTTCATTTTCGATCAATTGATATTTTACATGATGAAATATTCGGCTATCGGACCCAATGCCATCACGGGGAAGAAGGCCAATGCGGCGATAATCAGAATTACTGCGAGGAGTACGGATCCAAAGGCAGGACTCTCTAGTTTCAGGCTTCCCGCAGATACCGGTACGGGCTTTTTCACCGCGAGAGAACCCACAATGGCAAGCGGACCGATAATCGGAATGAATCTTCCGAAGAGCATGACCAGCCCGTTCGCAATATTCCAGAAGGGCGTATTGTCGCCTAATCCTTCGAAACCTGAACCGTTATTGGCGGCAGATGAATCAAACTCATACAGCATTTCCGAAAGACCGTGATGCCCGGGGTTGTTCAACCAGCCAAGCGTCGGATCGGCCGTGATGGCATAAGCTGCGATTGCCGTACCCGTCAGGATGAGCAAGGGGTGCAGAATGACCACTAAAGCGGCTATTTTCATCTCGCGGGCTTCTATCTTTTTGCCTAAAAAGTCAGGAGTTCGGCCAATCATTTGTCCGGAGATAAATACTGCCACGATCACGAACACAAAAAAGTTGATGAAGCCTACCCCTACACCGCCGTATATGGCATTGATCATCATATCAAGGATAAAAATACCCCCTGAAAGAGGTGTATGGCTATCGTGCATGGAGTTTACGGAACCATTGGAAGTGCCGGTTGTGGACACGCCCCACAGTGACGAAGCTACCGGACCGAAGCGAACTTCCTTTCCCTCCATGTTTGTGGTCTCCGAAATTCCCATTTCTGCAAAAGCCGGGTTTCCTACCACTTCTTGCTGAGCCGAAATGATGACAAAGGAGATGAACAAAACGGACATTACTCCGAAGAAGAGCATGGCCAACCTTCGCCTTCTCAGATAAAAGCCAAAGGCAAAAACCAATGCCATCGGTATGAGCAATATGGCAATATTCTCGGCCATATTGGTGAGATAATTGGGATTCTCAAACGGATGGGTTGAATTGGGTCCGAAGAACCCGCCGCCATTCGTACCCAGCTGCTTTATCGAAACCATCGGTGCGGTTGGCCCACCGGCTACCATTTGCGTTTCACCTTCCAATGTGGTCACTTCCTGCAAGCCATCAAAATTGGTAGTGGTACCATTGATACTAAGGATTAGAGAAAGGATAACCGCCAGCGGAAGCAAAATCCGAGTACAACTCTTCACCATCAGGTTATAGAAATTGCCAAGGTATTTGGAGGTTTTATTTGCCAAACCTTGGAAGAGCAAAGCACAAGCCGCAATTCCGGTGGCAGCGCTCACAAACTGTAACCAGGCGAAAACAGCAAGCTGTGTGAAGTAGCTGGCGGAGACTTCTCCGGAATAGTGCTGTAGATTGGTGTTGGTTGCAAAGCTCACGGCCGTATTGAAGGCTTGGGTAGGCTCCCAGTTGCCGAAACCATTTGGATTCCAGAAACCGATCATCCCTTGAATGGATAGAACCAAAAAAGCCAACATGAAGAAGAAAATATTGACCGAAAGCAAAGCTTTCATGTTCTGCTTCCAATCCATTTCCTTATCCGGGTCAATGGCGCAAACTTTAAAGATTAATTTTTCGATGGGCGACATGAATCCCATCACATTCCGTTCTCCCTTAAAGACCTTTACAATCAAATGACCTAAAGGCCAGGCCAGAATTGCCGTGAGAAGGAAAATGGCAATGGCGCCGATAATTTCCGTGTTCATTTATTTAGAATTTTTCAGGTTTGACGATGGCATAAAAAAGGTAGCCAAGTGTGAGTATTGCAATAACTAAAATGAGTATCATATATTAATTTTTATTGATTTTACACACCAGCACCCGCTGTCCTTGCTTAACCTATAATGTATTCGATACCTTTTGAGAGTCTGCATATCAGAAGGCCCTTGTACCTGATTTTCACCGATAGGATAATGAACGGGTATGGTTTTCAATTTCTTGAAAAAATTAAGATGAACCTGTTGCCTGATACTGTTATTTCCGTTTGTGATCAGGTAGTTGACAAATTCGAAGGCGCGACTAACGGAATTGAGTGATTTTTTGCGCAGGGAATCATCAACCTCTTTGGCCAGCAACCCCAGCCCTTCAGAAAACTCCTTGGTTTTGGTTCCCGTATACTGCGGAAATTGCAGTTTGAAGAGTGTAAAACCATCGTTTTTAGAAATCATCGTTTTAATTTTTGTTATTAATTATTTGATCAAACCAGTCTATCGACTTCCAAAAAAGAAGGAAGACTATAAAGGCTAAAAAAGCCATTGAAATCGCTAATAAAGGATTCATATTTATGTTGTTAGTGTTGACATTACAAGGAGTGAAATCAGGAACAGTCCGATTAAAATCACCGACGTCCATAGTAAATGCTTTACTTCGGCATACCACTCTTCAAGGGAGGTATAAGGTTTTTCTTCCTCAGTGCCGTCATACCAAAATGAGCTTCTTTTCTTTTCCATGTCGCTGCGTTTAGTCGTTTGTCACCACTCCATCCGAAATGAAGAGAACGAGCCGTTCCGTTTTTCTTGAAAATTCGTTTAACATTTGAACAGGCTATGCCAAAGTGTATTCCAATAAGGCCAAGAAGAAAATGCCGATTCTCCAACTTACTGATGTTCTGATTATTGATCTGATTAAACGACCTTAATACGGAAACACGGAAATGAAAAAACCCTTCAGATTCTGAAGGGTCGTGCAGAAATTGTAGACTTTCGTGAGAGAATTAAAGGTCGTACTCCTTCAACTTATTGTATAGAGTTGTAACGCCTATATCGAGCATCTCCGCAGCTTTCGTTTTGTTGCCTTTGGAGTAATTCAGGACATCCCGGATATGCTTCTTCTCCAGATCTTTTAATTTGAACAGACCACTATGAATACCCCCCGATAGATTTATAAAGTTGAAGCCGAGAGAATTGGTCTGAAGAATTTCATCCTCAGCAAGGATTACCGACCTTTCAATGACATTGCGCAACTCACGGATATTTCCTTTCCAGTTGTGCTTTTTCAGCGCTTCCAGAAATGACTTATCTGCCTCCGAAATCTTTTTTCCCACTTTTACAGAAAACTGCTGAATGAAGAAGTTCACCAATTCGGGGATATCTTCAAGTCGCTCGTTCAATGCGGGAAGCTGTATGGTAAAAACGGATAAACGATAAAATAAGTCCTCTCTGAAATTGCCCTCCTCCACTTCTTTTTCAAGATCTCGATTCGTGGCGGCAATCACTCTAACGTCGACTTTGGTTTCCTTGGTATCACCCAATTTTATAAATGTACCTTCTTCCAGCACACGAAGTAATTTCGCCTGAAGATCCATATTCAACTCTCCGATCTCATCCAGAAAGATGGTTCCCTTATTGGCTTCCTGAAAGAGACCGTTTTTCTCTTTGGTAGCACCCGTGAAGGCGCCGGGCTTGTGTCCGAACAACTCACTTTCCAGAAGTTCTTTTCCAAGTGCGCTGCAGTTGATAGCCAGAAATGACTCTCCCGATCTTTTGCTTTCAGAATGTATGGCTTTGGCGAACACCTCTTTTCCGCTTCCCGTGGGCCCGGTTAGTAATACAGTAGTATCAACGGGCGCCACTTTTTTTGCGGTGGAAATGGCCTCTTGTATAGCCTTGGATTTTCCAATAACATTTTGAAAACCCGTTTGCCGGTTCACCCGAGATTGCAACTTAAGGAACTTAGTTTGCAGTTCAGCTTTGTCCATTGCTTTACTGACCAGGGGAATGATTTTCTTATTGTCATCGCCTTTCACAAGATAATCGAAGGCTCCGTTTTTTATGGCCTTCACGCCATCGGGGATATTGCCAAAGGCAGTGAGGCAGATGATTTCTACCTCCGGCTTTAACGACTTAAAATCAGATGTGAGAAGAATGCCATTTCCATCGGGTAGCTTCACATCCATTAGGACTACCTGCACCTCATTTGATTCGAAAAGCTTCTTGCCCGAACTCGCCGTTTCAGCTTTTAGTATTTCATATCCTTCCAACTCCAGAATACGGCCCATCATGTTCCGTATATCTTTTTCGTCATCTATGATCAGAATTCTATTATTCATTCTTTCCAAATTCAACCGCAAAGACTTTCATGCTGAGGCTATTTTCAAAAAAGTAAAGTTATACAGCTATTTCAAATCCAATCGCATGCCTCAAATGTCTCCATTCTATTCTGAATTGAAAGTTTTTAGACTTTGAATTTTAAAAGCCGTCGATAAAGAAAATACTACGCCTTGCAGGAGATTGAAGCAAATCGGGCTACGATCGGAAGAACCACCGACTCTTAATAGCAGCAAAAAACAAACTTTTGAAACTCGGCGATATAGCGAGACGATCAGGTTATCTTCCAATAGCATAATTTGAATTTCAATTTTCTGAAAAAATTGAAAATGCTCTTTTGCGCTTAGGATTTCATCACCAAAAAAGCGCAATCATCAACACCAAGACCAGCACCACCGCCAAACTTTGAACGGAGTAGCGGCGGTACCACGGTCTATGCGCCACCGCGGAGAGGTCGGCTACGCGAAAGACAAAGTCACCTGCGTGGACGGATTTTTTTGTGCTAAGCAATACCGCACAGGAAAGGATAAAGATGATGCTCCCCATGTAGGTGTAGTGAAGATCGGGCAGGCCCGCTTGACTCCACAGGCCGAAAACTTCTTTTGCCATGAAGAGCGGTATGCCGAGAATAAGACCGCCGAGGATGGTGCCGAAGGCTGCCTCTGGTGAGATGCCGCGAAAGAATATTCCCGTAAGGTAAACGGCCACCACAGGCGGAATGATGTAGCTGAGCGAAGACTGGAAATACTCGAAAAGGGTTTCGAATCCCGCGATCATGGGGGCGTATACGATGGCGATGAGCATGAGCACGGCGGTGATCCACTTCCCGCGGCGCACCAGTCCTCGTTCGGAAATCTGCGGCTTAGCGGGTTTGATAAAGTCCAGGGTGATAAGGCTTGACCCCGCGTTCAGGGCACTGTCGAGGCTTGACATGATGGCAGCGATGAGGGCGGTAAGTACGAGTCCGCGAAAACCGACGGGCAGGAGGTCGAACGCCAGGGCCGGAAAGACGGCGTCAGGGGTGGGCAAATCAGGGTAGAGCACCAAGCCGATCATACCCGGAATGATGAGGAGAAAGAGATTGGGCAATTTGAGCAAGCCGGCAAAGAGGGCTCCCTTTTGGCCGTTTTCAAGGTTCTTTGCACCGAGGGTGCGCTGCACGATGAATTGATTGAGCGACCAATAGTAAAATCCCAGCAGGATGACTCCGAAGATTCCCGGCCACGGGAGGAATTCGTGATCGGCAGGCTGGATGAGTCCCGTCATTTCGGGACGGGCGTCAAAGTGACTCATAAGCGCCTTCCACCCTCCTACCTCATCCATTCCCAACCAAAACACCGCCAAGGCTCCGATGATGAGCAGGCAGGCTTGCACGGTATCGGTCACCACCACGGCCGAGAGTCCGCCCATGATGGTATAGAGTCCGGCTAAGATACCGAGGATGGCCACGGCCTGCCACAAGGCTACGGGCATGATGGCGGAGATAACCAAGCCACCCGCGTAAAGCGCTCCGGCCGTATCAATAAAGAGAATTGCGAGAATGGTAAAGGCGGAATAGACCCGTCGCGAGCGCTTGTCGTAGCGCTTCTCTAAAAACTCGGGTACGGTTGCGATTTTTCCCTTGAGGAAATAAGGCAGGATGAAAAAGCCGAAAAAGATGAGGACTACGGTGGCCATCCATTCGTAGTTGAATACTACGATCCCATTAGCGTAGCTCGCTCCCATTAATCCTACGAAGCTTGCGCCAGACATATTGGACGAGTAGAGCGAAAAGCCGATCAAGGCCCAAGGTAGTTTTCGCCCCGCGAGAAAATAGGCCTCCGAATCATTTTTACCTCGCCCGGCGAAATAGCCGTGAATCATCACGCCCACGAAGTAGATTCCCACGATCAGGTAATCCCATTTGGAGAGAACGAATTCCATGCGATTAAAATATGAACTATCATTTATTTCACACCGAATCATTAGGTATCCATTCTCCTTCTTTACACCGAGATGCACAGAGAATAGAAATACAAAGCGTGCTACTCTGCCGAGGACTCAGAGCTCGCTAAAGCTCGGAGGAGAACTCTGAGAAAAGGATCACATTAGACCTAAAAGAAATTAAACTATAAACCTTTTAATCCCATTTTTTAGGAGACGTACATTAAAATTAATTAGTAAGGCTCTGTTATATTTTGATAATTGAAGATATGTAAGAACCTGAGCCACATGTATATCTAAAATTAAGTCCACATATTTCAATTCGACGACGACCTCATCATTCACAACTAAATCAAGCCTATAGTCTTGATCGATTCTTATTCCTTTATAATTAATGGGTAGGAGAACTTGGCGTCGCACAATAAGATTTGATAATTCCAGCTCGTGAGCTAAACTCTTTTCATATGCAGATTCGAGTAACCCCGGCCCCAATGTCTTATGGACCTCAATGGCTGCTCCGATAATAGCTGACGTTAATTGATCTTGTTCCATGAGAAGTTCTACACAGTATGTGAATATAGAATTTTCGGATTTGTCAGACAGAGATCAACCTCAGGAAGCGTATTAATAAATATATAATTGGAGTCAGCTAAAGTTCGGGGGAGTTCTCAGAGCAATCAATGCGCTCATGATCTCGTTCGAGCTTTAGCGAGCTCAGTGATCTCTTAAATAACACGTACTGATGTCATCCTTACTCTGTGTTCTCGGTGTAATTTTTCCCTTAGTATTTTATACAGAGATTCGGTATTACAGATGTGTGATAAGCTTTTTAATCCGGAATAGCGAGCAAAGGTTATATACTAAAGCGTTACAAAAAGTCTCATGCAAAATGAGTGTTGAAGGACGGCAATTCTATTTACTCTCTCGACGGTATAATCTTCAGCAGTTTTCCGTTACCCGAATCAGTCAGTGCGTAAATAGCACCATCGGGACCTTGCTTTACCTCGCGCGTTCGCGCATCCAGATCGATGCGGTCAACTTCTTTGGCTTGCTCGCCGTTTACCTCCACGATTACGATTCCTTTGGCCGTAAGGCCACCGATCATCAAGTGATTTTTCCATTGCGGAAAGAGATCGCCCGTGTAGAAATCCATGCCTGAAGGAGAGATAACGGGAGTCCAATGAATGGTCGCATCGGTAAATTCAGGTCGGGTGGGTGGATTGGGAATCGCCTCCCCGTCGTAATGTTTTCCCCACGATACTTCGGGCCAGCCGTAATTCTCGCCCTTCTTCACCAAATTGAGCTCGTCGCCCACTTTGGGGCCCATCTCTACTTCCCAGAGATTACCCGAGCGGGGATCTACCGTTGCCGCCTCGATGTTTCGGTGGCCGTAAGACCAGATTTCCGGGCGGGCATTCTCTTGTCCTACGAAGGGATTGTCTTGCGGTACTGAGCCATCGGGGTTGAGGCGCACGATGGTGCCGAGGTGATTGGAGAGATCCTGAGCGGGATCAAATTGGTAACGTTCGCCCATGGTGAGGTACACAAAACCGTCGCGAAAAACGATGCGCCCGCCGAAGTGCTTGTCGCCGTCAATTTTAGGCTCCTGTCGAAAGATTACCTCAAAATCGTTGAATCGTTCCCCGTCAAATTTCGCCCGACCGAGTGCCGTAGATGCTTTATCATCTTCATCGGCTTCTGAAAAAGAGATGTAGACCCATCCCGATTCCGAGTAGTCGGGAGGCAGTGTGAGGTCCAGCATTCCGCCCTGACCTTCAGCGTAGACTTCGGGTAAACCTTCAAGATCATCGCTCAATTCGCCGTTTTCGGGCATGTGCTTTATAGCGCCCGAGCGCTCGGTTATCAGCATTCCGCCTTCCGGCAAAAACACCAGCGACCAGGGATGGTCGAGGCCTTTTGCCACCTCTTCGATTTGAATCTCTTTATCGGGATTATCGGGAGATTGGCTACAGCCGGTGAGAGTGCTACCGAAAATGAAAGCGGTGAATAAAAAAGTGTAAATGCTGTTTTTACCGGATATCGATGTAGTCATATTGCAATTTTGAATGGGATAGAGACAGTTATCATTCCAAAGCGCACAAGTTCACCTGATGAAATCGAAAGATTCGAACTCCGGCTACTTCCCACTGAGATGATACTATTATCCAATCATTCATTCAAAAAGTCCAAATTCGTATTTGGCAAAAGCCGTAATTTGGATGAATGTCCATTCCCGTACACAGCGATCAGAAAAATAAGCTCTTTATAAAGTGGCGTGACATTGTTATTACACCTGATAATGTAGAGGTGGCCCACCAACACGATTACTATCAAATCATGTTTTTGGAGAAGGTTTCGGGCAGTCATACGATCGACTTCGAAAATTACCCTGCCGAAAGTCACAGCATCCATTTCATCGGGTTGGGAAGGGTGCATCAAGTTCATTTTACAAGAGGCACCACGGGCGGGCTTTTTCTTTTTCCCAATGAGATCTTCAGCCATACTGATCGGCATTTGCTTTCCTCTCTTCGGTATTTCCAAAACGGATCTGATCCCGTTCTTAATTTAAAAGCAGAAGATTTCAAGTTGGTCATGGCATTGGTGAACTTAACTAAAAGCAATTTAGATGAAGGTGTTTTGGATCTGAGCCGACATCTGCTGTTTTCCCTCCTGATTAAAGTTCGACAGCTCTACATGCATTACAAGGATATAGGAGTGGATTCCAAATCCTTTTCCGAACTCGCTTCCTTTCGTGAGTGGATGGCTACGGAGGGCGTAAGAGGTGAGGCCGTTGAAGTTTTCTGTGACGTATCCGGTTTGAGCAAAGACCGACTCAATCAACTCTGCAAAAAGCAATACGGAAAAACCGCCTTACAAATGCTGCACGAAAGGAGACTATTGGAAGCGAAGCGTCTCTTGGTTTACACGGAAAAACAAGTCAAAGAAGTAGCTTACGATTGCGGATTTGAGGATGTGGCGTATTTCAATCGATTCTTTAAGAAGTACACCCACCTCACTCCATCAGACTTTCGCAAACATTACGAAAAGTACAAGTAATGCGAAGAATAGTCCTGGTGGCGGATGAATCAATGCACTAATTTTGAATTGAACTAAATAATCAACAATGCTGAAAAATAACTTTACCTTATTGATATTGGTCGTTTCACTCGGAATGTTTTTAAACCCGAAAAATACGGTGGCCCAGTGTTCTGACTTTGAAATTGACAGTCTTTATTTCTTTCCGAACCTGACAAATGGTGTCTGTCAGGTCATCAATTCCGGAAGTACCTATTTCGTGTATCCCATCTATACTATAGTGAGCGATGAAAATCCCTACCTGGAAATTAATTATACAAGCATTGCTTCAACCTTGGATAGCGCCGGAGGTGCAACCAATGGACTGAATGAATTTCTTGTAGAAGCTGAGCTTTTGATGAATTTTGAAGACATGCCGATAAACGCTACGGTAACGGGCACGGTGACCATCGAAGACCCTAATAACGAAGACTTCTTCTGTAGCCTTCCGTTTACATGGAATTTAAAGCCGGGCACGACCACATCCGTTGCTTCGGTAAAGAAAAAGCACTTGGCCTTTTATCCGAATCCTACCAAAAGATTTGTTTCCTTCGAACGAGAGAAAGATTTGCGCAACGTGATCATTTTAGATACGCAGGGCAGAATTGTCGACGAAATCAGCTACTTGCGATCTGGTGAATTGCTCGATCTTTCCCGAATGGAAAAGGGCGTCTTGTTCATTCAGGCTCGTAGTGGAAACGATTTGTTCACGGGAAAAATCATTTATCAATAAAAATCATTTTGAAACCTTAGCCACCACCGAATACACCATCGGAATTTTATCTTCCAACTTCTCAATGCGAAATTTACCGGGCTCGAATTCTACCGTACCGTTGAAGCAATTGTAGGGTGAGTAGTCATACTCCTTGAATGATTCAATTTTCAAGCCCTGCTTGAGCAATGCGGTGATGACTTCGCTCAAGCCGTGGTTCCATGAAATGTTGCGAATCTTAATCTCCGCTTCGCGATCGGCGTAGGTTCCCTCCTCTTCATCTAGGATGGGATCCGACTTCAAATAGGAATATTTGACTTCCGTAAAATCATCATCGTACATCCACACCACGGGATGAAACTCGACGAAAACGAGCATACCGCCCGGTTTGAGAAAATGGGAAATAACCGAAGCCCAGCGATCCAGATCGGGTAGCCAACCGATGGTCCCGTAGGAGGTAAAGACAATGTCGAACTTTTCATTGATGTGATTGGGTGAGTCGTACACATCGCAGGCAATAAATCGGGCGTTCAAACCGAGTTCCTCGTTGAGTTTTTTTGCTGCTCCGATCGCCTTATCGGAAAGATCAATTCCCGTGCAATTCGCTCCCATTCGCTGCAGCGATAAGGTATCCTGACCAAAGTGGCACTGAAGGTGAAGGATGGATTTGCCCGAAACCTCGCCCAAAAGGTCAAGTTCAATTTCCTTTAAGGAAGTATTGCCGCGTCGAAAACCTTCGAGGTCGTAAAAGTCGCTTTCGAGATGGGCGTCAACGCGGTCGTTCCACGATTGTCGGTTGACTTCTTTGTATTCGGATTCGGGATTCATAACCATCAAATTTAGAAAAGACTTCTTTTTAGAGAAAAGTCCGGGGTTTACATTGGCCATCATAAGCCCTACCTTCGGGGCTCAAAAATAATTTTTATGTTTCGATACTGCGCTTTATTCGTTTTCACCGTGTTTCTGATTTCTTGTCAAAAAGCAGAGGAGGATGGACCTGCGGGAAATACAGAATCGAAGGACTTCGTATCAAAGGCGGCGAGTAATTTGGTAGAAACACAAACGGCTACTTTTTACAAAAATCTCTTCAATACCTATGGCGATGGATGGACCGGTGGCGACGGAGCCTATAGCATTCAGCTACCCGACGGACGAATCCTTTGGACTTTTGGCGACAGTTTTTTGGGCACGGTGAATCCCGACTACACCAGAACGGGGCCTCTTGTTAACAATCTCTTCGTCATTCAAGACGGAAATGAGATAACCACCCTTCAAGGCGGAACGGAAGAAAATCCCGAGGCATACGTAAAGCCTTTCGGCAATCCGAATCACTACTACTGGCCCGGGGACGGCCTAGCCATAGGAAATAAGGTTTATATGTTCATGCTTCGAATCAGACCCACGGGTGAGGGTGGTGTATTCGGCTTTGAGCACATCGGCACCGATATGGCGGTTTTTTCACTGCCCGATTTGGAGTTGATCGATCAGTACCCTCTTGCGCGCACCACCGAATTTTTAATGGGGGTTTCTCTTCTTAAGGAAGGCAACTACGTCTACGTCTACGGTACCCGCACCACGCTGGGCAAAACGGCAGTAGCAGCGCGATTTGATGTGAGTGATCCTACAAGCATTACCTATTGGAACGGCACCGAATGGGGAAACGATTTTGTAGGAGATGCCTATCTGAAACGAAGCAATGGACAGGACTTAGCGGTTTCAAATCAGTTTAAAGTATTCAAGTACGGCAATTCCTACCGCTTTTTGGTTCAGGATGATTTTTTCGGCGCGGCCATAAAAATCTACCAATCGGATAGCCCCGTGGGGCCGTGGTCCAATCCAATCACGGTCTATGAAACTCCCGAGACGGGCGCGGCAAATGGCGACATCTTCACCTACAATGCCATTGCCCATCCACACATCGTCCATCCCGAAAAAGGAATGCTGGTAACTTATTCGGTAAATTCTTTTGACTTCTTCGACCTGTTTCAAGACGCGAGAATATACCGCCCGCGCTTCTTTTGGGTGAAGCCGAGCTGAGCCTCATCCGTGGGTTTTGTGGTGCTTGCCGGAAAAAGCTATTTTTGGCATTCATCAAACTATTCGCAGTGAGACTTCTGATCGCTTTTTTTCTACTTGTATCCCTTTCGGTAAATGGGCAGTGGACCGTGGTTCCTTCGGGGACGGATTCGGCG
>CAZYWJ010000062.1:0-3141 GCA_964651785.1 uncultured Cryomorphaceae bacterium
GCGTATTTATTAGGTGTAGAAGCCATATCGGTCGGCTAAAGTAGGAATATTATCAATGACCGGTTTCCGAATAATCACTCTGGAAATATAAATTGTATTTAAGCTATGAAATTCAGTCTCGCTCGCGCAAAAGATTTTCTACAGTGGTGAAACGCGTAAAGCCTTTTGAGGTGATACCTTTAATAAGTTTCTTATCACCGGTGAGCACAATTGCGTTTAGATCAATAGCCAATGCTATGAAAGGTGTGTCTTTCTCATCTACATCATGAGTTAATTGGAAAGCCTTTTCCCAACTAGTGGGGCGAACCAAATCCGAATCGATTAGTGTCAAATTTTTGAAAATCATAGCTTTTAAAAAGCTGATTTCTGAGCTCTTGAGAGAAGACAGTTTTCTCAGCTTAGCATGCTTTCTCGATATTTCAGACTGTATAAATGTCGGCGAAAAAAAATCATAATTCTCGGAGGAGTTCAGAAGGAGGTCGTTAAGTTTTCCCTCTGGGTTTAGAATTGCACTGAATACGATGTTAGTATCTATAACGATCTTCACTTGATATAACGGTCTTTGTTCTTCGACCACCACTCGGCTTTTGACTCTTCGGCTAAATTGTTAATCTCATCTTCATTGGCTGTACTTTTAGAAACCAATTCTTTGAATTTGAGAAAATCTAAGAGTCTTTGAACTCCTGTAATATCAACAGAATCAGATAAGGTGATTTGGATTTCGCTATTTTTCCTTTCAATGCGCATAATGTAAAATTAATCAATTGACTTCTAATTTTCTAGTGGTACTTAGGTAGTGCAGTTTTCAGAATCCATAATTGCCGGTTTACCCCTCTCGATTTAATAACTTTGCGCCCTCTAATTAAATGGTAATGGAATACAATTTTCGGGAAATAGAAGCCAAATGGCAGAAAATATGGAAGGATAAGGAAGCCTACAAGGTGGACGAAAATCCCGACAAGAAAAAATTCTATGTTTTGGATATGTTTCCCTATCCTTCGGGTGCAGGGCTTCACGTGGGGCACCCTCTGGGATACATTGCTTCAGATGTGATAGCCAGATACAAAACGCATCAAGGCTTTAACGTTTTGCATCCCATGGGCTTCGATTCATTCGGACTGCCTGCCGAGCAATATGCTATCCAAACGGGTCAGCATCCCGCCATTACTACCAAAGAAAATGTTGCCCGCTACAAAGAGCAGCTGCAGCGAATGGGTTTCAATTACGACTGGAGTCGTGAGGTGCGAACCAGCGATCCCGATTATTACAAGTGGACGCAATGGATTTTCTCAAAGCTTTACGAAAGCTGGTATAACAATAAAACCAACCGCGCGGAAGATATTTCCACCCTGATTGCTGCCTTTGAGCAAAACGGAACGTACGGAGTAGAAGCCTTTGTAGACAGAGATTGGTATAAGGAGATTGATTTGACGGATTATCCTTTCGGAGAATACTTCGCAGGAGAGCTCACCGCTACCGATTGGAAAGTGTTGAATGAGCGTCAAAAACAAGAAATCTTGAGCCACTACCGATTGGCCTATCTTAGCGAAACCTGGGTAAACTGGTGCGAGGCACTCGGCACCGTTTTAGCCAATGACGAGATAAAAGACGGCCTCAGCGAGCGCGGCGGCCACCCCGTAGAGCAGAGGCTGATGAAGCAGTGGAGCCTGCGCATCACGGCCTATGCCGATCGGTTGCTCGAAGGTTTGGAAAAAGTCGATTGGCAAGATTCCATTAAGGACATGCAGCGCAATTGGATCGGAAAGTCTACCGGTGCCATGGTGCGATTCATGTTGGCCGATCATCCGGAGCACATCGATGTGTTTACGACCCGTCCCGATACCATCTTCGGGGTAAGCTTTATGGTCTTGGCTCCCGAACATGATTTGGTAAAGAAAATTACCACCGATGATCGTCGAGAAGCGGTGCAAGCCTATGTGAAGAAAAGCATGGCTAAAACCGAACGCGAGCGTCAGAGCGAGGTGAAAACCGTCACGGGAGAATTTACCGGAGCCTACGCTACCCATCCTTTTTCGGGAGAGAAAATTCCCGTGTGGATTGCCGACTACGTTTTGGCCGGATACGGCACCGGAGCTGTAATGGCGGTGCCTGCCGGCGATGAGCGCGACCACGCTTTCGCGAAAACATTTGACCTAAGCATTCCGAATATTTTTGAGGGTGCCGATATTTCAAAAGAGGCCTACTCCGGTAAAGATGCCGTTTTGGTAGAGTCGGGGTTTTTGACCGGGATGAAATACAAAAAGGCCATGGAGACGGTCATCTACGAGTTGGAGCAAAAACGCATCGGTTATGGAAAGGTGAATTACCGTTTGCGTGACGCCATCTTTTCGCGACAGCGCTATTGGGGCGAACCCTTTCCCATCTACTACAAGGATGATGTGCCTCATTTGCTCAGAGAAGAACAGCTGCCACTGACGCTGCCACCCGTGGATAAGTACCTGCCAACGGAAACCGGCGAGCCGCCATTGGCAAGAGCCAAAAAAGAAGACTGGCCGATATTTGAAGGAGATCGAATGGAGTACAACACCATGCCGGGCTGGGCGGGTTCGTCTTGGTACTTCTTGCGCTACATGGATCCGAAAAATACCGATCTACCCGTTTCGCCTGCAAGGGCAAAGTACTGGGGAGCAGTAGACCTCTACATTGGTGGGGCCGAGCACGCAACCGGTCACCTCTTGTACTCTCGCTTTTGGACCAAATTTTTACACGACCGCGGATTAATCGATTTTGATGAGCCTTTCGGCAAAATGATCAATCAGGGGATGATCTTGGGAAGGTCGAGTTTGGTCTATCGATTGGAGCTGGCTGGCTTTCAAGTGCCGGGAATCGAGGATGAGTCAAATTTGCCTTCCACCAAGGCCTTTCCGGAAATTTTTGTCTCCAAGGAAATTTACGATGATTGGAAAAAACACGGACACCTCGTTGATGCAAAAGGCCATGTCGAGCAACGATTATCGACACTGCTTCACGAAGTGATGGGTGAAGAAGGACAATTGAATACGGAGAACATTTCTTGGGAATATGCCTTCACTCCCCTTCACGTTGATGTGAATATTGTCGAGAATGATGTGTTGGATATTGAAGCATTTCGTAAGTGGAGAAAGGAGTATGCTGATGCGT
>CAZYWJ010000062.1:3241-5801 GCA_964651785.1 uncultured Cryomorphaceae bacterium
GATGTGTTGGATATTGAAGCATTTCGTAAGTGGAGAAAGGAGTATGCTGATGCGTGTATGATCACTTCGAAAGATGGCGCATACCACTGCGGTCACGAAGTAGAAAAGATGTCGAAGCGTTGGTACAATGTGGTGACGCCCGATGATCTTTGCGACGAATATGGTGCCGACACTTTGAGAATGTACGAGATGTTTCTCGGTCCCGTGGAGCAATCCAAACCATGGGACACGCAAGGAATCAGCGGTGTGCACAACTTCCTGCGCAAGTTCTGGCGCTTGCTTCACGATGGGGACGGAAACGTTTCGGTCAGTGAGGAAGCTCCTACAAAGAAGGAACTGCAAACGCTTCATCGCTGTATTAAGAAGGTAACCGACGATTTGGAACGCCTCTCTTGGAATACCGTGGTGAGTACGCTGATGATTGCGGTGAATGAACTCACGGCTCTCAAGAGCAATAACAAGCAGGTCTTGGAAACGCTGGCCATTCTTATTTCACCATACGGACCGCACTTTGCCGAAGAGATTTGGGAAAAACTCGGCCACAATGACTCAGTATTGAAGCAGCCTTGGCCTGCCTTCGAGCAGAAGTTTTTAGAGGATGATGAGTTTGAATACCCCGTTTCATTCAACGGTAAGATGAGATTCAAAATGGCTTTGGCAGCCGATATGCCTAAAGAAGAAGTGGAAAGAGCCGTGCTCGATTCAGCAGAAGCTGCTAAATACCTTGATGGTAAGACACCCAAAAAAGTGATTGTGGTACCAAAGAGGATTGTTAATGTGGTAGTCTGAATACAATTTTTTCTCTCTACAAGCGTCTATGCTTAAGCCGTTATCATATTGTGGAACGGAATTTGACTTTACCCGTGCATGAAGCATCTTACACTTCTTTTACTAGGAATAGCGCTGAGCCAAATCGGACTTTCACAGAAGAGACCGCCTGAGGCTAGTCTGGATACCCTTCCGGTAATGAATTTGCCCACGCGACAGCAATCGGCGTTCGGTGAAGGCGAGTATTTGAGATTCAGATTGCATTACGGAATTATAGATGCCGGCGAGGCCGAATTAAGAGTTTACAAAAGCAAGAAGAAATACCGGGGCCGCAACGCTTTGCATGTGGTGGGTACCGGCAAAACCTTAGGAGCTTTCAATTGGTTTTTCAAGGTGCGTGATCGCTATGAGACTTATCTCGATGAGCAAGGCATTTTTCCGTGGGAATTTATTCGCGATATACGCGAAGGTGGCTATGAGAAATACCAGACTTATGACTTCCATCAGCATAAGGCTGCGGTTAGCACCAACAAGGGTGAAACTTTCAAAATTCCGCCATTGTCGCAAGACATGCTCTCTTCTTTCTATTATGCGCGTACCATCGATTTCTCGAATGCACGCGAGGGGGATGTCTTCACGATACCCACATTCGTCGATGAAGAGGAGTTTCCGCTTAAGATCAGATATCTCGGAAAAGAGAACCTCAAATCCCGCACGGGAACATACCGATGCCTCAAGTTTGTTCCCGTCGTTCAAGAGGGTAGAATATTTGAAGAAGAGGAAGATATGATCGTTTGGATCACGGATGATAAAAACAAAATTCCCGTTTTGGCCCAAGCCAAAGTTTTGGTAGGATCTATAAAAATGGAATTGGTGGAATATGCCAATTTGTCGAATCCCATCGCAAAAATAGATTGATTCGATCGTCGATTTTTATCTTCGCACCCGTTTCAATGTGTTCGAAAGTTAGCCCCCTTTTACTCGCAGTACTCATATTGCTCTCTTCCTGTTCTGAAAGAGAAGCAAATATCGAAGAGTTGAGCCCCGAAGACACTTCCATTCAGGTGGAAGAGGTACCAAAGCGTTACGGCATCGAAGAAGATGCCTACAAAATTCACGAGGGCACCATTCAAAAAAATCAATTTTTGGCAGATATTCTTTTGGGCTACGGCGTGCCTTACGGCGATATTGCCGCACTGGAAGGGGCCAGTAAAGAGGTGCACGATGTGCGAAAGCTTAAAGCCGGTGATAATTACGCGGTTTTTACCAATCGTGACAGCACCGAGAAAGCGAGCTTTTTTGTCGTGGAAACCAGTCCCGCCAGTTATGTCGTGTACCAATTGGGCGATACCATTTCTGCTTACTTAGGTAGCAAGCCTATTGAGACCAGAGTCCGCGAAGCCGGCGGAATGATTAACAGCTCGCTTTACCAAACCATCGCCGAGAACGACCTGCCGGCTGAATTGGCAATGGAGCTTAGCTTGATTTATGCTTGGACGGTTGATTTCTATCGCATTCAAAACGGAGACTACTTCAAGGTCATTTTTGAAGAAGAATTTGTAGAAGGAGAACGAATAGGTGTAGGAAAAATATTGGCCGCCGAGTTTGGACATCGCGATGAGGTTTTTCACGGAATTCTTTTCGAAGACGGAGAATTCGATGACTATTTCGACTTGGAAGGTGAGAACCTGCGTCGCGCCTTTTTGAAAGCGCCCGTAGAGTTTTCGCGAATTTCGTCGCGCTATACCATGAAGCGTTACCACCCCGTTCAAAAGCGGTGGAAGTCTCATTT
>CAZYWJ010000062.1:5901-8494 GCA_964651785.1 uncultured Cryomorphaceae bacterium
GGCCCTCACGTTTGCTACCGATTTTGGGTAAACGGAAAGCAAGTGGATCCTTACCGACAGGATTTGCCTTCCGGCGATCCGATCCCCGCTGAATTTAAGGGAGAATTTGATGCCCTTAGCGACAGCCTCAATCTTATTCTGGAGCGCATTAATATCGGCGCGGAAGTCTGAATTTTTTTACCCTGCTCTTGCTAAATTTTTCATCCGATTTAACCGAATTCTATTCGTATAATTTGGTTTATAATATAAACTAAACTATATTTGGGTATAAATTATTCTATTATGAATGAGCAAGAAAGTATCCACATCATCATGAAGATGATTGATCGCACCAAAGAGAATCTTAAAGAACAATCCATATTTTACTTGGTATGGGGATGGAGTATTTTCATCGCTGCCTCTGTGGAGTATGCGTTGTTAATGCTGACGGATTACCCGCACCATTATTTTGTATGGCCGGTTGCTATACTATTTGCTTCGGCGTCTACGATTTTTTTAGCAGCCAAGCGTCAAAAAACCAAAGGCGTATCGACCTATGCGGATCGAGCCCTTCGTTATCTCTGGGCCTCGTGGACGGTACCGTTGTTTTTCGTTATCACCTTTGCCGCTTTCGGTGGTTTTACGTGGGCTACGTCATATCTTTTTATCATTGTACTTTACGGAATGGGGTCCACCGTTTCGGGCGGAATTCTCAATTTCAAACCTTTGGTTTATGGCGGAATTTTCAGTTTTATTTTGGCCGTTATTGTTTTAGTCGTCGGCCTTTACACCCATTTTCCTACCATGCTTCTCTTTTTGTCCTTGAGCATTTTAGGAAGTTTTCTCATCCCCGGTTACCTGTTGCGAAAAAGCTAAGCATGCCATTTACACCCCTAGATCCGATTTTACATTCCCAGTTGCGGTTAGCTATCGTCAGTTTGCTGATGGGCGTGGAGTATGCTGAATTCAGCTACATCAAAGAAGAAACGGCAGCAACTCAAGGCAATCTCAGCGCCCAATTGAAGAAGTTGGCAGAAGCCGAATACGTCGAAATTGAAAAGACCTTTAAAAATAATTACCCGAATACTACGGTAAAGCTCACTGCTAAAGGCAAAAAAGCTTTTGAGAATTACGTGAGGGACATTTCCGGTTATCTGGGGAAGTAAAAGCGGTACCTTGCTTTTTGCTATTTTCGCGCTTCACTAATTTGAACGATCGAATGAAGGGTAGCATTTTCTTCTCCGCTGTTTTCACATTTTTACTTGTCGGCGCTTTCGCGCAAAATACCCGGTCGCTCGTAGAAGAGACTGTTACACGAGAAGGCGTACAGGCCAAAATCGAATTTCTGGCTTCCGACGAACTAAGAGGAAGAGATACTCCTTCTCCCGAGCAGGAAATAGCGTCAAAATACTTGGCAACTCGCATGAAGGAATGGGGTGTGAAAACCGCACCCGGAATGGAAGGCTACCGTCAAAAAGTCGATTTTAAAAAAGTAACTCCTTCATCTGAAGGTTCATTTGTTGTGAATGACTCAACCTATATTTTGGGAGAGGACATGCTACTACTCGATGGTAAATCAGCCGATGTTGATGCCAAGCTTGTATTTCTCGATTACGGAAGCGAAGAGGATTTTGCAGATGCGAACGTGAAAGGAAAGATTGTAGTGACGCGACTCGGAGAGAAGGGCGAGCCTAATGTGAGAAAGGCCTTTGGAGCGAGCAGGGACAAGCGAAAGCGTGCCAATGAGGCAGGCGCTTTGGCTCTTATTGAACTTTATTCTTCAACCCAAATCAGTTGGAAAATCATAAAGCGTTATCTGGGCGGACCCAAAATCTCTTTGGATATGGGTGACGAAACGGGAGACGGTATACCCCATCTTTGGATGGATGACTCTTACAATACCGGAGCGGATTTCCTGGGTAATGAAGCAAAGAAGGCAAAATTGACGATCCAAGGTGCTGCCGTTGATCGATTCACGGCATACAATGTTATCGGTATGGTAGAAGGAACCGATCCGGAGCTGAAAGATGAAATTGTTGTTTATTCCGCGCATTACGACCACGTAGGGGTCGGTGCTGCCGATGCCGAAGGAGATACCATCTACAACGGTACCCGCGACAACGCCATAGGGTCGATAACCGTACTCGAGGCAGCGCACAATATTGCTAAGTATCCGCTGGATCGCACAGCCATGTTCATCTTCTTTACCGGAGAGGAAAAAGGGCTGCTGGGAAGCGAGTGGTTTGTAGAGCATCCCGTTGTTCCGCTGAATGAAATCGTGATGTGCTTCAACAGCGACAATGCAGGCTACAATGATACGACTATTACTACAATCATCGGATTGGAGCGCACCACGGCTACCGACGCATTTATGGAAGCGGGGAATGCTTACGGGCTAGGTACCATCGGAGATCAGATGCCCGATCAAAATCTCTTCGATCGATCGGATCAGGTCAATTTTGCCCGAAACGGAATTCCCGCCGTGATGTACTCAATGGGGGTTACTGCTTTCGATGATGAATTGCTCAAGTACTATCACCAGGCAGGCGACAATCCCGACTCAGTTGATTACGACTATCTGTTTAAGTTTACAAAAGCCTACGTCCACGCCTGT
>CAZYWJ010000062.1:8594-17560 GCA_964651785.1 uncultured Cryomorphaceae bacterium
CATATTCGAAATGACGAATTCCCGAAGAAGGATTTTTCGAGAAATGAAGCATTGCCATTGAAATCGTTTTTACATGGATTGGCTTGTATTTTTTCATCGACCCGAACATTAAGGGTGAAATAAGTTTCATCCCGACCGTCCCGATTTTTTCGCCCAACCTGCTCTCTTCGCGCGGTCCCAGCAAGAGTGAAGGATGAAATATGTGCAGGGATTTAAAACCGATTTTTTCCAGGTCTCTCTCCATTTCACCTTTTACTTTGTTGTAAAAGATACTCGAATCGGCATCGCTGCCTATGGCACTCACTACGCTGAATGATTCAATTCCAGTGGTTTTGGCCGCTTTCGCGAAAGCGATAACATAATCATGATCTACTTTGCGAAATGCTTCCTTCGAACCCGCTTTCTTCATGGTAGTTCCCAAACAGCAAAAAGCTTTGTCTGATCCTGCGCAAGCTTTTTCCAAATCGGAAGAATTATCAAAATTGACTTTTTTCCAAAAGACTTTTCCATCCTGTTTTTCGTCGTGACGAGTGAGGGCCACGACCGATGAAACTTCAGAATCCGATTTCATCTGATCAACCAGAAATTGGCCAATTAAGCCTGTAGCTCCTGCGATAATTGCTTTCATAAGTCTCTTGGTTCGATCCAATCGCCGTGTTCGCGAATGAGGTTGATTAGTTCATCTACCGCATGTTCTGAGGGAACATTGCGCTTCACCACTTCTTTTTCTTTGTAAAGCGTAATTTTTCCCGGGCCCGTTCCTACATAACCATAGTCGGCATCGGCCATCTCGCCGGGTCCGTTTACGATGCAGCCCATAATACCGATTTTCACCCCTTTAAGGTGCTCGGTTCTCGATCTGATTTTTGCCGTGGTTTGTTGCAAGTCAAAAAGAGTCCTACCGCACGAAGGACAGGAGATGTATTCGGTTTTGCTGATGCGCGTCCGGGTGGCTTGCAAAATTCCGAAGCTCAAAGAATTTGTCATTCGAGAATCTACTGAATTCGAATTCAACCAGAGTCCGTCGCCTAAGCCATCAATTAATAAACCTCCCGCGTCGGTGGAAGCATAGATTTGGAAACGATCTTTATCTAGATCTGCGTAGTTTCTTTTGACGATTACGGGCACCACACATTTCTTATTTATCATTTCCATAAACGCACGGCGAAGTGCAGGCATAGCGTGATCATTGCTCGTTTCCAAAACCAAAACGGTATGACTCGAGCAACTTAAATCTTTCAAAAATGCTTCGTTGTAGAGGTCTTTGTCTCTTGCCAGAACAAAATTTAAAGACGGACTTTTCTCTCCGTTTTTAAGAAAGGATTCAGTGCTGAGAAGCGGATATAGTCTTGGCTTCAACGATTGTGCTTCCCAAACTTTTTCATCGACGATTACACCCAAGGTGCCCGGTATTTCAAAGCCTACTGCATTTTCACCTACGTAAATGTAATCAGCTGCCTGATCGGCAATATTCCATTTGTCGAGAGGTACGCTGTAGTTGTAACCAAACGGGAAAAAGGAAGCAGGTACGATCTTGGTTCTTTCCGAAAGATCTCCGATAACGACAGGAACCTGACCATCTCCGATATTTTCGATGGCAACAGACTTTCGTTTGGAATAAGCGAATGGATCAATTGGGTTCGAAGCCAAGGCAGGTATAGGATCGTGATTTTTTCTATTCTCATAACGATCGACCAGCAGTCGAGCAACGGGGATTTCTTCTTCCGGCTCTTCCGTTAAGCTTACGCGAACCGTATCGCCGATTCCATCTTCCAGTAATGTTCCGATTCCCACAGCAGACTTGATTCTGCCGTCTTCTCCTTCTCCTGCTTCAGTCACCCCGAGGTGGATGGGATAGTTCATCCCTTCATCCATCATCCGCTTTACCAACATTCTGTAGGCCTGCACCATCACCTGAGTATTGCTGGCTTTCATACTCAACACAATTTGGTGATAATCGTGGTCCCGGCAGATGTTTAAAAACTCCATCGCCGATTCGACCATTCCTTCAGGCGTATCGCCATAGCGACTCAAAATTCGATCGCTCAATGAGCCGTGATTCGTTCCGATACGCATGGCAGTGCCCTCTTCTTTGCAAATTTCTACAAGAGGGCTGAATCGCTTTCGAATACGGTCCAATTCGGCTTGATAGCTCTCATCGGTATACTCGATCGTCTCAAACTTCTTCTTGTCGGCGTAGTTTCCGGGATTCACGCGAACCTTCTCCACAATGCGCGCCGCTATTTCGGCGGCATTCGGGGTGAAATGAATATCTGCAACCAAAGGAGTGTCATAACCTTTGGCTCTGATACCTTCTTTTATAGGGAGCAGGTTTTCCGCGTCTTTCTTACTGGGCGCGGTTATCCTTACCAGTTCACAGCCTGCCTCGATCATTCGGATGGATTGCGCCACGGTACCTTCGGTATCCATCGTATCGGTGGTGGTCATCGATTGCACCCTGATCGGATTGTCGCCGCCCATTTCTACAGAGCCGATTTTCACCGTTACGGTTTTGAATCGTTCGTATGCAGTAGGATTGGGGCAGTAAGAGTTGCTCTTTTTGAGGGTCTCGGCCATTGAGATTTCCGTTTGTTTGATGTCTTCAATCACGAAAGTAACGCTTTCTACAATCCTTTGTTTTTTTCTCAGTGAGAGACCGAAGCAAAAGGGAATTTTCCCTTCTTTTTCAGTGCATTCAGGTAAAGTGCACCCAATATGAGCAGGGTTCCGAAATAAAAGCCGACGGTCATTTTTTCGCTGGAACCAAAAATGAAGAAGGCCAGAATTATTCCGTACACGGGTTCGAGATTAATGGTGAGTGAAACGGTGAAAGGCGTCAGTTCTTCCATCACTTTTACACTGGCCACAAAGGCAAAAGCTGTGCAAATACTTCCTAAGATGATAATCCATAACCAATCTGAAGCAGGGATTTCAATCATATTAAATCCGATTTTGCCGGAAAGGCCTAGCCAGATTGTGATGCCCAAAACCCCGCCAATCATTTCCACCAGACTGATTCTGTAGGGATTGTCTTTTTGGATTAATCGACCGTTGATAACGGTAAAGAGAGAAGCTACGAAAGCGGAGAAAAGCGCCATAAAAATTCCTGCGGCATATTCCGTTTCAAAGCTGAAAATGAGCACCAGCCCGAGGACGACCATCACTCCGAAGATTAGTTCAGCTGGATCTACTCGCCTTTTAAAAATAAGCGGCTCTAAGATGGCGGTAAAGAGCGAGGCGGCGCTGAGGCAAGCCAAAGTGACACTGACATTCGAAATTTTAATTGCCTGAAAAAAAGTGACCCAATGTAAAGCAATTAAAAAGCCGACTCCCAAATAAGTTTTTGCATTGATGCGAATGGATTTGTGAATTTTCCCGGCAGGGTAGGCAAACAGGGCTATGGAGACAGCCGCGATGAGCATACGCCACCAGACCAGCAGGTCGGAGTCAGTCTCTATTAGCTTCCCCAAAATGCCGGTAAATCCGAAAATGAAAACGACGATGTGAAGAAGGAGAAGATTTCCGACTTTCGAATCAGATTTCATCTGCCGGTGGCGGGTTTTGCTCCATAACTTTATGACCTAGATCGGTGACTCCACCAGAAACGATGAACTTCATGAACTCTGCCGTATTCACACTCACAGGTGTCACATTTTCGATCGGGACGATAAAAATATTACCCGAGAAGTTGTAGCTGTGCGGAAGGTAGACGGCAATTTTCCCCGTCTTGATATTAAGGGTCGAAAGGTCCTCATTGGTAATAAATCCCGGTTTTTCTATTTCGCTTTCGCGATTGAGCTTGACCAAAACGGGTTTTGAAAAACTCTTTTTCTGACCCACAAAGGCCGAGAGCAAATCGTTGATGGCGGTGTAGATGGTTTTGAGAAGAGGAATTCGATCTAAAATCTTATTCACTTCTTTCAGGAAGGAATCCGAAATAAAGGTAGAACCGATGAACCCCAGAAATGTAATGATGGCGATAAGAAGCAATAATCCCAAGCCCGGTATTTCCGTCGGTATCAGATCATCTAAAAAGACGAAGAGCTTGAAGATGATGTAAATAATCACCGTTGAGGGGACGACTAAAAGCAGCCCCCGCACAAAGTACTTGACGAATCTTCGGTAGTAAATGTTCTTCTTCACGAGAGCAAATTTAAGTCAGAAATCGCATCTTAATAGGAAGTAATTGAATTGAGTTCACAATACTATAAGGTAACTTTTTCGCAATGTGTTGATGTAGAAATTATTTTTGTCTTGGCTTAACATCTAAGGATATGAGAATCATCGCTGTATTACTATTCATTACAACTTCTTTGTTTTATACTGAAGTAATTAAAGCTCAAGCAAGTATAGATATAGACTCATCCTATGCCGTTGATGGGAAAAATATTTTTTGGCTTGAGATAAATGGCATTACGCGGGGGTTGCATATTTGGGATGTCGAGTTTCTTCCTAACGGAGAGATTTTAGGAGTGGGAGATATTAAAACAGGCTGTTCCGGCAGCTGGACACATCAAGGCATACTAATAAAAGTTGATGAAAACGGATTTTTGGATACGGATGCTTTTGACAGTGGAATCAGACTTTACGATAATGAAGGATTAAAAGGCATACAGCCGGCACCAAACGGTGGTTATTTGGTCAATGGATCCGGGGTAGCTTATAAAATTGATGAGAATGGACTTATCGATACGGACTTTGGAGTTCAAGGATTTCTTCAGTCCGACAAAGAAATCACCGGCCTTGTAACTGACAATGACGGCAACCTCTTGGTTTCTCTGAGAGAATACGATTATTCACCTACCGGAATAGATTACAACTTCATGTTGAGTCGATACGATGAGAACGGAGTCCAAGACTTTTCTTTCGGGACGGATGGTTTGGCATATCCCGTGGACACTAATGCCAGTCACAGCCTTGGACCGGTGGTGGTCGATAGCCAAAACAGAATTGTTTGTGCGGGATACGAGTACATCGATATAAACAACTTCAACTTATTTTTTCTCAGGTTGCTGCCTGATGGAATGCCCGATACCACATTCGGTGAAAACGGGGTAATAGCAGACTCTTATACAGATCGGTCAAGATCTGCCCTATTGCAAATTGATGCATATGATGATGTGCTTATCATCGGAAATGCAAAAATGTCCACATTCGGAAATTGGGGTGTATTCCTTTTGAAAGTTAATGCGGGAGGAGAAGTTGATGTGACTTTTGGCAATGACGGGTTTCTTTTTAAAGAGGTCCCCGGTGACGGGTATCCAAACAGCCTTAACCGAATGGCTGATGGAAGTTATTTACTCTTGGGAGATGCTTTTTCTCAGGCCATCTATCTCGCCAAATTTACATCTGACGGGCAAGTTGATACCGAGTTTGGCATTGATGGCGTGGAAACATTAGATATTTTTGAATGGTCAGGAGCTCCCGGTGATTCGAAGCTGGAGGGAGACAGTTTGATTATTCATGCCAATTCGCTTTATGATGACTGTGCTCAAACAAAGCGTAAAACGGTGTTTATGCGGTATTTAATTGATAATTCAGGAGCGGCGGTTTTCGCCAATCCATCTGATGATATTTCGGTTTGCAGCACAGTAGAATCGGGAATATCTGCTTCGGTGAACTTAGAAGCAAACATGAATCAAATAATAGGCGAACAAGTTGATGTGACGGTAACTTTTCACCTGAGTGAAGAAGAGGCAACAGAAGGCATAGCTCCGGTTTCTGAACCTACCGATTTTTTCGTAGAGGTCGAGTCCGAAGAGATTTTTGTCAGAGTGGAAAAAATATCGGATGAGACTAATTACGCCGTCACTTCCTTTCAGGTCAACGTCTCCATGCTTCCGCAGATAAATGAACCTGCCTCCTTAGCCGTTTGTGATGATGATTACGATGGCTACGTTGATTTCGACCTGACCAATGTAGTCGATGAGGTTCTGGGCAATCAGGAAGACCTTGTCTATTCATTTTATCAAACGGAGTCAGACGCTGAAGGAGGCAATTCTGAAGAAGAAATTGAAGCCGTTTACACCAATATATTGCCGGGAACGGATACCGTTTGGATGCGGGTAGAAGACGTGAGTGGGTGCGCCGTAACTACATCGATAGAGCTGTTGGTAAACCCTTTACCTGCGTATGGTTTTACAGTAGACACGCTGAGCCTGTGCGACACCAATGCCGATTTAGTTGAACTTATCAATCTTACGGATTATATCCCCGAAATGCTTGATAGTATCGACACCGATAACTATATCGTTTCATTTTTTTCAAATCAAACGGATGCCGAAGAGAATGGTAATACTTTGATGAATCCTGAGAATTATTTGGTAGAGAATTTTTTACAAGAGGTGTATGTTGGTATCGAAGACGTTTCTACAGGATGCTATGTGCATGATGGAATGACGATTTTAATAATTCTCAATCCTCTCCCATCAGATACGGCACTGATAACTGATTTGTCAGAATGTGATGCAGATTTTGACGGATTCGAATACTTTGATTTGACTTCCAAATCCGGTGAAATCTTGGGAAGTCAGAATCCGCTCGTTTATCAACCTTATTTTTTCCAAAGTCAGGAAGATGCCATTAACAATGTAAATCAAGTGGAAAATGCTCAGGAGTATTTTTCTGATGAAGCTTCCCAAACCATTTTTACGGGTCTTCAGAATATGTGGACCGGTTGTTACATTGGCGGAAGCCGAAGCTTTGATCTGATATTAAATGCTCAACCTGAAATTCAAGCGGAACCTGAGCCGCTGGTGCTCCCGCAGGGTGAAGTGATTGACGAGGCTATTTTTGACCTGACCGAAAACAATGCATTGATGCTGGGTAGTCAAAATCCTGAATTTTTCGAATTTTCGTTTTTCGAATCATCTGACGATATGATGGATCAAAATAACGCCATAGAAAATCCGCAGTCTTACACTAATCTAACGAATCCTCAAACCATCTACGTAGCCATGCATACATTTGATTGGCAATGTACATCGTATTCCGAATTTGAACTTAGCGTCGAAAATGAACTTTCGGCTTATGCCTTTGATCCGAATGATGAGATCAAAATTTATCCTGTCCCGGCCGGCGAAATTCTTCATATAGAATGCCGCGACATGAACATAAGACAAGTCGCACTATCTGACATGGAAGGTAAATCCGTTTTAAGGATGGATATTGATATTCCCACCGACCGTACGGAGTTTGATATTTCTCGGTTAACACCGGGAGTTTACTTCCTTAATCTGCTTACGGATAAAAGTGTTCTTCAACGAAAGATTGTAATTCGGTAAGTCGTTCTGAAAGAATCCGGTTTTAGAACTTTTCTCACCAACATAGATTACAAGTAAAGATCAAATTCGCTCCGAATTTTGGAAGTTAGTGAAGCTACTACCAAGGAGTAGGAGTGATCAATCAGCTCTTTTTGTAGCTCAAAGAGCAGTCCTCGGGCACTTACGGTATTCCAATGTTTTTTGCTCATATGGTAGCCGGGAGTGATGAGGTCGGGGTGGGCTTCGCGCAATTCTACGGCTCGTTGCGGATCGCACTTCAGGTTAAAGCTTTGAAAATCATTAATGTTGCAGAGAGCGAACATTTTTCCGGCTACTTTAAACACGAGCGTATTATTGTCAAAAGGAAACCCTTCCGTTACAGCCTTTTTGCTCATGCAGTATTCCCGAAATTCGTCGATGTGCATCGGTCAGGAATTTAATTTGAAAAGAACGGGTCGGGAAGGTGTGGCATCATTTTCAAATGGCGCTGTTTGGAGATTGAGCAGATAGAGTCCGTCTTCTATTTCATCCGAAACATAGATCATTTCCGTGATGGTACAGTGCTTATCATCCTCCCGATCTCCCATCCAGAAAGCGTGGTGAGCCAAAAGTTCTCCGCCATCTTCTTCACGATCAACGGAAGGTAAATCAAGCAGAAGGTGCTTGACTTTTCGATTTCTCAAAAAAGTTAAAGCTTCAGGTTCTAAAAACGGCGGATTCGTGCCTGCGTAATTTTTTGATTTCTTCTCCTTTCCATTCGGAAGGCTTCGCATGACAAATGCTGCGCAATTATGGTCTCCAAGAACTTTTTCGACTTGATCTTTAATAATGATCTTATCACCCGGCTCGCCATATTTTTTAGCCGTATTCTCGAAAGGTAAGGGCTCAATTGTCACCAAGAGAGCCGAAAAGAAATATTGAGTCAGTGATTGATTAACGGAAGTGACAGCCTGATCGATATGCCCGACAGATTCAGTGTGTGTACCGTGCCCGTGAGGATTGAAGGAGATATTCCTGAAGTTTACATCACCACCTTCTGCTACACTTCCCGTGAAGCGCTCAGTGCGTACCGGCTCTATTTTCAAGGGATCGACATACCAAGCTCGCGGCCCGGCAGGAGAAAGTGGGATGGAAATATCCAATGGCTTATGAAGGTCAGCCTCATAGGACTGATCGTTCAATTCGACTTTAATCTTCATCTTTCAAAATAAAGAAATCAGCCGCAATACCATCTGCCAGGAAAAGACCTTTTTGGGTAAGCTTGAGCCGATTTGCTTCTTGGATAGCCAAATTATTTGCGATAAGAGCTTGGATTTTTTTGGCGTAAAGCGTGGAAAAATTGATTTGAAATCGTTCTTCAGAATCTCTGGTGTCGATGCCTTCGGCAGTTCTTAAACCCGTCATCACCCATTCGTTAAAACGTTCTTCGCGGCTAAGCTCTTCAATGGTGATGGGTAATTCGCCACCTTCGATGGCAGCACAATAGCGGGCATTGTTGGCTATGTTGTAATATCTCTTCGATCCGTCAAATCCATGCGCTGACGGACCCAAAGCAAGATAGGGAACTCCGGACCAGTATGCCGAATTGTGTTTGGATTCGTAGCCGGGTTTGGCAAAATTGCTCACCTCATATTGGCGAAAGCCATTCTGTTCTAAAAATTCGATCATGAAGCTGAAATGTCTGTCGGCAGCATCTTCATCTAC
>CAZYWJ010000062.1:17660-19574 GCA_964651785.1 uncultured Cryomorphaceae bacterium
TGTTCGTCGAAAAAACTCTGAATTCCGATGCTCAATCGGTTCACTCCAAGGTTTGCCCAGGCTTTTGTTTTTTCTTCGGTCACATCATCCGGATTCGTTTCCAAAGTGATTTCCGCATCGGGAGAAATTGAGTAGTTCGCATGAATTGCCGAGAAGATTTTTTCCAATTGAGCTATGCTCAAAATGCCGGGAGTACCTCCTCCGAAGTAAATGGTTTGAATGGAATCGGTGGTTTCTTTTTTCCGCATTTCCGCTTCTTTAGCCATAGCCGCCACCACTCGTTCCATCAGTTTCGGAGATGTCGAAAAGTGAAAATCACAATAAGTACAGGCTTGCTTGCAAAAGGGAATGTGAATGTAGATGCCCGCCATCTAATGGTTTGTTTTCAGCACTATGCGAAATGTCGTACCAACTTCTGCTTCGCTACGTTTCACGAAAATTTTACCACTGTGGTAGTTTTCGATGATCCGCTTAGCCAAGGAAAGTCCGAGACCCCAGCCGCGTTTCTTGGTGGTATAGCCGGGTTGAAATACTGCCTTTTGTCCCCCGGGAGAAATTCCTTTTCCCGTATCGGTAATGTCGATGTACACATTCTGAATCTCGTTGCAAATCTCTACGGTGATTTTGCCCTTCCCATTCATCGCATCCACCGCATTCTTAATGATGTTTTCGATCACCCAACTGAACAGCGGTTGATTGATCATTGCCTTAATTGGCCCCTTTTCATTTTGAGTTAATTCAAACTCAATTTTCTTGCTAATTCGAGGTCGCAGATAATCTATCGTGCCGGTCATTACCTCGGCTATTTCCGTTTCGGTAAGTTCGGGCGCTGAACCGATTTTGGAGAATCGATCGGTGATAATTTCGAGACGTTGAAGGTCTTTATTGAGCTCGCCGATCGTTTCCTTATCCGTGCCACGCGCTTCGAGAAGTTGTACCCATGCCATAAGACTTGAGAGCGGTGTGCCTAATTGATGCGCGGTTTCTTTGGCCAGTCCTATCCATACCTGATTTTGTTCGGCATTTCTGAAAGTGCTGAAGATGAGGTATGAAATGAATAGGAACAGACCGATGATAACGAGCTGGACAAATGGAAAATAGCGCAGTTGAGTAATGATGATGGAATCGGTGTAGTAGATGTAGTTGACTACTTCATCGCCGAATCGCACTTGGATGGGATCATTTTTTTCAGCTAATTCTGCGATGCGCATCGCAGCGAAAGCCGAATCTTGGACGAGTGCCGAATCGACATTGCTGAAATTGATCACATTCAATCCCGTGGAATCGGTGACCACCACCGGTACGGAGCCGGAGTTCATCACCGTTTCACTGATGAATGAGTTGATGAGATCATCCAGCGTTTTTTCCAATTCGGTTATGATGCGCGAATCCTTATAGTAAACGCGCTGCTCGATCCCCATCGTGCTTATGCGGATGGGCTTATATTGCGAGCGCATCGCGGCCAGAGTACTGTCAGCCTTTGCCGGAGTCGAGATGTGTTTTTCGTCAATGTTGTTGTAAGTAATGATCTCATTTTTCGAGTTCACCACCAAAACGGGAATGGTGCTGTTATTCTGAATAATTGTCTGCAAAAAAGGAAGCTCCCGATCCGATGCCGGTGCAACTCTACCGATAGCCTGTGCCCACACATCGGCCTTGTTGCGCTCTTCCTGTCTCATTTCCGAAAAGAGCTTTTCGGTGTAGTTGATGAGCTCCAGTCTTCGCTTTACTGCTTCACTCCAAAGTTGAACTTTCAGACGCTCTTCCTGTCTGATTTTATTTACAATGTAGTTGGAATACCAAAGTGATAGCCCTACGATCACCACGGCAAAGATGAGCAGTACTGCTTTCCATCGCTGCTTGCGCGAGTATAAATTCATTCGATTATTCTCTCAATTCCTGAGTAGAGGTGCG
>CAZYWJ010000063.1:0-5062 GCA_964651785.1 uncultured Cryomorphaceae bacterium
AAAGATTTCCTGATTGACTGATTTTTAATTGATCATTGTTCTTTTCAATTTGATCTTTGATCTTTGACCTCTAAACTTTGACCTCTGACCATTGACCTCTGAACTTTGATAATTCTTAATTGATCACTCCCTGCCACCCGCTTCCATTCTAACTTCGTACCACGCAGTAAAAACTACGCGTTTCGCACATCACACCCCTTTTGCCAAAGTCAACTATATTTGACTTAAAACAATCACCCTTGACCAATCAAAGATCCATTGCGGTGCTTCCGTTCGAAAACCTCAGCTCCGACCGCGAAAACGATTATTTCGCAGACGGGATAACCGAAGACATTATCAACGCACTGAGCAAGGTGGATGGACTTAAGGTTACGGCTCGCACCTCATCATTCAGTTATAAAGGAACTAAAACCGATGTTCGCATTATCGGAAACGATCTCGGGGTGAGTACGGTATTGGATGGGAGCATTCGTCGTGTGGGCGACCGCGTTCGCATCAGCGCTCAGCTCATACGCACCGATAATGGTTTTCAAATCTGGACGGAGAATTTCGATCGCCGAATAAAAGACATCTTCGCATTGCAAGACGAAATCAGCGTTTTGATCGCCGAGAAAATCAGAGAGAATTACGGGCACCTCGAAATTGCCAATCACCTTCTGGACGCTCCCACGGAGAATATTGAAGCTTACGAACTCTATCTTAAGGGCAGATACAATCACCTGAAATGGGATTGGGACGGACTGCAAAACGGGATTAAATTTTACGAAGAGAGCATTGCCAAAGACAGCTCATTTGCCCTTCCCTATTTCGGATTGACTTTCTGCTACACCATGGTGGGCTCTTGGGCCAAGCGTCCTGAATTGCTCGACCTGGCCGAAGATTATGTTACAAAGGGATTTTCGATTGGTAAAGAGTCTGACTTGGGTTATTTTGCCAAGGCCACCGTAGAATTTTGGGGCAGATGGGATTTTATCAATGGCGAAAAATCGTACAAAAAGGCCATCGCCTTGAATCCGACCAATTCCGAAGCCATGGAAGGATTGGCCGAACTCTATATCGCCATCGGATATTTTGAAGAAGCAGAAAAAATGACTGCCGAAGCCCTGAAAGTCAACCCCATTTCCGCCAATCACCTCTTCACTATGGGCAACATCTTCTACCAGCAAGGAGAACCGGAGAAGGCTCTGTCTTACTTTAACTCAGGACTCCGGGTCGACCCGAAATTCGAGCATTGCATCGTATACAAATCACTCGCGTTAATCGAACTCAACCACAAGGCGAAGCTCAAGCTCCACGTTGATGCTTACCCCGAGCGAACCGACGGCGAGTTATGTCATCTTCTACTGGAACTTCGTCATGCCAAAACCATCGATCAAAACCTTGCGGACAAGGCTGCCCGCATTATTGAAATTACCGATGACATGGGTTTTATCGGTTGGAAATTGTACTTCTACGTGCAGCTCGGAGAGAAAGAGAAGGCCATGGACCTATTGGAAAAGGTGATTGCAGGTAAAGAGGGACAGTATGTGAATTTCAATAACTTGCCTTTGCTTAAGCCCATTCGGGAAGAGGGTCGATTTAAAAAACTTGCGGCGACCACTTTTGCCCCGGACCATATACCGCAAAAACAAACGGTAACCATCCACGAATCGGGCATAAAGAAATCCCTCATGGATGAGGCTGAAATCGAAACGGTTCAGAAAGACTTAGATCGAATCATGCAAGTTGAAGCTGCCTACCTTCAACCTACGCTTTCTCTGCGGGAGACGGCGGAAGTTCTTGGTTTGAGTCCAAACCGATTATCCTGGTATTTGAACGATCAGCTGGGGAAAAACTTCAGTGAATTCGTTAACGAAAAGCGCGTTGCGGCATTTAAAGAACGGGCGCTTTCTGATGACTGGAGCCACCTTTCCATTTTGGGATTGGCCTACGAATGCGGCTTTAATTCCAAGTCGGTTTTCAATGATTACTTCAAAAAATCCGTCGGCCAAACTCCCAGTCAGTGGGTGAAGGCGAATAGGAAATAAGGCAGCATCGAAAAAAGAGCAAAATAAACTTAGCGACAACGGAGCACTCTTACTGACTGCAGGGAAGTAATCGATTTGTCAGTTCGAGTGTCCGCCTTTGGCGGATGTATCGAGAACAGGTCCTGATTTTCATTTCAGGTCGCGGAAGCTCCCATACAGGCTGAATTTTGCGTCATCAAAAAAACAACGATGACACAAACGCAAAAAATCATACTGGCCGGAGCGACGGGATACCTGGGAAAACATTTGGTCAGAAAGCTTAAAGAACGAGGCACCAAGTTTACGGCCATTGCCCGCAAACCTGAAAAGCTCTACGAACTGGGCCTGAATCCGCATGAAATCCTCACGGCTGAAGTCACCCAACCCGAGAGCCTCAAGGGCCAATTAGAAGGAGCCGAAGTGGTCATTTCCACCGTTGGAATCACCCGACAGAAAGACAACCTCACCTACATGGATGTCGACTACGGAGCCAATGTCAATCTTTTGCGGGAGGCTATCCGGGCGGGTGTTAAAAAATTCGTTTACATCTCCGTACTCAACGGGCAGAACCATCGAGACCTCAAGATCCTCGAAGCAAAGGAGAAATTTGTTGATCTTCTGAAATCATCAGGAATCGACTACCTCGTGATCAGACCGAACGGCTTCTTCTCAGACATGGGCGATTTTCTGGAAATGGCCAAGGGAGGAAGAGTATACCTCTTCGGAGATGGAAATCACAAGCTTAACCCGATCCACGGCGAGGATCTGGCCAATGCCATTTTAGATGAGCTACACCGGACCAAAACGGAGATCGACGTTGGCGGACCCGATATACTCACCCAAAACGAAATAGCCGAATTGGCGCTGGCTGTTTTTGCCAAGCCAAAACGAATAAGCCACCTTCCCGATTGGACGCGCCGATTGGCAATGGGCCTGCTCCGAAAAATCACTTCTCAGAAGTACTACGGACCCTACGAATTCTTCCTCACCATGATGGCCGAAGATCAAATAGCCCCGAGGTATGGCGTCAGGCGTCTGCGCAACCACTTCATCGAAGAGGCAGATCGCATAATGAAGTCCTGATTTTCACTAGCAAGTCCGAGAATGAAAATCAGGGCGTCCGGGCTCTCACAAGCCCGCACTTTTGCTCCGAACATTTTAATCAATAAAAAAACCAATAGTCATGAACTTAAAAAACACTTTTATCACCCTTATCATTCTTTTCTCTATCAACGCCTTCGGTCAGAGCACTGAAAAGCCAATTCAGAAGAATCAGGTAAAACAGAAGTATCGAATCAGCTTTCCGATGATCATCGTTCCCCAATTGATACAGGATGATTGGAACGACCGCAAGCACACGCAGCATATAGAACTTCACGTAAAGCGCGACTTGGACGGCAAGAATATCGTCGGGGTAAAACTGGCCACTTGGCGTCTCTTTCAACCGATGGGTATTCAATTCTCTGACGGTCTCTTAGACAAACTGGATTCGGAAACGGAGTTTTATCCGGGCCACGTGCGCGAATATGGAATCGGAATAAGCTATCAGCGCATGCTGTGGAAAGGACTTTTCGCCACCATTGAAGTCTTGCCGCAATTTCAGGATTACGTAGACCTGGACGGAAACAAAATCGATAATGGTTTCAAGCTTTACAACTCTTACCACCTCGGATACCATCTTGCTTTCGGAGGTAAAAAACAATTCTTCGTCGAGCCACAGCTTCATGTGAATCAGTGGATGTTTGAAAGTGAAGCACCTGAAGGTTTTGCCGAACTCGATAATAAGTGGGACGACTACTTCCTTTTCGAACCGAATTTATATCTGGGTGTAAAGTTCTGACCCGCCTTTGCAGAAAGGCAGAGCTCTCAATTCCCTCAACTTAAAAATCGACCAAATGCTCAAACTTTGTATCAATATTTTTCTTCTTCTGGCAGTTTGGAGTCTGGCTCAAGGCCAAACCAAATCCGAAAAGAAAATCCGAAAAAACTTTCAAAAAATCCTGAAAAAGGAGGATGTGCACAACGGCTTCCTGCAAATCAAAAGCGCCGATGGTACCATCGATTGGAAATACGCCGAGGGTCAATTTCAGGACGGAATGCCCGTCACGGAGTTCAACCCCTTTCACTCGGCCAGCGTTGGTAAGATGTTAACCGCAACCGCCATATTACAGCTTACGGAGGATGGACAACTCGGACTCAACGATCCCGTTTCCGAACACCTTCCCGGCGATGTGGTAAAAGGCTTGCACGTTTTCGAAGGAGTGGATTACTCCGGTAAAATAACCATTAGCCAACTTCTGCAGCACACCTCGGGCCTGCCCGACTACATCGAAGATTCGCCAAAGAACGGCTCTCCGGGTATGATGACCTTGTTATTTGAAAATCCCGACAAGTTTTGGGAAATAGATGAACTGCTCACTTTCAGCAAAAAGAACCTCGAGGCGCACTTCCCACCGGGTGAGGGTTACCACTACACGGACACGGAATATTTGCTTTTGGGACTTATCGTAGAAGAAATACACGGAAAAGAGCTACACGAAGTTTTCAGGGAAGAATTTTTCGAGCCATTGGAAATGAAGCACTCTTCCATGTACAAGCGATCTGCTTCGATCAGCGCGGGTGGCAGAATGGCGGAATTTTACGTGGATGAGACGGAGATCAGCCAATACCAAAGCCTCAGCTTGGACTGGGCGGGTGGAGGTCTCGTGACAACGACTGAAGACCTGCTCAAATTCCATCAGGCGCTTATGTCGAATGATATCATCACGGAGTCATCCCTGGAAAAAATGCAGGATTGGATCAACGAGAGTAAAGCCACCTATTACGGCTTGGGCTTGCGCAAATACGAGTTCAAAGAGTTTTCCAAGCTCCTCCCCGATTTGACGATAATCGGTCATTCGGGAGTCAATTCATCTTTTTGCTTTTACTGCCCCGAGCTCAATGTCTACGTGGCGGGAACTTTCAATCAGACCAATCACACCAAAACCTCGATTCAATTCTTGATGAAGGTCTTAATGGCTTTGCGGAACGAGAAGTTGAAATACGCGGATTTGTAA
>CAZYWJ010000063.1:5162-19570 GCA_964651785.1 uncultured Cryomorphaceae bacterium
TATGATCCACCTCATCGTCGGAAACACGGGCGCGGGAAAATCCACCTATGCCAACCAACTGAAGAAAGAAAATGGTGGCATCATCTTGACCATAGACCAATGGAACAAGGTGCTCTTTCTTCCGGATAAAAGAGAAACGGACGGCTTCGAGTGGTTCATGGAACGGATCAACCGAAGTGAATCCCTCATGATGGATTTGATCATTCAGCTTGAATCAAACCAAACGGATTCCATACTCGACTTGGGCTTTTCAACCTTCAGCCACCGCGAGAAGTTCCGATCCTTCGCGCGGGATTACGACTTTGATTACACCCTGCACTTTTTGGATGTTTCGTCGGCAGTGCGTAAGCAACGGGTTAAAGACAGAAACCTCAAAAAGGCCGACACCTTCGCTTTTGAGGTATCTGATGAAGATTTTGCTTTTATGGAAAGTCATTTTGAGGTGCCCACCGAGAAGGAAATGGAAGATGCTTTGCACTTAAAAAACTACTGATTCCACAATGCTTTTTGCGTCACAGCTTGAATTTCGGTGAAAGACCATTGCAGTATGAGCCGAAAAAGCGAGAAGTGAAATCTAAACAGCGAAAGTTATATTTGTGATAATCAGCATGAATTACTTTTCCATCCATCTATACCGCAAGATGCTCGACTGCGCCATCGCAGAGGGAATTCCGAGAGAAGAGTTTCTGAGTCTCCCGACCCCGATTGATACTATCGATCGCGTTCAAGCCATTCCCTCCGATGAGTTCTTTGCCCTTCACGAAATGCTCGATGAAAAGTTGGGGCCCGGGTTTTCAGTGCGCGTTGGTCAACAAATGGTTATCGATGATTACGGGGTATTGGGACTGTCATGGAGAACCTGCTCTTGGATTGGTGAGATATTCGAAAGAAGTAAACGATACTTTAATATGCTCTCAAACACCTTCTTTTGGCGGATCGAAGAGGTGGGCGGGGTATCTCGTATTCATTTGGACAGAGCACTATACAGACCGGGAGAAGGGCTTTCCACAGAGGCAAGCCTTTCGGCAACGGTGGTGGTGCTACAGCAGACTTCGGAAAAAGACATTCGCCCCGTTGAAGTCTCCTTCAAGCACAAAGCCCCACTCAGTTTGGATAGTCACAATGAGGCCTTTCAGTGCAAGCTTCTTTTCGAGCAGGATCAGTATTACATCGCTTATAAAACGGAAGACCTTAAACTGCGAACGGCGAGAGCGGATGAACAAATAAATCAATATTTGCTGCAGCGAATTGATGAGGAAACGAATAGCATCACGATCAGCTCGAGTAAGATCGTTCCTGAGATTGAAGCGCTCATTCGTCAAGCATTACCGAGTGGTATCCCAAATATGGATTTTCTCTGTGATCACTTGAGCATGAGCAGACGCACCCTTACCCGACGCCTAAGTGACAATGGGGTTACTTTCCGCGACCTCATCCGAAAAACACAGGAAACCCTCGCCAAGGAATTGCTCGCCAAACCCGAATACAGCATCGGGCATATTGCGTTTGAAACGGGATTCTCTGAGCAGAGCGCCTTCAACCGTGCCTTCAAGCGCTGGACGGGAAAATCACCTCTCGACTACCGAAAAGACAGCTGAAAAAATCCTCTTTGGCCCAAAGTGTCAAACGCTTGGCACCTTGGGTCAAGTTTGCCCACGCCTCAAACCTGACTTTTGCTTCGTAATCAAAAACGAAGTAAAATGTACAAATCCTTATCCCTCATGCTTATGCTGGTCTACCTCTTATCCTTTACGTCGATGGGTTCGGCAATGAGCACAACCGTCACAAACTATATTGAATCGGCCCAATCCCTCTCTCCCAAGACGAAGGCCTATAACATTCTGGAAAACAAGTGTAACGTTTGCCATCGCAAGCAAAATCCTTTTATGGTTTTCACCATGAAGAACATGGACAAACGGGCGAAGAAAATCTACAAGAACGTCTTCGAGCTTCAGCGAATGCCCAAAGGTGATGACATCAAACTCTCTGTCCAAGAAAGAGAATCGCTCAAAAACTGGATTCAATCATTAAAAATCGACTGATTATGGAAATCTCTATAAAGTCCTTCACCCTATTCGGGGCAGTTGTTCTCACGGGGTTATCAGCCGGCTTTTTTTATGCCTGGCAGGTATCGGTTATTCAAGGAACGCTCTTGGTAAAAGACGCGGTTTATCTCGAAACCATGCAGGCGATCAATAAGGCCATTCTAAACCCTTGGTTTTTCGCCGTATTCTTTGGTAGCCTCATCTTCCTGAGTATCGGCAGCATTTATCAATTCCATACCAATAAGTGGGTCTTCGGATTGATTCTGGCCTCTTCCATTATCTACCTCTTGGGAACATTCGGAATAACGGCAGCAGGAAATGTACCTCTGAACGAAGAATTGGACGCTCTCAATCTTTCTGATCTCACATCAAACAGGATGGCTGAATTCAGATCGTACTACGAAACCAAATGGAATCAATTTCACCTACAGCGAACGGTTTGCTCAGTGGCTTCCTTCATTCTGGCCGTATTGGCTCTTCTTATCGATTTCAAAAAGTAAAAAATCATAAACAACCAAAAACAATAGAAAAATGAAAACAAAAAAGATCATAGGTACGGGCGTCCTTATCTGGTTAGTCGGCGTTAGTCTGTTCACGCTTTCCTATTACATACCGCTTTTAGAGGATGCCGAGAAACAGGCAAATGCGGTCCTCTTCATTTCAGTACCCGTGTTAGTGTGGTTCGGCGCTAAGCGGTATTTCAAAGATGGACTGAATACGTCGGGATTTCGCGTAGGACTCGGTTTTTTCCTGACATCAATGACTTTGGATGCATTGATTACGGTCCCCTTACTAATTATTCCAAACGGAGGATCGTACCATCAATTCTACGCCGATATGGGCTTTTGGCTGATTGGCTTAGAGTTTCTGCTCGTTGCCATGCTGTACGGTAAAATCAACATTTCATCCAAAAACAATTTAAACACAAACCATAAAATCCAAACATCATGAAAAACAACATCGCCGTAATCGGAGGAAGCGGTAAAACAGGACGCCGTGTGGTTCAAAACCTCGAAAACCTGAATCAAAATGTATTCGTCCCTTCCAGAAAAGGGAGCGTAAAATTCGATTGGGAAGATCGCTCAACTTATGCTACGGCGCTTGCCGGAATGGATCGTGCTTACATCGTGTATTATCCCGATCTGGCCGTTCCCGGTGCGAAGGAGGATATCAAAGCATTCACGGATGCGGCGCTCGAGGCAGGACTGGAAAAGGTAGTTCTCCTTTCGGGAAAGGGTGAAGTGGAAGCGGAGCGCTGCGAGGAAATTGTCGCCCAATCAGGGTTAAATTACACCTTGGTGCGGGCATCCTGGTTTAACCAAAATTTTACGGAAAGTTTCTTACTCGATCCCATTCTGGCAGGTCACGTGGCCTTGCCCATGCCCGAAGCAGAAATTCCCTTTGTGGATGCTCAGGATATTGCCGATGTAGTCACAAAGGTATTGCTCGACGATTCTTACAACGGCGAAACCTTTGAAGTTACCGGCCCGCGAAAACTTCGTTTTAGAGATGTGGTTGAGGAAATATCCCGTGCTACGGGTCGGGTAATTGAATACCAACCCGTTTCTATCGAAGCGTACCGCAAAGCCATGAAATCCATGGGTCTGCCTGATAGCTACGTTTGGTTGTTTGGTTATTTGTTTGAAGAAGTACTGGGCAATGCCGATAATCAGACGGTTTCCCATGATATCGAAAGAGTACTGGGCAGGAAAGCCATCAACTTCAGCGAATTCGCTAAAGAAGCTGCTTCCGGAGGGGTATGGAACACAGAACTTCCCGTGGGGATGTAATGCGGAATTTTCCATTAAGCGGAGCCGATCTTAGTGATCGGCTTTTTTTTTATCGATTACACCCTTATTAGCCTCCGCAGATCTGAGCCCGGACGTTATTGTGATTTAGTCACTTTCTAATTTTATATTACCCTTCCCGGATCTCTGTGAGGGGAAACGGATTAAATCAACGAAAACTTTTTGATGGAAAGTTATGCTTGATAGCATCCCTACCCTCCCGCTTCAGAAACACAAACAACAGATTCAGAAACTCACCCGTCTATTTGAGAAACTTGCGTCTATATTTGCCGGGTGCGATCCGTCTTTATCTCACTTCTTATTTGCTGTCAAAGCTTTGCGCAGCCCCCCGCTTTTATCCAATTGGGAGAAAGAGACCGTATGCCCAACACCGAATATTACGATGTGCATATAGACGATGAGGGAAACAGATGGTTTGCCTCAGGTCTTGGACTTTTTCTATACAATGGCAGCGAGTTTGTGGAGTACACCGGTGACCAAAAATTGGGGTTTTCAGTATTTGACCTTCAGGAAGATTCTGAGGGAAGAATTTGGTGCATCAATTTGTCAGGACAAATACTTCACACGCAAGGTGATGAATTGGTCACTTTCATGAATGTACAAGATGAATTAAAAGGTGTTTTACCCGATTTGGCGGTAGATGACACCCATCTCTATTTGTTCTGTTTGGATCGTGTTCTCAAAATTGATAAAAACGCTAAATCGGTTACGACGCTCTACGACTTGAATCAAGAATGGGAAATTTCAAATCCCTTATTCTACCGTGACTCCCTCTTGGCCATAGTTGGAACTGACTTAAGAAATATTTATTCCAATGCCTCGATGGTAAGCAGTGAAGTTTTCTTGACCAATAACCTGAATCGCAGCATTCCCTTTCAGCACGATGAGAAAATATACCTGTGGAAATTATCTGCTACCAATGAACTGATCCGTATCGACCCTTCAACGGGAAGCGTATCCACCATTACTCTGCCCCAAGAGCTCAGAAGAATTAAAGTATTGAATCTGTCCGCTACGAATGAAAACATTTGGCTTTGTACCGATAACGGATTTTTTGATATCGAAATCGCCGATGCAGAATTTCGTGCAAGAGAACACCTTCTCGAAGGAATTAAAGTTTCGGATGTGGCGAAGGATAATCAAGGCTTAATTTGGGCAACTACCCTTGACCATGGCTTGGTGGTAATCCCTAATCTTCACATTCGCTGTTTCCCGAACTTAAATGAAGATTTGACGGCGATCGAAAAGCTTTCCGACTCTTTAGTGCTTTTCGGCACCTCAGAGGGTGTGGTGGGTGCGTACGATATACAACGGCAGCAAATCGTAAAGAAAACTCAATTAGCGCAAGGCTCCGTTCGCGATGTACTGAATACGAAAAACGGACAATGTGTGGTGGTTTCGAATGGCGGCATGCTTCTGCTCGATGTTACAACTCTGAAGACTGTAGCTGACATGTTTATCTCCGCGGGGAAAAACGTAGATCTAATCAATCCGAATACGATTGTTTATACCTCTTCGGGAAGTGACGGGATCATTCGGTTTGAGCCGAATCAGGAATTTGAATATAACATTTTACAAAAACCCAAGCGCTCTTACTTCGCCCATTACAATTCGATCGATAAGTCCATTTGGGTAGGATACGTGGATAAATTGCTGCGCTACGATTCAACCTTTCACCCGATCGAAATTAAAGTGGATGAGGAGAGTCTCAACGTCAACTACATCACCCATACCGGAGATGGCATTACGTGGGTGGCCACCTTCGCCAACGGCATTTTGGGTTTTCGCGGAAGCAATTTGATCCATGAATTTAAGCCTGAAAACGGATTGAGATCGAGCAAAATCTCAGCCATCGCTCCTGATGACAAGTCTATTCAAATCGCCACGGACGAAAGGCTTTGGCAGTATGATTACACCCGTAATACGCAGCGTTCAATCAGCATTTTTGATGGAATTCCCGCCAGCGGAATTACCGACTTAGAGGTCTATCCTAAATTTTCGCTCTTGGCTACCGGCAACGGACTTTTCAAAATCGATCAAAGGGCATTTGAACGTAGCCTTCGGCTGCCCGAAGTGAAAATTGAGTCTATCTCCGTCAATGACTTGCGGCAGCTATTAAAGGATAGCATGTCGTTAGCTCATTTTGAAAACAAAATCAGTTTTAAACTACTTTCAAACGCTCTACGTGCCAATGATCACATAGAATTTCATTATCGCCTTGGCACGAAGGAACCATGGTCGGTTTTGGACGTTGGCAATAATGAGCTTTTATTCAATAGCCTTCGCAGCGGTCATTACAATCTCGACCTAAAAGCCGTTGATCGGCTCAACCAAGCCCAATCGCCCATCAGCCACTTTTACTTTACTATCGAAAAAGCCTTTTGGACCACCTGGTGGTTTCTGACTCTTTGCCTTTTGGTCTTTACCCTTCTCTTATTTGTCGGGGTTAAGCTCATTTTACAAAAGCGTTCCGCCAATAAGCAAAAAGAATTGGAACAAGCCGAGCAGGAGAAGCAGATGATTCTGCTGAAGCTGGAAAACCTACGTTCTCAGATGAATCCCCACTTCGTATTTAATGCACTCAACTCCATCCAAGAATACATTTTGATTAACGAAAAAAATCTGGCCAGCGATTATTTGGGCAAATTTGCCGACCTCATGCGCAAATACCTCGATCAGAGCAATTCGGAATTCATCACCCTGGAAGAAGAAATAGCCGGTTTGAAAATGTATTTGGAGCTCGAAAAGCTGCGATTTGAAGACAAGCTGGAATATAAAGTTGAAGTGGATGAGCGCATCGATCAAGAGCAATTTCAGTTACCTGCCATGCTCCTACAGCCCTTTGTGGAAAATGCTTTAAAGCACGGACTGCTTCACAAAAAAGATCATCGACTTTTAAAGATTCAATTCGCGAAAGGTGATATAGGAGAACTGAAATGCATCATTGAAGACAACGGAATCGGAAGGACTAAATCGAGAGAGCTGAATATGAAACGCCGTCCGAATCACATTTCTTTTGCCACCCGAGCCAATCAAGACCGTCTGAATCTGATGAATTTTGAGCGAAAGGAAAAAATCTCGGTAAAAACCGTGGACCTGGTGAACACCTTGGGCGAACCGGAAGGCACGCGTGTAGAAATCATCATTCCCAAACTCGAAAAAGAAATATTATGAAAGCGGTTATCATAGACGACGAGCCCAAGGCACGAAAGCTACTAAGCACCATCTTGGACGAATATTGTCCGCAAATAGGTTCCAAATTTATCGCTGAAGATTTGCCGGAAGGCATTGAGCTGATCAAAGTGCATAAGCCCGAAATTGTCTTTGTAGACATCGAGATGCCACAGCATTCGGGGTTGGAAATTTTGAATTTTCTGAAAGAGGAGGAAGTCACTTTCGAAATCATCTTTACCACGGCATACAATCAATACGCGCTAAAGGCATTCGAACTGAGTGCCATTGCCTATTTGCTTAAACCTTTAAGACCTCAACAGGTGCAGCAAGCGGTGGAAAAAGTGAAAGGTAGGATTAACAATTTGCAAGTCTCAAAGAAGCTTGATGACTTGAAAACCAACCTTACGGCAGGAGAATTCAAGAAGATTGGCTTGGTGCATGCCAAAGGCATCAAGTTTACGGCGCTGAACGAGATTGTTTTATTCGAAGCCTCGGGCATGTACACCACCGTGTCCCTAAAGAACCAAAAAGAAGTGATAGTCAGCAAACCTTTGAAAAACTTTGCTGAGCTCCTTGAAGATGTGCCTTATTTTTTCAGACCGCATCGCTCTTCATTGGTAAATCTGCAATATTTAAGCGAGTTCGTAAGAGTGGATGGTACATACTTGGTTATGGAAAACGGCAAGCAGGTAGCCATCGCAAAAGACAAGGTTGATCTTTTTTTAAAAACGATAGATCACGGCATTTAGCAATTCATGCGAGTGCTTTAGAAAGTCCGTTCCGCTCCTTCAGAAATATACCCCGACCGACAACGAAAGCTCGGCGTACCATTGATTGTGAATTTAAAAACAATACAATGAAAAAATTATTACTTGCTGTTTTCTGCCTCGGCTCAGGACTTATTTCCAAAGGTCAAATTTATGTAGACCTGTCGGCTACGGGGGCCAACACCGGTACAAGTTGGGCCGATGCCTACGTCAATCTGCAAAGTGCTTTGGCAAACGCAAACTCCGAAGATGAAATTTGGGTGGCACAAGGAATTTACAAAGCTCCCGGTGAAAGCCGAACGGAAACCTTCATGACACAACCCTCCGTTGAAGGGATAAAACTCTACGGGGGATTCGCGGGGAACGAAACGAGCTTGGAGCAAAGAGATTTTAGAGAAAACAGCACCGTTCTAAGCGGCGATAAGTTGGGAAATGACAGCGGTCTCATTGAAGAACCTGAGCCATCACGTCAGGACAATTGCTACAATGTTTTGGTCATACAAAGTAACGATGTTCTTATAGACGGATTCACCATAACAGGCGGACATGCCAACGGTGAAGGTGTTGCTCAGCAAAACGGTGCAGCCATTCGAAAAACGCAGGCTCCTACAAAGTTGACTGTAAGAAATTGCATCATCAGAGATAATTTTGCTAACACAAGCGCTGCGGGAATTCTTTTTTGGATAGATGCTTTTACCACATCTCTTGTCGTTGAGGGAAGTTTGTTTCAAAACAACACAGCTCAATGGGCTACGGGAATTTATGCTGTGATTTTGGAAGATAATCCAAACTCAAGCATGTCGGTGACCGTTCATGGAAACATCTTTGCTGACAATACTGCCATCGGACTGAACTCCTATGGTGCCAGTGCCATGTGGATAAGAGGTTTGGCCGAGAACGGATCGCTTAACTCCAGCATCATCAACAATACTTTCTACAATAATTTCGATGGAAAACTTTCCGGGCAGGCCACCTTTGTCACCACCACGGGAGTCGGAGCAGTCCCCACCTCCGACATCAATACGGTCTATGCAAACAATATCCATTATGGAAATAACGGAGCTGATGGCTCGGGATTGGTAAGTACCACGAGTATCGCGCCCGTAGTATCCGGCGAAACTCTGGGGTCGTCTTCAGATCTGGCGGTACAACACAATCTTAGCAATAATTCCTTTTTGAGTGTTATTGATCCTGCGTCATTGTGGAACAACATCAATGCTGATCCACTGTTTGCCGATGAAGCCAATTACGATCTTCGGCTTCAGGAGAATTCCCCCGCACGCAACGCAGGAACGAATGCTTTCTTACCTGCGGATTTTACATCCGACATATTGGGTCAGCCTCGAGTAGATGACGGTGTGGTTGACATGGGAGCCTACGAATATCAAACCGGACTTTCGACCCTTCAGGAGCTAAGCGAAAATCAAATCGGCCTCTATCCGAATCCGGCCAATGATTTCGTGCACATTCAATTGCCTCAAAACACTAAACTGCAAAGTGCCATCGTGTTTGACCTTACCGGTAAGGTGGTTCACGAGAGCCAACGGCAAAACTTGGATGTGAGCATGCTTGAATCGGGACTGTACTTGGTAAACATTACAACGGATGCCGGTGAGCGGTTGACCAGTCGATTTGTGAAAAAATAAACGCAAACGAAAATACCTCCCCTATAAATTATCAAATATCGGGAAGCGGCTTCCAATCGGGAAAGCCGCTTCTTTGATGCCAAGTAAATCAATCCCTTAAACCAACTTATTTTACCTCAATGAAAACATGTACCTGTTGTCTGTTATTTTTACTCCTCGGCCTTACTTCTTGCAAGAAAAACGGAGAATCGCCCTACATCGAGTACAAGGATATCACCCAAAACTCACTTCAAGAACGGTTACTGACCGTGGCTCTCGGTGATACGGTTGCCTTTTTGGTAGACAACGGCTATGATCGTCCTGAACCTACCTACCTGATGAAGCTGAACGACGAAAATGACAGCGTAGTCGAGCCATCGATTGTCCAAATCAAGTCTCACGGATGGAATGGTCAAAAAGAGCTGAATACAGAACTCGTGGAAGTAATGCTGCCTTTCGATTCGGCGAAATACTCTATTGGCGATCAATTGGAGTTTCTCACCCGCCACAGTGGTATCGAAGCTTCAATCATGTTTGAAATAGAATGATTTAATTGTTTCATGCAATGACCGATTATAAATAAAAAATCAATCAATGTCCGCCAATGCTTTGTTTGTAATGATAACCATGATCCTAAGCCTATCTGCAGCTTGTCCGGATTACAGCACTATTTTTTCAAGAAGCCGAAAATCACCGCTTTTTTAAAGCAGAAAAAGAAAAATATGATAAGCCCCTTATCTTCTTGCACGGAGGGGTTACCAATCCGATTTCTGCAGACAGTACGCCCTTTAGAAAAAAGATTTTTGAGAGATAATAAATAGGATTTGCTACGTGAATCATTGAACGTCGAGAGATCTAAGGTAATTCTCATCAACATTATTCCTTTCCATTATTTAAAACATCAACTTAAGTTCCGACGTTTTCCTTACCATGAACAAATTACACGACCCTGATATTGACTACCGAAAACACCCCGAGAAATACCGAATAGGTCGCAGCGAACAGGGTGTGCTCACGGTCGAACCCTACAAATCGGAAATCCTGCCGCATTGGCGATTTAAGACGCCCGAAATCGCCGAAAAGTCCTCAAGCGAAATTCTCAAACTATTTGAGAAATATCTGGACGAAGAAGATTTCGTAGGTGCTGATATGGCGCGTAAATTTCTCCAAATGGGCATGACCCGAGCCCGACGCTATGCGCGACATGCAGGAGGCAGGAAATATGACGATGACGGAAAGGAACTCAAGGAAGAGCCGGACGAGCAAAAACGGGAAAGTTCGAATATTTTTAAGCGCAAGTGGGAAGAGGCCAAGTCAAACGAGGCTTACCTAAAACTAAAAGAGGAGCATCGGGAGAAATACTATTGATGAAGAACCTCTCCTCAATCACCTCAACCTCTTATCACAATTCCTCCATGCCATTTATTTTCCCGTCTATATTTGGCATATGCGATTCCTCGGAAATCTCATTTGGCTCATCTTCGGCGGACTCATCACTTCGATCGAGTACCTCATATCGAGCTTGATTTTGATGATTACCATCATTGGAATTCCGTTTGGTATTCAAACACTCAAACTGGCGTGGCTCTCATTGTGGCCTTTCGGCAAAAAAGTAGTCACACATGAACGCTCCGGAGGATGCCTTTACCTGCTTTTCAATGTGATTTGGATCTTCGTTGGCGGAATTTGGATAGCCATCACCCACCTTTTCTTCGGCGTTTTGCTCCTCATCACCATCATCGGCATTCCTTTCGCCCGTCAGCATTTCAAACTCGCGGGGCTATCTCTTACTCCTTTTGGAAAGGATGTGCTTGGCTAAGATTATCTACTTTATCTGCATCCGAAGGTCTTATCTTGCCGGATTGAACCGAGTAAGGGCAAATCAAAAATGAGTTATACCACCGATCTCTATCAGGAAATCTCAGAAAGCTTCTCTCCCATCCTTAATGAGAAGTCTTATCGCAAAAGCGAAATCATCCACTTGGCAGGGAAGGTTTGCCAGGAGCTCTACTTGGTGAAAGAGGGCATTCTCAGAGCCTTTTATTTCAAAGAAGACAAAGACATTACCGCACACTTTGCCTTTCCGCGAGAAGCCATCACCGCCCCCGATAGCTTTATTCTCGCAAAACCGAGCAAGTATTGTCTCGAAGCTCTGGAAGACACGACGGTTCTCGCCGTACAGCGTGAAAAACTGGAGCAGTTCCTCTTGGAAAATCCCGAGATGGAAAGGCCTACCCGACAATTCACCCAGGCCATTTACCTCGACTTGTTGGAGCGATTGGAAAGCATGGTTTTTCTATCGGCCACTGAGCGATATGAACTATTGATGAAAAGAAATCCGAATCTCCTCCTCCGAGTCAATCTGGGACTGATTGCCTCCTATCTCGGCATCACTCAGGAGACCCTCAGCAGAATCAGGGCTAAATAGAGTCCAATCGTTTTTTGACAAAAGTCAAAGAAAAACTGATGCTGCCATGACTAGCTTTGAGGTTATCCAATCACGCTGCAAATGGCCTTTATAAATTTGATAAAACCGTGGAGCCCGCAAAAGGTCTTTTATGCCGATGCCGCCGGTGCCGCACTTACCACCGCCATCCTGACTCTTATCTTAGCTCCCTTAAGCCATCACTTAAGTATTCCTCGATACTCGCTTTTCTTCTTGGCAGGTATGGCTGCTTTGCTATTTCTTTATTCTCTTTCGACTGCCTTGATCAAACCACCCGGGTGGCCCATATTCATGAAAATAATTGCCTTGGCTAATTTCATTTACTGCCCTCTTACCTGGTTTATTCTGATTCGTGAAGAAGCAAGCCTTTTCGCATATGTTTACTTCAGCGGGGAAACCCTTCTGATTGCCGCCATCGCTCGGACAGAGTGGATCTATTCCAATCAATTCATATCCCGTAAATTCGACGCGTATTAGACAGTAAAAAGAATGTCCATCCCTGATTATGATATTTGCTTTTTATAAACTAAATCCAAATTTTATAGCAATGCCGCTCTACGATAAAATCGGATTGAATTATAGCGAACTGAGGAGGCCCGATGCTCGGATTCAAGCCGTCATTGAAAGAGAAACGGGCAATGCCAGTACCATCCTGAATGTCGGAGCGGGTGCAGGTTCTTACGAGCCAATCGGTCGAATCGTGACAGCCGTGGAACCATCCTCTACCATGATTGCTCAACGACCTGAAGGTGCGGCAACGGTGGTGCAGGCATCTGCCGAAGAACTACCTTTTGAAAATGATTCTTTCGACCTTTCCATGGGGCTGCTCACGCTCCATCACTGGCGGGATAAAGTAAAGGGATTGAAAGAGATGAAAAGAGTTTCCCGGCGGCAACTTCTTTTCACGTGGGACCCTGATCATTCGGGATGTTGGGTAAACCAAGATTATTTTCCCGAAATTCAACGTATTGATCAGGCCATCTTCCCCTCTTTCGAGGAAATCGAAAAACACCTCGGTCCGATGAAGCGAATTCCCGTTCCCATCCCTCACGACTGCACCGATGGTTTCGCCTATGCCTATTGGCGAAGACCGGAAGCCTACCTGTCGCCAAATGTAAGACAAGCCATCTCGACCTTCTGTAAGATGAAAAACGCAGAAATCGGAGTGAAAGCGCTCCAAAAAGACCTGAACTCGGGAGAATGGGAAAAACGCAATGGTCATCTTCGAAAATTCGACAGCCTCGACTCAGGGTATACCATTTTGGTAAATTAATATGAAAATTTTCCTTCATTCACTGGGCACTCGAGGTGATGTCGAGCCTTTTCTCGCCATCGGCTCAAAGCTTCAAAAGATGGGGCATGAAGTAGTCTATACCTTTCCGGAGCAATTCAAAAATCTCTGTCCCGCAAATGCCCGGTTCTATCCGCTCAACCGCAGCTTTATCGAACTCATTGAGAGTCCTGAGGGAAAAACCGTGATGGGAAAAGCTTCTTGGCCGGCTAAACTAAATTCTGATTTACCTCTATCGCAAGGGTCGCGAAGTCAACCGCATTCTGGTACGCGAACAATACGAGTCAATAAAAGAGGAAAAGCCCGATCTCGTCATTCACCACCCCAAATGCAGCTACCCGGTCCTTTGGTCAATGACTGCAAACAAGCCGAGTATCATCCTGAGCCCCGTTCCTTACGTTCTGCACCGAGTGAAAGGACATGCACACGTCGGCTTTCCCGAACATCTCGGAATTCTCAACCGCCTTACATATTCCCTTTCCAATTTAGGCTATGCCTCGACCGTATACGATGCTCAAAAGTACCTGCCTGAGAAAACAAGCTATTCGCGAATTGAGATTCTGAGGAATCTCGTGAAAAAGAAAATCATGTACTCCGTTTCTCCCACCCTCTTTCCGCGCCCCGAGTATTGGCCTCCACAAGCCGAGGTGGTAGGTTTTCAAACAAAAGAGAAAAGCGACCAAATAATCACCAACTCCGACCTTGCAGAATTTTTACAAAGGCATCCCAAACCCCTCTTGCTTACTTTTGGAAGCATGGTGAATGCAGCGCCACGAGAAATATCGGCTTTTCTCTATGGGGTCATGCAAGAATCGGGTATACCGACCATCGTGAATATCGCCTCGGGGGGATTGATGAGATTGGAGGCTTACGAAAAGAATGAAAATTTTCTTTTTGTCGAGGGAATACCATATGACTCCGTCATGGAAAAAGTCTATGCCGTCATTCACCACGGTGGCGCAGGCACCACCCACACCGCCTTAAAACACGGCTGCCCGACCCTCATCGTCCCCCACATCATCGATCAATTTATTTGGAATGAGAGAGTCTTTCAACTCGGCGCAGGCCCCAAAGGTATTTCAATGAATAAGCTCCCTTCAGAAAAATTCATAGCCTTGGTAAAAGATCTTTATAACAATCCGGCTTATGCCGCCGGAGCAAAAGAGATTGCACACACAATTCAACTGGAGAAATCGGAAAATATGATCAACAATTTTATAAAAAAAGAAATTGACTGAACTCTATTCGATCA
>CAZYWJ010000064.1:0-3792 GCA_964651785.1 uncultured Cryomorphaceae bacterium
TAAAAATAAACCTGTAAGCCGGATTCTGTTCCCTTTCGGGTTTCCATCATTTATCTGGCCCTGCCGTCGCCGACAGGATCTGCGCAGCCTACCCTCCGAGATCGGGCGAGCAGCCCTCAAGCCTCGGTTTACATGGCCTTTCAGTCCACGGGGTTTACCTCCCGGCGATGTCACCACCGCCGACTGTGGGCTCTTACCCCACTCTTTTCACCCTGGCCAAGTCCGTGACTCGGTGGTATTGTTTCTGTGGCACTTTCCATATCCGCCATAGGCGAACTCTTCCCGTTAGGAAGCGTGGTGCTCTGTACTGTCCGGACTTTCCTCCCTTCCCTTCAAGGAAAGAGCGATGGAACGGTTTATGCTGCAAATTTACTCTATTCATACGCAAACCAATACAGATGAAAACCATTCTTTCCTTTCCGATCCTTATTCTCTTTCTCTCAGCCTGTACCGAGTCTTCGGTAGATATGATTTCAGGTCCGGACTTATTCAACGAGCATGACTTTTACATTACGGAAGTAAATGAAGAAAATCGAGCAGAACTGCGTGACGTTGAAGTAATTTGGAAGGAAGCCACATTTGGCAGATTGCCCGATGAACCGGTCTTTCAGAACCACCACTTAATGGAAGTAGAATCGGAAGCGGGTGAAACAACTTACTGGCTCACCGCCGTTTCTTCCGACAACTGCATCGATATAGCCTCTAAGCTTGAAAAAACAGAAGCCGGTTTTATTCTTGGCGCTACCAATACGGGAAAAATTTGCGCCTGCATCGGATGCGGTGAAGGTTGCACCTTGAAAATTGAAGACGGAAAATGCGCGTGCGAAACCTATACCCCATCTGACAACGAATGCGAGAAAGTCGAAGTAGTGGAGATTGAGCAGTAAAACCTATCTTTGCCCCTCTTCATTTGAAGGAACTTTCACGGTATAACTTGCAATTGTAACATGAAACACCTGCACAACGAAGAGGATTGGCGCGTGCTGAAGCAGCGTATGATAGAGAGTGACCAAAATCGAGTCACCGTTTCGTTTTATCAATACGCCAAGCTGGGCAATCCTCAACTTTTCAGAGATTATCTTTTCATCCATTGGAGTGAAATGAACATTTTCGGGCGAACCTACGTCGCTCAAGAAGGCATCAACGCTCAGATATCGGTGCCCCGAGAAAACTTCGAAAGCTTTCGCGATCACCTTTACAGCATCAGTTTTCTTAACGGAATACGATTGAATGTAGCGGTAGACGATGACGGGAAAAGCTTTTACAAGCTCATCATCAAAGTGCGCCCGAAAATTCTAGCCGACGGACTAAACGATGAGACCTTCGACGTGACCGATAAAGGCAAGCACTTGAAAGCCGAAGAGTTCAACGAGCTCATCGAAAAGGATGACACCATCCTTATAGACATGCGAAACCACTACGAAACGGAAGTGGGGCATTTCAAAAATGCCATTACACCTGACGTAGATACCTTTCGCGATTCTTTGCCTTACATTCTGGACAATCTTCGCGGACTAGAAGACAAAAACGTCGTGATGTATTGCACGGGAGGGATTCGCTGCGAGAAAGCCTCGGCTTGGTTGAAGCATCAAGGCTTTTCCAACGTCCACCAGCTCGAAGGTGGAATTATAGAATACACCCGTCGCGCGAATGAGAAAGGTTTGGAGAACAAATTCGTCGGCAAGAACTTCGTATTCGATGAGCGCATGGCCGAGGACATAAGCCGCGACGTGATCGCTCGTTGCCACCAATGCGGCGAGCCCTGCGACACGCACGTTAACTGCGAAAACAAAGGATGCCACACCTTATTCATCCAATGCGATAACTGCAAAGAGCAATTTGAAGGTTGCTGCTCGGAAGAGTGTCGCGACATCGTTCGTCTTCCCGAAGAAGAGCAGAAGCTTTATCGACAAGGAAAACACATCAATGCGAAGGTGTATAAGAAAGGACGCTCACCTCATATCAAGTACAAAACGCTACACAATCCTTTGGAAGAGGCGGTGAAGAGATTTAAATAATTGCCAGTTTCTATTTTCGGGAACCAAGATGAACCAGAATGTTTATTAATTGACTTAAATCAGATTCGATTACCTCCCAAACTATTTGGTAGTCGACTCCGAAATATTCATGGATTAGTCGATTGCGGTATCCCTTCAACTTATGCCAAGGAATAGATGGATTCTGTTGTTAAAAATCAGGAGTAACTCTGGAAGCAGCTTCTCCGATAATTTCAAAATTTCGAACGACCGCATCCATGGTTCTTTCATCTTTCAGAAAATCTTCGAAAGAAAAACCTCTTGTATATGATTGGATTTTTTGGGCGGCCTCAAGCATGTCTTCTACGAGAAATGAGTTATCTCTGTCAGACATAGATCAATTCACTTTTGATTGCGGCAAAGTACTTAGGTTTGATTCCGTTTCTTGACACCAAATCGACTTTCAGACCCAAAGCATTCTCCATTTCATCTGCCAGATCAATAAAGCGTGAGCCTATCTTTCCGTTGAGTTCTACCAGAATGTCAACATCACTAAGGGAAGTATGCGTTTCGCGAGAATACGACCCGAATAGCGCCAGGGCTTTTACGGGATAGCGCTGTTGAATGGAAGTCTTCAACTCCCGTAGTTTTACGATCAAGTCGCTTTTGGTAGTCATACTTCAAAAATATAAAACAAACTGATTCGAAAGCACTTCGTAATCGTATCAAATATCACCCTCTTCACTAAGTTTGTCCCATGATCGTTTTCCGCACGTACAATGTCATCGTTCCCAAATTTAAAATCGAAGATTTAGTTGAAGGTGGTATACCCCGCCTTCGCAAAACCTTCGGTTCGGGCGACTTTCAAGAAGATGATTACCTCATCGGCATAGGTGTGAAAAATGCCACGGAAGTAAGGGAAGTCTTTGAAAAGCTCTTGCAGCTCGGTCTCACCTTCGACGATTCTTCAGCTACCACCGATGATTTCACCGTCGTAGCCAAAGAAGGCATATGGTGGCCCGTAGGATGGCTGGTAAGCAATGATGAAGGCTGCTGGTTCGTAGCTGATGTGGAAGCGCCCGGCGGTAGCCGGTAGTTAGTATGCAGTATTCGGTATGCAGTATTCCGTAGTAAGTATTCGTTAATTTGGTATACAGCCTGCGCGGCTCCACCTCACATATATCGAGATTTCGTACTTTGTTCTGAATTGATAATCTAACCAAAAATGCACAGATATAAACAACTCAGAGTATGGCAAAAATCAATGGAACTGGTACTTGATATTTACTCTTTGACGAAAGAATTTCCTGAAAATGAAAAGTACGGGCTCATTTCGCAAATCAATCGATCAGCCGTGTCAATACCTAGTAATATTGCAGAGGGAGCAGGCCGAAACAATCCTAACGAATTTCATCAATTCCTCGGAATAGCTAATGGATCTCTGGCTGAATTGGAAACTCAATTAGAAATTAGTCGACGACTGGACTTATATTCTTCTTTCAACTATGAAGAGCTCTTTGAATCTACATCTTATATAGGTAAGATGATTAGCAATTTACAACGATCCATTAAAAACCCGAATAACTCGGGAGCTTCTGAGCCTATCGAGAATTACAACAATATTGAAGATTGATCCTTATACTAGTTGCACTTGAACGCATTTCGGAATACTGAATACTGAATACTGACTACCGAATACTGAATACAACATAAAAATGAACATCAAAGGAAAAACAGCTCTCATCACGGGAGGAACAAAAGGAATAGGATACGGAATAGCAGAGATGCTTCTGAAAAAAGGCGTTTCGGTATGCAT
>CAZYWJ010000064.1:3892-18346 GCA_964651785.1 uncultured Cryomorphaceae bacterium
GAATAGGATACGGAATAGCAGAGATGCTTCTGAAAAAAGGCGTTTCGGTATGCATTACCGGTCGCCATGAGGATACGGTAAAAGAAGCGGCTGAAAAGCTGAATCAAGTCAGCGATGCTAAAGCCATCGGGGTGGCGGCTGATGTACGCTCCTATTCCGATATGGAAAAGGTCATTGAAGAAATGAATGCTCAGCTAGGCAAGGTAGACGCAGTAGTTGCCAATGCAGGCTTGGGGCACTTCGGTAGCATCGAAGAACTTACCCACGAGCAGTTCACGCAAACCGTCGACACCAACTTAACGGGAGTCTTCAACACCATCAAACCTGCCATTGGTGCTCTAAAAGAGTCGAAAGGGTACATTATAACCATCGCCAGCTTGGCGGGAACAAATTTCTTCGCAGGCGGCTCGGCTTACAACGCCAGCAAATTCGGATTGGTAGGTTTCACCCAAGCCGTAATGCTCGACCTTCGGCAACACGACATTAAAGTAAGTACCATCATGCCCGGCTCGGTAACCAGCCATTTTGCCGGTCACACGCCTAACGAAGACGACGCCTGGAAAATTCAGCCCGAAGATATCGGTGAAATGGTCATTTACCTGTTGGAAACGAACCCGAGAAACCTCCCTTCGAAGATTGAAGTAAGGCCGAGTAAGCCACCTGTGAAATGATGGTATTGAGTATTCCGTACTCAGTATTCAGAATTCTTTTAAACTAAACGCATATACTGAATACCGAATACTGCATACTGCATACTGAATACCACTCACGCCCCCACCTTATCCTTCTTCAGGTTCTTACCCGCGTTGGCTTCGATGTATTTGATCACTTCGCCGGCTATGTTTTTGCCGGTGGCTTTTTCGATGCCTTCCAGTCCGGGTGAGGAGTTGACCTCGAGAACCAATGGGCCGCGAGATGACTCAATCATGTCTACTCCTGCCATGTTCAGCCCCATGGCTTTGGCTGCAGCCAATGCTACGGCGCGCTGTGGCTTGGTAAGCTTCACGGCTGTGGCCGATCCGCCTTGGTGAAGGTTGGAGCGAAACTCGCCCTCGGCTCCTTGGCGCTTCATGGCGCCCACCACTTTTCCGTTTACCACAAAGGCGCGTATATCGGCACCGCCTGCTTCGGCGATGAATTCTTGAATGAGCATGTTGGCATTCAGTCCGTGAAATGCTTCCACTACCGACTTTGCCGCTTTTTTAGTCTCAGCCAAAACGACTCCGATGCCCTGCGTTCCTTCCAGCAATTTGATCACGACAGGGGTTCCGCCTATCTCGCTGATCAGCGGGTCGAGCTTTTTGGGGTGGTTGGTAAAAATCGTTTTGGGAATACCGATATCGTGGCGACTGAATATCTGCGTGCTGCGTAGCTTGTCGCGCGACCTTACGATGGCGATGGACGAATTTACCGTAAAAACGGAACGCATCTCAAATTGGCGCACCACGGCCGTACCGTAAAAGGTCACCGAAGCTCCGATGCGCGGTATGATCGCATCAACGTCGCTCAGATCGTTCTCGTTGTAGATCACGCGCGGATTCTTGTATTCTCCGATAAGGGAGCACCCCATATGGTCTACTACTATGGCTTCGTGACCCCGATCTTTGGCGGCTTCCTTGAGCCTGCGGGTTGAGTAAAGATTTTTATTTCTGCTTAGTATGGCAATTTTCATAATTCACTTTGTACGTAACTTCTCGATACATCTATGAGAAAGTCCTTTTCTAAAAAACGGCGGCCCAACAATACGGAATAATTCATCGTGGAGCGATCGGTCAGCGATACTTGCGTCAACTTTTCACAATCACCTAACCTTATCTTAACCTCCACCATGTAGCGCTGTTCCACCTGCCCGTTTGAGCTTTTGATTTTGCGTCTTTTAAACCGCTTAAATCGTACCACTTTCTTTGACCTTTTCAGGAAATGGCAACAAAGCACCTTCTTGCCGCCCAACTCTTCTTCCCATATCTCATCGCAGTGCACGGATGATGATCGGGCGCCCGAATCAATGCGGGCTACGATGTTATCACGTTTCTGATCGGGGAAACAAATCTTCTCCTTGTTGCCCACAATCAACTTCTCTCCTACTCGATTTATCAATAGACTCTCGATTTGGTTTGCACGGCAAAAATACCATAATACATGAGGAGACCTCAGTGATTGTTACATTTGCACCAAATCGATCAGCCATCGCCAGTAAGAAAGAAATCATCATAGCGGGGAAAACGATTCCCCCAGGAGAGAAAGCAAAAATCAATTTGCGCCTTGCCAAATTGCCTTCAGGCACCACCATAGACCTGCCCGTTTACATCTTTCGCAGCAAGAAAGCGGGCCCTACGGTACTGCTGAGTGGTGGCCTTCACGGCGATGAAATCAACGGTATAGAAATCGTGCGCCGTCTTATAGACGGCGATCACCTCGAAGGGCTGATCAAAGGCTCGGTGGTAGCCATACCGGTGATGAACATATTTGGTTTCCTCAACTTCAGTCGCGATGTGCCTGACGGCAAAGACGTAAACCGAAGTTTTCCGGGATCGCATACGGGGTCGCTCGCCTCGCGCATCGCCTACTTCCTTACCCACAACGTGCTGAAAGAAATCGATTTCGGAATTGACTTCCACACGGGTGGCGCTTCGCGGTTCAATTTTCCGCAAATCAGGTATTCGGGAAAGGATGCCAAAGCCGTAAAACTGGCCGAAGAATTCGGCGCACCCGTTACCCTGCTCAGCCCGTTGGTAGACAAAAGCCTGAGAAAGCAAGCCTTCAAAATGGGCAAGACCATACTGGTATACGAAGGGGGCGAGAGCATGCGCATGGACGAAGAGGTAGTAGAGACGGGACTGAACGGAGCCCTGCGCCTGCTTACCGCAAAAGGAATGTTGAGCGCCACACCGCCTCCGCCACCCGAAACGATCATCTGCCGCAACTCACGCTGGATACGCGCCAAGCGCAGCGGCATCTACCGCGGCGTCATCAAATCGGGCATGACGGTAAACAAAGGAGACGTGCTGGGCTACATAACCGACCCCTTCGGCGAATTCAGCACCACCATAAAAGCCCCTGCCAACGGGCTGGTAATCTGCCACAACAATATGCCCGTAATCAATCAGGGCGATGCGTTGATTCATTTGGGGGTGTAGAATATTCTTTTGGTAAGAGCTTTATTTAAGTGTAAATTGCACAGCACGTAACTACTGCGTCCTTACTAAAACAACTTACCAATGAAAACTTTAATTGCACTATTTTCAATAACCTTCTTTATTTCAACAGGCGTTAAGTCTCAGGGCTATGAAGTGTTAGAATACTTCCCGGAAGTATTAGATGGAACTGTACATGTTGTAAAAACCGACACGATTGAAAACCGCGTTTACATCGGTGGAGATTTTTCTGCACTTTTATATTCGAACAACCCTGATGATACCATATCAGTTCAGAATTTCGCCGTACTGAATCTTAGTACCGGTGAATTGATAGATTTACCCATTGCTCCTCCTGATAGTACTGTTTTCGATATCCTACCTGATGGAGACAATTTGTATATAGCAGGACGATTCAGAAATATTGGCGGGCAACCGAGAGAAGCATTGGCCAGACTGGACAGAGAAGGGCTGACTTTACAAGACTGGGCGAGTGGTTTGGAGCTGCCAAATCCGAATTTCAGAACAATAAGAGATATTAGCAGAAGAGGCAATCGCCTGTATTATGCCGGTCAAATTGCTTATGTAGGAGATCGCTTTTCCGGGTTCGGGTGTGTAAATACAAATACCGGGAATTTAGTAAACTGGCCTGCACCTAATACCTACAGCAATCTAAACGGAAGTTTTAGAGTAATCTACCCGGTAGATACCACGGTATTCATAGGTGGTAATTTTTCTTTGCAAGGCCCCAATGGCGAAGGAGGAAATTCTACTATTTTCTATGATATTATGGAGATAGGTAGAATTGGTGGTATAAGTACAGATTTTAATCCGAGCCTTACTCCATCTGCTGATGATGATATAATTTTTTCGGTTACAGATATTCTGCGATATGAAGGCACTACTACTTCGCTGCAAGGTGACTTGATTATTTCAGGTAATCTTTACGTAGAAGGTGGCGAGATGGTGGGAAGAATAGATATGACCACCAAAGAACTTGAACCCTTCGGTGCGCAAGTGTATACTACTCCGAACGGAACCACAGCCATAGGTGAAACAAGAAGCACAGGCCAAGACCTTTTTCTTAAAGACAATACACTTTTCATTGCTTCGGCCTCTTATCTGGCTGAATTTGAAATTACGGGCGGTGGAAGTCAAAGTGGTTCCGTAACCAACGTTTTCTCAAGTGACAATTGGTATTACCTTTCACCTGAATTACCGCCTTTCGGCAATCCGATTTGGGTACCGGAGTATACTGCGAGATCCGTTGATTTTAATGACGACATCCTTTTTGCAGGAGGCGATTTTGAAGACATAGGTGGTGAAACTCGGCGGCGTTTTGCTGCCATCCAAACCAACCCTACTCCATGTGATGTAATGGCCGGAGTCGTTTCAACTGAGTCAGCTACACAAAACATTTGTTTGAACAACGATAATCCGAACTTAATTCAAGCCGTAGTAACAGGAAACACGGGCAATAGTGCTTATGTTTTGCATGATGAAGAATTGAATATAGTTGCGGCAAAGTTTAATGGACTGTTCAACATGGACAATTTTGCCCCCGGCTCTTACTATATCACTCACGTGGGCTTTACGCTGATTGATAACGCGAATATTACCAATCTGAATGATCTTGAAGGATGTTTTCAGTTGAGCAACTCAATTGAGGTTACTTCATTTTCGGCTATGCCGGGGGTGATATCAACTACTGATCCGCTTAGTTATTGCGCAGACGCACTACCTGCGTCCATATCTTTCCAGCGTACGGGAAGTGTAGGTCCTAATCAGGGTTTTGTTATGCTAAACAGCTCCAACCAAATCGTGCAAGTGAATGAAGATGGTGTGTTCGACTTGCCGGGTCTTGAAGCCGACTTGTATAAAGTAGCTTCAGTCTCAACCGAAGAGACTACCGTTATAAGCGAAGTTACTCCTTCCAACTTACCTGACTGTTTTAAATATTCGAATATCATCACCTTTAACATTTTAGAATGCCCTGATGCCTCCTTTTCTTCAACCCCAAATCCGGCTATAGAAATGTCAAACGTAAGCTTCACCACCACCGAGTCGGAAAATGTGCAGCTCGAACTCTTCGACCTTACGGGAAAAAGAATAGGACTGATCTATGCCGGAGCAGCACAGGCCCAAACCCCGATGAACTTCCAATTTGACACCTCTGCCCTTCCCCAAGGAGTGTACATCTACAAACTCACCACAGAGAGTGAAGTGAAAACAGCGAAGTTTTTGAAGAACTAGGATTTGATTAATCCGTTTGAAGCCCCTTTGAGAAAAGTCAGAGGGGCTTTTTTTGTTTACAAAGTATTAAGACGAGATTAATAAGCGATTTTGATTCCAACTTGATGAAATGATTTGGGTCAAACACAAAATTTCGGATAGGGCCTTGCTCGGTTATTACCATACCTCATGACCGCCCACCCCCGACCATTTCATCACACTCCCCAACCACCCTCACACCCCTTCACAACACTTTTAGATGCATCAGCGGCTTTTTCGCATTCGTCAGCGACTTTTTTGCATGCGTTGACGAAATTTTTGGATGCGTTCAAAGAATTTTTGCATGCGTTAGAAACTTTTTTGCATGCGTCAGAAACATTTTTGGATGCGTTAAAAGATTTTTTGGATGCGTTAGCGGAATTTTTGCAAGCAAAAAAAACTTTTTTGGATGCGTTAGAGAAAATTTTGGATGCGTTAGAAACTTTTTTGCATGCGTGAAAAACTTTCTTGGATGCAAAAAAATGGATTCTTCCGAAAATCCGTTTTCAAGCTTTCCTCAAAATCGGGTCAATTCACCCTGAAATCCGACCCGAATTGAGGTGAAAATTTACCCCCGAAAAACAAAAATCTGAACTTTTTTGAAAAAAATTTCACACCCACAAAAAGGTGTTGAAAACTTGCTTTGCAAAATGCTCAGAATCATAGCGTAAAAATTCTATATTCATATTAAATATTTAGCACCTTGACAGGCAGCGAGATATACATATTGTATGCATTTCATAAATATACGGAAATAAAATGACTTTCTGAAAAACCCGTCCTGAGCGGAACTATCCGTTTATAAACGTTTACAAACGGATAATCAAAAAGTTGGCATATTAATTGATTATCAAATTACTGCAACTTGTAATTGATCAAAAAATCATACTGAAAAACAGGGCCGTACGCTACCCTTTCCAAGAGGTCATTTTTCGCGAAAGCGGGCATTAAATACTATGTTATTTCGGATGAATTTGAATCCTGAATCGTAACCCCCGAAATCAAATCTCCGTTAAAACCGGCAAGATGTCCGATGCACTAGGCGGAAGACCGAACTTCAAACTCCCATTATTATGGCTAGATTGAAAACCGGGCTAAGCGGATTAAATCCCGTAGCCCTGGCAAGCAAGAGCGAAGAGCTCGAGATTGCCATGACGGGAAATACTGACTTTCCCACCCCTGAGCCTTCGCTGGCTGATATTACAGCCGCACGGGTAGAATTGCAAACCTTGATTGCCAGAGCTCGATTTGGTGATCGAAGGGTAAAAGAACTGCGTGACCTCAAGGCCGCGGAACTTAAGACGCTTCTAAACAAACTGGCAAAGTACGTGGCCCTTGTGGCAAATGGCGACCGTCGATTGATCGTTAGTTCGGGATTCGGCGTGGTAAAAACGCCCGAACCACTACCACCGCTGGAGAGACCTAAAGACCTCGAAGCTATGCGCAGCAAGCAAGAGGGAAGTGTACTGTTGGATTGGAAATCTGTAAAGGGTACGTTAAACTACCTGGTAGAGATGACCACCGACGATCCGCGCCAATCAGACCCCAATTGGTCTATAGCCGGGTACACATCAAAAAGCAAGTTTCAAGTAGACAACCTGACACCGGGCACCAAGTACTGGTTCAGAGTACGCTCTCTCGGAGCTCGCGACAAGAGTCCCTACAGCGACCCCGCGCTGGTGATGGCAGCCTGAATAAACAGGGAACGGAATTATCCTCCCCTGGTATTAAACTGCCTTATTGCAAAAAAAACCCTTCTCAATGGTGAGAGGGGTTTTTTCTTTTTTGGGTATTTGGTTTTTAGTATTCGGTATTTAGTATTCGGTATTTAGTATTCGGTATTTAGTATTCGGTATTCAGATGGGCTGAGGTGAATGAGCGTGGTCACCGAGTGTAAACACCGAGGGAAGTCGAAGTGAAATCAAATCAACCTTTCCTCAAATAATCAAACTACCAATTGCAATCTTGTCTATATTTGAGAGGCGATGAATTATATCCGATTTACATATAAAACTCTCTTTTTGCTCGCGGTTGCGCTGATACCCCTTATGGGAAAAGCCCAAATTCTGTTCAGTCAGGAGTGTTTCACGGGTGGTGTTGCCATTAGTGGTGTAGATATTGTTAGTGGTTCTCAATCCGGTTTCGCACCCTTAATCGGTCTCAGCGAGGAAGATAATGTTGAGCGGATTTTTGTTTTTTCCTATAGGTATGGTAATCCTGATCCTGTGACGATTCAAATAAATGGGGCACCGCTTGAGCTAGATAATAGTAATCTCGTAACCCCTGTATTAAATGATACTACCGGTGAATATTACTCCTGTGGTGTAATTGATGCGACGAACGTCGTAAGTATCAATTCTGAAGCACTAAATATTAGTTTTCCAAATCAACCAATTATAGATGACAATCTTAATGGGGGTTGGTGGTCTGTTTATCTAGTTGTGTTTTTTACGAATTCAGAAATTGAAAATGAGGTATGCAATTCAATTTTTTTAAGTGATAACAGACAAGATAGTTCACAAATTCTATCATTTACTAAACCGCCATTCGATCTGCAATATCCTGTCTCATTTTCAATATATAGTAGTGCTCTTACAAATTTTGAAATTGACAGAGCAGAGATTCGTCTCAACAGTGAACTAGTAGGCTATATATGGTCATCTGATTTAATCGATCCATCACCGGGAACAGGCGTTCAAGGACATTGTATTTATAGAAATTCATCCGTCGAAGGTATTAACGGTGACACGGCTAACACCATAGTGGAGCGACATGATGGACTTTTTATTGCAAATCAGTATCTTAATGATGACAATTTCCAAGAACTAGCCTTTTTACAAAATCAGAATACAGGAATTAGAAGAAATTTATTGCCGGGATTTGTTTTAACATATACACCCAGCTGCGAGGTAAGCCAAGAAGAAATGCTTCGCCAATACAACCACTGCCGTGGAGACTCAGTCCAACTCATCGCACTATCGGGATACGATACCTATACATGGAGCAAAGAAGAAGGCTTAAGCGACAGCACTATTGCCAACCCTTGGTGCAGCGCAGATAGCAGTGGATGGTATATACTAAGCATGAAAAGTGACGATGGCGGCTTGTGTCCACAAACCATTCCCGTCTTTATAGAAGTCAATGAAATACCTGAGCCGCGGGAATTGGATATCCGAGCATCCTCATGTCCTGACAATACCGGTCAGATCAGAGCGATTGGCCCTGCGGGAAAATCACCGTTTTCGTATTGGTTGGATGATGTGAATCAAGGCGGCAATGTGTCGGATGGTTTGGCTCCGGGAGTGTATGATTACCGTATACGTTCCGCGGCAGGTTGCGAGTGGGATACTACGGTAGCCCTGCCGCTTGATCCGTTTCAGGAAGCATCATTTGATGCCTTTCCTGCTTCGGGTTACTCCCCCCTCGATGTCTTCTTTACCAATACCTCTACCCAAGCCACGGGCTACCAATGGCTGATAGACGGGGTGCCCGTATCAGAGAGTGAAGACATCACCTACACCTTTCCCGATTCGGGGAGTTTTATGGTGAGCCTTATAGCCTACCGCCTCGAAGAGAGCTGCGCCGATACGGCCACCTTTACCCTCAGGGTAGAGCCGGGCATTCGGGTTTTGATGCCCAATATTATCACCCCTAACGGCGACGGGCGCAATGATGCCTTGGTAGCACAAGTCAGCGGATTGGCCTCAGCCCGCTGGACCATCTTCAACCGCTGGGGAAATGAAGTAGCCTCAGGCGCTGAAGCCGCCCCCCCAGAAAGCCTCGCCCTTTGGACCCCCGAAAGCGACCTGCCCGACGGGCAGTATACGGTGGTTTTGGTAGCAGCGGGCCTTGATGGAAAGGTGGAGCGGTTTGTTTTTGAGGTGGCGATTCTGCGGTGAGCCGGTATTCCGTATTTAGTATTCGGTATTCAGATGGGTTGAGGTGGCTTCTATTGTACCAATATCAGGAGTGGTCTGCAATGTTTCGGTAGCGTCCAAAATTTTGCTCAGCACGATTTGAGCGTATGAAGTTCCTTGTTCTTCTTGAATGTATTTGATCGCTCTTTCCAATTGAGAGAGCGCTTTCTTAGTCCAAATTACTTCAACCATTTCCCCGAAGCTTCTCTCACTTGATTTTGAGTAAATACTTCACCTTTTTCTTCTTGGTCTTCGGATTCATCAATATCGGCCAAAAGCGAGAGATGTTGGTATACATCTTCAATGGTAGATTCCGATGTAAGTTTCTCCGCAATTTCGAGGAGGTGTTTCTTTATTACTGATCCTTCCATGCCATAAAGTTAAGAAGTATATTTCATAGAGATGGCCATGTTCTCGAAGCCTCTTCACAAACAAAAAAAGCATCCGCCATGGGGGACGGATGCTTCCTACTACTCTACTATTAAACTAACCTATCAACCGGCACTATCGTACCGATCAATACAACCGCAATACGGTAAAAAGGTTTTTGAGGTGGCGGAATATTTTTCAGCGGAAGCAGAAATATGCTACCACCGGAAAGCAAGAAAGCAATCCGGGCGGATTGCTTTCTACTACTCTACTATTAAACTAACCTATCAACCGACACTCGCGTGTCGATCAATACAACCACGTGAATCGAAAAAGGTTTTGAGAGGATTGTTAAATTTTAGAGAGAAATGAAATTCGCTCTCACTTCAGGCCGAATTTTTTCTTCAAATCAATTCGCGATGCAAAGAATCCCTCCCAAACATCACCGCGCATTTGAAAGCGTCTGAGGCAATAGGGTATGGTAAAGTCAGTCGGGTTTAAATCGGAATTAACCTCATTCCACGAAAGTGGTACGGATACCGTAGCCGCCTCTACGGGGCGCAAGCTGTAAACGGATGCCATGGTTTTTCCTCTGCCGTTTTGGAGAAAGTCCAAATACACCTTCCCTTTGCGCTTGGAAGGGCTGCGCTCCATGCTCGTGATGTCGGGCATCGAATCGCGCACATGTTGCAACAGCCGTTTTGCGAAAGCTTGAACTGCCGAATGCTTCAGGTTATTGACGATGGGGACGAAAATGTGCAGCCCTTTGGATCCCGATGTTTTCGGAAACGAAACGATGGATAATTCGTCCAAAACGCTCTTGACTTTCAGGCCCACCTCTACCACCTGCTCAAACGAAACGTCAAGCGGATCGAGATCAATCACCAAGAGGTCGGCCATCTCGGGATCTTGAGCCAAGGCATTCCACGGATTGAACTCCACGCAGCCCAAATTCACCAAGTAGAGCAGTGCTTCCTTCGATTGGCAGAGCGCGTATTCAACCGTCTTCTCTTTGCCCCCGATCGAGATGGTGTCCAACCAATCAGGTGCGATTTCGCTGACATCCTTTTGGAAAAATCCTTTTTTCTCAGCTCCGTCGGGCGTTCGGTAAAGGGAGAGTGGTCTGTCTTTGAGGTAAGGCAAAATCAGATCAGCGACATTGTTGTAATAGTCAAAGACATCCTTTTTCGTAATCTGCTTTTTCTCCCAGAAGAGTTTCTCGGGATTTGACAAGTCGAAAGGCAAGTTTTGAGGTGGCGCGGCGGCTTGAAACTCCAATCGTATTTCATCGGGCTTCTTGTCTGATCGCAAACCCAGAAATGACGGATGGCGCATATGTCCCGCATCGGTCCACTCGGTAAACCTGACCTCGCACACCAATTCGGGTTTAACCCAAACGATACCCTTCTCCTGATGTGGATTATCGAGGGGTGGCGTTTTTCGCTCGAGCGAATGCAGTGCCTCCACCAGTTGCTTTCCCGACGCTTCATCGAAGCCGGTACCGACCTTTCCGGCATAGACCAATTCCTCTCCGAAATGGTAAGCACAGAGCAGCGATTTCAATCCGCTGTCTCGCTTGTCGGAAGGCAGGTATCCGCAAATCAAGAGTTCCTGCCTTTCGGAGAATTTGTATTTGAGCCAGTCCTTCGACCTTCGTCCCGATTCGTAAACGCTCCCGGCCCTTTTGAGCATGATTCCCTCTTGCCCCGACTTCCGGGCTTCCTGAATCATCTTCTCGCCATCCCTTTCGTGAGGTACGTAGCGTACCTGATCGGACGTTTTGGAGACCAACTGCTCCAAAAGCTCTTTTCGCTGAGTGAGCGGAAGGTCGGTAAGGTCGTGTCCGTTTAGCCACAGCAGATCAAAAACGAAGTAGACCAAATTCGGTGAAGGGCCATCTAAGTTTTGCAGCTTTTGAAAATCAGATTTTCCCTTCGAATCAAGATAACAAACCTCCCCGTCGATGATAAACTCCGCATTGATACCCTCAATTTCATCGGCGATGTTTTGGTACTGCGAGGTATAGGCATTCTCATTTCTGGAAAGGAGATGTACCTCATCGTCGTTTTTCAATCCGAGGATTCGGTATCCGTCCAGCTTTAGCTCATACAGCCAATCAGAATGTTGGTAGAACTCACCCACCGCCGTAGCCAGCATGGGTGAACTAAAACCGGGAAAATCCCGTTTCGTGGCTTTCTTCTGTTTGGGCACGGACGGGGCGGGGCTTTCGACTTTTTTCGATTCGCTCTGCTCTTTATTCGTTTCAATTTCTTCAAGGGTGCGGTGGGTCAGTATGCTACGATCTTCCTCATTCCTCTCTTCATCGTGACTTTTAATCAATAACCATTGGTTCTCCTCCCTCGCAGAGCTTTTGACCAAGGTGTAGAGTCCGCGCAAGCGATTTCCGCGAAGGTGAATCTTGAGCTTCTTTTCACCGATGGCTTTGTAAACTTGCTCGGGTTTCTGGCTGCCGCCAATGCCTTCCAGGAAATAATAACCGATGTCCCAAACCATCACCGTTCCGCCGCCATATTCTCCCTTGGGTATAGTGCCCTCAAAGTACATGTAGGCCAGGGGATGATCTTCCACTTTTACGGCCAGGCGCTTCTCGCCGACTTCCGTGGGCGGACCTTTGGGCACGGCCCAACTGATCAGGGTTTCTCCTACCTGAATGCGAAAATCGTAGTGCAATCGCGTGGCGGCGTGTTTCTGAATGACGAAATGATTGGCCGGTAGCCTTGGCTTCTCTCCTGACTTCGGTTCAGGGGATTTATCGTTTCGCTTCTTCGTATACTCATCCTCCGCGGCCATGATCAAGCCATTTCAAGGCTTTTCTTTAATTGAGAAACGAGATCTTCCATGGTGCTTTCGTCCTTCTCCTCTTCCTCGACTTTTACTTTTTTATTGTTCTTTTTGGCCTTGATGAGCTGCCTGAGCTTCTTTTGGTAATTGTCCTTGTACTTTTCGGGTTTCCATTCGGCGCTCATGGAATCGATGAGCTGCTCGGCCATTTTCATTTCTTTCTTCGTGGGAGAAGTCGACGGAATTTTCAGATCATCCGGTTTTCTTAATTCATCGTGAAATCTCATCTGAGTGAGATAAAGCACTTTTTCATCGGCCATTAGTAGCGCCAAGTGTTCTCTGGATCGCAATACGAATCGGGCTACACCTGATTTGCCCGAATTGTAAATAGCCTTGCGAAGAAGATTGTAGGTCTTTCCCGCTCCCTTCTGCGGTTCGAGCAAATAGGGCTTTTCAAAATACCGCGGGTTGATCTCTTTATTGTTTACAAAGTCTTCGATGTCTATGCTCTCGCTCTTTCCGGATTTTGCTTTCTTGAAATCCTCATCGGTCAAGGTTACGTAGTAGTCATCATCCTCTTTGTGACCTTTTACGATGTTCTTCCACGGAACTTCCTCACCGTCTTTTTTGCAGACTCTGACAAATTTGATCGGGCATTGATCGCCTTTTCGCAACATGTTCAGATCGACATCGTGTCGCGATGCTCCGCTGTAAAGTTTTATCGGAATAAAAACCAGTCCGAATCGAATTCCTCCATTCCAAAGTGCTCGCGGCATATCGTTTAGCTTTGCATTATTTTCCCACCATTGGGATGAATAACTTGTCCCGTAATATACGAAGCATCCTCGGACGCCAGGAAAACATAGGAGGGAGCGAGCTCGCAAGGTTGGCCCGGTCTGCCGAGCGGAACGTCTTTTCCGAATTCTTCTACCTCATCTTTATCGAAAGAGGCGGGAATCAAGGGAGTCCAAATCGGGCCGGGCGCTACACCATTTACTCTGATTTTTCGAGGAGCTAAGTTTTGAGCCAAGGATCGGGTTAGCGAAATGATGGCACCATTGGTAGCGGAGTAGTCAATAAATCGCGGACTACCGTAGTAACCCGTCACGCTGGTAGTGGTCAAAATAGAATCTCCCTCTTGCAAGTGTTTCAGAGCAGGAAGAATTAAGTTGTACATCCCGAACACATTGGTGCGAAAGGTTTTTTCCATCAGATCCAGGTCGAGCTTTTCGGGCTTTTCGGTCGGGTGTTGCTCGCCCGCGTGATTCACCAGAATGTTCAGTTTTCCAAACTCCTCAATTACTTTTTCGATGGAGTTGCGACAAAACTCACGGTCGCCGACATCACCCCTCAAATTCAAACATTTCTTTCCTTCTTTCTTCACCAATTCTGCCGTCATCTCGGCATCCTCGTCTTCCGACAAATAGATGATGGCCACATCGGCACCTTCGCGTGCGAAGTGTACGGCTATGGCTCGACCTATTCCCGAGTCGCCTCCGGAAATCAAGGCTACTTTCCCTTTCAGTTTATCCGAGCCTTTATAGTTTTCACGAATGGTGACGGGCTGAGGCGACATTTCGTGTTGCTGACCGGGCATCTCTTGGGTTTGACCGGAAATATTTTCTGAGGCTTTTATATAATCTTTCATTTTGATCCGTTTTATGCCTTGTAATAAGACATGTCTTGTACCAATTTGAAATCATTCATTTTCAACTTCAAACCCCTTGCTTTCCTGCAAATTACAATCGGTCTTCCATTAGCACCGAACTTCCATGTAGAGTTTTTTCCCAATCAAACCTGTTATTCCGCCACACTCGTCGATCGATCATTAGCAATCCCATTGTGATAAAAACGCCGGTGTGATTTCACATGCGAACATCATTTTTGTAAATTCGATATTCATCTAAGGGGTTATGAAAGCATTGAAATACGGTATGGTTTTCATCCTTCCCGCACTTTTT
>CAZYWJ010000065.1:0-1993 GCA_964651785.1 uncultured Cryomorphaceae bacterium
TAGAATGAAGAGTACCCCTAATAGTTTATGTTTCATGATTTAAAATTTTCGGCTAAAATACTGTTTCCGTGAATAAATGCAAGTGACGGAGACCAGTCAGATTCAATCCATCAGGGGAGTCATTTGGTATCCCTGCTCCTTCAGTAAATTAATCACTCCTTCCTCACCTCCGAGATGAGCCGCACCGACGGCAATGAAAAGAGTCTTCTCCCCCAACCTTTCTTCCAGTACCTCCGCCCAATTGGCGTTTCGGTTGTGCAACATAAACCGCATTTCATCATCGCTGTCAGTGTATTCCTCCGTTGTTTTGTAAAGTGCATTGATCTCCTCTGCCTTGTATTGGGCCACCATATCGGCAAAGAGCGCTTTCATCTCATCGCCCTCTTCTACCATTTCCATCAAGTCTTCCGCCTGACTCTCATACGGAATACTGTCAAAGATGGCCATTTGAGATTCGATGGTTTCCAATCCCGAAATCGGCATCTCACGCGCTGAGGCCATCGACATTAAGGTCATTTCAAAACTCGCAGGCTGACTGCCCACGTATTCGCTGAGCATCATGGTGGCAACCATAAACGGTTTAAACCCGTTAACCATCGCAATAGGCGGCGCACCTTGAATGCTCTGAAGTTTCTCAGAAAGCTTGGAGTATTCTTCTTCTGTCAAAAGCTTGTCCAGTGTCATCCCGTCTTGCATGGCCATGGTTTGGTACATCTTGGTCTGCAACGCCGGATCGGTCATGTCAATCTCCAAGACCAGCTCTTCGCTTTCGTCCATCGCCTGTTTTACTTTCTCCTCCAGCTCAAATTCCGATTGAGGCAGTACATGGATGGTTCCGAAGATGTAGGACGGTTCGATGCCTTCTTTTTCTACTTTCCAAAGGAGGGAGTTGGACAAGTCTTGTGAAAAGGAAAAGAGAAAGAGAAGGTTGGATAATAAAAGGGAAAATAATTTCATCTTGAAAACAGTTTATGTCAAAAGTATTCTATTGAAATTTATTGCTCTTTGAAAATCTTTAGAATCGTCTCAAAAAGTAAAGTCTGACAAAGTAAAGTGAAAATTCTTCAGCAGCTTATCCTTATATTTGAAAAAAGGCAATAGAATGGGTACCGTCGTATTAAAAGGAAATTCAAAAGAAAATCTAGACCTAATCATACTTCTTGCTCAAAAACTAGGAGTAGAAGTTTCGATTCTATCTGAGCAAGCCGCTGAAGATATTGCTCTGGCCGCAGCCATCAAAAATGGTAGAACCGGTGAAATAATAGACACAGATGATTTCTTGAAAGAACTCAACGATGAAAGTTTAGATTGACAAATCTTTTAAAAAGGATTTGAAAAAGCTGAAAAATTCAAGTCTGAATAAAAACATTGCCCAACTCATAGAGACATTATCCGGAATAGATTCACCAAAGGAGATTTCAGGCATTAAGAAGTTGAAAGGAGAAAAGCACCTCTATCGAGTCAGAATCGGAGAATATCGCTTAGGTTTGGAGATCATGGATGATCGACTAACTTTAATCAGGTGCCTTCATAGAAAAGATATCTACAAGTATTTTCCGAAATGACTTTCCGTTTTTGATATAGTACAATTAGGGAAACAGAAAAATTACTCTTCAAAAGCAGCAATATTTCTTTCAACCTCCTTTTCCCGGCTCCGCAGGGTTTGCATCAGTGATGAAAGATCAAAATTTTGATTAATCCATCCCGAGAGTGTAAATTTGACACTAATATCTTTTCACCAATCAAGAACCACATCACTGATGAAACATTTGTCTTCATTTACCCTCCTGATTTTTGTCTCGATCCTCTCCTTCGGGCAGGTTACGATTACCCCCGAATTCCCATCTCTTGATGAACCGGTTACCATCGCTTACAATGCCGCTGAGGGCAATGGCGAGTTAGCCGGTGTTTCGCCCGTTTACATGCATACGGGTGTCATCCTCGGGGGACAACAGGGCTGGCAAAACGTCCAAGGAAATTGGGGCACCGCCGA
>CAZYWJ010000065.1:2093-3991 GCA_964651785.1 uncultured Cryomorphaceae bacterium
GATGGAATCAATTACATTTCCAATACATCGGTGATTCTGCAATTGGTTGCCCCATTCAAGGACTACGTTTATGTGATCGGCGATTTTAACGACTGGCAAAGAGAACCGGAATACTTCTGCAAGAAAACCACCTCCGGAGACCGTTGGTGGGTGCAGATTGACGGATTGACTCCTGGTGAGGAATACCGCTTTCAATACAGCATCGACGATGAGGACCTTCGTGTGGCCGATGTTTACGCCAAGAAAATCCTCGATCCGTTCAACGATCAGTTCATCGGCGATGATCGCTATCCTGACTTGATCGATTACCCTCAGGGGCTTACCACAAACATTGTGTCCGTCCTTCAAACTCAACAGGATGAATATCAGTGGCAAGACGATAATTTCGTGCGTCCGCCTCTGGATCGATTGATCATCTACGAACTTCTCGTCCGCGATTTTACGGAAGAAGGCACTTTCCAAGCCGTCATCGACACGCTCGACTATTTGGATCGGCTCGGCATTAACGCCATCGAGCTGATGCCCGTCAACGAATTTGAAGGCAACGAAAGTTGGGGCTACAATTCCTCCTTCTTTTTTGCGGTAGACAAGTATTACGGTACGGAGGAAGACTTGAAAATGCTGATCGATGCCTGCCACGATCGCGATATCGCAGTCATCATCGATGTGGTTTTGAACCACTCATTCGGGCAGAATCCGCAGGTGAGAATGTATTCGGAAAACGGTGCCTCAGGACCACCGACTCCCGAAAATCCTTGGTTCAACACCATCGCCACTCACCCTTTTAGTGTTGGTTACGATTACAACCACGATTCCCCTTACACCCAGGAATTTGTCAAACGCGTACTACACTATTGGATCGAAGAGTTTCACATCGACGGATACCGCTTTGATTTGAGTAAAGGCTTCACCCAAAACAACACCTTAGGTAATGTAGGAGCATGGAATCAGTACGATCAAAGTCGGGTGGACAATTGGATCAGAATTCGAAATGATATTCACGAAGTGGATGATCAAGTCTATTTAATTTTGGAACACCTTGGAAATAACGATGAGGAGACGGCTTTGGCCAATATCGGCTTTATGCTCTGGGGAACAATGCATCAGCAATTTAAACAAGCTTCCCTCGGTTTTCCGTTCGGGCAAGACCTCTCCTTTGCCAGCTATCAGGCGCGGGGATGGAACTTCCCCAATCTCGTAAGCTACGCGGTAAGTCACGATGAAGAGCGATTGGTTTATGAAAACCTGCAAAACGGAAACTCTTTCAATCCGAATCACGATCCGAAGGATTTAGAAACGGCCTTAGCGCGTCAGGAAGCCATTCACGCCTTCAATATTCCCCTTTTGGGACCGAAAATGTTCTGGCAATTTGACGAGCTCGGCTACGATTTCAGCATCAATTATTGCAATGAAGATTTGATCGATCCAAGTTGCCGTACGAGTAATAAACCCGTGAAATGGGACTACTACTTCGAACCGGCCAGACAGCGATTGTACAAGGTTTTCGCCGCGATCAACAAACTCAAAACCGACTACCCCGCTTTCGGTTCGAGCAATTTCATTTACGACGTGGACAATCCCGGCAAACGATTGATCATCGAACACGAATCAATGGATGTAGTCATCATCGCCAATTTTGATGTGGTTCCGATCGATATCATTCCCGGCTTTACGCAAACGGGTGTATGGTACGATTACTTCGGCGATAACGCCATTATCGAGAATAACCTGAGCAACGCCTTCGAATTACAGCCGGGCGAATACCGCATTTACACTACCGAGCAGCTCCCCACTCCCGACATTAGTGTCAATGAGGTGAACGTCACTTTCAGGGTTGACATGAGTGAGCAGAACCTGCTCGCGAGCGACACCGTGAGCCTATCGGGAACCTTCAACGA
>CAZYWJ010000065.1:4091-18043 GCA_964651785.1 uncultured Cryomorphaceae bacterium
ATTGCAGGCTCCTTCAACGGTTTTACTCCCGAACCGATGACGAATAATGGAAATGCTATTTATAGTTACACCATCACGGAAGTGGAGGGTGCCACCTTACAATGGAAATTCCTGAATGGCGACAGTTTTGCCGGTGAAGAAGAAGTGCCTTCTGCCTGCGGACTGGCCGACGGTTTTGGTGGATTCAATCGAATACTCGTCATGCCGGAAGAGGATACCGTATTGGATGCGGTTTGTTTTGGCTCATGCGAAGTTTGTGAGGGTTCGGCCCTCTGCGAAAACCCTTTTCCCGCCGTAGACCCACTGAGCATTTCGACTACCGTCAATGCGAACTCAGTGAGTTTTAGTTGGAGTGCTCTGCCTCTTCAAATCGGATGTCAGGTGCAGGCGAGGATTGCCGGTGGCTCAACTCTTCTTGGTTCCCAAATCGTTGCAGGAGCAAATGCCGATGGCTTGAATGCTCCTCTTAGTCTATTTTCTCCCGGCGATTACCAATGGCGTGTGAGATGTGGTTGCTCACAAAATCCTTTGATAGCGGGGCCATTTTCAGCTTGGCAAAATTTCTCCGTTGGTTCGGGAATCAGCTTGAACTCTAGCCCCAACCCTACTGAAGGTCATTCAGAAGTGAGTTTTTCCATGAGCCATGAAGGCAGCGCTACTTTGGAAGTGTACGACTTGAATGGAAGGTTGATAGAATCACTTTACTCGGGGCAGGTCGTAGCTGATATTTCGTATCGCGTTCACTTTGATGGTAGCCGATTGCCAAAAGGTATTTATGTTTATCGTTTGACTACAGGTAGCGAAGTGGAAATAGAGAAGTTTGTGATTGGGAAATGATTTTGATCACTTTCCTCGGGAAATTTTGGTTGGATTTTGCCTGACATCAAAGATATCGTTGATTTCAATTCTTTGGCGAGTTGCGTCAATTCTATAAATCACTTTGAAATTCTTTCGAATCAAGAGATAACGAAACAGCACGTTTCGATCTTTTAGAAGTTCTTCAACCTGCCCTAATTCAGGCTGTTCCTTAAGCTTGAGTGTCTCATAATAAATTTCATTTACAAGCTTTTTCGCTATGCTCCAACCTGCCTTAACTTTATAGTAATTAAATATTTCGTAGAGTTCATTCTCTGCAAAGTGAGTCCAATGGATTTCTATGTCCATTTGTCTAATTTGGCTTTGAGAACTTCGGCTTTGGTAGTTCTCCCGTTTTTTGAATCTTCCAATGATCGATCAATTCGGTCCTCTAACTCCTCTTTTGACATGGGCTTTAAATCGCCATCGTCAGAATCTGTAATTTCCTCTCTCATTACCTTTTCTAATTTCTCAACTAATTCTTCCTTTTGAATTCTGAGAAATTCTTGAACGAAAGCTAGTTTTCTTGACGGAAGATCCATATATGATGTTTTTCCAAAATTAATGAATAAGAGGCTCTCATACAATTTCTCACTTGGTTCGCCACATCAATCATTATACATTATGAGAGTAGCTGTGGTAATTCCGGTCCCATTATCTTTACAACATCGTCGTCCTCGATAAAATATTAAAGTCCTACGAAGGTCAGCCGGTTCTTCATAACATCAGTTTCAAGGTAAATCCTGGCGAAACGCTATGCCTCATCGGCCCTTCGGGCAGCGGAAAGTCTACCATTTTGAAAATAATTAACGGACTTATCGAAGCAGATTCGGGAGAAGTCATGGTTTTTGGTCAAAAGGTAAACTATCGCGATTCTGTTGAGCTACGGCGAAAAATCGGTTTCGTTTTGCAGCAGCCTGCTTTATTTCCGCACATGACGACTCAGCAAAATATTGAAGTGGTACCGAAACTTCTGGATTGGGATACGGACAGACGCAGGGCCAGAACTTCAGAATTGCTAGACCTACTCGGCATGGATCCCGATTCTTTTCGAGACCGGTACCCTTCCGAGCTGAGCGGCGGGCAGCAGCAACGCGTGGGAATAGCCCGAGCCTTGGCAGCAAATCCGGAGCTTATCCTCTTCGATGAGCCTTTCAGCGCTTTGGATCCTATCACTCGTGGTGATTTGCAAAATGAAATACTGAGATTGAAAGAGAAGCTTCACAAAACCACCGTCTTTGTGACCCACGACATCCGCGAGGCTTTCCTCTTGGGCGATGAAGTGGTGATATTAAACGAAGGGAAGATCGTTCAATCGGGCACTCCGAGCGATATTGAGGCCGCACCTGCTAATGATTTCGTCCAACGATTTATTGAAACGGGAGATGCCTAAACGATTCTTTACCTTCTTCTTTTTGTTTTCGATGAACCTTCAAGGGCAAGAGATTGTGATTGGCTCCAAACTCTTTTCAGAATCGCGGCTGCTTTGCGAAATCATGGCGCAAACCATCGAAGGACAAACCGATCTGAAAGTAGAACGAAGAATGGGATTGGGCGGTACCCTGATTTGTTTCGAAGCGCTCAAGACGGGCGCCATCGACATTTATCCCGAGTACACAGGGACGCTCAGCGAGGCTATTTTCAAAGATGAAAATTACGAGGATCAACTGAAGTCGCTCGGAATAAAGGCGGGAGCCCCATTTGGTTTCAACAATACCTATGTGCTCATTACCCGCAAGGGAAGCGAGTTGTCGCGCATTTCTGATTTGGAAAATCGTACGGATCTCAAGCTCGGCTTTTCCAATGAATTCGTAAAAAGAGGCGATGGCTTTGCCGCCATGAACGAGGCTTACGGTCTTGGCCTCTCGGCTCCCAAGGGCATGGATCACGGCTTGGCCTACAAAGCCTTGGCCGACGGACAAATCGACGTGACCGACGCCTACTCGACCGACGGTAAACTCGAGTCATTCGGCTTTCAATTTTTGGAAGACGATCGCGATTTCTTTCCTGAGTATTTGGCTTTGCCCTTGATCAGAGAAGAGATTGTCAAAGAATATCCACAGGTGATCGATGCCTTGAACCGAATTAAGATCGACAAGGAGACTATGCTCAAGCTCAACTACCGAGCCGAGGTAGAAAAAGTCCCGTTTGAAAAAGTGGCCTACGAATTTCTCTTGGCCGAAGGGCTGGTCAGTGAAGGGTCGCCGCCTACTTCAGTCCACCCGATCATTTCGCAGACCATCGAGCATTTGCAGCTCACCTTTTTGGCCACGCTTATCGCAATCTTAATAGCAGTCCCTACGGGAATTTACATTTCGTACAAGCCCCGCTTGGCTAGTGGGTTTCTTTCGACTACGGGCGTTATCCAAACCATACCGAGTTTAGCGCTTCTGGGGTTTATGATTCCCTTATTTGGAATTGGCTTTGTTCCTGCGGTGATTGCTCTTTTCCTTTATGCACTCTTACCCATTGTGAGAAACACCTATGCGGGGCTTCAAGACACCGACCCGATTTTGATTGAAGCGGGAAGGGCGCTTGGAATGACAAACTGGCAAATTCTGAAAAAAGTGCGGCTACCATTGGCTGCTTCGGTGATCATGGCAGGAATTCGGACGGCGCTAACGATCAATATCGGGACGGCTACGCTGGCTGCTTTCATCGGCGCGGGTGGTTTGGGTGAATCGATCATTACGGGAATCAACCTTAATGACAACGGGCTGATTCTGCAAGGAGCTATTCCCGCAGCGATCTTGGCTTTGCTGGCTGATTGGGGAATGGGATTGGTGGAGAAGAAAATCAGGGTGAGGGTGTAGAGGTATTGCGAATGTCAAATTGAGTAGAAAAGCTTGAAAGGTTAGGTGTATTTAACGCAGCGACGCAGAGGTTCCGCAAAGTTCGTTGAGATGCTGTTCTCTGCGTGCCCTGCGCATTCTCAGCGCCTCAGCGTTTTATCAAGCCTTACTTTTTTGGCACCACTACAAACTCATTCCTTCAACCAAAACCGCTTGGTAAATCCCACTTGCAGATAGTACGAACTCTCATCGTCCGAATAGAAGTCGGGAGCAAAAGCCCTGAAGCCCGCTAAGGCATCAAGTTGCCAGTTTTCACCGATCAACCAAAACACGCCGCTGTTCAGGTAGGCATCTTGAAAAACCAAGTTGTCCTCACCGTCGAAGGCCGCGTCGAAAATAGGCCAGTACTCGACGAAACATCCGAAGTTATCAACGACGTTATAACCGAGATTGGCAGTGAATTCGGTTTGATTGTTTGTGTTGTAAACGACATTTCCCGTGAAGGAAAGCTCGCCTAGGAGTTGATTTTGGAGCGTCAAAATAAAGCGACCGGTACTTGTGCTCAATTCATCTCCGGGTATGCCGGACCCGATGTAAGCTGCTTCCAAGCCGATGGAAGGGATGAGCCCCTCGCCTTTCAATAACGTCCCCCTTGCGGCCAGACCTAAAGCAGACACCCCGTTTTCGGGATCGGGTGATTCTTCCGATGGTTGAACAAACGGTAGGCCTGTCAGTTTCAAAGAGGAATATTGAAGAAGTCCTGAGATTTCAAAGCGGTCGCTGATACCGAGTTTGGGTACGAGATCGACATTGTGTAAATCGATTTCTGAAAAAATCCCTTTAGACTTAAAATAGCCGTATCCCGACTGAAGTTGAAGAACACCATCGCCAACGGTATTTGGATTAATGCTTTGCCCGGGACGGTCGGTATAGAGTGGTCTTGAATTAAATTGTTCTTGTGCACAAACGTTGATGCCAATTAGGAAAATTGCGAAAAGTAAACAGTACCTATTAATCACCTTGTTCGAATAAGACTCAAACATAGAGATTATTTTTATCTTCACTTCGCCAGTATAGAGGCCATGAGATCGACCCTATTTTTAGTTGTATTCAGTTTGCTTATCTCTTCATTTTCCATCGCTCAAAAGACGATTAGCGGCACCGTTTATAGTGGTGATACTCATCGGCCATTGGCGAAAGCCAAAGTGAGAATGGGTAACCGAAATATCAGAACGGATGCTACGGGTACTTTCACCTTACCGTTTAAAAAGGATGAGTCGATAGAATGCTTTGCCTTGGGATTCTACGATTATAAGAGAAAGGCTGATGAGCTTGAGTCTTTCGATCAGGTTTCCATCTATATGACACCAAAACCCGCATTGTCAGGTCTTCAAATATCATCTGATGCCGTAGGAATTTACAAGCCCGAATTTGAGTATGTTTTTGACTTTGAATTTATTGATAACCTTCTCATTGTAGGCACCCATCTTAATAAAAGGTTAAGCGATCCGAAAAGGAAGATTTCACTTCAAAATTGCGCTTTGACACTATTCGACAAAGGAAAAATGGTTGATCGCATTATTATTCCTGACTTTCCTCAAAGGCTTAGAAAAAGTGCATTTAATGAACTTTATATAGAAGGATGGGACTATACTCTGTTGGTGAAAACAACAGGTGGAAAAATTTCGATTGAAGATTACGATCATTCTTTATTTCAAAAAAATATTCTTCCCTGGACGGCCGCCTTTTCCAATTCCGCATCAGCGGTAGGAATGATAGAAGAGTTACCGATGGTCGTTCACTACATGTATTTTCCTGAAGAAGACAGAGATCGAACCATTCGTATCGCTCAGAATCGAAATTATTTTAAGTATACCTACGACGACTATACGATGCTCAGCAAATCACAGAAGGCTAAGGCAAAAAAGCTGAGCGAAAAGTATAATTTCAACGAAAAGCTTTTTGCAGGATACATAAGGGATAAGAACCGCCCCCGATCAAACAGAGATGTGATATTTCGAGATTTGCGCAAGCCCTATACTCCTGCATACAAATATCAAAGTGATCTGCTCATTTTAGATGCCATGAATCAATGGATCTATCGACACGACCAACAAGGAGAAACTCTGGACTCAACGTACTTTCAAATTAATTTACCCGGCGAAGATCTAAGACGGATTCAACAAGATCCGATAAGTGAAAATCTCTACGCCATACATGAAAGAAGCGGTGTATACTATGTGAGAAAACTCAATCCGAAGACGGGAGCTTTGAGTAGCCCCTTGAAAATTGCTTTCCCCTATCCTGAAAAGGTGAAAATATACAACGGAAATGCTTTTTACATACGGCATGATAGCAAGGAGCAATTCAAACATTTGTACAAAGAGAGCTTGAATTTTCACTGATTTAGCAAATTCGGTTCGAATTAATGTCCGAGTCTTGTTATAACAGCTATATATTCAGATATTCGCGAAACAAGAAGCCACGCAATGTCACGAACAGTCATAATTGGTTCAGGGAGTTTTGTTCCTGAACAAATTTTATCTAATCAAGATTTTCACAACCAATCCTTTTATACGGAAGACTCTCAGATTATTGACCGTCCGCCTGAAGAAATCTCTCGAAAATTTCAAGAGATAACCGGTATTCGCAACAGAAGGTGGGCAGATGCCGACATGAGTTCTTCTGATTTGGCTTTTCAAGCTGCACAACGTGCTATAGAAGACGCAGGTATAGATCCTGAAACGCTGGATCAAATTATAGTGGCGCATAACTTCGGAGACATCGAAAAAGGCACGATACAATCTGAAGCGGTTCCGTCTATAGCATCACGCGTGAAGAATAAACTGGGCATAAAAAATGCCGGGTGCATCGGGTACGACATACTATTCGGTTGCCCCGGCTGGGTACAAGGGCTTATTCAAACCGAAGCTTACTTCAAGGCCGGTATGGCCAAGAGAGCTTTGGTAATCGGCTCGGAAACGCTATCGAGAGTGATTGACAGATACGATCGCGACAGTATGCTTTTTTCTGACGGAGCGGGAGCAGCTGTATTGGAATTCAAAGAGCCTGAACATAATGAAGGCGTGTTGAGCACGGCTGCAGCGACATTTGCCGAAGAAGAAGTTGACTACCTGTTTATGACCAAAGGCTATAAACCGGATGCGGACGAAAAAGTCAAATTCATGAAAATGAAAGGTCGAAAGGTTTATGAGTTTGCGTTAAAACATGTGCCTGCGGCTATGAAAGCATGTTTGGATAAGGCGAATATTTCGATAGATGAAGTGAAGAAAATCTTCATCCATCAAGCAAATGAAAAGCTTGATGAGGCCGTTATCAGTCGCCTCTACAGACTTTACGGAAAAAGGGAATATTCTTCGGATGTCTTGCCCATGAGCGTTCACGAGTGGGGGAACAGCTCGGTAGCTACGGTTCCCACCCTCTATGATGTGGTGAAAAGAGGTGAAAAAGAGGGTCATGCCTTGCGAAATGGTGACATACTGCTTTTCGCATCCGTGGGTGCGGGCATGAATATCAATGCGGTTTGTTACCGTTATTGATTCTCAAACTTTCCTTTAGGAATAAACAGCATAGCCAGAATTGCTCCCAGATAACAGAGTGATCCTGCTATATAGCAACTACGATCGAAGGCGGCGTAAAAAGCGCTTTGAAAAACGGATTCAGCCTTTTCCTTTATTTCATCGGGCAGCTCTGCTACCGTGGATCCGCTGAACTTCGAAGCCTCTTCTCTCAATTGGTTCATCGTTTCTATACTCAAATTATCATCAGAGAATGATCCGAGTACATCTGCTTCAAAGTAGAGCAACGAAACCATACCGACAATCGACAAGGCAATAACCCCTGACAGCCTGCTCATGGCATTGCTGATTCCACTGGCCGTACCGCTGTCTTTTTCATCTACACATCCCATGATGGCTGAAGTAACGGGAACTACGGTGATGCCCATTCCCCCCCCTGCCAATAACATAAACGGTAGAAATGTCGAGACGAAACTACTCCAGCCTTCAGTCGATTCGAAAAATGTCATACCCATTAATGCAGTTCCCGTAATAAGTGGTCCGAAAGTAAGAGGGCGCTTATAGCCGTGTTTATCAGACCATTTTCCCGTAAGGGGTGCCAACACGGCTATCAATCCACCGAATGGTAATACGGCTATACCCGCCTGCAGGGCAGTGTATCCTTGATGCTGAATAAGATTGAGCGGGAGGAAATACAAGAAGATACCCAAACCGCCATACACCATAAAGGTAAGGGCGGCTGCTGCCGAAAAGGTCTTGTTGTTGAAAAGAGGTAATTTCAGCATGGGCTCAGCCACTTTCTTTTCTTGCCTGAAAAATGCGATAAGCAGTCCGACTCCCGTTAGAAATATCAGCCACAGGTGCCACTTATCCACACCTACTTCCCCTGCTTGCAGAAGAGCATATACAATCCCGGTAAAGCCGAGAGACGAGAAAAAAGCTCCTTTCCAATCAGGGCCCGATTTGACCTTTCGGATTTCAGGCTCTTTAACTTTTTTCAATAATAAAAACAGGGCAATGGCAGCAAGGGGAATATTGATAAAAAAGACTCCTCGCCAAAATCCTATGCTGGCGAGGTATCCGCCAATGGCAGGACCTGAGATGGTGGTAATGGCGCTGAACATACTCCAATAACCAATGGCCTGACCTCTTTGATTGCTTGGATAGACCGCAGTAATCAAAGCCAGGCTACCGGGCACCATTAATGCGCCTGCCACCCCCTGTAAGCCACGAAGTAGTATCAGCATGCCTCCGGTAGTACTGAAGCCGCAACCCAAGGAGGCCAGAGCAAAAGCTGAAATCCCGATGACAAAAACTTTTTTCTTTCCGTACACGTCTCCCATTGCTCCGCCCGCCAGCATCAAACTAGCCAAAAAGAGAAGATATGCGTTGACCACCCAGAGGAGTTGAATTCCCGTAAGACCAAGTTGAGCTTGAATTTCAGGCAGGGCCACATTGAGCGCCGAGGAATCAATTAAAGCCATGCTGGATGCAAGTATCGACGCAATCAGCGCAGCCTTTCTTTCAGTTATTTTCACCGGCGAAAGATAAGGATGTGATCACACCAAGCGATTTAATTCACCCTTATTTCAAGCTATATTTGCAAAATGAAATTTTTGAGCCTATCCGCCATCGCTGGCTTTCTTGCCGTTTCGATACAAGCGCAAATACCGAATTACTATAACGGCGCAGACCTGAATCTTACGGGAAATGAATTGAAAACGGAACTTTCTGATAAAATAAGTTCAGGCGTTAGTTTTCTGAGCTATACATCATCGGGTTATGATGCATGGGACGCTTTACAAGAGGGGGATCAAAACCCTTCCAATTCGGGTGAGGTGCTGTTAATTTACGGATGGGAAAGCGGATCGGACGGAGACATAACCAATGACCGCGAACGAAGTGTCTTTGATTTCGGCGGATCTGCCGGAGATTGGAACCGTGAACACGTTTTTGCCCGATCATTGGCTGAGCCAAACCTTACCGTCGATAATCCGGGTCCGGGCACCGATATATTGAACCTGAGGTCTTGTGACGTTCAAACCAACTCTGATCGCAGCAACAGACCTTTTGTTGACGGAAGTGGAAATGCCGGCATAGTAGGTTCGGGCTGGTATCCCGGTGATGAATGGAAGGGAGATGTGGCACGCATCATTTTATATATGTATTTGCGATACGATGGTAACGGTTCATCCACATCTCAAACACTTTGCCTGCCATCGGCTGTGGGCTCGGGTCCTGCGGTTTCTACGGATTTAAATGTACCCTTGTTGTTTTTGGAATGGAATGCAGAAGATCCCGTGTCGGAAGTGGAAATTCAGAAGAATCAAATTGCCGAAATACATCAGGGAAATCGAAATCCGTTTGTCGATAACCCCGTCTTGGCCACCTTAATTTGGGGCGGGCCCGAAGCTGAAGATAGGTGGGGTTTAACCGAATTGGATTTCGCTTTGCAATCGCAGGTTTTTCCGAATGGCGTACTCCTGACCTGGACGCCTCCCGAAGGAGCAGTAGGCTGCGAGATAAGGGGAGGAACAGAAGGTGGAAATGATCCGCGCAGCATTACGGTGATCAATTCAAATCCGAGCAATTATTTCGTTTCTTCAAGTCAATTGGGTGCGGGAGGAAGCTTTCAATGGAAAGTTCGGTGTGCCACCGGGATTAATCCCGTTCAGGGTTTGACCGATTTTTCGGACTATAATTTTTTTACCATCTCAGGAATTAACATTTTTGTACTGCCCGATCAAAACATTGACAATAAGTTCGGTTGGAAATGAATTTGACATCACGGCTTTATTTAAAGACTCAGGGGCTGATAAGGAATTAGAGCTCCATCCGAAAAGCAATTTTCTTTCTCTATATTGCATAGTGCTGTCTTTTAAAAAGTATAGATTATATGAGTGAAATATCGGAATTCTTTGGAAATCTCCTTGACGTATCAGATTGGCCTCCACGCTGGATTTGTGGCAAGTGGAGTGATTTTCACGGATGGCTCTACATTATCAGCGATCTGACCATTTGGCTGGCCTACTTTCTAATACCCGTTATTTTAATGTGGTTTATACAACAGAACAGAAGAATGCCATTCCTTCCCGTTTTTTGGCTCTTCGTGGCTTTTATTCTTTTCTGCGGCCTGACGCATGCACTTGATGCACTAATTTTTTGGTGGCCTGCATATCGACTGAGTGCTTTGGTAAGATTTTTTACTGCTGTGGTTTCCATGTGGACCGTGTTTGCCTTAATCAAACACCTGCCTAAAGTTTTAGAGCTTAAAACCCAAGAAAAACCCGAGAGTTCGCTTGATGAAAACTTCGAAGAAAATTATCTGGCGGCCATCGATAAACTATACGAAAAAGACATGGAGATTGACCGTTTAAAAGCAGAGCTGAAGATTATAAAAGGGTCATGAAAAGTGGATTGGAAAGAGTAATCTTATTTGCTCTGGCTTTTCTTTTTACTCTCATAGTATTTCTGTTGGATTATAATTCGGGCAGTGAATACCACATTTCCATACTCTATGTTTTGATCATCCTGTATTCTTGGCTTTTACCGGGACGATATTCCGTAATGATAGCATCCGCAATATGTATGGTGCTGACCTTTTTCGTTGCAATAGAAAAAAATCACGTTGACGGAGATTCTGCCATAATTATCAATGCTGCATTTAGCTCCGTGGCAATTTGGGTGGCCATGTTCTTGACTACACTGAGTAGACGCGGATACGAGCAACTTAAAATCACCATATCCGGATTGGATAAAACCGTGGCCAAACGCACGACAGCTCTGAGAGCCAAATTAATCGATACCGAAATTCAAAACAAATTGATTGCCGCGAAGAACCGCGAAAATCTGACGCTCAATAGAAAACTGTCAGAGGAATCAGCTTTGGCAGAAACGAACAAAAGGCGATTTCAAAACCTGATGAAAGAGGCGCCTACGGGGATCTTAATTATCCGGAGCGACGGAACCATATTGGATTTGAATGAATTCGTTGAAAGTAGAATGGCAATCGATGCTTCGGTACCGAACCAAAGTATTTTAACGCTCATTCACCATGAAGACCGAAGCAATTTTGAAGCAAAACTGAGTCGCTTTTACGAGAATCTGCCCCTTGAGAAAAGGTGTTCTGTTGAGGTAAGATTACTGAGCAAGAATCAAGGCTCGTTTCCCGCCGAGGTTTCTTTCGCCTGTCTCGAGACGGATAAGATGGATGAAACGATCGTCACCGTCTTTGATCTGACGGAGCGTAAAGCTCAGGAAGAGCTTAAACTGCGTACGGCTTCCGTGGAAATTCGAAACAAGGAAATTGAAAACATGGCCTATCTCGCTTCTCACGATCTGCGTCAACCGCTAAGCAGCATAGCCGGTTTGGCCGAACTGCTGGACGATATGATCGGGACGGAGAATGAAATAAAGCCTTTTATCCAACACATAATCGGTGCTACGGAGCGCATGAATGAATTGATCACCCAACTTTTGGATCTTAGCCAATTGGGATCTTCTGAAAGAGCGGATAAGGTAAGCCTGAATGAATTGACGCAAGAAGTCCTGGACGATTTAAATAGTCTGATAAAACGTTCAGATGCGCATATCACGAAAGATGATTTGCCACCCGCGGAGAATGCCAGTCCTTTTGAATTGCGAATTTTAATGCAAAACCTTATTAACAATGCCATAAAATTCACACCTGAAGATCGGAATCCCGTCGTGCATATAGGACATCGCACGGACGAAAACGGAAGTTTCTATTTTGTATCAGATAATGGTATCGGAATTTCTCAACAAGATCAAAATGAAATTTTCGGAATGTTCAAGAGATTGCATCAGAAGCATGAATATGAAGGCACGGGTATCGGTCTGGCTTATTGCAAAAAGATTGTAGAAGCTCACAGCGGAAAGCTGCTCCTGAAGTCAGAAACGGGAAAAGGCTCTACTTTTTACTTCTCCTTAAATTCCGATTACACTTTATCTGCATCTTTAGAGAAAAGTACTAACTTCAACACCTAAAATCCGATCAATGAAAAATTATCTTTTAATTCTCGCATTCTGTTTTGCCTTTGCAGGAGTAACGAATGCCCAAACAACCGACACAAAAGTCGAGAAAGCGAAAACGGAAAAAGTACAAGAAGCGACCAAAGCTTCCACTACTGCCACGGCTTCTGAAAAGAAAGCAGCTACATGTAAAGAAATGGCTACGAAAGAAAAAAGCAATTGCTGTAAGAAAAGTAGTTCTGCCGCTTCTTGCAAAGATGCCAAAGCCTCTACGGAAAGCGCTTGCTGCACTAAAATGACCGAAGCCAAAGACGGCAAACCATGTTGTGATAAAATGGCCGAGAAAATGAAAGCAGATAAGAAGAACGAGGAAGTGAAAAAGGGTTGAGCTTTCGCTAAACTGATTGACACAAAAAGCTCGTTCAACTCATGAACGGGCTTTTTTATTTATCAGAACTAATCGCGCGATTGCCTGAACTGCTTGGAATCTACAAAAGCACTGTTCTCGGAATCACTGATGGCGACTTTCAAGCCCTGAAGTTCATCTTTAGTCAAATTCCTCCAAACACCCGTTGGCAAGTCCCCCAGTTTTATATTCATTATTCTGACCCGTTTTAACTCAATGACGTCATAACCCAAATGTTCGCACATTCGCCTGATCTGGCGGTTAAGACCTTGAGTTAAAATAATCTTGAACGTAAAGCGATTCAAACGTTTCACTTCACATTTTTTCGTTGTCACTTTAAGTTCATGCAGACGCACTCCGTTACTCATTCGATCAATAAACTCAGGCGTTATCGGTTTGTGAACCTTCACGATGTATTCCTTCTCGTGCTCATTTCCCGCACGGAGAATTTTATTCACGATGTCACCATCATTTGTCATCAGCAATAATCCTTCACTGGGCTTATCCAGCCTCCCGATGTGAAATATACGCTCCTTGTGACCGATGAAGTCAACTACATTTCCTTTAACGCGTTGATCGGTGGTGCAGGTTATCCCGACAGGTTTGTTCAGAGCGATGTACACCAAATTGTCATTGCCCGTAATGAGCTCGCCGTTTACGCGGATCTCATCATCGGGCATAGCCCTGTCTCCCAACTGAACCTTTTTTCCGTTTAATCTCACCTTACCTTCCTCAATAAGCTTATCAGCCTGCCTTCGGGAGCAATAACCGCTATCGCTAATGGCTTTATTCAATCGTATGGAATCGGGATGGTATTTATCGCTCATCTGATTCTTTTGCTTTTGCAGGTTATTCGAAAATCGATATTCAGTGAGTTGCCGCTCAACTCTTCACTTTACAAAGAAAAGCTTTAAGGAGCAATTTAGCGGTAAGTGCATACTCATCTTGAACATATCTTGAGAAATCATCTTATTCGTTCCCCTCCCTACCCGGTCTGAGATTACATTTCCGACCTTCGCTGAAAATTAATAATTATTGGACTTTCATGCCTTAAGGTGATATTCTCGCGATGACAAGTTCAACAAAATAAGATTATTGAGAGGCGCTACCTCCCCGAAAAATCACCATGAAAACATGCATTTCATACCGAATGGTTGAGGCACTTATTCTACAATGAGAAAAAATATCGCAGAACATATTTTGAATATCTGATCTTATTTTTACCTTAGCACCATGCTTGGGTAACAGCGTTATGGGATATCATTCTTTCATCGTCTCACTCTAAATTGTCTCATAACGTTCCAAGATAGTTTTTCTGTTTCATAGCCTCGAAAGCCCTTCAAACGTGAAGGGCTTTCGAGTTTTAAA
>CAZYWJ010000066.1:0-17272 GCA_964651785.1 uncultured Cryomorphaceae bacterium
TCGATAAATTGTTGGTAATGGCCGTAGCGCTCCATGATTTGTGCCACATAGGTGAATGGCTCGATACCACGGACGTATCCGTGCCTCACTACCGCATCGTTGAAGTTCTTCGGGTAGCTCAAGGCCAAAATCATCTTTGCCACATTTTCATCCCATACGTTCGGGTCGAGACCTCTCTTTTGCGCGAGTCGGCGCGCATCTTCCACGTGGCCAAGGCCCGCATTGAAAGAAGCCATGGCAAACTTTGTCCGCTCCAACGAGTCGGGTATGTCTTCAAACTCATCGTACATCCGAGCGAGATACTGCGTTCCGCCGCGAATGCTCTGCTCGGGGTTTGTCCGATCTTCGATTCCCAACTCCTCTGCCGTGGCGGGCATGATTTGCATCAGCCCCGATGCATCAGCCCATGATGAAGCTCCGGGCTCAAATCGAGATTCCTGATAGATAAGCGAAGCCAGCAATCGCCAGTCCCAGCCCAAGCGCGTAGCGTATCGTTGAATCAGTTCATCGTACTCGCTGATTCGATTGTTATTGATGCTGAAAAACTCGCTTCTGACCCGTCTTCTAAAGTCGCGCTGATTTTTGAAGTACTTGTTGTAGATCACGTAGTAATCCGACTCCTTTTTCATCCCTGCTATCCATTCGTTCATCGCGCTGAGGAGGTCCTCGGAGCCTTTGTCCACCGCCCAAGCTATCCGTTGTGAAAAGCTGATGGGAACGTCAATATCCAAAATGGGATAATAAGATGCATTGATCGCCGCCAGATTGTTGTCGGCAATGGTGTACTTTATTTCGCCCGTCACTACCGCTTGGATTATCTCGTCGGTGGATAGCCTACCAGGAAGGGTATCAATATGAATCTCCCCACCTATCTCATCCGAAAGATTCTGTAAGCGCTCGAAGTAGGAAGTGTTTTTCCTTATGGAAATGGTATCGCCGATAAGCTCAATCGGATCGCCGATGAGATGACTTTCAATGGCACTCCAGCTCATTTGACGCCAGTTTTCGGGCTTTCGCTGAACCAGCACTTGATTGACCAAGTAGAGGTAATTGCTGAAATTGACTTCTTCTTTGCGGTCTTGCGTAATGGTGAGTCCGTGGGCGATCAAGTCCACCTCACCGCGATTTAAGTGGTAAAACATGGAGTCGATGTCATCACTCACCACGATTTCCAGCTCAACATCCAAATAATCGGCAAAACGCTCGAGCAGCTCGTACTCGTAACCCATCGGAACACCGCGATACAGAAAATAACTGGTAGCGCTATAGGTGGTCATGGCGCGCAAAGTTCCTCGCTCTTTTATTTCATCAAGGTCAACTACGCGCTGAACGGGAGCTGACTCATTGGAATCATCACTGTCCCTTACATCCTCGTCCGCACAACCGCAAACAATAAGAACGCAAAAAGAAAAGAGCAAATTCCTGAGCAAGGCCATGCTCCGAAGATAACGAAATCAAACTGTTCTTCAGAATACCACCCCTGCAGAAATTACCAAGAAACCAACCTGATAGTCATCCGTTTTTTGAATGGTAGTTTGCAAGCCGTCAATATCGATGATTTCTGTAGATTCTTCTGAAAAGAATTGCTCTTTGAAGCCTAGGGACAGGAGCAGATCCACATCTCGGTCGATATCAATTTTGACTCCCGCCGAGGGGTAGTAGTAAAATCCGCCGCTGCGGTTATCATCGTCAATCGAAAGGGCGTAGCCCAAATTGGCCGACACGAAAGGCGAAAAATCGGCTGAGGAGGTGAAGTAACGGACATCGGGGCCAAGCAGCAAAAAGCCCGAGTCACTGTAATAGTCGTAAATGGCGGTTCCACCCACGGCGAGATTCGAAACGAATTTGTAAGCCGCCCAAAACTTCAATCCGTAAGTGCGCTCATAGTTGGCATCCAGAATACTATTATCTATTCTGACATTTCCCACTCCCGCTCCAAAGCAGAATTCGGCCGAGTACATCATGCCTTTGTTTGAGTCGTCTATAATTTCTTGTCCGTTGGTGAGAAAAGGTAAAGTGATCAGAGAAATCAGCAAAAAGAGTTTATTCATGCACGCTCTAAGGCGAAAACTTTGCCAAGAGACCGAGATCGGATTTATACTCCATTCACTTCGAGTGAAACTACGCAGTCAGGATTGGTTCACACTTGCGGGTCACCTTTTTCTGAATTGCGAAAGCGAGCACCAAAAGGCGTCGGAACCAAATAGAATGCGGGCAATTTATTCCACACTTTGTATCTATGCGTATAAATTCGGGAAGTCGGAGTAGAAAAGATAAGGTAGATCGAGTCGAAATATAAATTCGACAATCAATCCTTGATTTTCTACATTTGGGCTCATGAGAATTTTCGCGTTTTCAACTCTGCTTCTTGCAGTTTTTCTTTTTAGCTGTGGCGATGATGACGATCGATGTGAGGACCTGACTTGCTTCAACGGCGGTACTTGTTTGGATGGAATTTGCGAATGTCCGCCGGGCTATGTCGGTTTTAATTGTCAGGATCTCGATTACTGCGATACGTTAGATTGCTTGAATGGCGGCACCTGCGATTTGGGAGTTTGCGATTGCCCGCCTTTCTACTCAGGACCTACCTGCGCGGAGTTCGACTCGTGCGCAGCTTTGAATTGCGAAAACGGCGGTACTTGTGTTGACGGAGTTTGCGACTGCCCGCCGCATTTTATGGGAACTAATTGCGAAGAGCAAGAAACCCCTGCTACTGTTTCTCTTATCGGAATTCGCGTGACCTTATTTCCGCAACTCGACGAAGATGGCATTCCTTGGGACCCGGGTTCGCTGCCCGATCTGCAACCACAAATATGGAAGGGAAACAACCTTGTTTATGCGGGGGCCGATCCTTTAATCAATGTAATGCCGGGAGAAAATGCAACATGGCAACTTCCCGTTCCATTCAGCTTCTCGGATTTCTTCGATGTTCACAATGTTCGACTATTTGAAGTGGACGGACCCGATGATCAGCGCGAGATGGGCAAGATTTACTTTTCACCTTACAATTCGAACAATGACTTTTCTGAAATTTTGGAAGTCAGTTCAGATTCCATTCATATTCAGCTTCAGCTAAGCTATACCTGGTAATCTCTTCAGCACATTATGACGATAGATAGCATCACCGTTCACCAAGTCGGAAACAAGCACAAAGAAGAAGAATTGGTGCTCTCTCAAGATTTGCTTGATGTCTCGGAAGAGGCTCTTGAAAGTCTCTCGGTCTATTTTACCAAACCTTTCGGCGATCGTGATTTCTACCGCCTGAGCCATGTCAACGATGTTGAGATGAACGAGGTGTTTCAATATGTCTCTTCGATTTTTGACAACCCGAATGAGCTGCAGTCTCAGTCGGTTAAGTTAGCCAAGCACCTTTACGAGTTAAGCGAACATCCGAAAATCAAAAGCGGCGAATTCTATGTCGTGTACTTTAAGGATTGTCAGATAGAAGGGAATGTAATCGACGCCGTGGGTCTCTTTAAATCCGAGAGCAAGGATAAGTTCATAAAGGTGAAGCGACACGCAGGCAGTTTTGTGATTGAGAGTCAGGAAGGAGTCAACATCAACAAGCTGGACAAAGGCTGCATGATTTACAACATGGAGCGTGAAGAGGGCTATGTGGTGGCAGTCGTTGACAATACCAATCGACATACGGAGGCGCGTTATTGGATGGATAATTTCCTTCAGGTGAAAGAGCGGAAAGACGAATTCCATCAAACTAAGAACGCAATGGACCTCTGTCAGAATTTCATCAAAGAAGGGCTGAACAGAGAGTTTGAGGTTTCCAAAGCCGAAGAGGCGGAGCTATTGGCCAATTCCATGAAGTTCTTTAAGACACACGACAATTTCAGTGTAAGCGAATTCAGCGAAGAGGTGATCGCTCAACCCGAAGTGATTGAAGAGTTCAACTCTTTTCGAAACCGAGCAGCCGAAGAGCGCGGACTTGCCTTCGAGGATGAGTTTGACATTTCGCCCCGAGCGGTAAAGAAATCGACGAAGAATTTCAAGAGTATAATCAAGCTGGACAAGAACTTCCACATTTACGTTCACGGAAATCCGAATCTCATCACCCGTGACGAAGACGAACACGGGAAGTTTTACAAGATCTATTTTAAGGAAGAAAGCTAGGCAACAGCGCCCTACTGATTTCTTTTTAGGCTGTCTCTTTTTGAAATCGGGCTCATTTCTTTTACATTTCGTGTACAATACCCGGGAATATGGCTAATCAAAGAGATTCATCAGATAAAAATAAAGAAGAGCTCGATTTTGAAAGAGAGCTGAAAAGATTAAAATTCAGCGCTAAGTACGGTGTCAACTTTGAGGAAGAAAAGGCTTCTGAGCCGCCATTGGATGAATCTGAAGAGGACTTTTTAGATCGGATGAAAGAATTTGAAGAAGCCATGCGGAATCCCCAAACGACAGAGATCAGGGCGCTTTTGGGTTTCCCGAAATTTCCTAAGGTCGAGGATTTGGCTGACGATGAGTTGGAAGCGGCTATAGATTTAGTCACTACAGCCTTAGCCAATAGAAATATAGCCTTGGATGTATGTCATCCTACACCTGCTCGCGAGATTTATCGGTTCCTTACGGAGGAACTATTATATGAAGATGCAGGCATGGCCGGTGCGGGTGGAATGACTATGCATTTTATTTACGAGGAATTTTACCCGAACCATGAAGAAGAAATAAAATCAGACGTTTCTGATATATTGAATTTCATTTGTCGCGGACACAATGCCAGTTTGCCGTGGCGCATTGCCACAGAGGTCAGTCTGGATGGTAAACTGATTCCCAAAGAAGAATTCGAAATGCTTTTAGATGATCATCGCGATATTTTCGAAGGCATGACCTTCATAGGTGTAGACTCTTTGGATATAAAAATTGAAGATTCCAATGCTAAGGCAAAAGCTTCTTTCCGTTATTATTTAGATCAGTCATCGGGTTCGCAAGGAGAATATTCGACCACCGCAGAATTTGAGTTTAAATTGGATAACGGAACTTTTGACCTCACTCGTTTGATCATTGAAAAGTTCGGGATCAGATAACGAAGTTCAGTTCCGAATATCGCTATTATTACTCCTTTGTACGGTCTTTTTCAAGCGCATCAGAATGATTGTCTTTTTCTCCCATCAAATCCACCCGTGTGAGGGGAAGCATTTCGGGATAATTCTTTTGTATGAAGGTGATCAGCTTTTCCCTGACCATCACGCGCAAATCCCAAGCGGTGGGTGAATCTTCTGCGCTGACCAAAACGCGAAGTTCCATTGTTCTCTCTTTGCTATCAGTCACCTGAACGATGGCTACTTTCTTGTCCCATAAATCCGTTCCCTCCACAATTTTCTTCAGTTCTGCTCTTAATGCATCAACTGGAAAACGGTAGTCCGTATACAAATAAACGGTACCCAAGAGGTCGGCACTTACGCGTGTCCAGTTCTGAAAGACATTATCGATAAAATAGGTACTCGGAATAATTAATCTGCGCTTGTCCCAAATAGCCAGCACCACGTAGGTCAGCGTTATTTCTTCCACTCTTCCCCACTCTCCTTCAACAATCAGCACATCATCCAGTCTTATGGGTTGTGTGATGGCCAACTGTAAGCCGGCCAAAACGGTGGCGATTAATTTCTGTGCGGCAAAACCCAGGATGATCCCCGCTATTCCTGCCGAAGCCAAGAGGCTTACGCCAAATTGGCGAATGCTATCAAAAGTGAGCAAAGCCAAACCAATGGAAATGACGATGATCAAGAACTTGACAATATTACCCAGGAGTCTGAACTGTGTAATTACCTTTCGAGCGTGTAAGTTATCCTCCTTATCCATACTGTAATGGGTGAGCATAACCACTCTGAGAACGTTAATGGCACTGACCAACATCCAAGCTACGGCGGCAATAAAGGCAATTTTTAATCCGTCTGCTATCGTCTCATTGGTGCCGCCTTCTATATCCACGAAAATTCCTTTAGCAAAACTGAGAAATACGACGATCAAAAAAAACAAGGTGGAACCTCTGCCTTTTTCGAGAATGGCATCCCATAGTTCCCGATCGCTTTTTCGATCAATCAGCTTAAGTATCCTAAAAATAATGAAGTGTAGGATCAAAGCAGCCAGGATGGCCAAGGCTGCAACTATAACATATTCAAGGATAGAATCTCCGGTTAGAAAGGATTGAAACCGATCGGTTAAATTCATATTGTATCGTTTATGCAAAAAGCACACAAAACTTTTGCCATAATGATTATTACACTTATTTAGTTTTCAGCTCAATAATCCGGTAACCACAATCCTTTTTCAGATTTTAAAATATCAGCCGCATAGCCGCCTTGCAGAAATCAGAATTAACACATTGACTTTTTCACCATTTACTTTTCAAGGTCTGCAGGCTTTCTCTGATTTCGATCATCCCGAAAATGAATGAGTGCCTGTAAATCATAACTTCCTCTCCCTCTTGCAATCGTATGACTTGCCTTTTTGAATCTTCAATCAGCTCAGAAAACTCCTCCAAGCTTTTCTGTTCTATTTTTTCGTTATTGATCAGGTTGGTGATAATCTCACAGGCGGTTTCCTGAATTTCTTTAGACTTATCTTCTATTTCCACTCCTTCACTCAATAGATTTGAGGGAGCTTTGACTCCAACTCGATGCACTATAAGTATGGAATTATATAGCTTTTCCGTCGCTTTGATCAGCTCTTTTAACGATTTGGAGTTTCCCCATTTTATGGCTGAAGCCGTTTCTTTTGCATTACCCAAATTGGTGTAAAAATTATCGGCGATTTTATTAGCGCCTTCTTTATCTTCCTGCATGGTGTTCTGCAGAGCCAATTCGAATCTGTTGCAGGCTTGGCTTAACGCTTTACGCAAGTATTTTTTGGTACGCTTCCTTGCACTATCGGGCCATATGAGGGCTGAAATGATTAAGCCTACGACTATACCCACTGCTATGGCCATCAAACGTTCGATTGTAGTCGCCAATACATCGCTTTCCGAACCCATGGCTATCGCTACGGCACCCACCAGTCCGTAACTCCACTCGGATTTAAAACCCACGACAAAACTCATGATAAAAGCCGTTACGAAAAGTCCGATGGCCGTAGCCGTACCATAGGGTATGAAGCTGATGAATACAAAACCAATGAGACAACCAACAGCCGTGGAAAGAATTCTACTCTTTCCGTGATTTATGGTGTCGCCTATACTCGGTTCGAGCACGAGCACCGTTGACAAGACGGCCAAAAATCTTTCAGGCATTGACAAAATGTTCATTACCAAAAAAGTCAAAGACGCTGCTAAGCCTGACTGCAGGGCCAGACGCACGGCATCTCTCATCTGATCATTCGCTATGCGCTTGGGAATTTTTCTGGCTCCTTGACGAATGGTTTTTTTCACCTTGGCCATCTCCTGAGCTTTGAAATTTTCATAGCATTCCGTGGTCAAAAGAAATGCCGAAGACCGAATGACACCTTAGTTAATTCTGATTTAACTTCTTCTCAGGGAAACTATGTGAACTCAAGGCTAATGAAAGCGTATGCCAAATGCATAAATCGCTCAACAGCTGTTCAAACACTACCGAAAATTTGTAAGCATTAAAATTTAAGCGACAACTGAATCCGCTTTCGCTTCACGTCCACATCGGTCACTTTAACCTTTAATTGCTGCTGAAGTTTGACGACTTCATTCGGGTCGCTGATAAATCGGTCGGCCATTTCACTGACGTGAATCAACCCGTCCTGCTTTACGCCGATGTCTACGAAGGCTCCGAACTTGGCAATATTGGTCACGATTCCGGGTACCACCATTCCGACTTCCAAGTCTTCGACTTTGCGCAGACGCGGATCGAACTCAAACATCTTGGCCTTGCCTCTCGGGTCGCGACCGATTTTTCCGAGTTCTTCTATGATCAATTGCACCGTGGGCAATCCCGCGTTCTCATCGGTAAAATCTTTCGGGTTCAATCCTTCGAGAACATCCTTTGAGCCAACCAATTCATCTATCGGTTTGCCGATTGACTTGGCCATTCGTTTCACGATGTGGTAGCTTTCAGGGTGGACCGCTGAATTGTCCAACGGATTCTTGGCATCTCTGATTCGCAAAAATCCCGCAGACTGCTCGAAGGCTTTCGGTCCCATTCCCTTCACATTCTTCAGCTCCTGCCGATCAGTGAAAGCTCCGTTCTCCGTTCGGTACTCGATGATGCTCTCGGCCAATTTCGGCCCGAGACCCGACACGTATGCCAGCAAATGCTCGCTGGCGGTGTTGAGCTCGACTCCTACCCGATTCACCACACTTTCAACGGTGCGGTCCAGAGATTCTTTTAATTTGTTTTGATCTACGTCGTGCTGGTATTGGCCTACGCCAATGCTCTTGGGATCAATCTTCACCAATTCGGCCAGCGGATCCATCAAACGCCTCCCGATACTCACGGCGCCCCTCACGGTCACGTCGTAATCGGGAAACTCCTTTCGGGCAACCGAAGAAGCCGAATACACCGAAGCCCCCGCTTCGTTTACCACATATACTTCCACATCGGTCCTGAATCGCACATTACGACGCACGAAGTCCTCTGTTTCACGACCCGCCGTTCCGTTTCCGATGGCGATTGCTTCAACCCGATACGATTCAACCAACTGACTGACCTTAGCTGCCGCCTTCGATCTTTCATTCTGCGGCGGATGCGGGTAAATGTTTTCGTTGTGGAGCAATTGTCCGTGTTCGTCCAAACAAACCGTTTTGCAACCGCTCTTAAAACCCGGATCGATGGCCAAAGTGCGCTTTTGTCCAACCGGGGGCGTGAGCAAGAGCTGTCGGAGGTTTTCGGCAAAAATCTTTATCGCCTCAGCATCCGCTTTTTCTTTGGTTTCGTTTTTAAACTCCGTTTCAATTGAAGGCTTCATCAAACGCTTATAGGCATCTTTCACCGCCAATTGAACCTGTTCAGAGGCAGCACCTTTTCCTTTTACGAAATACCGCTGCAACGATTCGATGGCCTCTTCTGCCGGTGGCTCAATGGATACTCGGAGTATGCCTTCTGACTCGGCGCGTCTGATGGCCAATAGCCGATGACTCGGTATCCGCTTTATCGGTTCGGAAAAGTCGAAGTAGTCGCGATATTTCTGCGCTTCCTCTTCTTTGCCTTTTATCAGTTTCGACTTAATTTCTCCCTTTCGGGCAAAGAGTCTTCGCAGATTATTTCTCGCCGCAGGCCGTTCGTTCATCCACTCCGCCATGATGAATCGCGCACCTTCGAGGGCTTCATCTACACTTTTCACCTCTCCCTTCACAAAACGTTTGGCCGTAGCTTCAAGGGCGGTCAAATCTTGCTTCATCACCATGGCGGCCAAGGCTTCCAATCCCTTTTCTCTTGCTTCACTCGCCTTGGTTTTCCGCTTTTGCTTAAACGGCAGATAGAGGTCTTCGAGCTCGTTTAATTCGGAAGCTGAATTAATTTTAGCTTCCAATTCAGCCGATAGCTTCCCTTGTTCCGAAATGGAATCCTGAATGAATTTCTTGCGCTTCTCGAAATCGAGAAGTCGTTGATTCTCTTTCTGAATCTCGGCAATTTGCAACTCATCCAGACCACCCGTTTGCTCTTTGCGGTATCGAGAGAGAAAAGGGATAGTGGCTCCCTCGCCGAGCAGAGCAAGCGTTCGTGCTACATCGCCTTTCGGCAAATTGAGTGACCGAGAAATCAATTGTGCGTTCATGAGCGCGAAGATAAGTGGAATGCGATACTGCCTGCCGTCATTCCACGATTCCATCAAAAGAACAGGATGAAATTTCAGTATCTTTGCCCGTCATTTCAAGAGGTATGAAGCGAGTTGTTGTAGGTCTTTCGGGAGGTGTAGATTCCAGTGTAGCAGCTTATTTGCTCAAGGAGCAGGGCTACGATGTGGTGGGGCTTTTCATGAAGAATTGGCACGATGAATCGGTGATCATTGCCAATGAGTGTCCGTGGATTGAAGACAGCAACGACGCTATGCTCGTGGCTCAGTCATTGGGTATACCCTTTCAGGTGATTGACTTGAGCGCGCAGTACAAAGAGCGCATCGTCGATTACATGTTTGCAGAATACGAAGCAGGGCGCACGCCAAACCCGGACGTGCTTTGCAATCGCGAGATAAAATTCGATGTTTTTCTGAAAACAGCCCTCAGCCTTGGGGCCGATTACGTGGCTACGGGGCATTATTGCCAAAAGGCCGAAACGGAAGTAGACGGAAAGACTGTCTATCGTCTGTTGGCGGGAATAGACGGGAATAAAGATCAGAGCTATTTTCTCTGTCAGGTTTCTCAGGAGCAATTGGCGAAAGCCCTCTTCCCTATTGGTGAATTGGAAAAATCGAAAGTGCGAAGAATTGCGGCCGAGCAAGGTTTGGCTACCGCCGAAAAGAAAGACTCGCAGGGCCTGTGCTTTATCGGAAAGGTGAGATTGCCCGATTTTCTTCAGCAAAAACTGAAGCCGAAGAAAGGCGAAATAGTTGAAATTCCCGCTGAGGCAGTGATTCGACACAATGGTTCTGCAACTGAAGAAACGATGATTGCTCCTCATGAATTCCAACCCGAAATGGGAAAGGTAGTCGGCGAGCACAGCGGTGCGCATTACTTCACCGTGGGTCAGCGCAAAGGTTTGAACGTGGGCGGTACACCAAAACCGCTTTTCGTGATCGGCACCGATGTGGAGAAAAATATCATCTACACCGGACAAGGTGATGATCATCCGGGGCTTTACCGAAAAGGACTGACCATAGCGAATGAAGAGGTACATTGGATTCGGGAAGACCTTAAAATGAAGTCAGGAGAAGAGCGGCCTTATCTCGCTCGAATACGCTACCGACAGCCATTGGAAGAAGCTACATTGACTCAAAAGGAAGATGAGCTACGGGTGATTTTCAAAAATCCGCAGCGGGGAGTGGCTGCAGGGCAGTTTGTGGCCTGGTATGAAGGTGATGAGCTGATCGGGTCAGGGGTGATTGGCTGATTGAAGGGTCTGTAGTAACTTATTTTAACGCAGAGCCACTGAGGATGCGCAGAGAGCGGAGAGAAATAAAGACTTAGCGTCGGCCCTCTGCGGACTCAGCGACTTCTCTTATTTCTCTGCGTAAACCCGAACCAATCATTCCATTTGCTAAAAGACTTTAATTGATCCTTAAATGGGATTTAAACCTTCTGATACCCGATTTTTTCCTCTATCACATAACGATTTCGATCAGGAGATATACTTCGAGTGAGTTCGGCCAAAAACCCGCCGATAAAAAGTTGCGTCCCGATGATCATTGCCGTCAAGGCGACATAGAAAAGAGACATATCGGCAATATTTCGTGCCACGATTCCTTGAGACAGCGCCCACAATTTGTAGATACCGAGGTAGACAAACACACCAAGCCCGATGAGAAACATCAAGGCTCCATACGTACCGAAGAGGTGCATGGGTTTTTTGCCGTATCGTGATACAAAGCTAACCGTCAGGAGGTCGAGCGGTCCGTTGATAAATCGGGATATCCCGAATTTGGTATGTCCGTATTGGCGGGCGCGATGCTCTACCACCTTCTCACCGATTTTGTCGTAGCCGGCTCTTTTTGCCAAAACGGGAATGTATCGATGCATATCGCCGTAGAGCTCAACATTCTTCACCACTTTGGATTTGTAGGCTTTTAGCCCGCAATTAAAATCATGCAGGTAAATTCCCGACATCTTTCGGGTAGCCCAGTTGTAGAGCTTCGTAGGAACGGTTTTAGTAATCGGGTCGTAGCGTTTCTTTTTCCATCCCGAAACGAGGTCATAGCCATCTTCTCGGATCATACGCACCAACTCGGGTATCTCGTCGGGTGAATCCTGAAGGTCGGCATCCATGGTGATTACGATATCACCGGTAGCTGCCTGAAAAGCCGTTTGCAACCCCGCAGCTTTACCGTAATTTCGCGCAAAGCGAATTCCACGAACTTCAGGAAATTTCTCTGAAAGATTGGTAATTACTTCCCAGCTGTCGTCCGTGCTTCCGTCATCCAAAAGGATGATTTCAGCACTCAGTTGGTTTTCTTTTAATACGCGATCAATCCAGCTGACCAATTCAGGCAGCGACTCGGCTTCATTTAAAAGCGGGATGCAAATGGAAATTTTCTTCAATACCTAACTGTCAAGTGTGTCAGTGCTGCTAACCTCGGGATTTCGTTTGAGAATTGCTGCGAATATCAAGCTTAAGACAGCATAAAATATCAGGGCAATTCCGAAACTAGTCAACTGCCCTACTAACGTAAATCTATCCATGGTATCCGCTTCCTGCTTGCGTAGCATTTGCTCACGCGTTTCTTCATCCATACTGCCTAAAAACTGATTCGTCATTTCCAATGATTGCGCAGTCATTCGTTCGGCAAACTCAGGATCAATAAGCTGGATATATAAAATCTGAAATACCGTACCTATCAATCCACCAATTAACAATCCGACAAAGCTCAACTTAAAGGCATCTCCAAAGCTGATAAATCCTCCTCGGGCAGATCGCTCCTTGCGGATGAAAATGATCGGTAAGACAATGGCGATGATAAAACCTAAGATCCCAAAAACTGAAAGCATGATCATGCCCGGCTCTAAGACAACCATTAGTAGAAAGATGAGGATGCCTAAGACACCCATTGTAATTCCGAGATTAAGCGCATTCTTATTCATGATCGATTTAGTTTAGATATCGACAAATATAGAAACGCACACGAAAACTAAGTTTTTTATGGTGAAGCAATTTTGTTTTATACATTTGCGGCGGGCAAGTCTCATGCGACCAGCTCCTGCGGAACTCCCCCAGGCCCGGAAGGGAGCAAGGGTACGCGGTTGTAGCGGTGCGACATGAGTAGCTTGCCCACTTTTTTTGCCATGAATCGTCAAGTAGTACTCGTCACGGGAGGCTCATCGGGAATCGGGCTCTCCATCTGCAAACATCTCTCCTCTAAAGGATTCACGGTATACGGTACCAGTAGAAAAGTAGAAAACGGCGAAAAACCTTACGGTTTTGAAATGGTCAAAATGGAAATCACCGATCGGGATTCCATCAAATCAGCCGTTGATTACATTTTGGAAAAAGAAAATTCTATCGATGTACTGGTAAACAACGCCGGCACGGGCATGGCAGGTGCCGTAGAAGATGCCACTACGGAAGAAATTGACGCGATTTTCCGTTTAATCGTATTCGCGGCGCTGGACGTTTCGCGAGCCGTTATTCCGATAATGCGCGAGAAGAAATCAGGCAAAATCATCAATATCTCGAGCGTTGGCGGCGAGTTTGGCCTTCCCTTTCGGGGAATATACTCAGCTGCAAAAAGTGCACTTGACCGGTTTTCTGAAACCCTGCGAATGGAGTTGAGCCCTTGGAATATTTACGTCAGCACCATCCAACCGGGTGATATTCGAACCAATATCAACAATACACGTCTCACGGCCGCCAAAAGTCATTCGGAAGACTCTCCCTACCATAAGATCTTTTCAAAGCTTTACAAGCAAATAAGTGAAGAAGTAGCGAATTCTAAAGATCCGATCATCGTGGCGAAAATCGTAGAGCGGATTATCAAGTCAAAATCTCCGAAGATGCGCTATCCCGCCGCCAGCTTTGTGCAACGACTTTCCATTTCACTCAATCGCGTCCTACCCACCGAAGTATTTCAAAAGATGCTGCAGTGGAGGTATCCTGTTAGGTAGTAGCTAGTCGATAGTAGCCAGTAGCTAGTCTACAGTATCTAGTGGCTGATGGCTAGCTGGCAAGTGTATTGAGTTTTGGAAGAATCGAAAGAGTGAGTTTATAGTCCTTAATAGCTGAGTTTATAATATCATTTTTCTGCTTTGACAGCAATGCACGATAGACAATCTGAGAAAACAGGCAACTAGCGACTAGATAATAGCTACTAATAATTACCTTCGCGCCGAATTTTCGAATAGCAATATTAAAAGACATCAAGAAATGGCCACTAACAGAACTTTTACGATGATCAAGCCCGACGCGGTAGAAGCAAAGAACACGGGTAAAATCATCGACATGATTATCGAAGCAGGTTTTGAAATCAAAGCGATGAAATTGACTCACCTTACCGAGGGCGAAGCGAAAGAATTTTACGCCGTTCATAAGGAGCGTCCTTTCTACGGCGAATTGGTAGAATACATGACGAGCGGACCAATCGTAGCGGCCATTTTGGAAAAAGACAATGCCGTAGCCGACTTCCGAAAGTTGATCGGTGCTACCGATCCTGCTGACGCAGAAGAAGGAACCATCCGCAAGAAATACGCTGAGTCTAAAGCAAAAAACGCCGTTCACGGATCTGACAGCGACGAGAACGCAGAAATCGAAAGCAACTTCCACTTCTCGGGAAGAGAGATGGTTGGTTGATTTGTCGCTGGTCGATAGTAGCTAGTAGATAGCTTTTGTTTGCAGCTTACTACATACTATCGACTATCTACTACTCACTAAAACAAAGCCACTTGAGAAATCGGGTGGCTTTTTCATTGTGAAAAAAAGAAAAAGGTATGACTGCCATAGACTATCCGATACCACACGAACATTGACAATCTACTAGCTACTGAATACTCGTTACTAGCTACCGGTTACTAGCTACTAAAATATCTCCACCTCCTTAATCAACTGCTGCCCGATCTCTCGATTGATCGTTTGAATAATCTTGTCTTTGGAATAGCTTAACTCTTCGCGCAAAGCAGAACTGGTTACTTCCACTTTCAAGACGCCTCGTTCGATTTTAATCTTTCCAGTTCGGCGAGCGATGGAAGGTCCCATCATCTTTTCCCAATAGGTTGTAACCGCGGCGGTGTAGTAACCTTCTTCCAATCCGTAAGCTTTCAACAGCCGATTGATTACTCCTCCCAGATTCTCTTCATTTTGATCTCTACGCATTGACTTCGCCTTTTTCGATGTGAAACACCTTCACGCTATCGGTGATTTCTTCAAAGATACGTTCTATCCGCTCAGAATGGGTGTCGGTGATGAATATCTGCCCGAAATTGTGATCACTCACCAACTTCATCAAGTGCTGTACGCGGACGTCGTCGATCTTATCGAAAATATCATCCAAAAGCAAAACGGGCACTTTCTTGGTTACCTCTTTCACCAAATCAAATTGCGCCAGCTTAAGTGCGATCAAAAAAGTCTTCTGTTGTCCCTGCGACCCGAATTTCTTTAAGGGGTGTCCGCCATTGATTCCAAATTTCAGATCGTCCTTATGGGTTCCTACATTGGTGTACTGCGTGCGCCGATCCTTATCTACACTTTCGTTCAATGCTACCGAAAAACCTCCCTCTTTCAAATGAGATTTGTAGCGAAAATCCACCTCTTCCGCTCCTCCACTGATTGCCGAATAATGCTGTTGAAAAATCGGTTCAAATGATTCTACGAACTTCTTTCGCTCAGCGTGGATCTTTTCGGCAAGATCAATCAACTGAAGACTCCACACTTCCAAGTTATCCGCATCAAAAGTTCGGTTCTCCCAAAAATACTTCAGCAGGCTGTTGCGCTGCCGCAAAACTTGATTGTAAGAAATCAGATCATCGAGATACCTGCGATTGTATTGCGAGATAATGCTGTCCATAAACTTCCGCCTCACCTCGCTTCCTTCGCTGATCAAATCTTTGTCGTAAGGTGAAATCACCACCGAGGGGTACTGTCCGATATGCTCGGCCAATCGTTCGTATTCCGTCTTATTCTTTTTGAAAACTTTTTTCTGCCCTTTCTTTACACCACAGTATATCTTGTCCTTCTCTCCATCCTGCGCAAATGTGCCTTCTACCACAAAAAACTCTTCTCCGTGGCGGATATTCTGACTGTCGATCGGATTGAAATAACTCTTACAGGCTGAGAGGTAATGGATGGCATCCAAAAGATTGGTTTTTCCCTGTCCATTCAATCCCGTGAAGATATTGACATGAGGATCGGGATAAATGGTTGCCTCACCGTAGTTCTTGAAATTCAGTACACTTAGCTGGTCTAACGTCATATAGATTTTGCAAAATTACCAATTCCGACGTGCGCATATGCATTGGCAATTAAAAAAGTCTATTTTTGCAGCTTGAATTAAAAATGCCCGCAATGGCGAAGAAGAAAAATCAAAGCGAAGAAACTATTGTAGACGTTCAGGAAGTTTACTCAAAAACAGAACGGTACGTCGATGAAAACCGCAACACGATTATCATAATTGCAGCCCTTTTGGTGCTGTTGTTTGCAGGTTATTTTGCATTCACCCGTCTCTACCTTATGCCAAAGAATGAGGAAGGAATGAATCTTCTTTGGAAAGCAGAGTATTGGTATGAGATTGACTCGCTGAACAAAGCCTTGGTCGGAAACGAATCGTATTACGGTTTTGAATACATTGCCGATGAGTACGATGGAACACAAGCGGGTGAGTTAGCTTCTTATTACACAGGGATTATCTATCTGGAACAAGGAAATTACCCTTTGGCAATTGAATACCTCAAAGATGCAGATCTGGATGACGAATTGACTTCTGCCGTCGCTCAAGGGGCTATCGGTGATGCGTATGTAGAGCAAGGAATGTTTTCTGAGGCTTTGGATTCTTACGAAGATGCGATTGAGACTTCAGAAAATCTTTTGACCACGCCGATTTATTTAAAAAAAGCAGCTTTAGTCCTGGTAGAAATGAGCGAGTTTGACCAGGCTCTGGCATATTTCGAAAGAATTAAAGAAGAATTTCCAAATAGCACTGAAGCCAGAAACATTGATTCATATATTGCTCGATACGGAGGATAGTTATGGCAACTGAAGGAAAAGATCTTTCTCATTTAGATAAAAGGAGCACGCCATCAGCGGCTCCTTTTCGCTTTGGAATCGTTTCGGCGGAGTGGAACGCCGAAATTACCGACCCTTTGACGCAAGGCGCAGGAGAGACACTTATCGAACTTGGTGCACGCCGTTATCATATCGATGTTAAGAAAGTGCCCGGTAGTTTTGAATTGCCTGTTGGAGCCAAGCTCTTAATTGAATCGAATAAATACGATGCAGTTATAGCTATCGGTTCGGTCATTCAAGGAGAAACGCGTCACTTCGAATTTGTATGTCAGGCAGTAGCTCAGGGTATCAAGGATGTCAGCCTTCAAACGGGTGTTCCGGTTATTTTCTGCGTTCTTACCGATGATACCGTAGAGCAAGCCAAAGCTCGATCAGGAGGAAAACACGGCAATAAAGGCGTAGAAGCCGCCGTGGCTGCCGTAAAAATGGCCTATCTGAAAAATCAGCTGTCGAAGCCGTTTTCCGAAGAGGACGAGTAGTGCTTTGCATTAATG
>CAZYWJ010000067.1:0-16718 GCA_964651785.1 uncultured Cryomorphaceae bacterium
TTCAGAATTTTCTGTTGGTTTTTTAGATTATTCTGTTGGTTTTTCAGAATTTTCTGTTGGTTTTTGTTTTTACTCTACTGCGTTTCGTATACAAAAACGCACGCCGAAACAGATGATCAGGGCCATCACCATTCTACTCATATCTCATACCTACGGCGTGAATCTGTATGAAGGGAGTTAATTTTAATTCCATTCTTTATTGAAAGATTTTCTGATTGACTGATTTTTAATTTCTAATTTGATCTCTGAACTTTGATATCTGACCTCTCATCATTCCTCATTCTTAATTGCTCATTTTTAATTGTCCATTCCTAACTGCTAATTTTTAAAGGTTTTCAATTGTTCATTCCAATTTGATCTTTGAATGCTGATCATTGAATTCAATATTCGCTTTTTAGCTGAATCAGTCAGGTTTGGAATACTTTTAGATTCAGCATTGATTGATCTACAGCTGTCCCATGGGGGAAGTTTGAACGGTCAAAGTGCTATAGAAGCATATTATTTGAAGTACTTCCGTGAAAAGAAAGAAAGGAATTGTAGCCGGGTTTTTAGATCGGTATCAGAAGATTCAAGTCAGTAGGTCCCCACAGCTCAACCTGGTCTGGGGATTTTTTCTCTACACTTCTGTAGGTTTTCTGTTGCTCTGCATCCCCCTGCTTCATAAGGCGGATACGGATTTTCTCAACCATTTATTCATAGCCACATCGGCCATCTCTACCACGGGATTGGTTACGGTGAGTGTGTTTGACACCTACAACTTCTTCGGTCAGTTGGTGGTGATGATTCTCATCCAACTGGGCGGTATTGGCTATATGACGCTCACCACGTACTACCTTCTGTTTACCACAAAGCGGCTCACGCGGTGGCACAACAAGTTGATCGGCGCCGAATTCACCCTGCCGAAGTCCATCAAGATCGAAGACTTCGTAAAGAGCGTGATCGTTTTCACGGTGGTGATGGAGGTTATTGGTGCCATCTGCTTTTACATTGCCTTCAGGCAAGAGGGCATGGAAACGCTCAGAGCCATTTGGTTCTCCATATTCCACAGCGTTTCGTCTTTTTGTACGGCAGGCTTTGCCTTGTTCAACAATAGCTTTGAAGACTACAGCAATCACACCTTCATCAATGTTATAATATCGGTACTGGCCATCGCGGGTTCGCTGGGGTTTATCGTCATTACCGACTTGTGGTTCAGGCTCACGGGCAGATCTGAGAGCATTTCATTTACCACGAAAATCGTCGTTTACGGATTTCTCATATTGCTCAGCGGAGGTACGGCATTGGTTTACTTCACCGAGCCCGTGGCGCAAGCTACCGGCGCTCCGCTGATGGCTTCCTTTTTTCAAGCCATGACGGCCATGACGACGGTGGGATTCAACACCATCTCCACGGGCGCCTTGAGCCTGCCCATGCTTCTTCTCGTTACCTTCCTGATGTATGTGGGTGCCTCGCCTTCGGGTACGGCGGGTGGTATGAAGATCACCACCCTCACGGCCATGATTTCGGTATTGAAGAGCCGCCTCTTCGGGCAAAAGAAGATCACCTTTATGAATCGAACCATTCCTTTTGAAAGACTCTACGTGGCTACATCCACCTTCATTCTTTACACCAGCATCATCTTCCTCTTCACCTTTTTGATGACCTTTTCGGAGGATTTTTCCTTTCGGGAAATACTCTTTGAAGTAGCATCGGCCTTGGGAACCGTAGGACTCAGTACGGGAATAACGGGAAATCTGACCGTGGCCGGAAAAGTGCTCATCATCCTGCTTATGTTTACGGGAAGGGTCGGAGTACTGACTTTTGGCTTTGCCCTTTTGGAAAGGAAATCCAAGGAAAGAGAGAAAGCAATTGAGGATGATTTGGCCGTATAACTCAACCTAAAACTTATGATCGATTTTTTTAACGACATTTTCGAGTACCACCACCACTTCAATCAGAAATTGATTGATCAACTGCAAGAGCATGAATCTGCATTAACGGAAGGCACCGGCGCACTCCTCTCCCACCTGTTGAACGCACATCAGATATGGAATGCACGCATAGACGGTGGCGACATGTACGGGGTCCATGAGGTGCACGAGCTAAGCCAATGCGCGTTGATCGATCAGCACAATTATGAGAAAACGCTTGAGATCATCCCTTCGATTCCTCTGGTGAGAAAAATTGAGTACCGCAATTCACGCGGCGAAGCTTTTGTGAATTCAGTGCGGGATATCCTCTTCCACATCGCCAACCATACCACTCACCACCGAGGGCAAATCATTGCCAACCTGAGACGGGCAGGCATCGAACCCATCGTGACGGATTATATTTTTTACCGGAGGTAGAACCTGTTTAGTGCTTTACCACAATTTTCTTCTTAGCTACATTGCCTTCTTCATCTCTGATGTTGAGAATGTAGGCGCCTGCGGCAAGGCTACTCACTTCGAGTTCCACTAATCCGTTTACAGCTTGAGCCGGAATGATTGTATGCATTTTTCCGAGCATATCGTAAAGCGAAATGGTAGCCCCGCTTGAAGCAAATGTGCCTAAATCGATGAATAAGTTCTCATCAGCCGGAACAGGGTAAACGTTGATATTTACTGCATCCTGATCATCTGCATTGAGCGGATTCCACAAAAACGGGTCAGTGAAATAGGAACAATCTCCGAAGGTGCGCTCACACGTATACCAACCGGGAAGCTCTACTTCAATGGTAACATTCGTTTCATCAGGAATCAACTCATCATTCAGATACCAGGCATAAGTACCTCCTAATGTTCCGTAACATCGCAGTTGATTTTCGAAAAAGCCATAAATATCTATATAACCATCATCATAACCGGCATAAACACCCTCTACCACCAGAGTAGCGGTATCGCGACATGCGGGAAGGATGGTAGCAGGATAGGCGTGATAGATGCCGGATTGAGATACGTGCAAGGTGTCGTTTATTGTGACAAATTCAAAAATTCCGCCACCGAAAGATTCATAGATCCAACCGTAAGAAACATCCACATCAGAAATTCCGAAAATGTCGTATTCCTCAAAACATTCAGGAGTTTCTAAAAGAGTGCCGATGGACAATTCGGCGATGGTATCTATTTCGAAAACCTCATTGATGGTGTTTTCACAGCCGAAGATATTCGTAGCGGTGAGTTCCGTATTCCCCTCACCTACATAAGCGGTGAAGCCAAAAACTATCGTGTCGCCTGACTGATCGTAGATTTCCAATTCTTCAAAAGGGATCGACGAACCGATGTAACTCACCGTATATTCCGTTTCCAATTCATCTTCTACGGCAGTGTAGCCTATTGCTCCCGGACTACATTGTTCCAAAACGGATAAGGACATCACTTCTTCCAATCCTTCACAGGTATACACCTTGTTTTCAGTAATATTAGAAGGTATCTCGTTATCTTCATCCAAATGAAGTACGGCATCGTTATTCACATCCTGACGATGTTCCTCATCGCTCTTGGCCGCTATGGTGTAAGTAAATAGCAAGGTACTTACCTCCTCTCCTGCGGACTCATCCTCCAGAGCTATTCCGTCGTGCTCTACTTCCAGTATTGTGTAGCCCTGAGTGCTGGAAATTACCGTATTGGAATTGTGCGAGGAAGCTATCGGGGCAAAGCTTTGCCAGTTCAATTGATCGGGTATTTCGTTTTCAATGGAAATGGTTGAGAGCGTCTCGCCCGTTCCGTTTATATAACACCACGTATATCTGTAATCATTATCGATGTAAACGAAATTTTCGGGAGTCAACCCGTTTTCCTCTGTGAGGGTAAAGGTGTTTGCATCACTCTTGGCAAATGCGGACGAACCCGTTTTTGAATTTTGTGATACCATAGGATCCCAAATGCCGCTTCCCGTACTCTGCAAGCCGAATTCAACTACAGAAGGCGGACTGACAGCCGAAATGGATAGAGGTGAATTGGCCGTTGTCAATTCCCATATATCACTGTTGTAGTTAACTTCGAGAGTCAGCGTATCAGCGGCAATCACATCGATAAATACCTCACCGTCGTTATTGGTAAAAGCCATTCCCATTTGATCGGCTACCTCATTCTGATAGCTCACGCTGATGAACGAAATACCACCTTCATCCGCAGAGCGTATACCATCGCCGTTTTCATCTTCAAAAACGAGAATGCTGATTTCGCTTTCAGCGCTATTGATGTTACGCCAAAGCTTGACGGATGATTTGCCGCCCGTAATTGCCACCACATCTTCATACTCCTCAGAGATGAGCGGAGATGTGATGAATGAATCAATACTGTCATTATTCCACATTTGATAGAGTTCGGCGTTATCATCCTCAATGGAGAAAACGTCAGATCTGTTCATGAGCTGCAGTTCATCACCCGCGAGTAAATTGGCAAATCGAAAATACTCTCCCTCCGTTTCCTTGAAATACAGCGGTGATTCGTATTCATTGGATTCCGTACCGAGCAAAACTCCTGCATCACCTGCTCGAGTAGTAACGTAAATATCAGAAATACCGTCATGGTTATAATCTTCTGCGAGAACTTGGTTATAACTAAATTGACCGCTTATGTCGGTGATTTCTTCCAATTCATAACTGTAAATTCCAATTTCTTCATAATTAGCCCCGATGTTGTCATTATCGCGAAACCCGATTAAAATTTCCGGCTCTTCATCACCCTGAAAATTATCGATGGCAAGGAAATCGGGTATATTGATGGTTTCAATTTGAAAATCGGGAGTGTTGGAAAATCCGTTGTCATTCAGGTATACCTGAGTTTTGCAGTCAAAACTATTGGGTGGAAAATTCGCTTGACAAAAGCAAAAAACAATATCTGCGGCACCATCCGAATTTAAGTCGGCAACATCCAATAATATTTTACTCGAAGTACCTGTTGTAAATTGGGGAATGACGGTAAACGGACCTGTAAATCCACTAGAGGTCTGTTTCAAAACGGAAACGGAAACATTGTAATTGGAGGATCCGAACGCATCACGACCGATGTAGATCAAATCATCAAGCCCGTCACCATCAAAGTCAATGCTACGCAAGCTCTCTATTCTGTCTTCTTTTCTCAATCGAGTAATGGCCGTTTGAGACGCATCGGGATAGTTTTCAAAATTCAGAAGTCTGATTCTGTTTTTGAGAGAAGACTTCTCGATAATGGCGCTAAAGCGATTTCCGTTGATATTTAAAGATTCCAATTTCACGGGTTTAAAGGGATCAGTACCCAATTGGACAAAATGATCCATGGCATCCGTCTCCAAAGTGAAAGCCGTAAACTCTTTGAATATTCCCGATGTTCCATCAGAGGAGATTAAGATTAGCTCATCTTCTCCCGAAGAATCGAGATCTTCAAAGAATACTTCTCCGTAGAGGTCATCTATCTTAAAGGGCTGAGGTATTCCCTCTATATGGATTTCTCCGGGCACGATAAGTACATCCTCGGGCTCAGAACTGCCATAAACATCGTGGATTGTGGCGAAGTACCTTTCGGGAATCTTCGGTTCCGATATGATTGAGTAATAAAAATATTCATTCAGTAAAGTATGCATTCGACCTTCCTGATCGAAACTCCCGGGTGCAGGAAAGAGTGATGGTTGATCAACTATCAACTCGTATCCCGTGATAGCTCTTCTCTCGTAGCCGGGTCCGAAAGTATCGCTATAATCAATGAGCTTGCCATAAGCTGAAACGGAAAAGAACACATCAGAATCTCCGTCATTGTTTAAATCGCGGATTTCAATATTCGGTTTTTCCATTTGTGAAGCCTGATATTTGTAAACGGTGCTTCCATCTGCAATATCAAATGAGGAGTTAAAAGCCGCTACCGAATTCGAAAAAGAATAACCGCCTTCATTCTTATAAATCAACAACTCATCTACAGAAGCCGTGCAGAGATCATCCAAACCATCTCCGTTCAAATCGCCCAGAGCCAAATCACCTACAACTACTGCCGCTCCATCCATAAATTCAAAACCTCCTGATCCCGAATTTTGGTAAAGACTAATTCCGATGTCAGATCTAACGGCTAAATCGGGATATTCATCTTCATCGATAAATCCGAATTCCATGTACCCGTTGAAATTTCCTCCCGAGATGTCGAGTGCACCTTCATCCGTGATGCCGCTTTCTGAATGGGTAAATTTTCGAAGTGTGGCATTATCCGTAGAAACGATAAAATCCATATTACCGTCAATGTCGATCATCTTCATATCGAGCACCTCGCTACCCGCAAATGAATAAACGGTGTCGGGTGTAAATTCAAAATCGCCGGTGTGATTGAAAACGATGAAATGCTCTGAAGTAATTGAGATAATTTCTTTCAAACCATCGTCATTCAGATCGAGAGCTTGCGCCGAAATAAGTGAGGTATTTTGCGGGTAGCTCTTGATCGTAATGGGTTCCAAAAATTGAGCTTTCGCATTAATGAAGCCTATAATGGCGATTAAAAGCCAAGTGAGTTTTTTCATGGTTTAATGATTGGGCGAGGAAGATAATGAAAATCATAACGCATTGCACGTAAGATTATTCAACTACCACAATCCACGAATACGGTAATGTGACAATCTGTAATCCGGACCCCAAAAAGAGAAAAACCCTCCACAAATGCGGAGGGTTTTTCCATAGAATTTCTGTTTTCACAAGGTCTTATGCAGGTTCCAGTTGTCCGCGCACTACTGCCGATACGGCATCGTCTATTGACTTCTCGCCCTTGCTTAGTTCGAATACCTTTCCGTAAGTATCATCTCTATCCAGCACGTGCTCTATCACGGCGGCTACATCTTCGCGCGATATCTCCTTATTCAGGCCCTCCATGGTATCATTGGCCGCTATTTTGCCCGTGGCGGGGTCATCGGTCAACATCACAGGGCGCAAGATTGTGTAATTCAATCCCGAGTTTCTCAGCATCTCATCGGCGTAGTGTTTCGCTACGTAGTAAGGTTTCATGCCTTCGGCTTTATCCCAAAAAGAACGATCGTCTGAGCCTGCAGCGCTCACCATAACGAATCGCTTGATGCCCGCTCTCTTAGCGGCATCCATAGACCGTACGGCACCTTCCAAGTCTATCGACAGGGTTTTATCGGCACCCGTGCTTCCGCCCGAGCCGGCAGCAAATACTACGGCATCGTGATCTTTAAACTTCTTGGCCATGTCATCTACGGATTCTTCCAGATTTCCCACGGTAAAGTTTAAATTTTCAGCACTGAAATCAGACTTCTGAGATTCTTCGCGAATAAAAGCCGTGGGGCTGAATTCGCCTGACTTGCTTAACCTATTTGTCAAAAGTTGACCGATTTTTCCGTGTGCTCCTATTATTAATATGTTTTTCATTTTGATCCTTGTTTTTAAACCTACTACGTGCAAGAGTCAGTCCGGAGTCCTTAATATTCCATACCCTAGAAATTATTGATAAGTATTTCAATCGGAGTTTCATACCATGAATACTCGTTGGAGAATTTATAAAACGAAACAGGAATAAACGGTACCCCCATATAGCTTATAAACGGAAATACATTATCTTGCCTTATGAAATTTTAAAACCTAACCAATGAGGCGTATCTATCCAATCTCTTTCTCCTTATTTCTGATCTTCTTGCTTTCTGCCTGCGATAAGGACGAATCCAATGAATCCGTTGAAAATCCTGAAATCAAGGCTACCTTAACCCTGCGAAACCTTAACGGCAGTACGGATTCCAACCCTTGGACACTACCCGATGTAAGTGCGACGCGCCGAAACGAAAATCTGATCATTACCGCTTACAACAGTACGTCAGGCGAAGTTTTCACCATGCGCGTACCTGACGACGGACCGCAATATTACTCCAATACCTCAGGCAGTACCGATCAGGGCTATGCCAGTTGGCGACGCGACGCAAATTCCATCGCCTGGTATTCAACCCTCTTTTCCGAGGGAACTTTGGGCGATTATGTAGTGGATCTTCAATCGATAGACACCGAATCCAATACCGTTTCAGGCACTTTCTTTATGTCGGTTTACAATCCTGCATCCTCTGAAAATGCCTTTTTCGGAAACGGTTCATTTAGCAATGTACCTATAGTCTTATCCGAATCGGATGATGAAATAACGGAAAACAAGGTTTCGCTTAAAGCGAACGGTTTAAATTTCAACCCAACCTCCATCGACATCCTGACTGACTCCACCGGAACACAACTGAACATTCGAGCCGTCAATTCTACGGAAGCCGTTATCACGTTGTCCATTCCCCGCAATGCAGTATCGTTAGGCGAGTATAGCATTGGTCAGGATGTAAACGATTTGCAGGTCTCTTATCAAGCGCCGGGATTTAACCCTCACCCCGGACTGAACGGATACCTGCTTGTAGAAACTCACGATGAGCTATCGAAAACCATGTCAGGAAATTTTGAATTTGAAGCGGGCGAGTTTAACACGCCCAATCATACGATCACTGAAGGAAGATTTGAAATTCTATATTAGCGCTCCTGCGCAGAAGGAGATTTCCTTCCGACCAAATACACCCCCACAAAAATTAAAGCAGCCGAAACCATGGCTTCGACGGTCAGGGCATCCTTTGCGAGGTAAAGCGCCAGCATGGTGGTGAGCAGCGGCTGCAGGTAAATATAGGTGCTCACCGTAGAGCTGCTCAGCGTCTTCAGCGCAAAGACATTGAAGAGGTAAGCCAGAAAGGTGGTGCAGATCACCACAAACGATGCTGCGGCAGTAACGGACGGCGTCCAGGTGTTCCACTCCACTTCCGTGAATTGCGGCAAACCCAATGGTATCACGAAGACCAGCCCCGCCGCAAATACCCACTTGATCACCATCAGGGCATCGTACTTTCGCATCAGCGGCTTTACGATAACGAGGTATACCGCATAGCTGGCTGCATTGAGAAAGATCAACAGATTGCCCAAACTAATCCCCGGCAGGGTAAACTCATCAGCAGCCGTGGAAAGAATCAAGTAAATAGCCCCGATAGCTCCCAGAATAACGCCGACGATCTTAATCGGTCGGAGTTTTTCCTTTAGGATTACGGCGCTCATCAGCAATACCAGCACGGGATTGGAGGTCATGATAACCGATGCATTGATGGGCGTGCTCAGGTTCAACCCTTCGAAGAAGAGCATCTGATTGGCCGCTACTCCGAAGAAACCGCAGAGAAAGACCCTGAGCCAATCCCTGCGCTCGATGCGGCGGGAGCCTTTGATGAAGAAGCCCAAAAGAAAAAACAGCGCCGTAGCACCCGTGACGCGCAGGAAGATGAACCCGCGCGGCTGAATGAAGTGCGGCATCAGATCCTTGGCGATGATGTAATTTGCACCGTAGATCAGCGCCACGGCCCAGAGGGCCAGATGTGCGATATAGCGTGGATTCATGACCTTTTAAAAAAAGGTGCAAATATCCGCTGAAATATTGGTTTTGAAAACTCCTGTCGGCTTATATCGGCAAGGCCACCTTAATGGCTTCCACCAATACCTTCATGGCTTTATTGGCGGCGTTTTGAGCCATGGCTTTGGTAATGATCGAAACGCCGAGAATCTCCATTTCCAGAAGCTTCTTCTCAATATCGAGATAGGGTTTGGCCGATTCGACGGTCAGGGTGCCTTTCAGAATCAATTCGGCGATGAGCTTCATGCGCTCTTTGCGGCGATCGAGAAACTGCTTGACCACCTCTTTGGTATCGGGCCAGTCTTCCTTTACCGATCCTTTGATGGCCTCGGCCATATCTCCGATTACTTCGTCTATTTCAAATGACATAATTCAGGGGTTTAGCGTTTTGGTAAGCGACTCTCCGTACCTCTCAAAATGTACAGGGCGTCCATGGTTTGATCGCGGTGCAGCTCTATCAGCCCGCCGTTATCCAGTCGCTCCATACTTTCGTGAATGGACTTCTGCGCCTCGATGATGTCTATGGCGAGGTCTACCTGTTTTGAGGAAGCCTCGCTCTTTTTGCGGTACTCGTTCATACGATTGATCTTTCGCAAATCCAGAATGAGGTCGTAGTAATAAGGTTCGGCCTCTTCGTAAATGCGCGGCGACTCCTCAGAGGTGGAGTCCATTTCCATCAAAAGGTAAAAGCGATCGGCGGTGGCGGTGGTTTCTTCTATTTGCTCTATGACCGATGCATCGTAATAAGGCGCCAGCGAACAGGCTGCTATCAGAAAGGCTGTGAGGGCGAAACCGGCAACTTTGCGCAAAGCTGCTATGTCAGGAGTATTTTTGAGAGGAGTCATACGGAAATATATGCTTGTGCCGAATGAATAGTCCGGTTGGTTCTCTACAAGTCTAAGAAACAGCCGCTAATTTGCCTAAAGATCTGACGGAAAAACAGAGATTACCCTGATTAGAATGCCTGTTTGCCATAACCCCATAAACAATTCATGTGATTAACCACTCACTGAATTCAGTGAAAATTTTCCATTTGATTCAGGTAGGGAAAAGAAATTTTCAGATTCTACTTTGGTCACCGTAAGAGCGCATAAGACACTTAGGTTATTCAAGTGAATTTTGCAGTCTGACGGAAGCTATATTCTATTATACCGTGAGTTTAATAATTGAATGGCTAACCATGACCCGACCATGCATCCATATTAACCTCTCGATTTTTCGAGAGGTTTTTTTAAATCAGGTCGTTTCAGGGCAAATTATCCGAGAGACGGCAAAATGAATTAATCGAAGAACAATGACCGGGCTCTATGGCTCAATTAATAATTTAACCAAGTAAGATGAAAACCAAACCCATCTCAACTTCTCATTATCGATTTGTATTGATATTTTCGGCCCTCTTCATCATTGCGGCCTTTTCTCTTAATGGTAAAATCAATCCGCAGGCATCTCCTGATCCGGCTTCTGTATTCCCGTCGGAAGAGCACATCTTCAAACAACAATTTCCCTCTCACCTTTCCTTCTACGACACCTTGATGGCAAACGGCACTTGCTCGGAAACTTCGACTTTGAAAGCCGGTGAAACGGGCTCAGTGACTTGTGGTGAATTTGTGAAAGCCGTTAAAAACTTCGGTGCCGCTTATACCTCCGCAGGAAATCTGGACTACTACCCTGTCAAACTCCCTTTCAATTCTGCGACGAATGCCGATCTGATCGACATCTTCAGCAATATGAACGATCAGGACAGATTCGGACTCGTTTTTCATTATGGCTACGAAAACAAAGGCGGAAAAGGAAAATTGCTCTACCTGCTGAGCAAGGGGACTTTGGAAAGCGACTCCGTGCAGTACTGTCCGTTTTCCGACGGAGAGAATGATCAGACCTCAGAGCATTTTATATACCTCGATCCGGGTTCCGCCCAAGGATTTCAGGTTATTGATGAAACGACATTCGACAACTTTAAGAAAACATACACCGATAGCATGAGGATAGAAACAGACGGCGTGGTAAAACCCGTCAGCCAAATCGTACATCCTTCCATGGTGTACCACAATCCACAAAGCTTTTGGGACTTTTATGAAACCTATAAGAATAATCCAAACCTTCATCTCTACATCGCCCCGGGTGGCATACGGCCTGAAGGCTTATCCACTCCTATGCATGCTCCGTTTTTTGTCTTTGGCAATGATTCCGTGTTTTTCGAATTGAATAATACGGACAGAGGTCGGGATAACTATCGCGAAAAAGCATTGGACATCGGTCAACTATGCCCGCCTTGTTGTGGTGCCGTTATCAGATGCCCGTGATTTAAGCTACTTTCGTGTTTAGTGGCTCTCACGGAAAAGTTTCAAATAGCATATGACGACATCCCTTCTCTGGTATGTATTCTGGCAGGAGTGGCTTATTTGCTTAAGGTCAAAACACTTACAAAGACTGAAAAACTCATTTTACTGATTCTCTCTTTAAACATCTCGGTAGACGTAGCGGCAGATATCATCAGCAAAAGAAGTGGCAATACGCATATTTTATACAATTTTCTCTTGCCCGTGGAAAGGATGCTGACCCTGGTGGTCTACTATAAAAGTGAATCGTTCATTGAGAAAAAACGACTACAACTGAGCGGTGTTCTTATCATATTAATCGTTTTTGTTATCGGCTATTTTCGAGCTGATAGCCTCCGGCAGTTACACAGTTACAGCAACATAATATCAGCGATATTGACGGCAATCTTATCCTACGTTCACTTGCGGTCCATCATGCTGAATCAAGCCGGACAATCGAAAGTTGTATTTTTCTTCGCTTTAGCCAATGTACTCTACTTTACCCTGATGCCTTCGGCTATGAGCGCCTTTCCTCTGGCTTTTCAAATAAGCAACTCCCTGGCAGCAAGTATGCTGCATATTAACCTGGTGGCATATACTGTATGGGCCATTTTACTAATTATCGGATTACCATGGAAGAAGAGAGTGATTTGATCCTGTTTATCGTCATCGCATCGAGTTCGGTGGTATTGCTGCTCACGGTTGTGCTTTTCGATATTTTCCTGCTTTTCAGAAAGCGAAAAGTCATTGCCAAACAGGAACTGGAGCTTAAGGAACAGAAAATAGATGAGCTCATTTTAAAGAATGAGGTAGAGAATATCAATTCCCTTCTAAAGGGCCAGAAATCAGAAAGACACCGCATTTCAAAGGACCTGCACGACAGGTTGGGAGGCATACTTTTTACGGCCAAGCTTTACCATAGCAATATTGAATCAAAATTAAAGGACAAACTAACCGATCAAACGGAAACCGTCAGAAAACTGGCGCTTCTGCTCGAAGATGCCGTAGAAGAGGTCAGAAAAATTTCCCACGACCTCTACGCAGGTTCTTTAGCCGGCTTTAATTATTCCGTAGCTACCAAACAGTTGGCAGCCTCCATTCAGAGTGCCGATTCCTTAAAAATAATCTACGAAGCCGAGAGCGAATTCGGAAAGAGTCATGAGGAGTTGCAATATGAGCTCTATGCCATTACACAGGAATTATTGAGTAATACCTTAAAACACGCCAGGGCTACCGAAGTGGAAATCAACATGAGAATAGAAGACGACCTCATATTTCAATATCACGATAATGGCCGGGGTTTTGATACGCATGGCCGCTTCGAAGGTATTGGTCTGAAAAACATCCGATCGAGAATAGATAAATTCGGTGGTAAATTGTCAATCGAAAGCAGTCCGCAAAAAGGCAGCTATTATTTTATAACCATACCCCTCAGAACATGAAAATAAGTGTAAGCATTGTGGACGATCATCAAATAGTCACCGACGGATTGGCGCTCATCTTATCCGATCAGGAAGACATTGACATAACGGACATCGCCCACTCGGGAAAACAGGCCCTGGCTCAACTATCCGTAAAAAGGCCCGACATCATTTTATTGGACTACAACTTGGGTGATGAAAATGAAATGTCGGGACTGGCCGTGGCGGAGGAAGTCATAAAGAAGTATCCCGAGGTGCGCGTGATGATGCTAACCATGCACAGCAAGTCTGAAAAAATAGTGCCGTGTATCAACGCCGGGGTGCACGGCTATATGTTGAAGAGCGAAAAGAATGCCGATATCGGATCGGCCATTCGTCAATTGTATCGGTATGGTCACTATTTCTCTCCCGAGGTAGCTAAGGATCTGGCAGTAAGCCTGAGGCAACGCGACGATGATATAAACCTATCCGATCGCGAGCTGGAAGTACTGGAGAGAATTTACAAGGGATTAAGTACCAAAGAAATTGCCGATCAATTGTGTATTTCCAACCACACGGTAGAGAGTCATCGGAAAAACCTGATCAATAAATTTGATGCGAATAATAGTATTCACCTTATTTACCTGGCCCTTCAGCGGGGCATACTGAAGGTGTAAATGCATGGAGCCAGATCCATTCATTCATCAGCATTGTATTAAATAAACAAACCCCGACATCATACCGATATCGGGGTTTTACGTTGGGCTATTCATACCTCCGTGTTTAGGATTAAAGGTGGCTGCTTTGCTCAGGTATCTATTTGATAAGACCACAGGCAATATCCAAAATTTTGTGTTTATCAGTCAACAAGTTGGCGCAGATGGTATCTTTTAAACCAATCTGTCACCGGATAGCTATCTGAGATTGGTTTATTTTTCGAGGAGATCCGTTGGGCGCATTTAATAATCAGAGTGCTTTTAAGTGGTTTATCGTTGGTCTTGGGAGTAAGCAAATAATACCATTCAAATAATAAATTTCAGACTGGAAAGGTTATATTTGGATAAGTTTAATGAAAATGAGAACAATACATTTAAATATACCGGACAGCGTTGATTTGAAAGATTACGACCTCTCTATGATAATCGCTTCCAAATTATACCAAGACGCAAAGCTTTCTGCCGGCCAAGCAGCGCAAATGGTTGGCTTGTCCAAACGTGCATTTATCGAGATGCTTGGAAAATATGGAGTTTCCATATTTAGTACATCAACAAATGATTTACGCTCTGATATGGAAAATGCCTAAGGTTGTAATATCAGACACTAGCACGCTTATAATATTTCATAAAATTGGCGAATTGAACCTCCTTCAGAGTGTTTACGACGAATTGGTCACTACGCCCGAAGTCGCAGAAGAATTTGGAGAAACTTTGCCGAATTGGATAGAAATTAAAAGCGCGACCGATAAAAAATACCAAACCTTCTTAGAAACCCAAGTTGATCCGGGCGAAGCCAGTGCCATTGCTTTGGCAACTGAATACGATGATGTGCTATTATTATAGATGATTTGAAAGCGCGTAAATTAGCTAATAAGCTACGCTTTAAAATTAGTGGAACACTCGGAGTTATACATCGGGCAATGCAGCTGGAGCTGATTGACAAAGTGAAGCCCTAAATTAATAAGCTATTGGAAACTGATTTTAGAATAGCGGATAATCTAATTGAGGAAATTCTGAAACTCAATAACGAATAAAGTTGCGGCTGTTGCGCCCTTCAATTGAGTACAGAATAGGATCGGTACATGTACTTCTAATAATTCAAAGTGTTAAGTGCAAAGCGCTTGAGAGATGTCCGGTTATTCGTCACCACCTCAACAAACCCTGATACCCCGACCGCTCCACCTTATTCTCTCTAGCGGGTATCGTCATCAGATCGATGTCGATGGCTCCAATCGCCTGGTTCTGTGGAATTCGACTTACATTTCCATAGCTTTAGCCAATACGGACTAAACTTAAATAGTAAACATCCCGATAAAGCCACGATGACTAAAATATTGATTCTCCTAGTGATTTTTACGGCAAGCTTCTCAAGCCTGCAATCCCAAAGTACGACAGATCAAACTAAAACTGACTTTAGCGACCTAAGCAGATCTGAAATCAGGCAAGAATTTCTCAACATGAACGAGTCGAGCGAATACTATAAGCTCGCTTTAAGTTCGCGCAAAAGCAATCGACAAAGTATTGCTTCATTTTCTATAGGTGGACTATTTGTCGTGGGCGGGTTCTACGGTCTGATCGAGGGCAGCAACCGAAAATTCGGTTTGGAGCAACTCGGTGTAAACCTTTTGGCCATAACGAGTCTGGGCGTTTCAGTTCCCTTTATTATTCACGGAGTGAAGGAAAATAAAGAATCGAATGAGTATTTGGATGAAGCTATAGAATCATTTAATGCTGAGTAAATCCCTTCTCTGCTGCTGCCCTGCTTCCCCGCCAAACTCCAAACCATCAACCTCAATCCCCCGACCGCTCCACCTTATTCTCAATAGCGGGTATCGTCATCAGGTAGGCGTAGATGGCTCCTGCTTCCGCATCGCTTAGTTGAGGATAGGGCATCATGGGGTATTGGAGTGCGGGCTCTCCTTCTACCCTTCCGTATTTTACGGCGTTGATGAATTGCTCTTTGGTCCAGAGGCCTATGCCCGTTTCGGGGTGCGGGGTAAGGTTGGAGGTGTACACCACCTCGCCTTCCATATTGAGCGGCATGTTTCCACCGGCAAAGTAGCCGGGGCTCTTCTCGGGCTCCAGGAAGTTGTTGGTTTTAAAATCGGCCGAGTGGCAGGAAAAGCAGTCGAGGTTGATCGCGAGGTATTTTCCCAGCTCTATTTCGTTGGCCGCGTCGGGCATCGGTATGCGCTCCTGAGGATAGTCAAAGGGTTGGAAGGGTCCCCGACAAAGGGCTTTGGTGAGGAGAGACGGTTCGCTGGCTTGATCGGGTGTGGGGTCGGGACTTACGGCATCGGCATCTGAGTGCAGGTAGGCTATGATGGCGTTCAGGTCTTCATCGGCCATTTTGGGAAGCTTGGCCATGTAGGGAGGCGCGTATTGCCCGTCGCGCTTTATACCCGTGCGCAGGAGGTAGAGCAGTTCGGCATCAGTCCACTCGCCTATTCCGTAGGTTTTGTCTTGGGTTATGTTGGGTGAGTATATGGTACCGAATTCGGGCGGCGCGTCGCTCATTCTCTTGCCGGTAAGGCGCCCCGTTTCATAATTCATATGGCAACCGGCACAGAGCATCATGGTCAGTTTTTCGCCGCGCGCTATAGCCCGGGGACTGCTCTCGTGGGTGTAGTCGGGAAGGTTGACATCGTAACGCGGTACATCGTTAAAACCGATAAAGAGCAGGGCTATGGCCGCCAAGGCTACTACAGAGCCGATGGTGATGCCGATGAGTTTCAGTGCTTTTTTCATGGTGATTGGTTTTAATAGGTGCGGGGTGAAAAGGATCGCATTGCTGTTAGCCATATTTCATACCTACAGCATGAGCTTATTTGAAATGTCGTTTTGAGCTACCCATATCTCATGCCTACGGCATGAATTAATTGATCATTGTTCATTCTTAATTCTTAATTGTTCATTCTTAATTGTTCATTCTTAATTCTCCAA
>CAZYWJ010000068.1:0-11199 GCA_964651785.1 uncultured Cryomorphaceae bacterium
GACTACTGAATACTAAATACTGACTACTGACTACGCGCTACGCCAACCGATCCTTCACAAATTCCACCTTCGTTTTGCCGTGGGGCGCGGGTTTACCGTCGGGGCCGAGGTTTACCATGATGATTTTATCTATTTCCAATACCTTCTTGCGGTTTAGCTTATCGCGCACCTCGCAGCGAAGGGTTATGGACGAGCTGCCAAACTTTACCACTTCAATTCCCATCTCAATGATATCGCCCTGCACGGGGGCCGCTATAAAGTTGATTTCCGAGATAAACTTGGTCACGATGTGCCGATTCTCCAATTGCACAATGGTATAAAGTGCGGCCTCCTCATCGATCCACTCCAGCAGTCTCCCGCCAAATAAGGTCCCGTTTGGGTTCAGGTCTTCGGGTTTCACCCATTTTCGTGTATGAAAGTTCATAGGTTTTGTTTTGTCATAAAGGTAAGGAACGGTTATATCTGAATAGAACCAAAAACTTTATTTAGCGAGAACTAGTAGATTATCAATTGCCTTTGAGGGATTTTAGTAGACCGAATATTGCCGGTCGTGGGTATCCATTTTTATGCAATAAAATTTGACATTCCGAATTACGCATAACAAATTGACCCCGGAATGTAGATGCGATTCGCTCAGCAAATAGGAGGTAGAAGACCTGCTGAAAAGCAGAAACGCTCAAATTTATCGCATTCAACCCCTTCGGCCTTATTTCCGAGAAGGATGGTACTCTGTATGGAGGTTTGAAATCTTCGTAGTTGAATGCATGATCCGATTAGTTGAGCGCAATCAGCAATTAATGTGTGGGCGTGGAAAGTTTCTCTTTTTCTCGCTCGATAAATTCTTCTAAGGTAGTAGGGACTTTTCCTGTCAATTTTTGATAAATGTCAGCAATATCAGGTTCAGCTTGAAGTCTCGGTAAAAAGTGCAAAATGGTCATTACAGCCGCATACCCGCTTTTCATGCCTCCCTTTTTTTTCTTCAAATAAAAGCTCACCGGATTAATACTTCTGAATCTTATTCGTTTGCCGGTAATCTCGCTGATGCGGATCGCAACTTCGTTGAAATCTTTATTTTGTGAGCCTGTAATTTCATAGGCTTTATTTCGATGATTATCGAATTGGCTCAACAGAATTGCCGTGGCTTCGCCAATATTTCGGACATCTATCCAATTGAATTTCGCTCTCCCTGAAGGCAGGCTTATAGTCTTGTGGTTTACAATTTCAGAAAGCAGTGTCGTTGTCAGGTTTTGCATAAAATAGCTCGGTCTGACGAAAATATAGTCGAATCCCGTATCTCGAATTATCCGCTCTATCTTGTTGTGCGGAATTACCTTGCTTTTTTCTGCCCCTTGCACGGATAGAAACACAACCTTACCTATCCCGTTATTTTTTACCGAACTTAATAATGGTCGAAAGACCTTTTCCACATCTGATATATGAGGAGGACGAAGCAGAAAGAGGATGTCAATTTGATCAAATGCTTTTGAATAAGACTTATCATCCTCAAAGTCAAAGTTTCTAAAATGTAAGTCAGGGAAGCCTTTGAAATACTCTCTTGCCTTATCGATATTGCGAACGGCAGCAACAATCTCAGAGTCAGATTTAATTTTGCTCAAATAACGGATAACTTCAAATCCGATGTTACCCGTTGCTCCCGTTACAAGGATTCGTTTCATTTTCTTTTAATGTTTTACCGTATACAAATGTACGTGAGGGGATCGACTATAAACGGATACAAAATGTCAGTTCTCGTTTCAGTCAATTTGCCTTCTTTTTCATTTTAAGTGCCCGTCAGAATGTTTTGAATAGCTCTGATCAAGCTTGCTTGCAAGAGGCAGTGCCGTACTATTTGAAATTATTTTTATAAAAAAAAATCTTGTATGGCACAATTTGTAGCTTTTGGTATGATCGGTGCTTTTCTTTGATCTGCGAATTTGTACGTACTGAAAATAGGAAATCTCCGAGAAGAGGTGATACCAATTTTGAATCCGCTAACTCGCAGTTAAAACAGTGGTATAACGACTACCGAAAATATTTGCCCGATCTATATATCTTTCATCATCCGAGCTACCACACCGTAGGCCGACTCGCATGCACCTTGTACCATCGCTTGATTTTTCAGAGATAATGCCTCTCCTGCAAAGTATACCTTACGCCTTATTGGTTCAGAAATTATTTTGACAATTTCATTTTTGTTTTCATCAAATGAGTACGAATAAGCACCTTGAATAAAGGGTTCTTTTGACCAATTTTGAATGATGTGTCTCTTATAATTGCTCGTTGCCTTGCCTTCGAATATCTCATCCAATTCATTCAAAAACTTCGAAATGATTTCGTTTTCATTTAATTCCGTGTAGGCTAAAGCTTTTTCGTTTATGGCAAAAAGGCCTAAGATGTTTTTGTTGGTGTCTTTTCTGAAAGCTGCATCATACACGAACTTATTTTCCTCATTAAAAGCCTTGAAAATATTTCCAAAAGACAGAATATCAGGATAGAATTTTTCATTGAACTCAATAAACAATTTGATGCCGTCCCCCATAAAAACCTTACCTATAGCCGCCTTTTTTTCTTGAGGCATATTGGGTTTAAAGGTTATAATCCCGTTTTGAAGCATTTTTATCGGAACGGTAACGAGAATTTTATCTGCGTCATATAATTCATTGTCGGCTGTTTTAGCAATTACCTGATCGCTTTCATAATTGATTTCGTCTACAGGTTTGTTTAGAACGATCCTATCCGAAATTTCTGGAATAATGTTTTGCTCGAAAAAATCAAACCAGGTAGAACGCTTGAACTTCCACTCGCTATAGAGATTTTTAATGTAGTTGTGCGACTTTAACTTTCCGTTTTTCCAAGTTTTAATCGTCTGTGGATTGTAATCGATGGTTTCAAACTGCCTGTTATCAATCGGTTTATTGGCTATTTCATCCAAAACCTTAGGATTTACATGAATCCATTCTGCACCCAGATCCAGCGGAAAGTCGGTAAAGCTCTCTGATTTCTTAAGCCTGCCGCCGTACGCGGAAGCCGCCTCCAAAATTTTAAAGTCGACACCGTACTTTTTCAGTAAATAGCCTGCAGACATCCCCGCGGCTCCTGCGCCTACAATTATTACTTTATCTTGTAAAGAACCTTCCGGTATCGGAAAAGAAAGCGTTTTTGTATTGCATGATTGCAAGAGTACGGAAGAAAGAAGTGGTAAACTGATTCCCATCAGCAGACTCTTTTCCATGAATTCTTCCCTTGTCATTGTTGTCGCGTTTTATTTGAAAATTAGAAATTTTTCCAAATCTCAACCACAATAAACTTCCTCATGTCATGGGAGGATATACATATCAAACTCGTGTGGCGTCTCACCCTGATATGTTTTGAAATTATCTCATTCTTAGCCGATCACCGGTTATGGAAGGCCATTCTATTAAAAAATCGGCTAAACCGTGGGCTGATTTATGCTGGTTTTTTATGTTGATGATTGCTTTTACGCGAACGCCGGTGCAGGTGTAAAGCGGTATTATTCTTGCTATGGCGACCCTCAACTTTTTCCAAGATGTTAAAAGATAATTTTTCGTTAAGAAAATCATCCTACCTATGAAAAAAATCTTCTCAACCTCAGCACTTATAGCGCTATGCCTCATTATGACTTCGCAGATATCAATGGCTCAAACTTCGGAAACCGAGGAATCGTCTGATTCCAAATTTGGTTTAGGGGTGTCGCTTTTCAATATTGTTACCTATCAATATGATTACGAAAGCGCCGTGGCTTCTTCCGTTTTAATGACAATCGATTTTAGTGATCGGTTTCGCTTGGAGCCTTCATTGGGATTTGCCTTCTCCGAAGAAGAAACCTTGTATTCCATAGAGGTCGGGGCCTTCGGCAAAAAGACCATTTCAAAGTTTAACTTGCTCTACGGAGGAAGGGTAGGCTATGGCGGCGGCACTGTCATAAGTGTAGCCCCTGCCGTAGGTGGCGAATACTACTTCATCGATAACTTTAGTGTCGGTAGTGAGGTTCAACTCAGAAGCTTGTTTGATGAGGATAATTTTGTGGTATTCACCAATGCGGCAGTCTTGGTTAGATTCTATTTCTGATCTGCATCCCTTAGTTGCTATGCACGTATAGCACTGAATTCGAAAACACCCATTTAAAAAAGCCGGAATTTTCCTTCGACTTGATAATTTGCTTGTAGGAAATGGCAGGGAAGAATGACCGACACATTAAATCAACGGAAAGCTTTTTGCTACCTTTATGGAAAATTTTTGATTGAGTAATTCCGCCAATAAAGTCTCTAAAGAATCAACTCTTCACGCGAGTCAAAGACGCATGATCATTGCCGCCGATGCGGCAAAATTAGGTTTGTTTGAATGGAACGTTACGGATGATGAAATTATCTGGGAGAATGATCATATCTACAAGATTTTTGGCCGCAATCACACCGATAAACCGATAGGTGCCAAAGAGTTTTTAGAGGATTATATGCATCCTGATGACAGGGTGCGAATTCAGGAAGAGATTCAAATTACACCGGACAATCTTCAGTTCAATCTAGAATGCCGAATCAGACATCTCGTTTCAGACGACTTGAGATGGATAGAAATTCACGGAGAAGCGGAGTTTGACAAAAACAGGAATCTCGATAAAGTTTACGGTGTTATCAGAGATATTACGGACAAGAAAAGACGAGAGAGTCATGCCGCGCTTTTTTCAGAAATCAGTAAAAAACTTACGGTTTTTGCGGAAGCAGAGGAGGTTTTCAACTACGTAAGCGAACGACTTGAAGATCATTTAAAAATCAGCAATTGCCTCTTTGTAGATATAGACGAAGATAGTAACATCGCTACCATTTGCTATTCTTACGATCGGCGAGCTGCCAACCGAGACCTGAGAGGAGAATACAAACTCTCAGAATTTATGAATCCGGGCCTTCTGGATTTGGTTAGAAACGGCACGCCCGTCTGCGTTCGAGATACACGGAACGACAATAGGGCGGATGCTGAGCGTAATGCCTCTTTGGGTATTCGTTCTTTTATTACCGTACCCTTTACTTCAAAAGACAGATGGAAATTTCTTTTTACCATTTATGATAAAGAGCCACGCACATGGCGGGAAGATGAGCTGGACTTGGTCAGGAAGGTTACGGATTTACTCTGTTTGAAAATTAAGCATGCCCGGGTAGAGGCTAAGCTCAGAGAGAGTGAATCAAAGCTTCGTCAACTTTTTCAAGATGCACCCGCCAATATTTCCGTACACGAAGGCCCCGACCACAATATCGTATTTTCAAATACTCTGTTGGGTAAAACGACCGGTGAAAGAGCGGTAGCTGGTAAAAAGTTAAGAGATGCCCTGCCCGAATTGTCCGGACAAGATATTATTGAAAAGTTTGATTGGGTATTCAAGGAAGGTAAGCCTCTTCATACGCATCAGTTGGCAGCACGGCTATCGGGAGAGGATAAAAAGCGCTATTTCTACCAAATCTTGCAGCCATGGTATATGGATAAAACGGAACCCGCCGGGGTGATGAACTTTTCATACGAAATAACTGACATGGTGATGTCGGGTAAGCTGCTGGAAGAGAGTGAGCGTCGGTTGCAGTTGGCAACTAAAGCATCCGATCTGGGAATTTTCGATTACAATGTGGAGACTGAGTCGATTGAATGGGACTCCGTAATTCGAAAACTTTGGGGAGTAGATGAAGATGCTGAAGTAAACTATGACCTCTTTATTAAAGGTGTACACCCTGAAGATAGGGTGCTTACTCAGAAGGCGGTGGATCACTCGCTCGATCCGAAGGGGGATGGGCGCTACGAAGTAGATTATCGAGTGGTTAATATGAAGACCGGCGAAATAATTTGGGTGGCTGCAATAGGAAAAGCCTACTTTAAAAACGGATCTCCGGTCAAATTGCTCGGTAGTGTCAGAAATATTACGGAGGAAAAAATGGCGAAGGCGGCTTTGGCTAAATCGGAAGAGCGCTATCGAAATCTGTTCAACTCAATCGATGAAGGCTTTGCCATCGTAGAGGTCTTGTATGACGAAGAGAATAGGCCGATGGATTTTCTTTTTGTCATTGTAAACCCTGCATTTTACAAACACTCCGGAATAGAGAATGCCACTGGTAAAACAAGTAAGGAGATTAACGCACGGGTGGCGCCTTTTTGGCTTGAGCTTTATGACGAAGTTAACAGGACGCGAAAGCCTCAAACGACCGAAAAGTACTCAGAAGTTTTTGAGCGGTGGCTCGCGCTGAATATATCACCGGTAGACGAAGAAAACAGAGTGGCATTGGTATTCTCTGATATTACTGCACAGAAGAAGGCAGAGCTTGCCATCATCGAGTCAGAGAAGCAATTCAGGCTCATGGCGGATACCATACCTCAAATAATTTGGGTGACCGATGCTGAAGGAAATGTCATGTTTTTGAACAATCAGTATTATCAGTATACGGGCACCGTACCACAAATCCAAACTTTAAGCGATATGGCGGCTCACATCGTTCACCCCGACGATGCGTCGAAAGTCTTGCATACCTTCCAATCGGCCATGAAGTCGGGCAAGCAGTTTACCATCGCCCAGCGAAACAGGCGGGCCGATGGCGAATACCGGAGGTTTTTAAACAGAGGGGTCCCTTACTTCGATCCCGAATCGGGAGAGATCACCAAGTGGTATGGCGTTAGCACCGATATCGAAGATTTGAAGTCTGCCGAGGAAAAGTACCGCCTTTTGGTTGAGAGTATTGATGAAGGCTTCTGCATTATTAAGATGGTTTATGATGAAGAAGGAAATGCTTCCGACTTTATTTTTATGGAGCAAAATCCTGCTTTTGCCATGCATTTCCCGCTACCCGAGCCTATCGGAAAAGGAATGAGAGAGATGGTGCCCGATCATGAGCAATACTGGTTTGACCTGTACGGAGAAGTTGATAAAAGCGGGGAATCTGCCCGATATGAAAATTTTGCCGAAGCATTGGATCGTTATTACTCCGTTTTTGCTTTCTCATTGGGAAAACCCGAAAGCGGTCTTGTAGGAGTGCTTTTTGAAGACATTACCGATAAAAGAAGAGCGGAAGAAATGATTAGAAACTCTGAGGAGCGTTTGAGATTGGCATCCAATGCGGCAGGGTTGGGAACGTATGAATATGACGGTGCCCGTGATAAGTACATCTGGTCTCCGGAGGTATATAAACTTTATGACCTCAATCTGGATGAAGAACCGAAACGAGCCTTTATAAACAGTCGAATTCATCCGGATGATCGACCTGCTTTTGAAGAAATGCTCGATGATTCCATCACTTCGGATTCCGTAGAGATCAGAAAGAACATTTACAGAATCAAAGGTGAGGATGGTTCCGTTAGGTGGGTGAGGGATGTAAACAGAACATTCTACTCAAAGGATGAGAATAAGGTGGTTCGGGTTATCGGAATTATTTACGATATAACCGACACAAAGGTGGCCGAAGAAGCATTGCGTGAAGCAGCACGCAGAAAAGACGAGTTTTTGGCTATGTTGGCGCACGAATTGAGAAATCCTCTTGCGCCCGTAAAGAGTGCCATCGAGCTAATGCAGGATAATAGTGATGAGGAGACGGATCGTATGGCGCGCAACATCATTGAACGGCAGGTAGATAAGTTGGTAAGGTTAATTGATGACCTTATGGACATTTCCAGAATCTCGCGAAACAAAATAAAGCTGCAACTCAAAAAAACAGACCTGCGAGAGGCGGTTAATGTTGCTTTAGAAACGGCAGATCCCCTCATTAAAGAAAAAAAACACGCAGTGGAGGTTGTCCTGCCCCATGTCCCCGTTATGATCAATGCCGACCTCGACCGGATGATTCAAATCATAACGAATATATTGACAAATGCTGCCAAGTATACTCCCGACGGAGGGAAAATTATATTGAAGCTTAAAATGCAGGAAGACCGTGCTCTGCTTTCCGTAGAAGACACGGGAGTCGGTATAGCAGATGAAGATAAACTACACATTTTTGAAATGTTTCGTCAGGTAGGAAATCAAAACTCAGGCTTGGGTATAGGGCTGAGTTTGGTGAGAACCCTGACGGAGATGCACAAAGGTTCGGTAAGCGTAAGCAGCGCAGGTAGGGGTTGCGGAAGTACCTTTAGCATTTCGCTACCGCTGGTATCCCTACAACCCGAAAATCATGGGAGTAAAGTATCAGAGGATGCCGGTGCTCAGCCCGGTGTAAAAGAAAAGTTGCGCATACTGGTGGTAGACGATAATAAAGATATAGCAGACTTAATGCACATGGCTTTGCGCATACAAGGCTTTGATGTGGAAAAAGCTTTTGATGGAACTCAAGGATTGAAAAAAGCCTTCGACTTTCGCCCGCAAGTGGCACTGTTGGACATCGGTCTTCCCGACATCAGCGGATATGAGCTGGCCAAGCAGTTGAAACAGTCTTTTCCGAAAATTTTATTGATCGCCCATTCTGGTTGGGGACAAGCAAAAGATCGTGAAAGAGCGCGAGAAGCAGGTTTTGACCATCATTTGATCAAGCCGGCCGGAATTCAACAAATTGTGGAATTGTTAAAGTGAAATTGCCTATGATCCGTTCCGCTAAGTGATAAGGTCAGATTAGTGAGATCCTTCAAGGATGCTGTTTATTTCAAGCCTTATTTCGCGGTTCCCCAAAAGCAGGGTTTTTCCTGTCATTCTTATTAAGCGCTGATTCCTCGATTGAAACAAACCGATACTTAAATATTATAAGATTTTTCTCTCAAGCATCTTAACTTTAACATATCAGAGAGGTTTTGCTTTTTTCTTATTCATAATCCAAAAATCGAATAGTATGAAAAAGCTGACGGTATTTATTTTCGTTCTCTGCTTTGGTATTACTGCGCAATCTCAGCAAGGAGAATTTAAAGTCTATGAAAATGGCTTGATTTATTCTGAAGAAGCCATGACTAAACTCAGTCATGTAGTTGATTCTCTCAATTTAATGTACAGGACTTGTGAGTTTGATAAGACCTTCTTGTCTAAGCAACAGGCAATAGGTCATTATGTATCCCTGTCAGGAGTGGAAGCTAAATTGGCTATGAAAGACATAAAGAACAACATTTCCTTCGCAGACTTTTACGCTAAATACACTAAGGCCACCATAAGGCTGAATGAACTCTTTTTGAAATGGAAGTATTTTAACGGAAACGGTGAAGAGATTTTCAGCGTGGACCATTTCAGCCTGAGAAGCGACTATAGTGACAGAATATATTTGGAGGATGCTTCGAAATACAATATGGATTTTGGCAGTAGGTGGTTAATGGATTACAATAAAAAAACTAAATACTCTGAAGAGAGTATTACGGCATTTTATTTTCCTGAAAACTTTAAGTCAATCGAGCTTCCTCGTGAATATTCTTTAAAGATCGGATACTCGGATTGTCTGATTGATACCACCACTTCGAAATTCAAAGACGATTTGGAGACGGGTTGGGTTGACCTGCCTCAGAACTGGCGGTCACTATCCGATAAAAAGAAAACCAAAATGCTGGAAGATATGAGATCTACACGTGTGATAGGATATTGTAGTATGGATGCCAGACCCAGGGAGCACGCCGTAAATATTGCTTTATTATCGGCAGAAACTTATCGATGGGAAATATTTCTAAGGGCCCACTTGGATATAATGAATGACAGGTTTGAAAGACAGTCTGACGGGAGTTACGCTTGGGGAAAGCGAAATACTTACATTAAGGAGCTGGAATCAATTAATATTAATGTGGAAGATCTGATTTTAGGTATTTGCTTTCGAATGGAAAATCCTTCCACAAATCATTATTTCGGCAGTATAGCAAGAGTCGGTAGGGCCTTGGCCGAGTCTCAAAACAGGAAAAGCACGGAAGAAAAGATTCTATCGATTGTTGCCGATGCAGACTTAGATTTATACAATCGGCTTCTGTTCTTTTTTCTGTTCAGAAATTACAACTATTTCCTGGAAGATGAAGCAGAGAAGGCAACGAACCACAGTCGATTGAAAGATTCTGTCGCTTCACTTCCTGAAAACTTTAAAGCTGAGCTTTTGGCACCTTAGTGCAAATGTTTCCAAATTGGATTGCAAAATTTATAGCTAAATGACTACAATTTTTTTCCGTACTGCACCGGCTTCGGTAAAGATATCGATGGTATAGAAGCCGGGTGTTTCGGAAATGAATAGCTCTATAGAGTTCTTCGAGATATGATTAGCCTCAGTCATCACCAATTTGCCTTGAACATCGTACACCCGAACCTCAATCGGCTTGGCGATGCCGCAATCTATTCGTAAATATCCTTCAGTGGGATTGGGGTATACTTTAATGAGGTTCTCTAAACTTCGCTGTTCTTCCGTTCCCGAAGTCAGATCTTCTTCTATTGTCAGGATTTGATTTACATCAACTGCTTCAAGTACTTGGTGTATACCCGAAGGCCAATCAATCACGATGGAATCGACTACATCATTTTGGCCTAATCCAAAGTGCAGACGATTATCATCTTGCGAATAGCGATGAAAGCCGCCATCTTGAAAGCGTAATTGAGCGATGCCACCGGCATAAACCAATGCTTTGGCGTGCAACCCCACGTTATTGCTTACGATTCCTTTCAATACCAGCTTTATCCAATTATTCGAGTTCCCGCTATTTTGGTAGAGGTTCACGGCCGCGTCATCCAAGAAGAATGTTGAAGCTCCGTTTGTGACATAAATATCCATGAAACCATCGTTATTGAAATCCACACTATTGACCGTTTCTCCAATTCCGGAACCATCTCCTGCGGCACCCCATGCTCCTTCATGACGCAAGAAGCTTTCATTATTTACGTTTTCATAAAGAATATTTGTTTTATTCGATGCATATGATGTGCGCACGACATAAATGTCAATATCCATATCATTATCAAAATCAGCGGTAGTGACGGAAACGGAATTATCACTTTCCTCTAAAAGATTCTGAAGTACGGGATACGGGATTGAAAGAATAATTGCCTTCATTCAAGTAAAGCTGATCGGGCAACATCTCGTCGGCAATCCCGGAGGTGCTGACCATTCCAAGCTCCGTTGACTCAATTTCTATTCCCAACTCCGTAGTTCCCGAAAGCCCGGACGAAAAACGTAGCACCCAGTGATTTTCATTTTCATCAAAGCCGATATAAACATGTGGCGAGGTCAATGTATCTTCTATAGCGGGGATACCATTGAAACCGTTTAAAGTTGC